>NZ_CABVPR010000020.1 GCF_902499135.1 Burkholderia dolosa
CGAGCCGCGCGTCGCGCTCGGGCTCGCGCTCGCGGGCATCGCGCACGCGGCGCTCGACGTTTCGGACGGCCTCGCCGGCGATCTTCGGCACATCCTGACGCGCTCGAACGTGCGCGCGGAAATCGATGCGGACGCCGTGCCGCGCTCCGCCGCGCTCGCGACGCTGCCGCCCGACGTGCAGCGCCGCTGCACGCTCGCGGGCGGCGACGACTACGAACTGTGCTTCACCGCGCCCGCGGCCGCGCGCGCGGCCGTCGAAGCGGCCGGCGCGAAGGCCGGCGTGCCGGTCACGCGAGTCGGTACAATACGCAGCCTGTCCTCGCCGTCGGAGCAGCCCGCGATCGCGTGGCGCGACGCCGCCGGCGCGCCCCTCGCTCTGACGTTGCAGGGTTTCGACCACTTCCATGACTGATCCGACGCCCGCGCAGACCGCCGCCGAACCGCACGCCGCGCGCCCCGTACCGGCGCGCGCGAGCGCACGCTTCATGCTGTCGCATCCGGCGCACATCGTGTCGCTCGGCTTCGGCAGCGGGCTCGCGCCGTTCATGCCCGGCACGTTCGGCTCGCTGCTCGGCTGGCTGACGTTCGTCGCGCTGAACCGCTACCTGACCGTGCCCGAATGGTGGGCGCTGATCGCGGTCGGATTCGTCGCCGGCATGTGGGTCACCGGTTTCACCGCACGCAAGATGGGCGCGGCCGATCCCGGCCCGATCGTCTGGGACGAGATCGTCGCGATCTGGCTCGTGATGCTGTTCGTCACGCCGGCAACGTTCGTCGGCCAGCTATGGGCGTTCGTCGTGTTCCGCTTCTTCGACATGCTGAAGCCGCCGCCGATCCGGCATTTCGAGCGCCGGCTCACAGGCGGGCTCGGCATCATGGTCGACGATCTGATCGCCGCGTTCATGACGCTGCTCGTGATCGCGCTGTGGCGCTCCGCCGCCGGCTGACCGTTTCCCGACTTCCGTTTCCCGATCCGCATGCCAACCGATTCCGTCGTCCATCAGCTTGCGATCCGCGCAGGCAACAAGCTGCGTGACGAGCACCTGATGCTCGCCACCGCCGAATCCTGCACCGGCGGGATGATCGCCGCGGCGATCACCGACATCTCCGGCAGCAGCCAGTGGTTCGAGCGCGGCTTCGTCACGTATTCGAACCAGGCGAAGAGCGAGATGATCGGCGTGCCGCCCGATCTGATCGAAAAGCACGGCGCGGTCAGCGAACCGGTCGTGCGCGCGATGGCCGAAGGCGCGCTGCGCAACAGCCGCGCGCAGGTCGCGCTGTCCGTCACCGGCATCGCAGGGCCGGGAGGCGGCAGCGAGCACAAGCCGGTCGGCACCGTGTCGTTCGCGTGGAGCAACCGGCTGCATACCGACGCCGAGACGCTCGTGTTCAAGGGCGATCGCGAGCAGATCCGCACGCAAGCGGCCGCGCACGCGCTGCGCGGGCTGCTGAAGCTGCTCGACGAACGCGAAGGCTAACGGCCGGCCCGCGCGGCTTACTGGATCGCGTCGGGCTTCACGACGATCCAGTTCTTGTCGGCCGTCACCGGCAGCCCGAGCGACTCCTGCTTCGCGGCCGATTCGTCGGACCACGCGCGGATCTGCGTCATCTGCTTGTCCTTCTTGTTCACCCACACGCGCACGCCGCCGCGCGCGACGTCGGTCGCGTTCAGCAGCATGTAGCCGTCGGACGCCGGCGTGTCGCCCGCGACGAGCACCGGCTTCTTCCACTGGTCGATCCAGCCGACGATCGAGCCGAGCTTGCCTTCGTACCACGTCATCGGGTTCATCAGGAACGGCGTGATCACGAGCTTGCGGTTCGCGGCTTCGTCGTACTTGCCGGCCTTGATCTGCAGCCGCGACGTGGTCAGCGCGCCGGTCGCCGGATCGCGCAGCAGCGTCGTCACGCCGATCACGTTCTGCGGCTTCACGTTGTAGCCGTACTTCGGATCGGCCAGCACGAGCCGCGCGAGCTCCTCGTGCGCGGCCGTCATCACGTACACGTCGATCCCGTTCTCGCGCAGCGCGTTGTACAGCTCCTGCATTCCGCGGAAGAAGCGCGGCGGATTCACGGTGCCGTCGACGACCTTGTCGCCGTGCCAGTAGCGGATCGGAATCGGCTTGCCGTCGGCGAGCATCGCGTCGACGTGGCGCTTCAGCTCCGCGAGCGACAGCCCGGCGAACGCCTGCGCGATCCACGGATAGCAGACGAGGTCGTCGATCTCGCAGAGCCGGTAGTAGTAGCTCGTCAGCGATTCCTTGTAGTCGGCCGAATCCTTGAACGGAATCAGCTTCAGCGACGCGTCGAGCGTGTCGCGCGTCAGCACGCCGCGGTTCTCCAGATACGGCAGCAGCGATTCCTCGAGGTCGTAGCGGTAGGTCGTGTTGTCGGCGTCGAATACCGCGTAGTCGCCGCGATGCGCGTGTGCGGCGATCATCGCATTCAGCGCCTTCGCGCTGTCGGCCGGCCAGTGCGCGAGATCCGCCGCGTGCGCGAAGCTCATGCACAGCGACGCGGCGAGCGCGGTCAGTAGACGTCGGGACAGCTTGGGCATGGCGTCGCTCCTTTTCTCGGCTTGCCGGTGACGGATCGGTGACGGATCGGTGACAAGCGGCAGCATCGCGCGATTGCCGCGCGGCCATGCAGACGAAAGCGACGGGAACTTGTTCGCGCGCGCCAACCGCGGCGGGCGTCGGAGGAGCGGCGCGCCCGCGGACGCGGGCTGCGGAAATCGGCCGCCCGCGCGGGCGGCCGTCATGCTTCAGCGATGCGCGTTGATCGCGTCGCGCGTCTTCTGCGCGGCGAGCGCCGCGGCTTCGGCGAAATCGTCGCCGTTGCTCGCGTACAGGATCGCGCGCGACGAGTTGATCATCATTCCGGTGCCGTCGGCCGTGCGGCCCGCGTGCACGGTCGCCTGCACGTCGCCGCCCTGCGCGCCGATGCCCGGAATCAGCAGCGGCATGTCGCCGACGATCCCGCGCACGATCTCGATCTCCTTCGGGAACGTCGCGCCGACCACGAGCGCGAGCTGGCCGCTCTTCGCGTTCCACCGGTTCGCCGCGAGATCGGCGACGACCTGGTACAGCGGGCGGCCCGGCTGGCCGGCCGCGTTCGTTTCGAGGAACTGCAGGTCGGAGCCGCCGGGGTTCGACGTGCGGCACAGCACGATCACGCCCTTGCCTTCATGTTCGAAGTACGGCTCGACCGAGTCGAAGCCCATGTACGGGTTCACCGTCACCGCATCTGCGCGATAGCGCTCGAACGCCTCGCGTGCGTACTGCTCGGCCGTGCTGCCGATGTCGCCGCGCTTCGCGTCGAGGATCACCGGCAGGCCCGGATGCTGCAGATGGATGTGCGCGATCAGCCGCTCGAGCTGCTCTTCCGCGCGATGCGCGGCGAAATACGCGATCTGCGGCTTGAACGCGCTCGCGTATTGCGCGGTCGCATCGACGATCTGCCGGCAGAATTCGAAGATCGCGTCCGGCTGGCCGTCGAACTGCACGGGAAAGCGCGACGGCTCGGGATCGAGGCCGACGCACAGCAGCGAATTCGTGCGCTGCCAGGCGGCGCGCAGCGATTCGATGAAAGTAAGCGGGGAAGACATGGCGGATACTCGCGGCAAACCGTTGATAGGCCGCGTATTTTACCCGCGTCGGCGCTTCGCCTCGCGTGCGGCGGCTTCGCTGCGCGCACCGGCGCGCTCGACGGTGAACGCGAAGCGCCGCGTGAGCCGCTCGCCCGGCGCGAGCAGCGTCATCCCGTTGGCGGCCGCGCCGCCCGGCAGATTCACCGCGTTGATCGGATGATCGACCGGCTCGAAGCAGAAGAAATCCTCGCCCGGCGGCGTATACAGCACGTACGCATCGGCATCGGCCGCGACCGTCAGCGTGAGCCCGCGGCGCGGCCAGCTCACCGTCGCACGGCCGCCCCAGCCGGTGAACGCATGATTGACGAGCGTCGCCGGCAGCGGATACGCGACGCCGAACTGCCACGCGGGCGGCACGCTCACGTGCCGCACCGGCAGGAAATCGGCGCCCGACAGCCACAAGCCGTCCGCCGCAGCCGCCAGCTCGGTCGCATCGTCGCGCACGACGAACGGATGCACGCCGAGCCCGAACGGCAGCCGCGCGCGGCCCGCATTCTCGATCGTCAGCACGATCGACAGCGTCGTGTCGTCGAGCTCGAACGACTGAATCGCGCGGAACGCGTACGGCGCGCCGCTCGCGCGATCGAGCGACAGCTGCAGCGTCGTGTCGGTCGCATCGTCCACCTGCCACCGCGCGAGCCAGCCGTCGCCGTGGATCGGCAGCGCTTCGTCGCGGCGATTGCGCGGCACCGCGATGCTGCGCCCGTCGCATTCGAAGCGGCCGCCGCCGATCCGGTTCGAGTAAGGCAGCAGCGGATAGCACGCGAGCGCGTTCGGGTCCGTCGCAGTCTCCGGATGCTCGCAGCGGCGAAACACCGGCACGAGCGCGCCGTTGTCGCCGCGCCAGTCGAAGCGCGCGATGCCGCCGCCCAGATGCGGCAGCACGTCGAGCCGCAGCGACGCGTTCGACAGCGTGACGGCCGCCGCATGCGCGGCGCCGACGCCCTGCGCGAGCGCGGCGGTCTGCGGGCCGGGACTGACCGGCTGCGCGGCCGCCGCGAGACGCGCGCGGCGAGACTGGGTCGTGGACGACGATGCGCGCGAGGACGTGGCGGTCATGATCGGCTCCCTTCCTTCGTCGAAGAAACGATGCAATCGGCGCGAACGCTCAGGCCCACCCGCCGTCGACGATCACGTCCTGAGCGGTGATCATCCGGCTGTCGTCGGCCGCGAGGAACAGCGCCATCCGCGCGAGATCGGCGGGCAGCAGCTCGGCGTCGAGGCACTGGCCGGCCTTGATCGCCGCGCGGCCCGCGTCGTCGAGCCACAATCGGCGCTGCTTGTCGGTCATCACCCAGCCGGGCACCAGCGAGTTCACGCGGATGCCGAACGGCCCGAGGTCGCGCGCGAGACCGCGCGTGAGCCCCTGCACGGCCGCCTTCGCCATCACGTACACCGGATAGCCGCCGTTCTTCAGCATCCAGCTGATCGAACCGAGGTTGATGATCGAGCCGCCGCCGCGCTGCTTCATGTCGTCGATCACCGCCTGCGCGGCGAAGAACTGGTGGCGCAGGTTCACCGCGATGCCGGCGTCGAACGACGCGGGCGTCACGTCGGTGATCGCATGGCGCACGTCGTTCGCCGCGTTGTTCACCAGCACCGCGATCGCGCCGATCCGTGCGCGCGCCGCATCGATCGCGCCGCGCAGCGCGTCGATGTCGGTCAGGTCGCACGGGATGAACAGCGGCGCGTGACGCGATTGCGCGAGCCGTTCGGCGAGCGCGCGGCCCGCGTCGACGTCGAGATCGACGAACGCGACGCGCGCGCCCTGCTGCGCGAAGTGCTCGACGAACGACGCGCCGATGCCGGTCGCGCCGCCCGTGATCAGCACCGCGCGATCCTCGAGGCTCGGATAGCGCGCAAAGCGCGCGTGCGGATCCTGCGCGGAAGTGTCGATGGTCATGCGGTTCGTCTCCGTGGAATCGGTCAGTCGCGTACGCCGCGGTTCTTCAGCTGGTCGAGCAGCACGGCAGCGAGCAGGATCGCGCCGCGCACGAGGTACTGGTAGAACGCGTCGATGTTCAGCAGGTTCATCACGTTCTCGACGGTGCCCATGATCAGCACGCCGATCACGACGCCGGAGATCGTCGCGCGGCCGCCCATCAGCGACACGCCGCCGAGCACGCACGCGGAGATCACGTTCAGCTCGAAGCCCTGCGCGGCGTTCGGCTGGCCGGACGTGATCCGCGATGCGAGGATCACGCCGGCGAGCGCGGTCACCGCACCCTGGATCAGGAAGATGTACACGCGCGTGCGTTCGACGTTGATCCCCGCGAGGCGCGATGCCTCCGGGTTGCCGCCGATCGCGAGCGTGTTGCGGCCGTACACGGTCTGGTTCAGCAGCACGCCGAACACGATGAAGCACAGCAGCGTGACCCAGATCGGCAGCGATACGCCGAACAGCGACAGCCCGCCGAGCGCGATGAACGTGTCGGACGACACGCCGACCGCCTGCCCCTTCGACACGATGAAGCCGAGCCCGCGCACGATCTCCATCGTCGCGAGCGTCGTGATCAGCGCGTTGATCCGCAGGTACGCGATCACCGCGCCGTTCACGAAGCCGATCACCGCGCCGGCGGCGACCGCCGCGACGATCGCGACGAACGTGTTGTCGGTCGCGTTGAGCACCATCGCGCACAGCACGCCGGCGAACGCGACGGTCGAGCCGATCGACAGGTCGAAGTCGCGCGACGCGAGACAGAACATCATCGTGCACGCGACCATCCCGATCTGCGAGATCGACAGCGCGAGGCCGAGCATGTTGTCGATCGAGAAGAAGTGATCGACCGTCAGCGACATCGTGATGAACATCACCGCGAAGATCGCGATCAGGCTGTATTCGGTGAGCTGCTGCCACCACTTCTGACGGTCGCTCGGCTGTGGAACCAGCGCGTCGGCCGACTGCTTCACGGCTGCGCCGGCAAGGTTTTCCCGGACTTGCATGGTATGTCTCCTGCTCCTGCATCGCGCGGCCCGCGCCGCGCTCGTTCGATTCGAATCGCGTATCCCGCGTCAGGCCGCTTGCGCGACGCTCGTCTGCGGCAACGCGAGGTTCAGCACCGCATGCTCGTTCGCCTGCTCGCGCGGCAGTTCGCCCGCGATGCGGCCTTCGCGCATCACGACGATGCGGTCGGACACGCCGAGCACCTCCGGCAATTCCGACGACACCATCACGATCGCGCAGCCGCGCTCCGCGAGCCGGTAGATCACGTCGTAGATCTCGTGCTTCGCGCCGACGTCGATTCCGCGCGTCGGCTCGTCGAGAATCACGACCTTCAGGTCGGGCTCCGCGAGCCAGCGCGACAGGATCGCCTTCTGCTGGTTGCCGCCCGACAGGAAGCGGATCTTCTGCCGCCGGTTCGGCGTCTTGATCTTCAGCCGCTGGATGAAGCGGTCGGCCGTTTCGGTTTCCACCTTGCGGTCGATGAACAGCCCCGCGCGCAGCGAATGACGGCGGCAGCTGATGTTGATGTTCTCCGCGACCGACGCCATCGCGATGATCCCTTCTTCCTTGCGGTCCTCCGGGCACAGCACGATCCCGTGGCGGATCGCGTCGCCGGTGCGCTTCACGTCGATGCGCGCGCCGTCGAGCGTCAGCACGCCCGCGCGCTTGCGATCGGCGCCGTACACGAGCCGCATCAGCTCGCTGCGCCCGGCGCCGACGAGGCCGAAGAAGCCGACGATTTCGCCGGCGCGCACCGAGAAGCTCGCCGGCTCGCGCAGCGCCGGGCCGTCGATGCCTTCCGCGGAAAACCGCACGTCGCCGAGCGGACGCGGCGCGTAATGGTAGATGTCGGCGATCTCGCGCCCGACCATCTCCGCGACGAGCCGCTCGCGCGGCACGTCGGCCAGCGACGCATGCGACGCGATCTTGCGCCCGTCGCGAAAGATCGTGCACGCATCGCACAGCCGGTAGATCTCGTCCATCCGGTGCGAAATGTAGATCAGCGCGCGGCCTTGCGCGCGCAAGTCGTCGACGAGCTTGAACAGCACCTCGGTCTCGCGGTGCGACAGCGAGCTCGTCGGTTCGTCGAGCGCGATCACGCGCGCGTTGCGCATCAGCGCCTTGCAGATCTCGACCATCTGCCGCTGCGCGATCGACAGCCGGCCGAGCCGCGCGTCGGGGTCGAGATCGACGCCCATCGTGCCGAGCCATTCGCGCACGTGACGCTTCGCGTCGCGCTTCCTGACCCAGCCGAACGCGTTCGGCAGCCGCCCGAGCAGCAGGTTCTCCGCGACCGTCAGGTCCGGCACGTACTGCAGTTCCTGGTGAATCACCGCGATGCCGGCCGCGATCGACGCCGCCGCATTCGCGAAATGCACGGGCCGGCCGTCGACCAGCACGCTGCCCGCATCGGGCTGGTATTCGCCGCCGAGAATCTTCAGCAGCGTCGACTTGCCCGCGCCGTTCTCGCCCATCAGGCCGTGCACCTGGCCCGCATGCACGTCGAACGAAATGCCGTCGAGCGCGCGCACGCCGGGAAATACCTTGCCGATATTGTCAAAACGCAGTGCCGCTGACACGTCGCCTCTCCACTTCCAGAATCCGATCGACCGCCGGCTGCCGCCGCGTTGCCGCGGCAGCCGCGCGGGCCGCTTACTTCGACGCGAGCCCCATCTCCTCGCGCACCTTCGTCACGTTGTCGCGCGTCGCCAGCATGCCGGTGGTCAGCGTCAGCGGCGGCGGCGCCTTGCCTTGCGTGATCCATGTGTACATCAGCTCGGAGGTTTCCTCGCCGTGGCGCTTCGGGCTGATGATCACGGTGCCGAAGAAGCCCGTCGGTTGCGGCTTCTTGAACTCGTTGAGCGCCGAATCGGAGCCGCCGATGCCGATGCCGATCATGTCGGCCGCCTTGAAGCCGCGCCCTTCGGCCGCGCGCACCGCGCCGAGCACGGCCTCGTCGTTCAGGCCGTATGCGACCCAGTGCTTGAACTGCGGGTTCTTCGTGAGCGCGATGTTCGCCGCGTTGAACGCGTTCTCGGTGTCGGTCTTCGCCTGCGGCGCCGCGATCACGTTCGCCTTCGGAAAGCCCGCGGCCACCAGCGCGTCGGTCGCGCCCGTCGTGCGGTCGTGCGCGGTCGGCAGCTGCTCGTACGTGATGTCGATCGCGCCGACTTCCTTCATGTTCCAGCCGCGCTTCTTGATCTCGGCCGCGATGCCGTCGCCGACCTGCTTGCCGATGTTGTACGCGGAGATCCCCATGTGCGGCACCGACTCGATCGGCTTGCCCGCGCCGTCGACGAGGCGATCGTCGACCGTCATCATCTTCAGGTTGTGCGACTTCGCCTTCGCGACGATGCCCGGCCCGAGCTTCACGTCCGGCGTGCAGATGATGAAGCCCTGCGCCTTCTGCGCGGCGAGGTTGTCGATCGCGCTCATCACCTTCTCGCCGGACGGCGCGCCGATCTTCACGAGCGTGAAGCCCTTGTCCTTCGCGGCGATCTCGGCGAACTTCCACTCGTCCTGGAACCACGGTTCTTCCGGCTGCTTCACCAGAAAGCCGATCTTGACCGGATCGGCCGCGTGCGCGACCGGGCTCCCCATCACCACCGCGGCCGCGGCGGCCAGCGTTACGAACGTTCTGCGTTTCATCTCCAGTGTCTCCTTGTTTTCATCGAACAGGATGCAAGCCGCTTGTTGGTTTCGACGCGGCGTGCGCGCGGCCGTCGCACGTGCGGTCTTTCGAATCGTTACGTCGATCGTGTCAGTCGTGATACAGCGCCGCGCGCCCGCCGTCGACGGTGATGCACGCGGCATTGATGAACGGCGCCTCGTCGGACGCGAGGAACACGGCCGTCATCGCGACTTCGTCGGGCCGGCCGATCCGCTTCATCGGCTGCAGCGCGAGCGTCTCGGCGCGCGCAGCGTCCGGATCGGGCTGCGCGTCCCACCAGTCGTGCGTGAGCTGCGTCTCGATGTAGCCGGGCGCGATCGCGTTCACGCGCACGTTGCGCGCCGCGTACTCGATGCCGAGCGCGCGCGTGAGGCCGAGCACGCCGTGCTTCGCGACCGGGTACGGAAAGCAGCCCGGAATGATGCGGAACGCATGCGTCGACGCGATGTTCACGATGCTGCCGCGGCCGCGCTCGACCATTCCCGGCAGCGCCGCGCGGCAGCCGTGCCATACGCCGTCGAGATCCACCGCGAAGCAGCGGCGCCAGTCTTCGTCGGTCATCGTCAGCGGATCGGCGAACACGTTGATGCCGGCGTTGTTCACGAGCACGTCGAGCGGGCCGAACGCCGCTTCGGTCTGCGCGAGCGCGTCGCGCACCGCGTCCTGCCGCGTGACGTCCGCCTGCACCGGCAGCACGCGGGCGCCGTCGATCGCGCCCGCGATCTCGGCTGCCGTGCGCTGCGCGTGCGGGAAGTCGACGTCGGCAAGCGCGACCGCCGCGCCTTCGCGTGCGAACGCGAGCGCGATCGCCGCGCCGATTCCGCGGCCCGCGCCCGTCACCATCGCGACCTTGCCGGCAAGACGGTCCATCATGCGGCTCCGTCGCGCGCCGCGCGCAGGCCGGCCACGAACGCGCGCGCATTCGCGGCGGTCGTGTCGGCGGACTGGCCGGGCCGGTACAGCGCCGAACCGAGGCCGAAGCCGTTCGCGCCGGCCGCGAGGAACGGCTGCATGTTGTCCGGCGCGATCCCGCCGACCGGAATCAGCGGCACCGCGCGGTCGATCACCGCGCGCCACGCCTTCACGACCGGCACGCCGAGCTGCTCGGCCGGGAACATCTTCAGCACGTCGGCACCGTTCGTCAGCGCCGCGAACGCCTCGGTCGGCGTCGCGACGCCCGGCGCGCTCGCAAGCCCGCGCTCGCGCGCGCGGCGAATCACCGCCGCGTCGCTGTGCGGCATCACGATCAGCGCGCCGCCCGCGTCCTCGACACGGTCGACGAATTCCGCACGCAGCACGGTGCCGGCGCCGACGATCATGTCGTCGGGCAGCGCGCGGCGCAGCGCCGCGATGCTGTCGAACGGCTCCGGCGAGTTGAGCGGCACTTCGACGATCCGGAAGCCGGCTTCGTAAAGCGCGTGGCCATGATCGACCGCTTCGGCCGGCGTGATCCCGCGCAGGATCGCGACCAGCGGGCACGCGTCGAGCGCGCGCATCAGCGCGGCGTGCGGCGAGTACGGGGCGGGCAGCGTAAGGTCGGACGGCATGAAAGGGTTCCTCCGCAATCGGTTCATTGGTCGGCGCAGACGGGCTCGCCGTCCGCGCGCACGAGTCCGGCGCGCGACGCGATCTGCCACAGTCCGCGCTCGGTCGCATGCGCGACGATGCGCGCATGCGTGCAGCCGAAGACGCGCAGCGCATCGACGTAGCGCGCGCACAGCGCACCGTCGCCGATCAGCAGCAGCGGCTGATTCGCGAGCGCGACGCCGCGCTCGGCGAGCATCGCGTCGAGCGCGTTCAGTTCGTGGCCGATCAGCAGCCCGGACAGGTAGTCGCCCTGCGCGTCCGGCGTGAGCCGGTCGGTCAGCCCGAGCGTGCGCGTGCTGAAGATCGTCGCGAGCAGCCCGGTGCGCTGCGCGCCGCGCGCGACCGACACGCCGCGCTCGAATGCCGCGCGATCGGGCGACGCGCCGGCACGCATCGTGCGGCCGAGGATCGTGTGGTCGCGCAGTGCGGCGAACAGCTCGCCGGTCATGAAGGTCTGAAACCGCTCGATCAGGCCGCCCTTCACCCACGCCCACTTCGCATGCGTGCCCGGCAGCCCGATGAGGATCCCCGAAGAATCGGCATCGAGCGTGGCGTCGCCTGCGAGCGCGCCGAAGATCTGCGTTTCCTCGCCGCGCATCACGTCGGGCAGCTCGCCCGTCGCGATCACGCCGGGCACGATCGACACCGTCGTGCCGCGCGCGGTCGTCACCGTGACGAGGCCCGCGACGAGCGCGTCGGCGCCGGCCGGCACCGCGACGTACGGTGCCTCCCGCCAGCCCTGCGCGCTGCCGACCATCCCGGCCGCGAGCACCGGCACGCCGGGCGCACGATCGAGCCAGTCGCCGCAGGCGTCCTCGAACACCGCGTCGAACGCGCGCGCGCCGCCGGCCGGCACGTGCATCACGCCGGCCGCGCGGCCGCGCGTGTCGATGAGCGCGCCGTGCGCGTCGTACAGATACGCACGCAACGACGTCGTGCCCCAGTCGAGCGCGATCAGCGCCGGGGCGGCCGTGCTGGCTTCCGGAGCGGGCCGGGTCGGATTCGTCATCGTTTGATCCTGCGGGTACCCTGCGGCGGGCTCCAGCCCAGTTCCGCGGAAATGGCTCGCGCCTCGCGCTGCACGAGCGGAATCAGTTCGTCCATCCGGTCGCGCGGCATGTACGGAATCGTGCTCGCGACCGACACGGCCGCGACGATCGCGCCCGACGCGTCGCGGATCGGTGCAGCCACGCAGCGGATCGACGCCTCGTTCTCCTCGAGGTCGAACGTATAGCCGCCGGCCGCGTAATGCGCCATGCGCTGCAGGAACGCGTTCGTTTCGGGCCGGTTGTCCGGCTTGAAGTTGACGCCGGCCAGCGCGCGCCGCGCCGCCTCGAACAGCGAGCGCCACAGCTCGGGATCGAGGTCGAGCATCATCGCCTTGCCGATGCCGGTCGACGCAAGCGGCATCCGGTGGCCGACGCGCGAGCGCATCTCGAGGCCGCGTGTGCCGGGAATCTTGTCGATGTACAGCACGTCGTCGCCGTCGCGCACGCCGAGATGGATCGTGTCGAGCGTCGCTTCCGCGAGCGCTTCGAGATGCGGGCGGGCGACCGCCGTCAGCGGCATCTGCTCGAGCGCGATCGTGCCGAGCTCGATCAGCTTCGGGCCGAGCAGGTAGCCGCCCTGCACCTGACGCAGGTAGCGCGCCTGCACGAGGCTGCTGACGAGCCGGTGCGTCGTGCTGCGCGTCGTGCCGAGCGCGGCGCCGATCGAGCGCATGTCGCGCGCGCCGTTCGCGATCGCTTCCAGAATCGCGAGACCGCGCAGCAGCGTCTGCGTGCCGGCCTGCTGCGCGGCCAGATCGAGCGGCGTGCTCGTCGCGCCGATGCTGTCGGTCAGCGACGCGGTATCGTCCGGCGTCGCACGCCGGCCGTCGAGGGCGAGGGAATCGGGCATCTTGGTCATGGGCGGATGGCTTCAACGGAATCGGTGAAACCGCTCGCGCGCGGCCGGAACCGCGTCCGGCGTCGCGACGAGGCGGCAGTCGATGCACCGAGGAAGGCGCCCGGCGAACTTCATGGAATGTGTCTCCGTGTGCGTCGGGCGCCGCGCGATGCGTGGGTCCGAAGCTGTCGATGTGCTTCGGATTGTAGGAGCGCATGCACGCGTCTCCAATATTTGAAGGCGTTGTCCAGATATTGAGAAGAAATGCGGTAGGCGGCCGGCGCCGCGGCCCGCGCGACGTGCGCGGGGGCGGAGCCCGCGTTGCCGCAGGTTCCGCCCCCGTCGAGCGCCGCACGCGCTTACTGCCGGTTCGCGCTGCGCGCCTGCATGTAGCGCTGCACGTCGGCGAACGACACGCGGCCGCTGCCGCTCGCGTCGATCTGCCGGAAGTGGTTCGCGACGTAGCCAAGGCCGGCCGCGCGCGCCTGCGCCTCGGTGATCGAACCGGTGTTCTGCGTGTCGGCCGCGCCGAACTGCCGCGCGAGCTTGCGCACCACCTGCGCGTGCAGCGCGGCGCCGGTCGTCTGCGTGCCGGCGGTCGGCTTGCGCGCGGCCGGCGGCACGTACGGATCGCCGAGCTGCGCCTGGCGCGCGCGTGCCGGCGTGTCGGCGGCGCTGGCCTGCGCGAACGCGGAAACGGAGACGGCAATGCCCGCGCACGCGAGCGCCGCGGCAAAGGCGAGGAAACGTTTCGTCATATCAGGCTCCAGTCTGGAATGAGGCGTCGACGGCCGGCGACGCGCCGCACGCGCGTCGGGCTCGCATGCATCAGTGCGCGGCCGCGTTGTAGAAGGTCACGAGATCGGCCTTCTCCTGCGGACGCGACGTATCGTCGAGATACACCATGTGTCCGCCCTGATAGTCCTTGATCGTCAGGTTCGGTTGCGAGCCGAGCCGCGCGAGGTCGAGCTCGGTCTGATAGAACGGCGTCGCGATGTCGTGATACCCGTTCAGCGACAGCACTTTCAGCGACGGATTCAGCGTCAGCGCCGCCGCGAGATCGGGAATCGTGTCGGGCATCGACAGCCCGTCGTGCGTCCAGTCCCACGTCTGGATCGCGTTGCTGCTGACCGAATAGGCCGACTGCGCGCTGTACTTCAGCACGTTCGGCAGGTAGCTGCCGATCGTGTCGGTGAACGGCTTCGTGATGAACGTGCTCGACGGGTCGCCGTCCGCCGCGAGCGGGCTCGATATCGGCACGTTCACGCGCGCGTCGTAGCGGCCGATCAGCGTGCCCGGAATCAGCGACACCTGGAAGCTGTTGTCGAAGAACGTCGGCACCACGTTGAAGTCGGCGTTCCACAGCGCCGGCTTCACGCCCGTCGCGTTCGCCATCGTCGTCACGAGGCTCGGCGACGGCGGCGTATGGCTCGCCAGATATGCGTTCACCGCAGGCGCGTAGCTGCCCGACGTGAGCGCGCGCATCTGGTCTGCATACTGCGGCAGGTTCGACGGATTCGGATTGTCGAGCTGGTAGTACGCGCCGACCGTGCCGTACGACGGCACGAAGCCCGCGCAGCTGACCGGGCTCGCGCCGTTGTTCGAGTTGCCGACGTAGTCGCTCGCCATGTCGCAGTTCGTGTTGTAGTTCAGGATCGACGACTGCAGCACGATGCCGGCCAGATTCACGCCGGCCGTCTCGAGCAGGTTCGCGAGCACGTCGGTGCGCGGCGTGCCGTACGACTCGCCGAACAGGTATTTCGGCGAAGCGTTGCGCTGGTTCGCGTTCAGATAGCGGACCACGAAATCGCGGAATGCGCCGGCGTCCTGATCGACGCCCCAGAACGTCTGGTTCGTGTTCGGCGCGATCGCCTCCGAATACCCGGTGCCGATCGCGTCGACGAACACGAGGTCGGTCGTATCGAGCAGGCTTTCCGCGTTGTCGACGAACGGAAACGACGCCGTGCCGGCAATCGGATCGCCGGTCTGGATCCGCTTCGGCCCGAACGAACCGAGATGCAGCCAGACCGATGCCGAGCCCGGCCCGCCGTTGTACAGGAACGTGACGGGCCGCTTCGCGGCCGGCTGGTTGTCGGCGGTATAGGCGACGTAGAAGAACGACGCTTCGGGCGCGCCCGTTTGCGGATCGCGCGCGACGAGATGGCCGGCCGTCGCCGTGTAGCGGATCGTCTGCCCGTTCAGCGTGATCTGGTGATGCGTGACGGCGGCTTTTTCGACCGCGGCGGACGGATCGAGCGACGCGGTCGCGCTCGACGAATAACGGTTGGGATCGTTGTACGGCCTGTCGGTCTGGCCGCCCGGATCGGCCGAATCCGCGACGCTTGCCGGAGCCGACGACGTCACGTCGTCGTTGCAGGCCGCGAGAATCAGCGAAGAAAACACCACCCCCAACAACAGCTTCGCTTTGTTAGCTGGCATCGTTGCGTTCCTTCTCTCGATGTTGTCGTGTCGAGCAGGCCTGATGAGCCGCCCCCCGCCCCGATCGGCCGATGAGCCGAGGCGCCGGCCAATATACGCGAGCGGGTCGGCTTTGAAAAATTTGGAAATATTCGCGCGGCACGCGGTGCGGCGCACACCTTTCACGCGGGCTTCGAATCGCGAAACGTCGTATTTCGCGTGCCTTTCAATTGCTTTCTTGTTTAGTTTTCGAAACTAAAAATACGCGATCGCGACGTCATGCCGGCGAACAAAGCCGCGCGGCCGGCGGCATTGCTCAGCGAAGCGAAATAGACGATTTCGTCTAAAGGATCGGGCGCTTGATGCGCGCGACACGCGCGCGCTGCGCCGCACCAAGCGGCGTGCCGGCGGAGAAACGGACGATACGGCAGCGTGGCCGCGCCGCTCACTGCGACTGCGGAAGCTCGGCCGTACCCATCCGGCGCGCGATCACGGCCGCGCGCTGCGCCTGATACGCGGAGCCGCGATGCGCGTCGAACCACCGCGGCTTCGGCAGCATCACCGCGAGGCGCGCCGATTGCCACGCGCCGAGCCGGCTCGCGGGCACCTTGTAGTAATAGCGGGCGGCCGCCTCGGCGCCGTACACGCCGCGCCCCCACTCGACCGAGTTCAGATAGATCTCGAAGATCCGCTCCTTGTCGAGCACGGTTTCGAGCATCCACGTGATGATCAGCTCCTGCCCCTTGCGGATGTAGCTCTTCTCGCGGGACAGGAACAGGTTGCGCGCGAGCTGCTGCGTGATCGTCGAGCCGCCCGCGACGATCCGCCCGCGCGCCTTGTTCTTCTCCCACGCCTGCAGGATCGCGTCGACGTCGTAGCCGTTGTTGGTCGCGAAAGTCGCGTCTTCCGACGCGATGATCGCGCGCTTCAGATTCCGCGAGATCTGGTCGTACGGCACCCACTGATGCTGAATCCGCGCGGGCGGCTCCGCGCGCGACAGCCACCACGCGTCGGTGCGCATGAACGCGGTCGAAGCCGGGTTCACGAACGACCACAGCGCGATCTGCACGAGATAGAACAGCTGCGTCGCGAGCCATGCGCCCGCGAACACCGCGGCAGCGTACGCGAGCCAGCGCGTTGCGCCGACCGCCTGCGTACGCCGCGTGCCGCTCACCGCCGCCACGTGCCGCGCTCCGTTCAGCCCGCCGCGAGCGCGCGGCGCAGCGCCGCGAGCACCGGCGCGCCGTCCGGCCGCACGCCGCGCCAGATATAGAACGATTCGGCCGCCTGCTCGACGAGCATCCCGAGCCCGTCGGCCGTGCGCGCGCCGAGCGACGCCGCGTGCTGCATGAACACGGTCGGCTGGGCGCCGTACATCATGTCGTACGCGAGCGTGTGCGGGCCGAACGCCGCCGCGTCGCATTCGGGCAATGCCGCATCGAGGCTGCCGGCCGTCGCATTGACGATCACGTCGTACGGCTGCGCGCGCACCTCGGTCGGGCCGCCGCCCGACAGCACACAGCCCGCGTCGTGCGCGGCCTGCATGAACTGTCCGACGAGCGTCTCCGCCTTGCTCGCGGTGCGGTTCACGATCGTGATCGACAGCGGCGCGCGCTCGAGCATCGGCAGCACGACGCCGCGTGCGGCGCCGCCCGCGCCGAGCAGCAGGATGCGCGCGCCGGCGAGCGACACGCCGAGATTCGTTTCGATGTCGCGCACGAGGCCGGCGCCGTCGGTGTTGTCGCCGTGGATGCGGCCGTCGGCGTCGATGCGCAGCGTGTTCACCGCGCCGGCCGCCGCCGCGCGCGGCGACAGCGTGTCGGCGAGCGCATGCGCGTCCAGCTTGAACGGCACCGTCACGTTCGCGCCGCGCCCGCCTTCGGCGACGAACGCGCGCACGGCCGCGTCGAAGCCGTCGAGCGGCGCGAGCCGGTGCTCGTATACGATCGGCTCGCCGGTCTGCGCGGCGAACTGCGCATGGATGAACGGCGACTTGCTGTGCGCCACCGGGTTGCCGAACACCACGTAGCGGTCGGCGCCGCTCGTCGACGCGGCCACGCTCACGATGCGCGCCCCTCGCCGCCAGCGCCGTCCGCGCCGTTCGCGCCGCGGTCGCCTTCAGCGCCTTCGCCGGCGGACGCGCCGTCCGCTTCGGCAAGCGCTTCCGCTTCGGTCTCGGCCGTTTCGTCTTCCGCGTCGATCAGCGTGCCGTCGCGATCGTCGGCGCCTTCGGCATCGTCTTCGTCGTCGGACGCGTCGCCGCCCGTCACGGCCGGCGCGTCGAGCACGTTCAGCAGCCGCACCGACGCCTCGATCGTCAACTCGTCGAGCGACATCACCTCGAGCAGCACGTGCGTGCCGCGCGCATGCACGCCGAGCGCCGGCACGTGCAGCAGCAGCGGGATCTCTTCGAGGCGCACGAGATCGCCCTTCACGACGGTCGCGACGACCTGCTTCTTCTGCTCCTGCGCGAGCCAGCGCAGGCACCAGAAATATTCCATCCGGCGCTGATGGTCGGCGTACGCGCTGTACGTGTCGTCGAAGCCCTGCACGACCGCGTACAGGTCCGCGTCCTTCGGCTTGAACGGCGCGGCGAGCTTCGCGGTGACGCCGTGCTGCACGCACGCGAGCAGCTGCCACTGGTTCACGAGGTCGACGTAGCGGCGCAGCGGCGACGTGCTCCACGCGTACTGCGCGACGCCGAGCCCCTCGTGCGGTGCGGCGGTCGTCTGCATCCGCGTGCGCTTCGGCCCCGGCGCGCCGAAGCCGCGCTGCGTGCGGTAGATGCCGGGCACCGTGTGGTCGTGCAGGAACGCGCCCCACGTCGAGTTCGCGAGAATCGCGAGCTCGGACACGATCAGGTCGAGCGGCGAACCGCGGCGGCGCGGCGTGATCGTCACGTGCTCGCCTTCGACGTAGAAGTTGTAGTCGGTGTTGCGCTGCACTTCGCGCTTCAGCCCATAGCCGGCGCGCGCCTGCTGGCGCTTCTCGAACAGCGCCTGCGCGAGCGGCCACAGCACCGCGATGTCGTCCTTGTGCGGATAGTCGCCGGTGCCGGCCGCGAGCGTCTCTTCCGTGACGAGCTCGTCGAGCGTGTTGTGGCGCAGGTTGTTCTTCACGAACACGAGCTCGGCGCGCGTCTCGTTCGCGACGATCTCCTGCGTGTCGCGGTCGACGATGATGTACAGCGACAGCGCCGGCCGGTAGTCGCCTTCCTTCAGCGTGAACACGTCGACGACGTTGTCCGGCAGCATCGTGATCTTGTCGCCCGGCATGTAGACGGTCGACAGGCGTGTGCGCGCGATCGCGTCGATCGCGTCGCCGCGCGCGATGCCGAGCGCCGGCGCCGCGATGTGCACGCCGACCCGCACGCGGCCGTCGGTCAGATGCTCGACCGAGAACGCATCGTCGATTTCGGTCGTCGTGATGTCGTCGATCGAGAACGCGTCGACGTTCGCGCGCGGCAGATCGTCCGGCAGGCTGCCGACCGTGACCGGCGGAAAGCCGGTGCCGTGCGGGAAGAATTCCGCGAGAAAGCGCGCCTCGTGCAGCGCACGCGCGGACGGAATCCCGCCGCAATCGAGCATCAGCCGGGCGGGCGACACGCCGCGCGCGCCGGCCGCGGCCTCCAGCGCCTTGTATTCGATCGAATTCTTGTCCGGCCGCGTGAGCAGCCCGATCACCTTGCCGGCGAACGCTTCCGGCAGCTTGCCGGCCTTCAGCTCCTCTTCATACTGCGCCTGCACCAGCGCCTGCTGGCGCTTGCGCTCGAGCGACGCGAGCGCCATCTTCAGCTGCTCTTCCGGCGCACGCTGGTACTGACCGCGCCCCTTGCGGCGGAAATAGACGGGCGAGCCATGCAGCCGCAGCACGAGCGCCGCGCGCTGGACCGGGCCGGACGCCGCGCCGTAGTACTCGTCGGCCAGCGCCGTATACGCGAATTCCTCGGTCGGCGCGCATTCCCACAGGAAATCCAGGTCGATCTGCTGCGCGGCCGCATCGGCCTCCTGCATCAGTTCGCCCGCGGCCGGCTTCTCGAATTCGATCAGCACGTCCTTCGCGCGGACCTTCGCGCGCCGCCCGCCGGGCAGCTCGACCTGAAACGCGTCGCCCTGGCGCGACAGCACGCTGCCCGCCTTGAAACTGCCCGATTCCTCGAAGAAAACGTTCACTCAGTACTCTCGTTCAGAACTGCCGGGCGCCGCGTCGGCGGCGCCGCATGATGATGGGAATTCGTTCGGCACACGGCCGGCTTATGTCGCTTTACCGTCGCAAAACGCGAGAACGTCGTCGACATAGTCGGCAAATTCGCTGATTCCGTGATCGCTGCCTTCGATCACGCGCGTTTTTGCACCCGGGTAATGCGCGAGCATCTCGCGGTAGTCGAGCACCTCGTCGCCGGTCGCCGCGAACAGATAGTAGCGTTCGGGACGCGTGATCGCCGGCACGCGCAGCGCATCGAGTTCGTGCAGATGACGACGCTCGACGACGATCGTACCGCCGCCGTGCCACAGCGGCTGTTCGCCGAGATACCGTTCGAGATCGCGCTGCGGAACGATGGCCGGATTCAGCAGCACCGCCTTCCAGCCGTGCCGCTCCGCGAGCCACGTCGCGTAATAGCCGCCGAGCGAGCTGCCGACGACCGTCACGTCGGTCGCGCCGGCGACTTCGGCCTGCGCGACGGCGATCGCGTCGAGCGGCGACACCGACAGCGACGGGCAGCGCCATTCGTCCGAGCGGCCGAGTTCGGCCATGCGCGCGGCGAGCAGCCGCGCCTTCTGCGACTCCGGCGACGACCGGAAGCCGTGCAGATACAGGATCACGCGCGGCTCCCGAGCGCGTCGAGCAGCTTCTGATGGACGCCGCCGAAGCCGCCGTTGCTCATCACGAGCACGTGATCGCCGGGGCGCGCGGCTTTGACGACGGCCTTCACGAGCAAATGGAGATCGTCGAACGCGCGCGCCTTGGCGCCGAGCGGCGCGAGCGCGTCGGCGAGGTTCCATCCGAGCGCGTCGCGGCCGGTCGGCGCGCCGTAGCCGAACACGAGGTCGGCGTCGGTGAGGCTCGCCGGCAGCTGGGCCTTCATCACGCCGAGCTTCATCGTGTTCGAGCGCGGCTCGAGTACCGCGAGGATGCGGGAATTTTGCCGGCCGATGCGCGCACGAAGGCCGGCGATCGTGGTTTCGATCGCGGTCGGGTGATGCGCGAAGTCGTCGTAGACCGTCACGCCGTCGATGCTGCCGCGCACTTCCATGCGCCGCTTCACGTTGCGGAACGACGCGAGCGACGCGGCCGCCTGCGCGGGCGGCACGCCAACGTGGCGCGCGGCGGCGATCGCCGCGAGCGCGTTCATCCGGTTGTGCTCGCCCTGCACCTGCCACGCGACTTCCCCAACCCGCTCGGCCTGCCGATACACGGCGAAGCGCTCGTCGACCGGCACGCCGTCTTCCGCCGGGAGCGCCTGCCAGCCGCCGTCGACGCCGAAGCGCTCGACTTCGCTCCAGCAGCCGCGGGCGAGCACGCGCTCGAGCGCGCCGGCGCGACCGTTCGTGACGATCCGCCCGACGCCCGGCACGGTGCGCACCAGATGATGGAATTGCGTCTCGATCGCCGCGAGATCGGGGAAGATGTCGGCGTGATCGAATTCGAGATTGTTGAGCACCGCGGTGCGCGGCCGGTAATGGACGAACTTCGAGCGCTTGTCGAAGAACGCGGTGTCGTATTCGTCCGCTTCGATCACGAAGAAGCTCGAATCCGTGAGCCGCGCCGATATGCCGAAGTTCAGCGGCACGCCGCCGATCAGGAAACCCGGATTCAGGCCGGCGTCCTCGAGCAGCCACGCGAGCATCGACGACGTGGTCGTCTTGCCGTGCGTGCCGGCGACCGCGAGCACCCATTTGCCGGCCAGCACGTGTTCGCCGAGCCACTGCGGACCGGAGACGTACGGCAACCCGCGATCGAGGATCGCCTCCATCAGCGGATTGCCGCGCGTGACGACGTTGCCGACGACGAACAGGTCCGGCTTCAGGTCGATCTGGTCGGCGCTGTAGCCCTCGATCAGCGTGATGCCCTGCGCTTCGAGCTGCGTGCTCATCGGCGGATAGACGCCCGCGTCGCAACCCGTCACCGTGTGGCCTGCCTCGCGCGCGAGCACGGCGAGTCCGCCCATGAAGGTGCCGCAGATGCCAAGAATGTGGATGTGCATAGATGAATGCTTTCGCGCCGCCGGGCGCCGTCGATTCGGAAAGAAAGGTCTGCGGCGCGCCGGACAGCCCGCACGGCCGGCGTTCGCCGCCGCGACACAGACCGCCATTGTAACTGACGGTCCGCCTTACCCGCCGGCCCGAGCGCCCGCGCGGATGCCGTGCGGCGCGCGGCCGCCGCGCGTTCGGGCGCCGCGGCGATCGAGTATGATTGCCGGATCATGTCTCGCAAACCTCTTGTCGACCCGCGGCGCGTCCGCGAGGAAATCGCCCAGTCCGCTGCGCGCCTAATCGCGGAGGACGGACTCGATTACGCCGCCGCGAAGCGCAAGGCCGCGCGTCAGCTGCTCGGCGACTCGCGCGTTGCCGGCGAATGGCTGCCGGATAACGACCAGATCGAGGAAGAACTGCGCGAATATCTGGCGCTGTTCCAGAGCGACACGCAGCCGGACGAACTGCGCCAGCTGCGCGAGATCGCGCTCGACTGGATGCGCCGGCTCGCCGATTTCAATCCGTATGTGACGGGCGCGGTGCTCAACGGCACCGCGAACGCGCATTCGGACATTCATTTGCAGATCTTTACCGACAACCCGAAGGACGTCGCGATCTACCTGCTGAACCAGAACGTCCAGTACGACGTATCCGAGACGCGGCATTTCGCCGGCCGCGGCGACGTCGAGACGCTGAGCTTCCTGTGGCGCCCGCGCCGCGACGTCGACGCGATCGGCGTTCACGTCGCGCTGTACGCAAGCGACGATCTGCGCGGCGCGGTGAAAGCCGATGCGCGCGGCCGCGTCGCCCGCGCCGACGCCGCCGCGCTGCGGGCGCTGGTCGACGCAGGCAGCGCCCCTTCCGCACCGCAATGATTTCGACACGATGATGATCAAACGCATGTTGGCGCTCGCGGTGGTCGCGGCCGCCGCCGTCGCCGGCGGAATCGCCGCCGGCCATTGGTTCCGCGGCAGTCACGACGACGCAACCGCCGTCGCCGCCCCGGCCCAGCGCAGCCCCGTCGAGCAGCTGTGGGCCGCGTCGCTGACCGGTGTCGACGGCAAGCCCGTCACGCTGGCGTCGTTCAAGGGCCAGAAAGTCGTCGTCAATTTCTGGGCATCATGGTGCGGCCCGTGCGTCGAGGAAATGCCCGAACTCGTCGCGTTGTCGCATCAATACAAGCAGAAGGGAATCCGTTTCGTTGGAATCGGCGTCGATTCCGAGCAAAACGTGAAGACGTTCCTGCAGAAGGTGAAGGTCGACTATCCGGTTTTCATCAGCGGATATGCGGGCGCAGATCTGGCCCGCAATTTCGGCAATACGGCAGGCGCGCTGCCGTTCACGGTCGTCATCGACGAGACCGGCAAGGTTCGCGAGACAAAATTAGGACAAATCCAACCGGCCGAACTGAAAAAGACGCTCGACGTGCTGTAAGCTGCGGGATCGGCATCGCGCGCGTTGACGGCAATTGGCATGTCGATCGCGCGCGTTCCGCGCAAATTCGCCGGCACTTCGCGCTCATACCGGTAATTCTTGCAGCCCGCGCGCACCTGGCCGTTCGGCAAAACTAGACAAATTTCTCTAAATAGCGCTAAAGTGCGCGCAATTCCGCAGAATTAGAAGCGACCATGACACGATTGCTGGTGCTGCACGGCCCGAACCTGAACCTTCTCGGCACCCGGGAACCGGAGGTGTACGGCCGCGTCACGCTCGCGCAGATCGATCAGGCGCTTGCCGCGCGGGCGCACGAAGCCGGCGTCGAACTGTCGTCGTTCCAGAGCAACCACGAAGGCGCGCTCGTCGATCGCATCCAGGCGGCGCGGGAGGAACAGACCGATTTCATCCTGATCAACCCGGCCGCGTACACGCATACGAGCGTCGCGATCCGGGACGCGCTGGCCGGCGTCGGCATTCCGTTCGTCGAGATTCATCTGTCGAACGTGCATCGCCGCGAAGCGTTCAGGCACCACTCCTACTTTTCCGACCAGGCCGAAGGCGTGATCTGCGGGCTCGGCTGGAAAGGTTATCTGTACGCGCTCGAGTACGCGCTGGACAAGCTGGCAGGCGCGCCGCGCGGCTGATTCCGCGATCTAGATTCAGCGCCGGCCCGACCGGCGCCTTCACGTATTGAAAGGGGAATTCCCGATGGATCTTCGTAAGCTGAAAACTCTGATCGACCTCGTCTCCGAATCCGGCATCTCCGAGCTGGAAGTGACGGAAGGCGAAGGCAAGGTGCGCATCGTGAAGAACGCACCGCCGGTCTACGTGCAGCCGACGGGCGGATTTGCCCCGCAGGTCAGCGCGCCCGCGCAGTCGGTCGCGCTGCCGGCCGAAGGCGCGGCAGCTGCCGCACCGGCCGCCGGTGCCGCCGCAGCGCCGGCCGCGCCGCAAGGCCACGTCGTGACGTCGCCGATGGTCGGCACGTTCTACCGCGCACCGTCGCCCGGCGCGGATCCGTTCGTCCAGGTCGGCGACTCGGTGAAGGAAGGCCAGACCCTCTGCATCATCGAAGCGATGAAGCTGCTCAACGAGATCGAGTCGGACAAGACCGGCGTGATCAAGGAAATCCTCGTCGAGAACGGCCAGGCCGTCGAATACGGCCAGCCGCTGTTCGTGATCGGCTAAGCCCGCCGCGCGGCGCCGCTGCGCGCCGCCGATGCTCGCCAGGCGCCGTTCGCGCGCCCCTCGAAGAGACGAATACTCGCTATGTTTGAAAAAATCCTCATTGCCAACCGCGGCGAAATCGCTCTGCGCATCCAGCGCGCG
The DNA here is from genome assembly GCF_902499135.1 of Burkholderia dolosa. Classification (GTDB taxonomy): domain Bacteria; phylum Pseudomonadota; class Gammaproteobacteria; order Burkholderiales; family Burkholderiaceae; genus Burkholderia; species Burkholderia dolosa. The sequence goes on from NZ_CABVPR010000020.1 coordinate 24,114, forward strand.
TGCCGCGAGCTCGGCGTCAAGACGGTGGTCGTCTACTCGGAAGCCGACAAGGAGGCCAAGTACGTGCGCCTCGCGGACGAAGCCGTCTGCATCGGCCCGGCCCCGTCGAACCTGAGCTACCTGAACATGCCCGCGCTGATCAGCGCGGCGGAAGTCACCGACGCCGAGGCGATTCACCCCGGCTACGGCTTCCTGTCGGAAAACGCGGACTTCGCGGAACGCGTCGAGCAGTCGGGCTTCACGTTCATCGGCCCGCGTCCGGAGACGATCCGCCTGATGGGCGACAAGGTCACCGCGAAGCAGACGATGATCAAGACCGGCGTGCCGTGCGTGCCGGGTTCGGAAGGCGCGTTGCCGGACGATCCGAAGGAGATCGTGAAGATTGCGCGCGCGATCGGCTATCCGGTCATCATCAAGGCCGCGGGCGGCGGCGGCGGCCGCGGGATGCGCGTCGTGCATACCGAGGCCGCGCTCGTCAACGCGGTGAACATGACCCGCGAGGAAGCCGGCCGCGCGTTCGGCAACCCGCAGGTATACATGGAGAAGTTTCTCGAGAACCCGCGCCACATCGAGATCCAGGTGCTGTCCGACGCGCACAAGAACGCGATCTGGCTCGGCGAGCGCGACTGCTCGATGCAGCGCCGCCATCAGAAGGTGATCGAGGAAGCGCCGGCGCCCGGCATTCCGCGCCGGCTGATCGACCGGATCGGCGATCGCTGCGCGGACGCGTGCAAGAAGATGGGCTACCTCGGGGCCGGCACGTTCGAATTCCTGTACGAAAACGGCGAGTTCTACTTCATCGAGATGAACACGCGCGTGCAGGTCGAGCATCCGGTGTCGGAAATGATTACCGGCGTCGACATCGTGCAGGAGCAGATCCGCATCGCGGCCGGCGAGAAGCTCGCGCTGCGCCAGCGCGACATCCAGTTCCGCGGACATGCGATCGAATGCCGGATCAACGCGGAAGATCCGTTCAAGTTCACGCCGTCGCCGGGCCGGATCACGTCGTGGCATACGCCGGGCGGCCCCGGCGTGCGCGTCGATTCGCACGCGTACAACGGCTATTTCGTGCCGCCGAACTACGATTCGATGATCGGCAAGCTCATCACCTACGGCGCGACGCGCGAGCAGGCGATCAGCCGGATGCGCATCGCGCTGTCGGAAATGGTGGTCGAAGGCATTCAGACCAACATCCCGCTGCACCGCGAACTGATGATCGACTCGAAGTTCGTCGAAGGCGGCACCAGCATCCACTACCTCGAAAACCGGCTCGCGCAGAAGCAGCAGGTCGCGCCGGAAGAAGCGTAAGCATGAGCTATCGCGAACTCGTCGTCGAACTGGCCCGCGAGCATGCGGAGGCGCTGTCCGACGCGCTGCTCGAACTCGGCGCGCTGTCGGTGTCGGTCGAAGACGCCGACGCCGATACGCCCGACGAACAGCCGCTCTTCGGCGAGCCGGGCCTCGAGCCCGAACGCACCGCGTGGCAACACTCGCGCGTGATCGCGCTGCTGTCGCCCGATCACGAGCCGGGCGTGCTGCTCGCGGCGGCCGCGAACGAGATCGGCATCGCCGACACGCCGAAGTTCGACGTACGCGAGGTCGAGGAACAGGACTGGGTGCGCGTCACCCAATCGCAGTTCGAGCCGATTCCGATCGGCGAGCGGATCTGGGTCGTGCCGTCGTGGCACGACGCGCCCGATCCCGACGCGCTCGTCCTCGAACTCGACCCCGGCCTCGCGTTCGGCACCGGCAGCCACCCGACCACGCGCCTGTGCATGGAGTGGCTCGAACAGACGGTGAAGCCGGGCCAGTCGGTACTCGACTACGGCTGCGGCTCCGGCATTCTCGCGATTCTCGCGAAGAAATGCGGTGCGGATCCCGTCGTCGGCATCGACATCGACCCGCAGGCCGTCGAATCGGCGCGGCAGAACAGCGAGCGCAACCGGGCGGAAGTCACGTACGCTCTGCCCGATGCATGCCCCACCGGCGAATTCGACATCGTCGTCGCGAACATCCTGTCGAATCCGCTGAAGCTGATGGCGTCGATGCTCGCATCGAAGGTGAAGCCGGGCGGGCGCATCGCGCTGTCGGGCGTGCTCGCGCGCCAGGCGGACGAAGTCGCGGCCGTCTACGCGCGCTATGTCGACATCTCGGTGTGGCGCGAACACGAAGGTTGGGTATGCCTCGCCGGAACCCGGCGGGAAAGCCATTAGAATAGCGCTGTCCTTCACTCTGGCCAGCAGGCCGCCCGGCTCGACATGCTTCTTGCGACGCGCTGCCCTCATTGCGAAACCGTCTTTCGGCTGCAACAGGAACAGTTGTCGCTGCACGAAGGACTCGTGCGTTGCGGGCACTGCGAGCAGATCTTCAACGCGTCGCAGTCGCTCGTTCCCGAATTCGTGCAGCAATCCGGGCCGGTGCCGGCCGAGCCGACGCTCACCGAGTCGGCACGGGCGGAGCCGCCGTTGACCGAACGGCCAACGCAGATCGAATCGACGCAGGCCGAACACGCGACGCACCCAGCGCCCACAGCGGCCGAAGCCGCAGTACCAGAACCAGAGCCCCGCGCGAATCACGCACCGCAACGGCCCGCTTCCCGTCCACGGCTCTTTACCGACGATACGCCGGCGCAGCTGCCATCCCGCGCCGACTACAAGCCGGAAGGCTGGGACATGTTCGCGCCGTGGCTGGACGGCGGCGTCGATCCGTCCCTGGAGCACAACGGCCGCACCGTGCGCACGACGCCGCTGGTGCCGCTGCCCGCCCCGACGACGCACGCCGGCGTCGTTCGTCTGGCCGGCACATCCGTATCGTCGACGGCGGCCGCGTCGCAACCGGACCCGGTCGATTCAGCCGACGCGCCGGTCGACGGTTCCGCCACGTCGCCGGCCGCCGCGGACGAACCGGTGCTGCGCGCTGCCGCGACGCCGTCCGTCGCACCGCCGCCGTCCGCGGACGATCCGCGCGAACCGCGCTTCGTCGCACACGTTCCGGACCTTGACGCCGACCGCGATGCCGAAACCGGTCGCGACGATGCGGCGCGCGTCGAATCCAGCGACAGCGACCGATACGCCGCGGCCGACGCTTCCGAAGCGCCGCGCGAGCCTCGTTTTGCGCGCGGCGCCGAACCGGCCGCCACTTCGCATGCGTCCACGCCGGCTGCAAATGCCGGCGACACCGACGACGCCGAAGCAGTCGCCGCACCGCCGGCATCGACCGCCGGCGCATCGTCGAGCCCGTTCCCCGCTGCACTGTCCGACGACGACCGTCCGCACTTCGCCGTTACGCGCGAAGCGCGCGTGACGCCGCGACGCGGAATGCTGGGCGGCTTTTTCGGCGGCCTCGTCGCTGCGGCGCTCGCAGTGCTGCTCGTCGCGCAGCTCGCATGGTGGCAGCGCGAATCGCTGATGATCTACTGGCCGATTACGCAAAGCTGGTTCCGGCACGCATGCGCGCCGCTCGGCTGCACGGTCGCGCCGCCGCGCGCGATCGACGGACTGCGCCTCGACGCAACCGACCTGCGCCAGCTGGACGGACCGCGCGTGCTCGAGCTGAAGGTGCCGCTAACGAACCGTTACCGCGTCGCGCTCGCGTACCCGTCGCTCGAGCTGACGCTGCTCGACGATGCCAGCCGCGTAACCGCGCGTCGCGTGCTTGCCCCGCGCGACTACGTACGGCCGGGCATGCCGATCGACGCCGGGCTGGCGGCCGGCACGACGCAGACGATGATCGTCCGCGTCGAGACGAACGGCGCGCCCGCATCGAATTTCCGCGTCCAGATCTTCTATCCGTGACGCATCGCGGCGCGCGCGTGCGCGCCCGTCTCAACCCGCGCGCCCGAGCGGCGCGCTACTTCGGAGCACGAACATGAGCAAAGTTACGCTGGGTGGCAACCCGATCGATCTCGCCGGCACGTTCCCGGCCGTCGGCTCGCAGGCGCCCGACTTCAAGCTGGTCGGCAAGGACCTCGCCGATCTGACGCTCGCCAGCTTCGCCGGCAAGCGCAAGGTGCTGAACATCGTACCGAGCCTCGACACGCCGACCTGCGCGACGTCGACCCGCAAGTTCAACGAAGCGGCTTCGTCGCTCGACAACACCGTCGTGATCGTCGTGTCCGGCGACCTGCCGTTCGCGGCCACGCGCTTCTGCACGACCGAAGGGCTCGCGAACGTCGTCACCGCTTCGACGTTCCGCGGCGGCCGCGCGTTCGCGAATGCGTACGGCGTCGACGTGACGAGCGGCCCGCTGAACGGGCTGACCGCGCGCGCGGTGGTCGTGCTCGACGAGCAGAACAAGGTGATCCATTCGCAGCTCGTCGGCGAGATCAAGGACGAACCGAACTACGACGCGGCGCTCGCCGCACTGAAGTAACCCGCTGCCGCCGGGCCGCGCGCGCTCGAGTCCGACGCGCGCGCCGGGCGGCCGCTTCCCATTGCTCTCTACAGGAACGCACGCCTTGACTACGCTGATCTGCGGCTCGCTCGCCTACGACAACATCATGACTTTCGAAGGCCGGTTTCGCGAGCACATTCTGCCCGACCAGGTTCACCTGCTCAACGTGAGCTTCCTCGTGCCGACGATGCGTCGCGAGTTCGGCGGCTGCGCGGGCAACATCGCGTACGCGCTGCACATGCTCGGCGGCGACGCGCGGATCATGGCGACGGTCGGCGCGAACGACGCGGACCGCTACCTCGAGCGCCTCGACGATCTCGGCCTGTCGAAGGAAAACGTGCGCGTGGTGCCCGATTCGCACACCGCGCAGGCGATGATCACGACCGATCTCGACAACAATCAGATCACGGCCTTCCATCCGGGCGCGATGATGCAGTCGCACCTGAATCGCGCGGACGAAGTGCCCGGTGTGAAGCTCGGCATCGTCGCGCCGGACGGCTTCGACGGGATGGTGCAGCACGCCGAACAGTTCGCGAAAGCCGGCATCCCGTTCGTCTTCGATCCGGGCCAGGGGCTGCCGCTGTTCGACGGCGCGACGCTGCGCCGCATCATTGAACTCGCGACGTTCGTCGCGGTCAACGACTACGAAGGCAAGCTCGTCAGCGACAAGACGGGCTTGTCCGAACAGGAAATCGCCAGCCGGGTTCAGGCGTTGATCATCACGCGCGGCGAGCACGGCTCCACCATTCTTCACAAAAACGGCGAAGAACATATTCCCGTCGTGCGCGCCGAGCGCGTCGTCGATCCGACCGGCTGCGGCGATGCCTTCCGGGGCGGGCTGCTGTACGGCATCGAGAACGGTCTCGACTGGGCAACCACGGGCCGCCTCGCGAGCCTGATGGGTTCGCTGAAGATCGCTCACCAGGGGCCCCAGACTTACGCACTGACGCGCGCCGAAATCGACGCGCGCTTCGAGGCTGCATTCGGTTACAGTCTCAAATGAATATTGTTGGAGAGCAAAGATGCTGACGAAAAAAACCCTCACGCTCGCGGCCATGGTCACCGCCACGCTGACCCTCGCCGGCTGCTTCACGCCGCCCGGTTCGGCGGACGTCTATAGCGTCGGCCAGGCACAGCGCGAACAGACGGTACGCATGGGGACGGTCGAAAGCGTTCGGGCGGTGCGCATCCAGTCCGACGGCGGCGGCAGCGCGATCGGCACGCTCGGCGGCGGCGCGCTCGGCGCGGTGGCCGGCAGCGCAATCGGCGGCGGCCGGGGGTCGATCCTGACCGCCATCGCAGGCGGTCTCGCGGGCGCTGTCGCAGGCAATGCGATCGGCGAAAACCTGAGTACCGCGAACGGCGTCGAAATTACGGTGCGCCTCGACAACGGCGACCTGCGCTCGATCACGCAAGCGGCGAGCGGCGAGGTGTTCCGCGCCGGCGAACGCGTACGCTTGCTGTCGAGCGGCGGCGTCACGCGCGTCACGCACTAACGGGCATCCTCAGCACGCGGCACAAGCCGCGGTCGAACGCATGTGCGAAGCTGCACATGCGTTTTTTTTCGTCCGTACGCATCGTGCGGGCTGCCGCGCGGATAAAAAAATCCCGCCATCTGAGCCAGATGGCGGGAGCGATTGAGTAGCGCTACTCAACCCACGGACACCACGCGAGTGTCCGGGTACGGGTCAGCCGCGATTACGGACGGCTGCCGGTCGGGAACGGCCATGCAGCTGCCGGGTTGAGCGCGGTCTTCACGCCCGCGGCCGGTGCGACCGATGCGGTCGACGCGGTCGTTGCCGGCGCAGCCTTCTTCACGACGGCCTTCTTCGGCGCAGCAGCTTTCTTCGCCGGTGCGGCCTTCTTCGCAGGCGCGGCTTTCTTCGCGGCAGCCTTCTTCGCCGGCGCGGCCTTCTTCGCAGCGGCCTTCTTCGCCGGTGCCGCCTTCTTCGCAGCGGCCTTCTTCGCCGGTGCGGCCTTCTTCGCAGCAGCCTTCTTCGCCGGCGCGGCCTTCTTCGCAGCAGCCTTCTTCGCCGGTGCGGCCTTCTTCGCAGCGACCTTCTTCGTCGCGACCTTCTTTGCTGCGGCCTTCTTCGCCGGTGCCTTCTTCGCGGCAACCTTCTTCGTTGCGACCTTCTTCGCTGCAGCCTTCTTCGCCGGCGCCTTCTTCGCAGCAACCTTCTTCACGGCGACTTTCTTCGCAGCGACCTTCTTCACTGCTGCGGTCTTCTTCGCCGGAGCAGCCTTCTTCGCAGCGGTCTTCTTGGCAGCAGCCTTCTTAGCAGCCGGTTTCTTCTTGGCAGTAGCCATGTTGTTCTCCTTCAGGTTCAGATGAGAGTCAGTTCAAACTACACCCTTCGTCAAAACCCGCTTCCCGCGGACGCTGTTCAGGACGTGCGCTTCGAAGCGGGCTATTCATCGGCGTACGCAGATACCGCGCGCTTACGCTAATGAATACGGTATGGCGCGCGAAGCCGCCCGGCCTCGCGCGCCAAATCAAGTCGGCAGCCGGCGCACCTCGCGCCGCCACCGCTAATCGCTTGATCAAGCGGACAGCCACACGGCTGCCCGCTTTTTCCGGAGGGAAGTTTGCCCATCCCACTGAAGGGTTCGCAAAGTGCCTGTCGTGTCGTTGGGCCGTTAAGGCACCGGGCATGCTTTGCATCAGGCGTTCTTGCTCCTAAACCTTGGGCCGGCGCCCGAGAGGCGGCCGGCTGCTCCATCGTGTAACGGGTTCGCTGCTGCGGGTCATTCCCAGGACAGCGCGCCCCCGGTCTGATACTCGATCACACGCGTCTCGAAGAAGTTGCGCTCCTTCTTCAGGTCGATCATCTCGCTCATCCACGGGAACGGGTTTTCCTCGTTCGGGAACAGCGGATCGAGGCCGATCTGCTGGCAACGGCGGTTGCAGATGAAGCGCAGATAGCTCTTGAACATCGACGCGTTCAAGCCCAGCACGCCGCGCGGCATCGTGTCCTCGGCGTAGCGGTATTCGAGCTCGACAGCCTGCTTGAACAGCTCGCGAATTTCCGCGCGGAATTCCGGCGTCCACAGATGCGGATTTTCGAGCTTGATCTGGTTGATCAGGTCGATGCCGAAATTGCAGTGCATCGACTCGTCGCGCAGGATGTACTGATATTGCTCTGCAGCACCCGTCATCTTGTTCTGGCGGCCGAGCGCGAGGATCTGCGTGAACCCGACATAGAAGAACAGGCCTTCCATGATGCAGGCGAACACGATCAGCGACTTCAGCAGCTTCTGGTCGGCTTCGAGCGTGCCGGTCTTGAAGGCCGGATCCGTCAGCGTATGAATGAACGGGATCAGGAATTCGTCTTTCGCGCGAATCGACGGGACCTCGTGGTACGCGTTGAAGATCTCGCCTTCATCGAGACCGAGCGATTCGACAATGTATTGATAAGCGTGCGTGTGGATCGCCTCTTCGAACGCCTGGCGCAGCAGGAACTGCCGGCACTCGGGCGCCGTGATGTGACGATACGTGCCGAGCACGATGTTGTTCGCGGCGAGCGAGTCGGCCGTCACGAAGAAGCCGAGGTTGCGCTTGACGATGCGACGCTCGTCCTCGGTCAGACCGTTCGGATCCTTCCAGAGGGCGATGTCGCGGGACATGTTGATTTCCTGCGGCATCCAGTGGTTCGCGCAACCGGCCAGGTACTTCTCCCACGCCCACTTGTACTTGAACGGCACCAGCTGATTGACGTCGGTCTGGCCGTTGATGATGCGCTTGTCGGCGACGTTGACCCGCGCTTCCGAACCGCCTGCGGGAATAGCCGATGCTTGCGGCGGCACCGCAAGATCGCCTTCGAAAATGTCGCGGACCTGATGGGCGGCAGGCGTTGCAGCCTGCATTCCGACAGCCATCCCTGCGGAGGTGCGCGTCGCGTTTTGCTGCGCTCCGCTCGCGGGAGTTACGGCGGTCATCTCGTCATCCCAGTTGAGCATAAATTCTCACCATCAATTTAGAACGGTTTGTACCATCTTTTCCTGAGCGATAAAAGGGTTCGCTCACGAAAAATCCTTTTTTCGATTCGCGTTGCGACCTCGATACAACACTTTGAGCAACGCATCGTCGTTCGTGCAGCACGCGACGTGTGTCGCGCATGGTTCGTGAGGTGCGCTCGACGCATCGAACGTCGATCGAAACGCGACGTCGTCGGGGATGTTTCGATCGTTTGTCACTGCCTGCAACGCAGGTGTCGCGTTACAGATTCCTTATCATTTTTTTAGTAGAGAGCGACGCACACTTCAACCTCGATCGGTCGTCGTGCGCGCCGCTCGCATCCGCTTCGGCTACGCGCGCTGCGTTACTGGCACGCTTCGCACTCGTCGAAGCCCGGGTCGCCCGGACGCATCGTGCACACCGGACCGTCGGCTTCGACCGGCGCCAGCGCCGGTGCGGCATTGAGTGCGCCCGACGATGCTTCGCCGCCTGCCGCACCGAAGCCGCCCGCTGCGCCTTGCGCGCCGCCGCTGCTCGAGCCGCCGCCGGTCGGCACCGCATTCAGCGCGCCGTGTGCGACCGTCGACTTCTCGACGTGCGTCGCCGCCATCGTGCGCAGATAGTAGGTCGTCTTCAGACCGCGCAGCCAGGCGAGCTTGTAGACCTCGTCGAGCTTCTTGCCCGACGCGCCCGCCATGTAGATGTTCAGCGACTGCGCCTGGTCGATCCACTTCTGGCGACGCGATGCCGCCTCGACTAGCCACTTCGGATCGACCTCGAACGCGGTCGCGTAGATCGCGCGCAGGTCGGCCGGGATGCGGTCGATGCGCGACAGCATGCCGTCGAAGTACTTCAGGTCGGCGACCATCACCTCGTCCCACAGGCCGCGCTCCTTCAGGTCGCGCACCAGGTACTCGTTTACCACCGTGAACTCGCCCGACAGGTTCGACTTCACGTACAGGTTCTGGAAGGTCGGCTCGATGCACGCCGACACGCCGATGATGTTCGAGATCGTCGCCGTCGGCGCGATCGCGACGCAGTTCGAGTTGCGCATCCCGTGCGTCGCGATGCGCGCACGCAGTGCCGCCCAGTCGAGCGTCTCGGACATGTCGACCTCGACGTAGCCGCCGCGCGCTTCGGCCAGCAGCTTCAGCGTGTCCTGCGGCAGGATGCCGCGATCCCACAGCGAGCCGCGGTAGCTCGAGTAGCGACCGCGCTCCTCGGCCAGCTCGGTCGACGCGTAGTACGCGTAGTAGCAGACCGCCTCCATCGAGCGATCGGCGAACTCGACCGCCGCCTCCGACGCATACGGCGTGCGCAGCAGGTGCAGGCAGTCCTGGAAGCCCATGATGCCCATGCCGACCGGACGGTGCTTCAGGTTCGAGTTACGCGCCTTCGGCACCGCGTAGTAGTTGATGTCGATCACGTTGTCGAGCATCCGCATCGCGACGCTGATCGTGCGCTTGAGCTTGTCGTGGTCGAGCGCGTAGCTGCCGTCCGGCTGCTTCACCAGGTGCGCGACGAGGTTCACCGAGCCGAGGTTGCAGACCGCGATTTCGGTGTCGCTCGTGTTCAGCGTGATTTCCGTGCACAGGTTCGACGAGTGGACGACGCCGACGTGCTGCTGCGGCGAGCGCACGTTGCACGGATCCTTGAACGTGATCCACGGGTGGCCGGTCTCGAACAGCATCCCGAGCATCTTGCGCCACAGCTGCTGCGCCGGGATCTTCTTGAACAGCTTGATCTCGCCGCGTGCGACCTTCTCTTCGTAAGCCGTGTAAGCCGCCTCGAACTCGGCGCCGAACTTGTCGTGGAGATCCGGGCAGGTCGACGGCGAGAACAGCGTCCAGTCGGCGCCTTCCATCACGCGCTTCATGAACAGATCGGGAATCCAGTTCGCCGTGTTCATGTCGTGCGTGCGGCGGCGGTCGTCGCCGGTGTTCTTGCGCAGCTCGAGGAACTCCTCGATGTCGAGGTGCCACGATTCGAGGTATGCGCACACCGCGCCCTTGCGCTTGCCGCCCTGGTTCACCGCGACGGCCGTGTCGTTGACGACCTTCAGGAACGGCACCACGCCTTGCGACTTGCCGTTCGTGCCCTTGATATGTGAGCCGAGCGCGCGCACGCGCGTCCAGTCGTTGCCGAGACCGCCGGCGAACTTCGACAGCAGCGCGTTTTCCTTCAGCGCTTCGTAGATGCCGTCGAGATCGTCCGCGACCGTCGTCAGGTAGCACGACGACAGCTGCGAGCGGTGCGTGCCCGAGTTGAACAGCGTCGGCGTCGAGCTCATGAAGTCGAAGCTCGACAGCACGTTGTAGAACTCGATCGCGCGCGCCTCGCGGTCGATCTCGTTCAGCGACAGGCCCATCGCGACGCGCATGAAGAACGCCTGCGGCATTTCGATGCGCGTGCCGTCGACGTGCAGGAAATAGCGGTCGTACAGCGTCTGCAGGCCGAGATAGCCGAACTGCAGATCGCGGTTCGCGTCGAGCGCCTCGCCGAGGCGCTTCAGGTCGAACTGCAGCAGCTTGTCGTCGAGCAGGCCGGCTTCGACGCCGCGCCTCAGGAACTGCGGGAAGTATTCGGCATAGCGGGTCGACATCTCGGACTGCACCACTTCCTCGCCGAGGATCTCGCGGCGGATCGTGTGCAGCAGGATGCGCGCCGTGACCTGGCTGTAGGCCGGGTCCTTCTCGATCATCGTGCGTGCGGCCAGGATCGCCGAGTCGTAGACCTGGCTCATCGGCACGCCGTCGTACAGGTTCTTCACCGTCTCCGCGACGATCGGCTCAGGGTTAACCGCAGCGCCGAGGCCGTCGCACGCCGACACGATCAGCGCGCGCAGCGCATTCAGGTCGAGCGGACGCGTGACGCCGTTGTCGACGACGTTGATGCCGCTGCTCGCCTCGCCGCCCGCTGCGGCCGCTTCCTCGCCCGCGTGCTGGCGCTCGAGGTGACGCTTCTCGCGATACAGCACGTACGCACGCGCGACGTTGTGCTCGCCGCCGCGCATCAGCGCGAGCTCGACCTGATCCTGGATGTCCTCGATATGGAACGTGCCGCCGTTCGGGCGGCTGCGCAGCAGCGCGCGCACGACGTTGCGCGTCAGCTGCTCGACCTGCTCGCGCACGCGCGCCGATGCCGCGCCCTGCCCGCCGTTGACGGCCAGGAACGCCTTGGTCACCGCGATCGCGATCTTCGAAGGCTCGAACGACACCACGCTGCCATTGCGGCGGATCACCTTGTAGTCGGCGAACGTAGCCTGCGGCGCGAGCGCCTGCGCGCCGTGTTCGGCCCCGCCGAGAGGGCGGCTCGAAGCGCTCTCGTACTGGGACGTCGCGTTGTCGGTGGTTTGCATGTGCAAAGCTCCTGGTGTTGGATGGTGCGGAGAGAACCGCGGATTAAAACGAACGCTGCGCAACGCGGTGCGCGAGCGGTAAGACGCGAGCGATGCGTCGGGGAAGCCGGTTCGGTCGATGCGCGACAACCGATCCGGTCGTGTGCTTCGTCATGTCTGCCCCTGCCCCGTCGAAGATCGCTGCGCTGGATTTGCGACGCCCGGACCGCCCCCGGCCTGACGCGCCGCTCTGAGAACCCCGTGCGCCGGCGTTGCCCGCCGGCCGGTGCCGCTGGGGTTTTCCCTGCGACACACACTATATCTAGTGCAGAACTGCTCAGCTGGCACCAAGTATAGTGGACATTCGGACGACGTCCAAACGCTTAATTTGCGCGCGAGGGCTTGACATCGCACTCGCGCCGCGAATGTCCCGACGCGACAAGGCGTCGGTCCGCGAAAAAAATTTCGCGGCTCAAAAAAACCTGCGCTCAGTGCTGACGGAAAGGAAAGTATTCGGCGGAAAAGCCGGCTTCGTACGCGAAGCGTGGCCAATCGAAATGCGGGCCCGGGTCGGTCTTGCGGCCCGGCGCGACGTCCGAGTGCCCGGCGAGCGCGTCGATCGGATAGCGCGCGGCGAGCGTGCGCGCGAGTGCGGCGAGCGTCGTGTACTGCGCGTCGTCGAACGGCACGTCGTCCGCGCCTTCGAGCTCGATGCCGATCGAGAAATCGTTGCAGCGCGGCCGGCCGAAGAACTCGGACGAGCCCGCATGCCACGCGCGCTGGTCGCACGACACGAACTGCACGAGTTCGCCGTCGCGGCGGATCAGGAAGTGTGCGGATACGCGCACGCCGCGCAGGTGGGTCTGGTAATACGGGTGTGCATCGCAGTCGAGGCGATTGAGGAACAGCGCTTCGATCGCGTCGCCGCCGAACTCGCCGGGCGGCAGGCTGATGTTGTGGACGATCACGAGCGTCGGCACCGCGCCCGCGGGCCGCGCCTCGAAGTTCGGCGACGGCGCGTGGCGCGCTTCGCTCACCCAGCCGCGCGCGTCGACCGACAGCAGCCGTGCGTCGCTCATCGTGCGTCGTCGCCGCCCGCACGCGCCGCATGGCGCTGCGCATGCTCGGTGCTGCAGAAGTAGTCGCCGCCCGCGACGACGGCATCGCCCTTCGGCGCGTGCACGCCGCACTCGGCGCAGCGCACCATCGGCTCCGGCAGCGAGCGGGCGCCGCCGTTCGTGCGCGCGGACCCGGCGCCGTATCCGGGCGAGCCGCCTTCGCCCGCGCCGCGGCCAGTGCGCGCCTGCGCGTGCTCCTGTGCGTGGCGCAGCTTGCGCGCGATCCACGAGCCCGCGAAAAAGAGAAGAATCAGGAGAAGAATCTGTCGCATCGGCAACCTGCGTTCAAACCACGGAACGGTGCAGCAGCACCTCGAAAACGAATCGGCTGCCGACATACGCGAGCAACAGCGCGGCAAACGATACGAGCACCCAGCGCGCCGCGCCGCGGCCCCGCCAGCCGGACGTCTTGCGGGCCACCAGCAGCCCGCCGAACATCAGCCACGACAGGATCGCGAATACCGTCTTGTGGTCGAGCCGCAGTGCGCGTGCATCGACCTGCTCGCTGAACAGGATGCCCGATGCCAGCGTCAGCGTCAGCAGCACGAAGCCGGCGCCGATCAGGCGGAACAGCAGCTTCTCGAGCGTGAGCAGCGGCGGCAGCGTTTCGAGCCAGCTCGCGATCCATCCGGTCGAGCCGTCGCGCCCGCCGCTGCGCAGCGACTGCAGCCGCCGCTCGACCATCAGCATCAGGATTGCGTGCAGCGCCGCGATCGCGAACAGCCCGTACGCGATGTTTGCGATCAGGAAGTGCAGCTTGAACAGCGGCGCTGCGGCATACGGCAGCACCCTTACGCCGCCGAACGCGAGCGGCAGCAGCGACGCGCCGCACGCGAGCGGCAGCACGAGCAGGCGCAGGCTGTCGAGCGGGAAGAAGAAGCTCTCGATCCAGTAGATGCCGGCGCCGAGCCAGAACATCGCGGACAGCGCGAACGCGAAACCGAAGATCATCGCGTCGTGCGGAAAGATCGTCATGTGCAGCAGCACGCCGTGCGCGACGAGCGCGGCGAACAGCAACGCGCGGCCGGCCCCGCTCATCCCGGACGCGGCGGACGCCGGAACCGGCACGGCCGGCACGCTCGCGACGAGCGGCGCCGCGCCCTGGCGGTGCGCGCGCCAGCCCGCGACGGCGAGGCCGCCGTACAGGAATGCGGTGAGGGCATACAGTACAATATCCATGTTCGAAGTTTACACTAGGCCCCTGCGCCGCGACGGTCCGCTTTGTTCGGTCCCGCCGCGCCTTCGGGCCCCACTGTCCACCGCTCCCCATGCTCGACAATCTCACTCAACGGATGGCGCGCGTCGTCAAGACGCTGCGCGGCGAGGCCCGCCTTACCGAAGCGAACACGCAGGAGATGCTGCGCGAGGTGCGTCTCGCGCTGCTGGAAGCCGACGTCGCGCTGCCCGTCGTGCGCGAATTCATCGCGAAGGTGAAGGAAAAGGCGCTCGGCGAGGAGGTGATCAGCAGCCTGTCGCCGGGTCAGGCGCTCGTCGGCGTGGTCCAGAAGGAACTGACCGCCGTGATCGGCGGCGACTACGAAGGCAAGGCGGCCGAGTTGAACCTCGCGGTCACGCCGCCGGCCGTGATCCTGATGGCCGGCCTGCAGGGCGCGGGCAAGACCACGACCGTCGGCAAGCTCGCGAAGCTGCTGCGCGAGAAATACAAGAAGAAGGTGCTGACCGTGTCGTGCGACGTGTATCGCCCGGCCGCGATCATGCAGCTCAAAACGGTGAGCGAACAGGTCGGCGCGGACTTCTTCCCGTCGACGCCGGACCAGAAGCCGGTCGACATCGCGGTGGCCGCGGTCGACTGGGCGAAGCGCCACTACCATGACGTGCTGATCGTCGATACGGCCGGCCGCCTCGGCATCGACGAAGCGATGATGCAGGAAATCGCCGCGCTGCACGGCACGCTGAAGCCGGCCGAAACGCTGTTCGTCGTCGACGCGATGCTCGGGCAGGACGCGGTCAACACGGCGAAGGCGTTCAACGACGCACTGCCGCTCACCGGCGTCGTGCTGACCAAGCTCGACGGCGATTCGCGCGGCGGCGCCGCGCTGTCCGTGCGTCACATCACCGGCAAGCCGATCAAGTTCGTCGGCGTCGCCGAGAAGCTCGACGGCCTCGAGGTGTTCCATCCGGACCGGATGGCGAACCGGATTCTCGGGATGGGCGACATCCTCGCGCTCGTCGAGGAAGCGCAGCGCGGCGTCGACGTGCAGGCCGCGCAGAAGCTCGCCGACAAGGTCAAGAAAGGCGGCGACTTCGACCTGAACGATTTCCGCGCGCAGATCTCGCAGATGAAGAACATGGGCGGCCTGTCGTCGCTGATGGACAAGCTGCCCGCGCAGTTCCAGCAGGCGGCCGCCGGCGCCGACATGAGCCAGGCGGAAAAGCAGATCCGCCGGATGGAAGGGATCATCAGCTCGATGACGCCCGCCGAACGCGCGAAGCCCGAGATCATCAAGGCGACCCGCAAGCGCCGCATCGCGGCCGGCGCCGGCGTGCCGGTGCAGGAAGTGAACCGGATGCTGAACCAGTACGACCAGATGCGCACGATGATGAAGAAGCTGAAGGGCGGCAACATGCAGAAAATGATGCGCGGCCTGAAGGGCATGATGCCCGGCCTGCGCTGATCGCGCCGTCGGCCGGCGCGCGGGTTTTCGCCGTAGCGCGCACCGGCCGTTCTGCTTCATTCTTGTTTGTATACCGACTGCACGCCACGACACATGAACCGCGAAGAAGCCCTCCACATTTTCGACCACTCCGAAGAGATCGTTTCGGCCGACGCCGTCAATGCGTCGATCGCGCGGATGGCCGACGCGATCCGCGCCGACATCGGCGATGCGTTCCCGCTCGTGCTCTCGGTGATGGGCGGCGCCGCGGTGTTTACCGGGATGCTGCTGCCGCATCTCGACTTCCCGCTGGAGTTCGACTACATCCACCTGACGCGGTACCGCAACACGACGCAGGGCAGCCCGGAAATGCACTGGCGCGTCGCACCGCGCGAATCGGTGAAGGACCGGATCGTGCTCGTGCTCGACGACATCCTCGACGAAGGCGAAACGATGGCCGCGATCCGCGACCGCATCCTCGACATGGGCGCGAAGCGGTTCATGTCGGCCGTGCTGTGCGAGAAGACGCTCGCGAAACCGAAACCGCTGCATCCCGACTACTGCGGTTTCTCGGTGCCGGACCGTTACGTGTTCGGCTGCGGCATGGACGCGAAAGGCTACTGGCGCAACCTGCCGACGATCCGCGCGCTCACCGCGGACGTCTGACGCCGCTCGCTGCACTATATAAATAGAAAGCGGCGCGCCGGGAACCCGGCGCGCCGCTTTTTTTCGTTCGCCGCATGCGCGACGAGCGCCCGCTACAGCTGGTGCACGAACGCGCGGATCCCGGCCAGCAGCATCTCGACCGAGATCGCGACGAGCACAAGCCCCATCAGCCGCTCGAACGCCGCGACCGTGCGCTCGCCCAACCAATGCTGGATCCGCTCGGCCAGTACCAGCGTGACCGCGCAGACGATCATCGTTACCGTCAGCGCGCCGACCCACTCGAACATCTTGCCTGGCGCCTGCGACGTCAGCAGCATCACCGTCGCGAGCGCGGACGGCCCCGCGAGCGCCGGAATCGCGAGCGGCACGATGAACGGCTCGCCGCCCGCGCGCGGATCGCTGCCGAGCGCGCCGTCCGGATGCGGGAAAATCATCCGCAGCGCGATCAGGAACAGCACGATCCCGCCGCCGAGCCGCAGCGACAGATCGGTCAGGCTCATCATCCGCAGGAAGCGGTCGCCGACGACCATGAAGAACAGCAGGATCACGAACGCGATCCCGACTTCGCGCAGGATCAGCTTCACGCGCCGCTCGCGCGGCACGTCGCGCATCGCCGTGATGAACAGCGGAATGTTGCCGAGCGGATCCGTGATCAGCACGAGCAGCACGGTGGCCGACAGGAACGTGTATTCCACCGTGCCTCCCTGTCGACGCGCTTAGCGTGCGAGCGCGGCGCGGACCTTCTCCGCGACCGTCGCCGCGGCCGCGTCGGCCGGCAGCAGCGTCGCTTCGGTGTCGCGGCGGCCTTGGTACTCGATCTTGCCTTCCTTCAGCCCGCGCTCGCCGATCACGACGCGGTGCGGCACGCCGATCAGCTCCCAGTCCGCGAACATCACGCCCGGGCGCTCGCCGCGATCGTCGAGGATCACGTCGATGCCGGCCGCGACGAGCTCCGCGTACAGCTTGTCGGCGGCCTCGCGCACCGCGTCGCTGCGGTCGTAGCCCATCGGGCACAGCACGACCTCGAACGGCGCGATCGACTCCGGCCAGATGATGCCCTTGTCGTCGAAGTTCTGTTCGATCGCCGCGCCGAGAATCCGCGTGATGCCGACGCCGTAGCAGCCCATCAGCATCGGCTGCGGCTTGCCCGATTCGTCGAGGAACGTCGCGCCCATCGCTTCCGAATACTTGGTGCCGAGCTGGAACACGTGGCCGACTTCGATGCCGCGGCAGATGTCGATCACGCCCTTGCCGTCCGGCGACGGATCGCCCTTCTTCACGTTGCGCACGTCGGCGACGTCCGGCTCCGGCAGATCGCGGCCCCAGTTCACGCCTGCGATGTGATAGTCGACCTCGTTCGCGCCGACGACGAAGTCGCTCATGTTCGCCACCGTGCGATCGGCGATCACCTTCACCGGCTTCTTCGTGCCGATCGGGCCCAGATAGCCGGGCGGCGTGCCGAACCACTCGACGATTTCCTGCTCGGTCGCGAAGCGATGGTTCTTCAGCCCAGGCAGCTTCGACACCTTGATCTCGTTCAGGTCGTGATCGCCGCGCAGCATCACGAGCCAGATGGTCGGCTCGGTGCCTTCGTTGTCGGTTGCGAGCACGATCGACTTGATCGTGCGCTCGAGCGGGATGTTCAGCAGCTCGGCGACGGCTTCGCACTTCGCCTTGCCCGGCGTTGCGACCTTCTGCAGCGCTTCGACCGGCGCCGCGCGCTCGGCAATCAGCGGCAGCGCTTCGGCCGCCTCGACGTTCGCCGCGAAATCGGACGTCGGGCAGTACGCGATCGCATCCTCGCCGGTGTCGGCGATCACGTGGAATTCGTGCGAGAAGTTGCCGCCGATCGAGCCGCTGTCGGCCGCGACCGCACGGAACTCCAGCCCGAGGCGCGTGAAGATGCGCACGTACGCGTCGTACATCTTGCGATACGACTCGTCGAGACCCGCCGCATCCTTGTCGAACGAGTACGCGTCCTTCATGATGAATTCGCGGCCGCGCATCACGCCGAAACGCGGACGAATCTCGTCGCGGAACTTCGTCTGGATCTGGTAGAAGTTCACCGGCATCTGCCGGTAGCTCTTGATCTGGTTGCGCGCGATGTCGGTGACGACTTCCTCGTGCGTCGGCCCGATCACGAAGTCGTTGTCCTTGCGATCCTTGAAGCGCAGCAGCTCGGGACCGTACTGCTCCCAGCGGCCCGACTCCTGCCACAGCTCCGCCGGCTGCACGGCCGGCATCAGCAGTTCGATGGCGCCCGCCCGGTTCATTTCCTCGCGCACGATTGCCTCGACCTTGCGAATCGAACGCAGGCCGATCGGCAGGTAGTTGTAGATGCCGCCGGCGACGCGGCGGATCATGCCGGCGCGCACCATCAGCTTGTGGCTGACGATCTCTGCGTCGGCGGGTGCTTCTTTCAGGGTGCCGATAAAGAAACGGGAAGCTTTCATGCGGACGGTTCCAAAAACGGCGCCCCAGCGCGGGGCGCCCGAAAAAGTTTCAAGGTGAAAAAGCTGCGCGCGACGAACGGCGATGGCGCAGATGACGTAGCAGACTAATCAGGGACAATTCAGCCGGCGCGCCCCGCGCGGATTCGCTCCGTCACGGTGCGCAGCGCCCGTTATCTGTTTATAATCAAAGCAATTTTAAAGGATTCGAAGGTGGTTGTATGCTGGATCGTGAAGGCTTTCGCCCGAACGTCGGCATCATCCTCTTGAACGCGCGCAACGAGGTGTTTTGGGGCAAACGGCTCCGCGAGCATTCCTGGCAGTTTCCTCAAGGCGGGATCAAGTACGGCGAGACCCCCATGCAGGCGATGTACCGGGAACTGCACGAGGAGACGGGCCTGCTGCCGGAACACGTCAAGATAATCGGTCGTACTCGCGACTGGTTGCGTTACGAGGTGCCTGACAAGTTCATCAAACGCGAAGTACGCGGTCATTACCGCGGCCAGAAGCAGATCTGGTTCCTGCTGCGGATGGTCGGACGCGATTGCGACATTTGCTTGCGCGCGACCGATCACCCGGAGTTCGATGCGTGGCGCTGGAACGAGTACTGGGTGCCGCTCGATGCGGTAATCGAGTTCAAGCGGGATGTCTATCAGTTGGCGCTGACGGAACTGTCGCGCTTCCTGCGCCGCCCAGCGCAGCGAGCCGACAAGCCGCGTGGGCCGCGTCCGCCGCGCTATCCGCGCGTGCTGGGCGCGCAGCCTCCGCAGACGTTAACGAATGTCGACACATCGGTCGTCTGCTCCGAGGTCGAAGTGGAAGCGAGCACGCTCGACGAGATGCCGCCCCGCGTGATCGTCGGAAAGTGACGAGTCGAACTGCAAGACCGGGCGCGACCTTGGTGTCGCGCCCTTTTTTTACGAGGAATGCATATTGAAAGCGATTGCTCTCGCGCTCGCATCGATCGCAGCGGCGGCCGCCCTGGCCGGCTGCGCGAATTCGAAGGCGCCGACGAACAAGGATGACAGCGCGTTCGTGTATCTGCTCGATCGTCAGGGCACGTGGAAGGAAAACGCCGTCGATACGCTGCCTCCGCTGCCGCAGCCCGGCGATTTGCTGCCGTTCAACGTGTCGCAGAACACGCCGCTCAAGTTTTTCGTCGATGCGAAGTCGCTTGCAGTGGGCAGCGACGGCGTCGTGCGCTATACGGTCGTCGTCACGAGCCCGGCGGGCGCGCGCAACGTGATCTACGAGGGCATTCGTTGCGATACGTACGAATGGCGTCAGTATGCGGGGCTGAATTCCGACCACGACGGCTGGGATCGCACGGTCGAGAACGACTGGCGGCGCATCGAAAACGGCGAACTGAACGCATATCACGCGGCGCTGTACCAGGACTACTTCTGCGCGAACAAGATGCCGCAGGGTACGACGCAGCAGATTCTGGAAAACATCCGGTTCCATCGCACCGCGATGAGTCAGCTGCGTTGACGTCGCGGCGCGGATCATTCGCGCTGCATGCGACAAAAAAGCCCGCATCGTGCGGGCTTTTTTGTCGTCGACCGGCACGACACCGGCGGCTCACACGAGCACGAGGTTGTCGCGATGGATCAACTCCGGCTCGAGCATATAGCCGAGCACGGTCTCGATCTCGCCGCTCGGTTTGCGCTGAATCAGCTTCGACTCCGCGCTGCTGTAGTTCGTGAGGCCGCGCGCGACTTCGCGGCCGTCCGGCCCGACGCACGCGATCACCTCGCCGCGCGCGAACACGCCTTGCACGTCCGTCACGCCGATCGGCAGCAGGCTTTTGCCTCCGGCCGTCAGTTTCTCGACCGCGCCGGCGTCGATGACGACGTGGCCGCGCACCTGCAGGTGATCGGCCATCCATTGCTTGCGCGCGGCCATCCGCGCGGTGCGCGCGATCAGCTGTGTGCCGATCGCCTCGCCTGCCGCCAGCCGCACGAGCACGTCGGCCTCCCGGCCGCTCGCGATCACCGTGTTCGCGCCGCTGTGCGCAGCACGCTTCGCTGCGAGGATCTTCGTCAGCATCCCGCCGCGGCCGAGGCTCGAGCCCGCACCGCCCGCCATCGCCTCCAGCTCGGGTGCGCCCGCATTGGCCTGCTCAACGAGCGTCGCGTTCGGATCCTTGCGCGGATCGGCGGTGAACAGCCCGGACTGGTCGGTCAGGATGATCAGCGCATCGCCTTCGATCAGATTCGCGACGAGCGCGCCGAGCGTGTCGTTGTCGCCGAACTTGATCTCGTCGGTGACGACCGTGTCGTTCTCGTTGATGATCGGCACGACGCCGAGCCGCAGCAGCGTAAGCAGCGTCGAGCGCGCATTGAGGTAGCGTTCGCGGTCGGCGAGATCGGCATGCGTGAGCAGGATCTGCGCGGTACGGATGTCGTGCTCGGAGAAACGGCTTTCGTAGACCTGCGCGAGGCCCATCTGACCGACTGCTGCAGCGGCCTGCAGTTCGTCGATCTCACGCGGCCGCTTGCTCCAGCCGAGCCGCTGCATCCCTTCCGCGATGGCGCCCGAGCTGACGAGCACGACTTCCTTGCCTTGGGCGCGCAGCGCGGCAATCTGCGCAGCCCAGCGGCCGATCGCAGCATGATCGAGCCCTTTGCCGTCGTTGGTTACGAGGCTGGAGCCCACCTTCACCACCAATCGCTTCGAATCCGCGATGATCGAACGCATCGTGCGCTGTCTCCTGTGTGATGCGCGATTGAAAATTCAGTGCGCCAGACCGCTCGTCCGGCGCGTTCCGCAGCCGCTCACGCACCGCCGCCGGGCGCCGCCCCGTCGTCGACAGGCGGCGTGTCGCGGAAGCGCACGTCAGCCGCGAGATCTTCCTCCTCGGCCGCGCGATGCGCGTCCGAATGCTCGGCCAGGTAGTCGTAGATCGCATAGCACAGCGCTTCGCAGCCCTGGCCGGTGAGCGCCGATATTTCGAATACGGGGCCGTCCCAGCCGAAGCGCTCGAGGAAATCGGCGACGCGCGCTTCGCGTTCGTCGTCCGGCACCATGTCGAGCTTGTTCAGCACGAGCCAGCGCGGCTTGTCGTAGAGCGCTTCGTCGTATTTGCGCAGTTCTCCGACGATCGCCGTCGCTTCGGCAACCGGATCGACACCCTCGTCGAACGGCGCGAGGTCGACCAGATGCAGCAGCAGGCCCGTGCGCTGCAGATGCCGCAGGAACTGGTGGCCGAGACCCGCGCCTTCGGCGGCACCTTCGATGAGGCCGGGGATATCGGCGATCACGAAGCTCTTGCTCGGGCCGACACGAACGACGCCGAGATTCGGCGCGAGCGTCGTGAACGGATAGTCGGCGATCTTCGGCTTCGCGTTCGACACCGACGAAATGAACGTCGACTTGCCCGCGTTCGGCATGCCGAGCAGCCCGACATCGGCGAGCACCTTCAGTTCGAGCTTCAGCATGCGCCGCTCGCCCGGCTTTCCGTCGGTCTTCTGCCGCGGCGCACGGTTCGTGCTCGACTTGAAATGCAGGTTGCCGAGGCCGCCGGCGCCGCCTTTCGCGAGCATCACCTGCTGGCCGTGCTCGGTGAGATCGGCGATCAGTTCGCCGGTGTCCATGTCGGTAATGACCGTGCCGACCGGCATGCGCAGCGTGATGTCGTCGCCGCCCCTGCCGTAGCAATCGGAGCCGCGGCCATTTTCGCCGTTGCGCGCGAGATGCTTCTTCGCGTAACGGTAGTCGATCAGCGTGTTGATGTTGCGATCGGCAATCGCATAGACGCTGCCGCCCCGGCCGCCGTCGCCGCCGTCCGGCCCGCCGAACGGAACGAATTTCTCGCGGCGCATCGACGCGCTGCCATCACCTCCATCTCCGGCGATGACTTCGATTCGTGCTTCGTCAATGAACTTCATTCGTTACTCCGTCCAGTATTTCCGCTATTGTGCCGCGCGCCGGCGAGCTTGAACAATCGGCCATTCGGCCATCGTTCGCCGGATACGCGGCGGCCGCCGCCACGCACATGCGTGCGACGACCAAATAAAAAAGGCCCCGCGTAGACTGCGGGGCCTTTCGGCTACGAAGCCCGGGATGCCTGAATTCAGGCAGCTGCCGGGACGACGATGACCGTATGCTTCTTGTCCGCGCCCTTCGTCGCGAACTTCACGTGACCGTCGACCAGCGCGAACAGGGTGTGATCCTTGCCCATGCCGACGTTCTCGCCAGCGTGCATGCGCGTGCCGCGCTGACGCACGATGATGCCGCCTGCGTTGATCGCTTGGCCGCCGTACACCTTCACGCCGAGACGTTTCGACTCGGAGTCGCGGCCGTTCCGGGACGAGCCGCCTGCCTTTTTGTGTGCCATCTGATTGCTCCTTTACCGAGGCGCTTACGCGTTGATCGCGTCGATGCGCAGCTCAGTGTAGTTCTGGCGGTGGCCGCCGTGCTTTTGGTAGTGCTTCCGGCGACGCATCTTGAAGATGGTGACCTTGGCGTGACGACCGTGCGACACGACGGTGGCCTTGACGGAAGCCCCACTGACCAGCGGCGTACCGAACTTAATCGATTCGCCTTCGCCCACTGCGAGAACCTGGTCGAGCGTGATTTCAGCGTCAATGTCAGCCGGTATCTGTTCTACTTTGAGTTTTTCGCCAACGGCAACCTTGTACTGCTTGCCGCCGGTTTTTATGACCGCGTACATTGAGAACCTCACTCTGGATCCATTTTTCCGCACACCACGCGCGGAAAACACGTGATTATACAGAGGGTTAGCATCGAAGTCAAAGCCGATCCGCGATTGCCGGATGCGCGCTTCGGCCGAACGGCCAAAATCGCGGCCCGGGCACGTCCGACAGACCGGGATATCGCCGATTCGACTTATAATCCGCGGCATCACCCAATTCCATCATCATGTCGTCGTCCACCGCCTCCCCCACCCTCAGCGCCGCCCATCTGCTCGCCCCGATCGCCAGCGACATGGAGCAGGTGAATCGCGTCATTCGGCAAAGCCTCGCGTCGGACGTGCTGCTGATCAACCAGATCGCCGAATACATCATCGGCGCGGGCGGCAAGCGGCTGCGTCCGGCATTGTTGCTGCTGGTCGCCGGCGCGCTCGGCGAAACGTCTCATCAGCGGCACGTGCTCGCCGCGGTCGTCGAGTTCATTCATACGGCGACGCTGCTGCACGACGACGTCGTCGACGAATCCGAATTGCGGCGCGGTCGCCAGACGGCCAATGCGCTGTTCGGCAATGCGGCCAGCGTGCTGGTAGGCGACTATCTGTATTCGCGATCGTTCGAGATGATGGTCGGCGTCGGCAAGATGCGCGTGATGGAGATCCTGTCCGAAGCGACGACGATCATCTCCGAAGGCGAAGTGCTGCAACTGCTGAACATGCACGACGCCGACGTCGACGAAACGCGCTACATGCAGGTGATCCGCTACAAGACGGCGAAGCTGTTCGAAGCGTCGGCCCGGCTCGGCGCGGTGCTCGCAGGCGCGGACGCGCCGACCGAAGCGGCGGCGGCCGAATACGGTCGCCGGATCGGCACCGCGTTCCAGATCATGGACGACTGGCTCGATTACGCAGGCACCGCCGAGGCAATGGGCAAGAACGCCGGCGACGACCTGCGCGAAGGCAAGCCGACGCTGCCGCTCATCTATCTGATCGAACGCGGCACGCCGGAACAGTCGGCGCTTGCGCGCGAGGCGATCGAACAGGGCGGCACCGATCGCTTCGACACGATTTTCGATGCGATCACGCGCTCGGGAGCGCTGGATCACACGCTCGAATGCGCACGGCAGGAAGCCCAGGCCGCAGCTGCGGCAATCGCCGCGTTCCCCGATTCGATCTATAAGGAAAGCCTGCTCGGATTGTGCTCGTATTCGACGTCGCGGCAGTCGTAATGCGCCGCGCGCGTTCGGTACGAACGCCCGGCGGCGACCTGCCCCGAAAAATTTCTTCGCCGAGGTATTCCATTTTCGAAGAAACGCCGCTATAGTTATGTTCTTGCTCGACGACGCAGCAGTCTTCAAGAAGATCGTGAAATCGTCCGAGTCCAAATCGGGGTGTAGCTTAGCCTGGTAGAGCGCTACGTTCGGGACGTAGAGGCCGGAGGTTCGAATCCTCTCACCCCGACCAGATTTGCAAAAAACCGTGCACGCCGTGCACGGTTTTTTTTTGCCCGTACACGCTGTCGACACGTGCCGCGCACGACACAT
This sequence comes from Burkholderia dolosa, assembly GCF_902499135.1. Taxonomy (GTDB): domain Bacteria; phylum Pseudomonadota; class Gammaproteobacteria; order Burkholderiales; family Burkholderiaceae; genus Burkholderia; species Burkholderia dolosa. Next base: position 48,845 of record NZ_CABVPR010000020.1, read on the forward strand.
CGCGGCCGCCGGCCTCTGCTATATTCGCTCCATCCCTGTCCTTCACTCCCTTTCCGCCGCGTGGACCAAATTCCCTTATGGGCGCAAATCGGCGCCGTCTTCCTGCTTCTCCTCTGTTCCAGCTTCTTTTCGATTTCCGAGACCGCGATGATGGCGCTCAACCGTCATCGGCTGAAGCATCTCGCCGGTCAGGGCGCGCTCGGCGCAAAAACCGCGCAGGGCCTCCTTACTCGCACCGACTTGCTGCTCAGCGTGATCCTGATCGGCAACAACCTGTTCAACACGATCATTCCGGTGCTCACGACGTCGATCGCGCTCCATACGTTCGGCCGTAACAATCTCGCGCTGTCGATCGCGACCGGCATCGTCGCGTTCCTGATCATCGTATTCGCCGAAATCGCGCCGAAGATCGTCGGCGCGACGTTTCCCGAGCGCATCGCGCTGCCCGCGAGCCTCGTGATCGCGCCGCTGATGCGCGTGTTCAAGCCGGTCGTCTGGTTCGTCAACGCGCTCGCGAACGGCGTGCTGTGGGTGTTGCGCATCAACACGAAGAAGGGTCGCGATCAGCGCATGTCGGCCGACGAGCTGCGGGCGATCGTGCTCGAGTCGAGCAGCTTCATGCCGACCAAGCACCGCAGCATCCTGCTGAATCTGTTCGACCTCGAGAACATTACCGTCGACGACGTGATGGTGCCGCGCCGCCAGATCGAGTCGCTGAACTTCTACGCGCCGCTCGACGACATCCTGCATCAGCTCGAAACCTGCTATCACAACCGTCTGATCGTCTATGAAGGCGATATCGACAAGGTGCTCGGCGTGCTGCACGTACGCAAGACGCTCACCGCGTTGCACAACCAGGAATTCGATCGCGAAACGCTGCGCGCGCTGCTCGCCGAGCCGTATTACGTGCCGTCCGGCACGCCGGTCGTTCAGCAACTGCAGTATTTTCAGGAAAGCCGGCAACGCACCGCGCTCGTCGTCAACGAGTACGGGGAGCTCGAAGGCCTCGTGACGCCGGAAGACATCATCGAGGAGCTGATCGGCGAATTCACGACGTCGATGCCGCGCAGCGAACGTGCGGGCGGCTGGGACGACAACGGCGAATGCATCGTGGCGGCCAGCATGCCGCTGCGCGAACTGAACCGCTGGCTGCACCTGAAGCTGCCGACCGACGGGCCGAAGACGCTGAACGGCCTGATCCTCGAGATCCTCGAGGAGATTCCGGAAGGCGACGTGTGCCTGAAAATCGGCGACGTGATGCTCGAAGTGATGCGCAGCGACGATCAGGCGGTACGCACCGTCAAGCTGTTCAAGCCGCGCGGCGCGCGCGCGCGCGCCGCGGCGCGCTAGCCGAACGGCCGACTGCCGGCGCCGGCCGCGATGCGCGACCATCTGCAGGTCACGGATCAACGCGCGGCCGACGCGCCGGCTCACATGAACTTCCCTTCTTCCGCGCCGCCGCCGCGCATGCACCGCCCGCCGCCATCGCTGTCCGATGCGGCGCCGGCCACCGCGCGGCGTTCGCTCGATGCTGCGCAGCTCGACGATTCGCCCGCCGTGCGGCTGCTGACGGACACGCTGCACGCGGCTCGCGTACGCGATGCGTCCGATATCCATATCGAACCGTTCGACGTCGGCTGGCGCATCCGCCTGCGCATCGACGGCGTGCTGCACGAGCATATGCGGCCGCCCGCTCATCTGCGCGACGCCCTCGTGACGCGCATCAAGGTACTCGCGCGCATGGACATTGCCGAGCGCCGGCTTCCGCAGGACGGGCGGCTGCGCATCGCGGTCGACAGCGGTACGCGAGGCGACTATCGAGTCAGTTCGCTGCCGACGCTATTCGGCGAAAAGCTCGTGCTGCGCCGCCTCGAAACGCTGCCGCACGACCTGACGCTCACGCGACTGGGCTTCGATGCGCAGCAGGCCGCGGCGATGGAGACCGCCATCCGCGCGCCGCACGGGCTCGTGCTCGTGACGGGGCCGACCGGCAGCGGCAAGACCTTGTCGCTCTACTGCGCATTGCAGATGCTCGATCGCGACGCGCACAACGTCTGCACGGTCGAAGATCCGGCCGAAATCCAGCTCGACGGCATCAACCAGGTCGGCGTCGCCGAGAAGGCCGGGCTCACGTTCGCGACCGCGCTGCGTGCGCTGCTGCGACAGGATCCGGACGTGATCATGGTCGGCGAAATCCGCGATGCGGAAACGGCCGACGTCGCGATCAAGGCCGCACAGACCGGGCACCTCGTGCTGTCGACGCTGCACACGAACGACGCGCCGGCGGCCGTCGCGCGGCTGCTCGACATCGGCGTCGCGCCGTACAACCTTGCGGCCGCGTTGCGGCTCGTCACCGCGCAGCGCCTCGTTCGGCGGCTGTGCGGCGCATGCCGCGTACGCTCGGACGCGTCGGCGCAGTTGCTGCGCGAAGCCGGATGCGACCCGGCGGCGCTCGAGTCCGGCTGGCGACCGTACGTGCCGCGCGGCTGTCCCGCTTGTCATGGAATCGGTTATCGAGGCCGCATCGGTCTGCATCAGACGATGCCGGTTTCGCCCGCACTCGCCGAACGCATCGTTGCGCGGGCGAGCGTGGGCGAACTTGAACGATGCGCGGCAGCGGACGGCATGCGCAGTCTGCGCGATGCGGCGCTCGCGCACGTTCGCGACGGCACGACGAGCGTCGCGGAGGCCATCGCCGCGACACCGGACGCATGACCGCCATGCGCACGCCCACGCGCGAAACCCGCTTCGCATGGCGCGGCCGCTCACGGGACGGCACACCGCGCCGCGGAACCGTCGTCGCGTTCGACGCGGCGGCGGCGCGCGCGGCCCTCGCACGCGACGGCATCGCGGTACTGTCGCTCGATGCGCGCGGGCCGGCCCGACCGCCGGCGGCCGATACGCGGGACGTCACGCGCTTCACGCGCCAGCTCGCGAGCCTGCTGCAGGCCGGATTGCCGCTCGCGCCGTCGCTCGAGATGCTCGCGCGCACTCGGACGAGCGACGGCCTGCCGCGGATCGCCGCGGGCCTCGCGCGCGAAATCGTCGGCGGCCAGCGCTTTGCCGCCGCGTTGGCGCGTTATCCGTCGCAGTTCGGCACGCTGTATCGGCAGCTGATCGAGGTCGGCGAAGCCTCGGGTTCGCTCGGCACCGTGCTGACGCGCGTCGCGGAGCATCGCGAGCGTGCGGATGCGCAATGGCGCAAGCTGCGCGCGGCGCTCGCGTATCCGGCGGCCGTCATCCTGTTCGCGCTCGCGATCTCGGCCGCGTTGATGGTGTGGGTCGTACCGACGTTCCGCCAGATCTTCGACGGATTCGGCGCCGAACTGCCGGCGCCGACGCGCGCGCTGCTCGCGCTGTCGTCCGCGACGTCGGCGTGGGGCGGCGCATTCGCTGCGGGCGCCGCGGCGGCAGCGCTTGGCACGCATCATGCACTGCGGCGCTCGCCGCCGCTGCGCTACGCGTTCGCGCGACGCTTGCTCGGCGCACCGCTCGTCGGCAGCGCACTCGCGCGGTTCGCCGCCGCACGCTGGTGCCGCTCGCTCGCCACGCTGCTGGGCGCCGGCGTACCGCTCGCCGATGCATTCACGACGCTCGAGCGCGCGGCCGGTCATCCGGTGTTCGAGCAGGCCACTGCGCAGATTGCGGCACGCGTACTGCGCGGTGCGCGGCTGGCCGACGCAATGCATGCGGCGGGCTGCTTCCCGGACGACGTCGTACAGCCGATCGCCGTCGCCGAGGAAACCGGCACGCTCGACACGATGCTTGCCGACATCGCCGCGCTATGCGAACGGCAGCTCGACGCACACCTCGATGCACTCGCCGCGCTCGGGGAGCCGCTGATCGTGATCGTATTGGGCGCACTGGTCGGCGGACTCGTAATCGCGATGTATCTGCCCATCCTTCAATTGGGCAACGTGGTGTAGCATCGCAACCGATTCTGTCGCCTTTTAAGCCTGAACCGGAGCCTCATGACGTCCGCGCCGCTGTCCGCCGTTTTCGAATCGCCCGAGAGCGTGCTCGTCGCGCTCGCGATGCTGCCGCCCGCCGCGCAGTATGCGTTCGCCGTCGTGCTCGGCCTGTGCGTCGGCAGCTTTCTGAACGTGGTCGTGCACCGCGTGCCCGTGATGATGAACCGCGCATGGCAGGCGGAAATCGCGGAAGCCACCGGCAACGAGGCCGCCGTCCCGGATGACGGTTATCCGCCGCGCTACGATCTTTGGCGACCGCGAAGCGCATGCCCGCATTGCGGTCATGTGCTGCGCGCGTGGGAGAACATCCCGGTCGTCAGCTACGTGGCACTGCGCGGACGCTGCCGGCAATGTGGACACACGATCGGGGCGAGCTATCCGCTTGTCGAGATCGCCGCGGCGCTGCTCGCAGCCGGCTCGCTCGCGGTGTTCGGCCCGACCGTTGCCGCGCTCGCTGCGTTCGGTCTGTGCGCGGCGCTGCTCGCAATGAGCGCAATCGACATCCGGACCAGCTATCTGCCCGACTCGATGACGCTGCCGCTGCTCTGGGCCGGGCTCGCCGCGAACCTCGGCGGCACGTTCACGTCGCTGCGTTCGGCCGTGATCGGCGCGATGGCGGGCTATCTGTTCCTGTGGGCGATCTACTGGCTATTCAAATGGCTGCGCGGCATCGAGGGCATCGGCTTCGGCGATCTGAAGCTGCTCGCCGCGCTCGGCGCGTGGATGGGCTGGGCTGCGCTGCCGCAAGTCGTGCTGTTCGCCGCGGTCACCGGTGCAATCGTCGGCCTCGTCGCGATGTGGCGGGGCCGCATGCGCTTCGAGGAACCGATCCCGTTCGGCCCGTTCCTCGCCGCCGGCGGCGTGGCGACGCTGTTTTTCGGGACCCCTTTCTATCTGGCGCTCGGCACGTGACATGAAACGCCACCCGTATACACAGTGCCCGCTGCAGTGCCCACCGCACACCGACGAAGCATTCCGTTTGGTTGCCGCGGTGAGCGGAGGCTGACATGTTTTCGATCGGACTCACCGGCGGCATCGGCAGCGGCAAGACGACCGTCGCAGACCTGTTCGGCGTGCGCGGCGCGTCGATCGTCGACACCGACCTGATCGCGCACCGAATCACCGCGCCGGGCGGCCTCGCGATGCCGGCGATCGAGCAAGCGTTCGGCCGCGGCTTCGTCGCGCCCGACGGCTCGCTCGAGCGCGCCAGGATGCGCGCACTGATTTTCAGCAACGACGACGCCCGCCGGCGCCTCGAAGCGATCACACACCCGCTGATCCGGGCCGAGACCGAGCGCGAGGCCCGCGAAGCGCAGGGAGCGTACGTGATGTTCGTCGTGCCGCTGCTCGTCGAGTCCGGCACCTGGAAGGCGCGCACCGACCGCGTGCTCGTCGTCGACTGCGCGGTGGAAACCCAGATCGAGCGCGTGATGCGCCGCAACGGATTCACGCGCGAGCAAGTCGAGGCGATCATCGCGAGACAGGCGACGCGCGAAGCGCGGCTCGCCGCGGCCGACGACGTGATCGTCAACGACGCGACGACACCCGACACGCTCGCCGCGCAGGTCGATGCACTGCACCAACGGTATCTCGGGCTTGCCGCCGCCGCGCGCTGAGCGCACCGCATCATCGTGATGGCGTACGAAATTGGCGCGTTGCTAGGGTAGAGCGCGAGCATTAGAATGTCCTGAATTGTCTGAATCCCTACCCCGAGAGGCGAGCGCGCTTGATTCTTTACGAGTATCCGTTCAACGAGCGAATTCGCACGCTGTTGCGCCTCGAAGACTTGTTCGAGCGCTTCACGTTCTTTTTGGCTCAAGAGGACCCGCGTGAGCACCACGTCGCGCTGACGACGCTGTTCGAAATCGCCGAGGTGACGGGCCGCGCGGATCTGAAGTCGGATCTGATGAAGGAGCTCGAACGTCAGCGTCAGACGCTCGCCCCGTTTCGCGGCAACCCGGGCATCGAGCAGAACGCGCTCGAAGCCGTGCTCGGCGAGATCGAGCAGACGCTTGCCAATCTCGCGCAAATGCAGGGCAAGACCGGGCAGCACCTCGTCGACAACGAATGGCTCGCGAGCATTCGCAGCCGAGCGGTGATTCCCGGCGGCACCTGCAAGTTCGACCTGCCGTCGTACTACGCGTGGCAGCAATGGCCGGCCGAGCAGCGGCGTCAGGATATCGCGAAGTGGATCATGCCGCTGTTGCCGTTGCGCGATGCTGCGGCGATCGTGCTGCGCCTCGCACGCGAATCGGGTCAGGCTTCGAAGGTCATGGCGATGCAGGGCAGCTATCAGCAGATGCTGTCCGGCCGCAGCTATCAGCTGATGCAGGTGTGCGTCGCGCCCGAGCTGCACGTGATCCCCGAAGCGAGCGCGAACAAATACATGCTGTGGGTGCGGTTCACGATGCAGGACGGCGACGTACGGCCGCGCGCGGTGGACATCGACGTGCCGTTCCAACTGACACTGTGCAATCTGTAACGGCCGCGGGCCGGTTTGATGCTTTCGTATGACGACCGTTGTGAAATGCCCATCGTGCGGCGCAGAAGTGCGCTGGACGCCTGAAAGTCAATTCCGCCCGTTCTGCTCGGCCCGCTGCAAACAACTGGACCTCGGCGCGTGGGCGGCCGAAAAGTACCGGATCGGCGGCACGTCGGACGAGGGCCCCGCATCGGAAGAGGACGGCACGGACGGCCGCCGCGACAGCTGAACAGCGCGCGGCTACCGCCCGCGATATGACGGCCGCCGCAATTTGCTCGCGGCCGCACCACGGCGTCAGCGCGACGCCGCTTCCTTCTCGAGCAGTTCGAGTACCGGCAGCGCCGCCGGCAGCAACGGCGCGACGTCGACCGGAAGCGACTGCCACACGAATGCCTGCCCTTCCTTGCTGTGCGGCTCGCCCGTCCAGCCCGTCACCTTGCAGAAATAGAGCCGCACGTATGCGTGCGGATAATCGTGCTCGAGCGTATGCCAGCGGTGGCTGGCCGTGACGACGATGCCGAGTTCCTCGTGCAGTTCGCGCGCGAGCGCATCCTCGACGCTTTCCCCGGCTTCCAGCTTGCCGCCCGGAAACTCCCAGTAGCCTTCGTACGGCTTGCCCTGCAGCCGCTGCGCGAGCAGATAGCGTCCGTCCGGCTGCACCATCACGCCGACCGCGACTTCCGTCACCTTGCGGCCGTCGGGTGCGTTCGTGTCGCGCGGCTGTGCGAGCTCGTCGGCGCTCATGCCTGCTCCTTGCGGCCGGACCAGTCGCGTGCGAACTGCCAAGCGACGCGGCCCGAGCGCGAGCCGCGCTCGAGCGCCCACACGAGCGCGTCGCCGCGTGCGGTCTCGATCTCCGCGTCGGCGCAGCCGAAATGGCGCAGCCAGTGCGCGACGATGTCGAGGTAATCGTCCTGCTTGAACGGGTAGAAGCTGACCCACAGCCCGAAGCGCTCCGACAACGAGATCTTCTCCTCGACGACTTCGCCCGGATGAATCTCGCCGTCCGGCAGATGCTTGTACGACTCGTTGTCGCTCATGTATTCGGGCAGCAAGTGACGGCGGTTCGACGTCGCATAGATCAGCACGTTGTCCGACTGCGCGGCGATCGAGCCGTCCAGCGCAACCTTCAGCGCCTTGTAGCCCGATTCGCCGTCTTCGAACGACAGATCGTCACAGAACACGATGAACCGCTCGGGACGCGGCGAGATCAACTCGACGATGTCGCCGAGATCGTGCAGGTCGTCCTTGTCGACTTCGATCAGGCGCAGGCCGTCCCTTGCGTACGCATTCAGGCACGCCTTGATCAGCGACGACTTGCCGGTGCCGCGCGCGCCCGTCAGCAGCACGTTGTTCGCCGGCTTGCGCTGCACGAACTGCCGCGTGTTCTGCTCGATCAGCCCTTTCTGGCGATCGATGTTGTGCAGATCGTCGAGCGTGATCGTCGAGGCGGCCGGCACCGGCTGCAGATAACCGCGCCCCTGGCGCTTGCGCCAGCGGAACGCGTGTGCGGCGTTCCAGTCGACGGCCGCCGGTGCGGGCGGCAGCATCGCCTCGAGACGGCCGAGCAGCGCTTCCGCGCGCGTCAGAAACTGTTCGAGTTTGTCCATGTCGTTCGAGCGCTCCCGATCAGGAGCGGTAATCCGCGTTGATGCTCACGTAATCGTGCGACAGGTCGCACGTCCACACCGTTGCCTGCGCGTCGCCGCGGCCGAGCAGCACGCGGATCGTGATTTCGCTCTGCTTCATCACGCGCTGGCCGTCTTCCTCCAGGTAGGCCGGATTGCGGCCGCCCGCCTTCGCGACGAGCACGTCGTCGAGATAGAGGTCGATCTTGCCGACATCGAGATCCGTGACGCCCGCGTAGCCGATCGCCGCCAGAATGCGGCCGAGGTTGGGGTCCGATGCGTAGAACGCCGTTTTCACGAGCGGCGAATGGCCGATCGCGTAAGCGATCTGGCGGCATTCGGCGACGCTGCGGCCGCCTTCGACCTGCACGGTGATGAACTTCGTCGCGCCTTCGCCGTCGCGCACGATCAGCTGCGACAGCACCTGTGCGACTTGCGTCACCGCGTCGCGCAGCGCCGCATAGGCCGGCGAATCGGTCGACGTGATCGCCGGCAGCGCGCTCTTGCCCGATGCGATCAGCATGAACGAGTCGTTCGTCGACGTGTCTCCGTCGATCGTGATGCAGTTGAACGAGCGATCGGCGACCTCCTTCACGAGCGTGTCGAGCACCGGCTGCGCGACCGTCGCGTCGAACGCGAGGAAGCCAAGCATCGTCGCCATGTTCGGCTTGATCATGCCGGCACCCTTGCTGATGCCGGTCAACGTGACCGTATGGCCGTCGATCGTCACCTGCCGCGACGTCGCCTTCGGCAGCGTGTCGGTCGTCATGATCGCCTGTGCGGCGTCGTACCAGTTCGCGGCGCTGCGGTTCGCGAGCGCGGCCGGCAGCCCGGCCTTCAGGCGGTCGACCGGCAGCGGCTCGAGGATCACGCCGGTCGAGAACGGCAGCACCTGCGCCGGCTCGATGCCCGCGAGGCGCGCGAGTTCGACGCAGGTTTCGCGCGCGTTCTCGAGGCCCGGCTCGCCGGTGCCCGCGTTCGCGTTGCCCGTATTCACGACCAGTGCGCGAATGCCCGCGCCGCCGGCGCGCACCTTCGCGAGATGCTCGCGGCACACGGTCACCGGTGCGGCGCAGAAGCGGTTTTCGGTGAATACGCCGGCGACCGTCGCGCCTTCATCGACGGAAATGACCAGCACGTCCTTGCGATTCGGCTTGCGGATGTTCGCTTCCGCCCAGCCGAGCGTGACGCCGGCGACGGGATGCAGTTGGGCGGGATCGATCGACGGAAAATTGACAGCCATGGGGCACACCTGCCGGATGGAAAATGCCGGCACGCGCCGGCATCGATTGGAAGAAACGGCGGCCGCATGCGCGGGCCGCCGCAACTCGCGTCACTGCACGAAGCTGCGGACGAAGCGGCACGCGGGCCGCGCGCCGCCGTCGATCATGACAGCTTCCCGTGACAGTGCTTGTATTTCTTGCCGCTGCCGCACGGGCACGGGTCGTTGCGGCCGACCTTCGGCATCTCGCCGCCGGGACCGCTGTGGGTCATTGCGCTGCCGACCATGTCGGCCGTCGCGGTGGCCGCCGCGACGGCCGCGCCGCCCGCGACCGGCGCGCCGGTTTCCGCGAATTCGGCATGCTGGTACTCGACGTTCTCGAGATGACCGCCGCGCTCCTCGATCTGCTCGGCGGCTTCCTCGAGCTGCTCGGGCGACTGGATCTGCACGTTCATCACGATACGCGTGACTTCCTGCTTGATCGCATCGAGCATCGCTGCGAACAGTTCGAACGCTTCGCGCTTGTATTCCTGCTTCGGGTTCTTCTGCGCATAGCCGCGCAGGTGGATGCCCTGGCGCAGATGGTCGAGTGCCGCGAGGTGCTCGCGCCACAGACGGTCGACGGTCTGCAGCATCACCGAGCGCTCGAACGCGCTGAACGACTCGCGGCCGACCAGCGCGACCTTCGCGTCGTATTGCTCGTCGGCGGCCGTCGTCACCGCTTCGAGGATTTCGTCGGCCGTGATCGCCGACGACTCGTTCACCATTTCCTGGATCGCGAGATCGAGCTGCCAGTCGTTGCGCAGCACTTCCTCGAGCTCGGGCACGTCCCACTGCTCTTCGATGCTGCCTTCCGGCACGAACTGACGGACCACGTCGGCGATCACGCCATGGCGCATCGCGGTGATCGTCTCGGTGATGTCGTGTGCTTCGAGCAGTTCGTTGCGCTGCTGGTAGATCACCTTGCGCTGATCGTTCGCGACGTCGTCGTATTCGAGCAGCTGCTTGCGGATGTCGAAGTTGCGCGCTTCGACCTTGCGTTGCGCGGACTCGATCGAGCGCGTGACGATGCCGGCCTCGATCGCCTCGCCTTCCGGCATCTTCAGGCGATCCATGATCGCGCGCACGCGGTCGCCGGCGAAGATGCGCAGCAGCGGATCGTCGAGCGACAGATAGAAGCGCGACGAACCCGGATCGCCCTGCCGGCCCGCGCGGCCGCGCAGCTGGTTGTCGATCCGGCGCGATTCGTGGCGTTCGGTGCCGATGATGTGCAGGCCGCCCGCGGCCTTCACCTGCTCGTGCAGCGTTTCCCACTCGTCGTGCAGCTTCTGGATCCGGCGCGCCTTTTCGTCGGGCGGAATCGAATCGTCGGCTTCGATGAACGCGGCCTGCTTCTCGACGTTGCCGCCGAGCACGATGTCGGTACCGCGACCGGCCATGTTGGTCGCGATCGTGATCGCGCGCGGCCGCCCGGCTTCCGCGACGATCGCGGCTTCGCGCTCGTGCTGCTTCGCGTTCAGCACTTCGTGCGGCAGCCCGGCCTGCTTCAGCATGTTCGACAGCAGCTCGGAATTCTCGATCGACGTCGTGCCGACCAGCACCGGCTGGCCGCGCTCGTAGCAGTCGCGGATGTCGCGGATCACCGCGTCGTAGCGCTCCTTCGCCGTCTTGTAGATCTGATCCTGCTTGTCGATCCGCTTCGGCGGACGGTTGGTCGGGATCACGACCGTCTCGAGACCGTAGATCTCGTTGAATTCGTACGCTTCGGTGTCAGCGGTACCGGTCATGCCGGCGAGCTTCGCGTACATCCGGAAGTAGTTCTGGAACGTGATCGACGCAAGCGTCTGGTTCTCGCTCTGGATCTTCACGTGCTCCTTCGCCTCGACCGCCTGGTGCAGGCCGTCGGACCAGCGGCGCCCGGCCATCAGGCGGCCGGTGAATTCGTCGACGATCACGACCTCGCCGTTCTGCACCACGTAGTGCTGATCCTTGTGGAACAGCGTATGCGCGCGCAGCGCCGCATACACGTGGTGCATCAGCGTGATGTTCTGCGGCGCGTACAGGCTTTCGCCTTCGCCGATCAAGCCCCACTCGGCAAGCAGGCGCTCGGCTTTCTCGTGACCGGACTCCGTCAGGAACACCTGCCGCGACTTCTCGTCGAGCGTGTAGTCGCCCGGCTTCTCGACGCCGGTGCCGTCGGCCTTCTCCTCGCCGATCTGGCGCTCGAGCAGCGGCGGCAGCGCGTTCATCCGCACGTACAGCTCGGTGTGGTCTTCGGCCTGGCCCGAAATGATCAGCGGCGTGCGCGCCTCGTCGATCAGGATCGAGTCCACTTCGTCGACCACCGCGAAGTTCAGCCCCCGCTGCACGCGCGCGTCGGTCTCGTACACCATGTTGTCGCGCAGGTAGTCGAAGCCGAACTCGTTGTTCGTGCCGTACGTGATGTCCGCCGCGTACGCCTGCTGCTTGTGCTCGTGGTCCATCCCGGACAGATTGATGCCGACCGACAGACCGAGGAAGTTGTAGAGGCGCGCCATCCATTCGGCGTCGCGCTGCGCGAGATAGTCGTTGACCGTCACGACGTGCACGCCGCGGCCCGCGAGCGCGTTCAGGTACACCGGCAGCGTCGCGACGAGCGTCTTGCCTTCGCCGGTACGCATTTCGGCGATCTTGCCGTAATGGAGCACCATGCCGCCGATCAGCTGCACGTCGAAGTGGCGCATCTTCAGCACGCGGCGGCTCGCCTCGCGGCACACCGCGAACGCTTCGGGAAGCAGCTTGTCGAGCGATTCGCCGGCCGCGATCCGCTGACGGAATTCGTCCGTCTTGCCGCGCAACTGGTCGTCCGTCAGCTTTTCGATCTGCGTTTCGAGCGCATTGATCGTCGCGACGGTCTTTTGGTATTGCTTGACGAGCCGCTGGTTGCGGCTGCCAAAAATTTTCTGGAGAAAACCGGTTGTCATCGGATCGGATCCTGCGTCGCAGCCCCGGCGTCCGGCGCGTCGCGCGCCCCGACGCCGAGCCCCGGCGGCTTAGCGAATGAGTGGATTCAAACGACGAATTTTAGCACGCGGGCACGCATGCGCCCGTGTCGCGGCCGCACATGCGCCGGCCGCCGGCGCGCCGGCCGGACGCGGCGAAAGCCGCGCGTATGCAGGCCGGCGCGGGTACAATCGGCGTCAATGTCCGCGCGCCCACGCGCCCGAAGAATGCCTCGATGAACCGATTTTCCAAGCGTTTCGGCCCGCTCGCCGCGCATCGCCCGCAACCCGTGTCCGAAGTGCTGGGCCGCACCGACGCGTTCGCAGCGCTGCGCGCCGGCGTCGAGCAGGTTGCGTCGCTGCAGCGCGATCTCGGCGCGCTGCTGCCCGACTATCTTGCGAATCATGTCGAGCCGGGCTCGATCAAGGACGGCACCCTGACCCTCTTTGCCGCGCACAACGCGCTGGCCGCGCGGTTGCGGCAGGTCGAGCCGCGGCTGCTGGCGGATCTGCAGAAGCGCGGCTGGCCGGTCGCGACGCTGCGCGTGCGGGTGAGGCCGAAGGACGCGCCGGAACCGCCGCGCGTGAAGCAGGCGCGGATGACGTCGGCCGGCGCGGCCGCGTTGCGCGAACTCGCCGATCACCTCGAACCGTCGCCGCTGCAGGCGGCGCTTGCGCGGATGGCCGCGCGACACGGCGCGAAGCCGCAGAAGCCGCCGAAGCCGCAATAACGGCCCGCGCAACCGTCGGCCGCGCGGACAACAAAAAAGCGGCCCGAAGGCCGCCCGTCCTATCGTCCGTGCCGCGCGCCGCTCATGCGAATGCAGTTTGCGCGTCGAACGCGAATCCTTTCGGCGCCGCCTGCGGATCGTCGAACGTGACGATCTCGTACGCATCTTCATGCGCGAGCAGCTCGCGCAGCAGCGCGTTGTTCAGTCCGTGCCCGGACTTGTACGCAGTGTACGCAGCCAGCAGCGGATGGCCGACCACGTACAGGTCGCCGATCGCGTCGAGCATCTTGTGCTTCACGAACTCGTCGTCGTAACGCAACCCGTCGTTGTTCAGGATCCGGTACTCGTCGAGCACGATCGCGTTGTCCATGCTGCCGCCGCGCGCGAGACCGAGCTCGCGCATCATTTCGACTTCGTGCGCGAAACCGAACGTGCGCGCACGCGCGATCTCGCGCACGTACGACGTGTTCGCGAAGTCGACCTCGAGCTCCTGGCCGGTCTTGTCGACGGCCGGATGACGGAAGTCGATCGTGAACTTGAGCTTGAAGCCGAAATACGGATCGAGACGCGCGAACTTGTCGCCATCGCGGATTTCGACCGGCTTCTTCACCTTGATGAAGCGCTTCGGCGCGTTCTGCTCCTCGATGCCCGCCGACTGGATCAGGAACACGAACGACGCGGCGCTGCCGTCCATGATCGGGATTTCCTCGGCCGTCACGTCGACATACAGATTGTCGATGCCGAGGCCTGCGCACGCCGACATCAGATGCTCGACCGTCGACACGCGCGCACCATCCTTCTGCAACACCGACGCGAGCCGCGTGTCGCCGATCGACATCGCCGATGCGGGGATGTCGACGGGCGTCGGCAAGTCGACGCGCGAGAAGACGATCCCCGTGCCCGGCGCGGCGGGGCGGAGCGTCAGTTCGACCTTGCGGCCCGAGTGCAGACCGATACCGACGGTCTTCACGATGGATTTGATGGTGCGCTGCTTCAGCATGATGGTCTTCTTCTTGATTGACGATATCAATCAGGAGTTATATTCGATAGGCGCGATTATAGCGTAATTCCCTATTCAACGCTGTTTGAAAGTGCGTATCAATCTGTTTCGGCCGTTTACCCGCGCCGATACGGGACGGGCCGATGCCCGGAACGGAGGCGTTTCCGGTCATCGGCCCGTGTTACAACTGCCCCGACGCGAGCGAGCAGCGTTGCCGGCAGGCAACGGCTCACCGCACGATCAGGACGTCAACGTCTTCAGCACACTCGCCGCATCGCTCACTTCGAATTTGCCCGGCGCTTCGACGGCCAGCGTCTTGACCACACCGTCGTCGACCACCATCGCGTAGCGCAGGGAACGAATTCCCATGCCACGCGCGGACAAATCCTGCGTCAGCCCCAGCGCATGAGTGAAAGCCGCGCTGCCGTCCGCGATCATGCGCACCTTGCCCGCGGTGTGCAGATCACGTCCCCATGCGCCCATCACGAATGCGTCGTTGACGGACACGCACCAGATCTCGTCGATGCCCGCCGAGCGCAACCGCTCCGCGTGCTCGACGTAGCCCGGCACATGCTGCGCCGAACAGGTCGGCGTGAAAGCGCCCGGCAATCCGAAGATCACCACGCGCTTGCCCGCGACCTGATCGCGCACGCCGAAGGCATTCGGCCCCGGCGTGCAGCCTGCGCGCGCGTCGTCGACGAACTCGAACAATTGCGCGTCGGGCAGCGCGTCGCCCACTTGAATCATGGCTGGTCCCTCATAGCGATACGGTTTTTCGGCGTGTCGCGGACAGCACGGCCCCTCCCGCCTCGCTCGCGCGAAGAGGGCACGTCTCCCGGCCCGGCGTCGCAGCCGACGCGGCCTGTCGTGGTCCGTAGCATCCGTCACGCCGGCTACACCGCGGCACGGGGCCGCGGCTTCGCCTGTGTGCGTCAGTCAGCCTGCTTGCGCAGGAAAGCCGGAATGTCGTACGTGTCGACACCCTTTTCCTGCAGCGCCTGCACGTGCGATGCCGCGGTTTCGCGCGAATTGCGCCACACCGCCGGCGTGTCGAGCGCGCCGTAGTCGGCCGTGCTGACGTGATGAGCCGGTGCATAGCCGTTGTGCGATACCGCGTTGACCGGCTGGTTGTCGGTACCCGTGCGCAGCAGCGTCATCGGCGCGGACTGCTGCTTCTTCGCTGCCCGGCCCAGCCCCGTCGCGACCACCGTCACGCGCAGCGCATCGCCCATCGCGTCGTCGTACACCGCACCGAAGATCACCGTCGCGTCTTCCGCCGCGTAGCTCTTGATCGTGTTCATCACTTCGCGCGTTTCCGACAGGCGCAGCGAACGGCTCGACGTGATGTTGACCAGCACGCCGCGCGCACCCGACAGATCGACGCCTTCGAGCAGCGGGCTCGCCACCGCCTGTTCGGCCGCGAGGCGCGCGCGATCGACGCCGGCGACCGTCGCCGTGCCCATCATCGCCTTGCCCTGCTCGCCCATCACCGTCTTCACGTCTTCGAAGTCGACGTTCACGAGGCCGTCGACGTTGATGATTTCGGCGATGCCGGCGACCGCGTTGTTCAGCACG
Source organism: Burkholderia dolosa (assembly GCF_902499135.1). GTDB lineage: Bacteria > Pseudomonadota > Gammaproteobacteria > Burkholderiales > Burkholderiaceae > Burkholderia > Burkholderia dolosa. The sequence goes on from NZ_CABVPR010000020.1 coordinate 64,435, forward strand.
TCGTCCGCGCACTGGAAGCACTTGTCCATCTCGGCGTCGTCGCCCATCACGTCGAACAGCTTGTCGTTCAGCACGACGATCAGCGAGTCGACGTGATCCTCCAGCTGCTGCGAACCGGCTTCGGCGACGCGCATCCGCTTGCCGCCTTCGAACTCGAACGGCTTGCTGACGACACCGACCGTCAGAATGCCCATCTCCTTCGCGATCTGCGCGACGACCGGTGCCGCGCCCGTGCCCGTGCCGCCGCCCATGCCGGCGGTGATGAACACCATGTGCGCACCGCGCAGCGCATCGGCGATGCGCTCGCGCGCCTCTTCTGCCGCCGCGCGGCCCATTTCCGGCTTCGCACCGGCGCCGAGGCCCGTGTTGCCCAGCTGGATCACCGACGGTGCGCGCGAACGCGACAGCGCCTGCGCATCCGTGTTCATCACGATGAAGTCGACGCCCTGCACGCCACGGTTGATCATGTGCTGCACGGCATTGCCGCCAGCGCCGCCAACGCCGACCACCTTGATGATGGTGCCGTTGGTTTCGGTTTCCAGCATTTCGAATTCCATTGTTGCCTCCGTCAAGAAAATTGCTGCTACTCGGCCGTTATTCGGCGGAAGATCGGGCAACCTTCCGTCGCGCGCCAGCCGCCGGCACCAGCGCGAATTTCGATTCGTTTCGTCCCGGAAAAACGCCGGACCGCTCCGGGTTTCCGTCACTCCGTCCGGCTCGGCATGCCGAGCCGCCGGTACTTAAAAATTGCTCAGGAACCACTCCTTCATCCGCGAGAAGATCTGCCCCGCGTTGCCGGACTGCACGGCGACCTTGCGGCCGCGCATGCGCTGCGCGCTGCCTTCGACGAGCAGCCCCATCGCCGTCGAATAGCGCGGGTTGCGCACGACGTCGGCGAGGCCGCCTGCGTACTCCGGCGCACCGATGCGCACCGGCTTCAGGAAAATGTCTTCGCCGAGCTCGACCATGCCCGGCATCATCGCGGCGCCGCCGGTAATGACCACGCCGGAGCTCAGCAGTTCTTCGTAGCCCGACTCGCGCACGACCTGCTGCACGAGCGAGAACAGCTCCTCGACGCGCGGCTCGATCACCGCGGCGAGCGCCTGGCGCGACAGCGTGCGCGGGCCGCGCTCGCCGAGGCCCGGCACTTCGACCATCTCGTCCGGATCGGCGAGCGCCTGCTTCGCGATCCCGTAGCCGACCTTGATGTCTTCCGCGTCGGGCGTCGGCGTGCGCAGCGCCATCGCGATGTCGCTCGTGATCTGGTCGCCGGCGATCGGAATCACCGCCGTGTGGCGAATCGCGCCTTCCGCGAAGATCGCGATGTCGGTCGTGCCGCCGCCGATGTCGACGAGCACGACGCCGAGATCCTTCTCGTCCTCGGTCAGCACCGCGAGCGACGACGCGAGCGGCTGCAGGATCAGGTCGTTGACTTCGAGCCCGCAGCGGCGCACGCACTTGACGATGTTCTGCGCGGCGCTCACCGCGCCCGTCACGATGTGCACCTTCACCTCGAGGCGGATGCCGCTCATCCCGATCGGCTCGCGCACGTCTTCCTGGCCGTCGATGATGAATTCCTGCGTGAGGATGTGCAGCACCTGCTGGTCGGTCGGGATGTTGATCGCCTTCGCGGTCTCGATCACGCGCGCGACGTCGGTCTGCGTGACTTCCTTGTCCTTGATCGCGACCATCCCGCTCGAATTGAAGCTGCGAATGTGGCTGCCCGCGATGCCCGTGAACACGTTGGTGATCTTGCAGTCGGCCATCAGCTCGGCTTCCTCGAGCGCGCGCTGAATCGACTGCACGGTGGCCTCGATGTTGACCACCACACCCTTCTTCAGACCCTTCGATTCGCTCTGGCCGAGACCGATCACCTCGTAATGCCCTTCGCCCTTCAGCTCGGCGACGATGGCCACGACCTTCGACGTGCCGATGTCGAGGGCAACCAGCAGATCCTTGTAGTCTTTGCTCATAAAGTGCTCTTGCGTGTGATCTCTCGTTACTTCTTGCGCTTGTCGGTATCGGGCAGGAACCGCATGCCTGCCGCGCGAATCGCGAATCCGTTCGGATAGCGCAGGTCCGCGTACTCGATGTCGTTGCCCCAGCGCTCCGTGACGGCCGGCCACGCGGCGACGAGGCGCTGGGTGCGGTCATGCAGCGTATCGCTGTTGCGCTCCCTGCCCAGCTCGACCTGCATGCCGTTCGACAGCTTCACCGTCCACGCGTAGCGCGCCGACAGCGTCACTTCTTCCGGCGCCGCCTTCAGCGGCGCAAACCATTTCTCGAAGTCGCGATACCGCGACACGACTTCCTTCGCACTGCCCTCCGGGCCGTCGAACGCGGGCAGCTCCTGATCGAGTTCGCCTTGGTTCGCGGTGAACAGTTCGCCGTCGACGCTCACCAGCTGGCTGCTGCCCCACGTCCCGAGCGGTTTGTACTCCTCGAGCGTGACGGCGAGCGCGTTCGGCCACACGCGGCGCACGCTCGCGTGGCGCACCCACGGCATCTGCTCGAACGCCGCGCGTGCCGCGTCGAGGTCGACCGTGAAGAAATTGCCCTTCAGCCGGCCGACCACGCCTGCGCGCACCGTCGGCGTGTTGATGTGCTCGGTGTCGCCGTCGATCCGGATCTCGCGCAGCGCGAACGTCGGACGCTGGATCAGCCAGTAGCAGCCGGCCGCCGCCAACACGAGCAGCAGCAGCGCGTACAGCGCGCTGGCGGCAAGGTTGAGTTGGCGAACGTTGTTCCACATACGTCGTTCCGTTCCTGCGTCAGTCGTTGAGCGTGAGCGACAGCACCTTCACGACCAGTTCCGAATAGCCGATGCCGATCGCGCGCGCCGCTTTCGGCGGCAGCGAGTGGTCGGTCATCCCGGGGGCCGTGTTCACTTCAAGGAAATACGCGTTGCCTTGCGCATCGAGCATGAAGTCCGCACGGCCCCAGTCGGTGCAGCCGAGCACGTCGAACGCGCGCCGCGCGATGCGCTTCAGCTCCGCTTCCTTGTCGGCCGGCAGCCCGCACGGAATCAGGTACTGCGTGTCGTTCGCGACGTACTTCGCGTGATAGTCGTAGAACTCGCCGGCCGGCACGATCTTGATCAGCGGCAGGTCGAGATCGCCGGCGATGCACGCTGTGTATTCGCCGCCGCCTTCGATGCTCTTCTCGACGATCACGATCTTGTCGTGCGTCGCCGCTTCCGACAGCGCGGCCGGCAACGCGTCGGCCGTCTTCACCTTCAGCACCGCGACGCTCGAGCCTTCGCTCGCCGGCTTCACGAACAGCGGCAGGCCGAGCTTCGCGACGATCTCCGTCGCACGCGCCGCGTAGTCGTCGCCGCGCATCACCGTCTCGAACGGCGGCGTCGGCACGCCGGTCTGCTGCCACACGAGCTTCGTGCGGAACTTGTCGAGCCCGAGCGCCGAACCGAGCACGCCGCTGCCCGTATAGCGGATCCCGTAGAAATCGAGCGCGCCCTGGATCTGGCCGTTCTCGCCGTAGCCGCCGTGCAGCGCGTTGAACGCGCGCACGAAGCCTTCGTCCTTCAGCGCGGACAGCGGCCGCTCGGCCGGGTCGAACGGATGCGCGTCGACGCCCGCGTCGCGCAGGCCCTGCAGCACGAGGCGGCCCGAGGTGAGCGACACCTCGCGCTCGGCGGACTCGCCGCCGAACAACACCGCCACCTTGCCGAAACGTTTCGGATCGATCCCGCTCATGTCATCCCTTCTGTTGCGTGTTCTGCACGATCTTCGCCGGCACGCCGCCGATCGAACCCGCGCCCATCGTAATCACCACGTCGCCGTTCCGCGCGACCTGCGCCAGTGCGCCGGGCACCTCGTCGACCGTCGCGACGAACACCGGCTCCACCTTGCCGGCCGCGCGCAGCGCGCGCGACAGCGCGTCGCCGTTGGCCGTTACGATCGCCGCCTCGCCGGCCGCATACACTTCCGTCAGCACCAGCGCATCGACCGTCGACAGCACGTTCACGAAATCGTCGAAGCAGTCGCGCGTGCGCGTGTAGCGGTGCGGCTGGAACGCCAGCACGAGCCGGCGGCCCGGAAACGCGCCGCGCGCGGCCGCGATCGTCGCGGCCATCTCGACCGGGTGGTGGCCGTAGTCGTCGATCAGCGTGTAGCGGCCGCCGTCGGCGGTCGGCACGTCGCCGTAGCGCTGGAAGCGCCGCCCCACGCCGTTGAATTCCGCGAGCGCCTGCTGGATCGCGTCGTCCGACACGCCGAGATCGGTCGCGATCGCGATCGCCGCGAGCGCGTTCTGCACGTTGTGCAGGCCCGGCAGATTCAGCACGACCGCGAGCGGCGCGCGCCCTTCGCGGATCACCGTGAAGTGCATCCGGCCGTCGCGCGCGTCGATGTCTTCCGCGCGCACCTGCGCGTCCGGCGACAACCCGTAGCGCACGACCGGCTTCGAGATGAACGGGATGATCTGCCGCACGTTCGGATCGTCGACGCACACGACCGCGCTGCCGTAGAACGGCAGGCGCTGCGTGAACTCGATGAACGCCTGCTTGAGCCGCGCGAAATCGTGGCCGTACGTATCCATGTGATCGGCGTCGATGTTCGTGATCACTTCGATCACCGGATACAGGTTCAGGAACGACGCGTCCGACTCGTCGGCCTCGGCGACGATGAAGTCGCCCGTGCCGAGCCGCGCGTTCGCGCCGGCGCTGATCAGCCGGCCGCCGATCACGAAGGTCGGATCGAGGCCGCCCGCCGCGAGCACGCTCGCGACGAGGCTCGTCGTCGTCGTCTTGCCGTGCGTGCCGGCGATCGCGATCCCTTGCTTCAGGCGCATCAGCTCCGCGAGCATCACCGCGCGCTGCACGATCGGCACGCGCTGATGACGCGCGGCCAGCACTTCGGGGTTGTCGGAGCGCACGGCAGTCGACACGACGACCGCGTTCGCGCCCGCGATGTTCGCCGCGTCGTGGCCGATCGCGATCCGGGCACCAAGCGCTTCCAGACGGTCGGTGACCGCATTGCGCGACAGGTCCGAGCCGCTGACCTCGTAGCCGAGGTTGACGAGCACTTCGGCGATGCCGCTCATGCCCGCGCCGCCGATCCCGACGAAATGAATATGTTTGACGATGTGTTTCATTGCAGTTCTTCCAGGTTCGCGCCGGCCACCGTCGCGCAGATCCGCGCGACTTCGTCGGTGGCCTCCGGCTTCGCCAATGAGCGCGAACGCTCGGCCATGTCCGCGAGCGACGCCCGCGACTGGCCGCGCAGCCAGTCGGCGAGCAGATCCGCCGACAGGTCGCGTTGTTGCACCAGCACCGCCGCGCCCGCATCGGCGAGGAACGCGGCGTTGGTCGTCTGGTGATCGTCGACCGCGTACGGGAACGGCACGAACAGCGCCGCGACGCCCACCGCCGCGATTTCCGATACCGTCATCGCACCCGAGCGGCAGATCACGAGATCGGCCGCCGCATACGCGGCCGCCATGTCGTCGATGAACGGCACGAGCCGCACGTCGTCGCCGGCCGTAAAGCCGGCCGCCTCGTAGTTCGCCTTCAGCGCGTCGATATGCTTCGCGCCGGCCTGATGCACGATGCGCGGGCGCTCGCCCGGCGCCAGCAGCGCGAGCGCGCGCGGCACGACTTCGTTCAGCGCGGCCGCGCCGAGACTGCCGCCGACGACCAGCACGTTCAGCGGACCGCTGCGCGCCGCATAGCGTGCTTTGGGCGGTTCCGTGCGCGCAAGTTCCGCACGAATCGGATTGCCGGTCCATTCGGCGTGCGGCAGCGCGCCGGGGAACGCGACGAGCACGCGTTTCGCGAATTTCGCGAGCACCTTGTTCGCGAGACCCGCGATCGAATTCTGTTCGTGCAGCACGAGCGGCCGCCCCGACAGCGCGGCCATCACGCCCGCCGGGAACGTGATGTAGCCGCCCATCCCGAGCACGACGTCCGGCCGCACGCGACGCAGCGCGCCGAGGCTCTGCGAGCACGCGCGCAGCAGGTTGAACGGCAGCGCGAGCTTGGTCTTCAGCCCCTTGCCGCGCAGCCCGCCGAAGCGTACGTACTCCATCGGAATGCCGTGCTTCGGCACGAGCGTCGCTTCCATCCCGGCCGGATTGCCGAGCCAGACGACGCGCCAGCCCGCCGCTTCCATCCGGTGCGCGACCGCGAGCCCCGGGAACACGTGCCCGCCGGTGCCGCCGGCCATCACCATCAGCGTGCGTCGCGACGCGGTCATACCTTGCCTCCGCGCATCAGCACCCGGTTTTCGTAGTCGACCCGCAGCAGCACCGCGAGCGCGACGCAGTTCAGCAGAATGCCCGAGCCGCCGTAGCTGACCAGCGGCAGCGTCAGCCCCTTGGTCGGCAGCAGGCCGAGGTTCACGCCCATGTTGATGAACGCCTGCGCGCCGAACCAGATGCCGATGCCCTTCGCCATCAGCCCCGCGAACGTGCGATCGAGCGCGAGCGCCTGACGGCCGATTTCGAACGCACGCCGCACGATCCAGTAGAACAGCAGGATCACGACCAGCACGCCGACGAAGCCCAGCTCCTCGCCGATCACCGCGAGGATGAAGTCGGTATGCGCTTCCGGCAGGTAGTTCAGCTTCTCGACGCTGCCGCCGAGGCCGACGCCGAACCATTCGCCGCGGCCGAACGCGATCAGCGAGTGCGTGAGCTGGTACGCCTTGCCCTGCGCATAGCGCTCGTCCCACGGATCGAGATACGCGAAAATCCGCTCGCGCCGCCACGGCGACAGCCACACGAGCATCGTGAACGTGCCGACCGCCGTCGCGACGAGGCCGCCGAACAGCTTGCCGTTCACGCCGCCGAGGAACAGCACGCCCATCGCGATCGCGGCGACCACCATGAACGCGCCCATGTCCGGCTCGAGCAGCAGCAGCGCGCCGACGAGGCCGACCGCGAACGCCATCGGCAGGAAGCCTTTCGCGAAGCTCTGCATGTATTCCTGCTTGCGGACCGTGTAGTTCGCCGCGTAGATCGTCACCGCGAGCTTCATGATTTCCGACGGCTGCATGTTCGTGATGCCGAGCGGAATCCAGCGGCGCGCGCCGTTCACGCCCTTGCCGACGTGCGGAATCAGCACGATCACGAGGCCGACGAGCGCGATCAGGAAAAGATGCGGCGCGTACTTGTCCCACGTCGACACCGGCACGCGGAACGCGATCACCGCCGCGATGAACGCGACGACGAGCGACACCGAGTGGCGCATCAGGAACGCGTAATCGTGGTACGACGCGTATTTCGGCGAATCGGGCATCGCGATCGACGCCGAATACACCATCACGACGCCGAGCCCGAGCAGCGCGATCGCGACCCACAGCAGCGAGTAGTCGAAGTCGAGCATCCGCGAGCGGCTCGGCCGCACGCCGTTGACGACGCTCGCGAGGCCGCCCGTCGCAGCGCGCGTGGCCGACGCGACGCGGCCGCCGGCGGCATTGCCGCCCGCGTCGCGCCGGTCGTTGAAACGGGACACGAGGCGATCGGACCAGCTCATGGCGTCGCTCCTTTGTCGATGGCGAGGTCGTCCACCGCCGCGCGGAACACTTCCGCGCGGTGGGCGTAATTGCGGAACATGTCGAGGCTCGCGCACGCGGGCGACAGCAGCACCGCATCGCCCGGTTCGGCGAGCGCCGCCGCCGCGCGCACGGCATCTTCGAGCGTCGGGTGATCGACGAGCGGCACGCCGGTTTCGGCGAGCGTCGCGCGGATCGCGGGCGCGTCGCGGCCGATCAGCATCACCGCACGGCACCAGCGCGCGACCGGCGCGACGAGCGGCGCGAAATCCTGACCCTTGCCGTCGCCGCCGGCGATCAGCACGGTCTTCTGCGCAAGGCCGTCGAGCGCGGCAACCGTCGCGCCGACGTTCGTGCCCTTGCTGTCGTCGACGTAATCGACGTCTTCGATCGTCGCGATCACTTCGACGCGATGCGCTTCGCCGCGATACTCGCGCAGCGCATGCAGCAGCGGCGCGGCCGGCAGGTCGATCGCGCGCGCGAGCGCGAACGCGGACAGTGCGTTCGCCGCGTTGTGCAGCCCGCGAATGCGCAAAGCGTCGGCCGGCATCAGGCGCTTCAGCGCGATGTCGGGCGTATGTGCGGCGTCGCGCTTGCGGCGGCGAGTCGTCGTCGCGGCCTCGTCCGGTGCGTCGCGATCGACCGCTTCGACGAGCCATGCGATGCCGTTGTCGCGCGACAGTCCGTAGTCGCCGTCCTGCGTCGGCTCGTTCAGGCCGAACGTGATCGTGCGCGGCGCGTCGGCCGCGCCTGCCGCGGGCGCGAACTTCATCACGGCCGCGTCGTCGCGGTTCAGCACGCGCGTCGTCGTCGCGCCGAAGATGCGGCCCTTTGCGGCCGCGTACGCGTCGAAGCTGCCGTGCCAGTCGAGGTGGTCCTGCGTGATGTTGAGGATCGCGGCCGCATCGGGCGCGAACGTGCGCGCAGTCTCCAGCTGGAAGCTCGACAGTTCGAGCACCCACACGTCGGGCAGCGCCGTGTCGTCGATCGCGGCAGCGAGCCGGTCGAGCATCGCCGGGCTGATGTTGCCGGCGACGGCGACCTTCCTGCCCGCGCGCCGGCACAGCAGGCCGGCGAGACTCGTCGTCGTCGTCTTGCCGTTCGTGCCGGTGATCGCGAGCACCTTCGGCTGATAGCCGCTCGTGCCGAGCGAACGCAGCGCCTGCGCGAAGAACTCCAGTTCGCCCCACACCGCGATTCCGCGCTCGTTCGCGGCGGCGATCAGCGCCGCGAGCTCCGGTTCGAGCGGCGACAGGCCGGGGCTCAGCCCGACGATCTCGACGCCGCCGTCGAGCAGCGCGGGCGCGAACGGCCCGCCGACGAATTCCGCATCGATGCCTTCGGCCTGCAGCGCGGCAAGGTTGGGCGGCGCGTCGCGGGTATCCGCAATGCGCAGCCGGCACCCGTGCCTCGCGCACCACCGCGCGATCGCGAGGCCCGATTCTCCGAGCCCCAGCACGAGCACCATCGGCCGTTGCCGATCTCCAAACATCTCGCCAGACATCCTTGTTACCTTTCCTTTACCGCAGCTTGAGGGTGGACAGACCGAACAGGCACAGCATCAGCGTGATGATCCAGAAACGCACCACCACCTGCGTTTCCTTCCAGCCGGACAGTTCGAAATGGTGATGCAGCGGCGCCATCTTGAAGATGCGCCGCCCCTCGCCATAGCGCTTTTTCGTGTACTTGAACCACGTGACCTGCAGCATCACCGACAGCGTTTCCGCGACGAAGATGCCGCCCATGATGAACAGCACGATTTCCTGACGCACGATCACCGCGACCGTGCCGAGCGCGCCGCCGAGCGCCAGCGCGCCGACGTCGCCCATGAACACCTGCGCGGGGTGCGTGTTGTACCAGAGGAACGCGAGCCCGGCGCCGCCCATCGCCGAACAGAAGATCAGCAGTTCGCCGGCGCCCGGGATATGCGGGAATAGCAGGTATTTCGAATAGACCGAGCTGCCCATCACGTACGCAAATACGCCGAGCGACGCGCCGACCAGCACGACGGGCATGATCACGAGGCCGTCGAGGCCGTCGGTCAGGTTCACTGCGTTGCTCGCGCCGACGATCACGAAATAGGTGAGCGCGATGAAGCCCCACACGCCGAGCGGGTAGCTGATCGACTTCAGGAACGGCAGCATCAGGTCGGCCCGCGCGGGCAGCCCCATCGACAGCCCGCTTCTCACCCACGCCATGAACAGGTCGAACACGCGCACGTTGTTCGCCTCGGACACGCTGAACGCGAGGTACACGGCTGCGAACAGGCCGATCACCGACTGCCAGAAATACTTCTCGCGCGACGACATCCCGCGCGGATCCTTGTAGACGACCTTGCGGTAGTCGTCGACCCAGCCGATCACGCCGAAGCCGAACGTGACGAGCATCACGATCCAGATGAAACGGTTCGTCAGGTCGCCCCACAGCAGCGTCGCGACCGCGATGCCGATCAAGATCAGCACGCCGCCCATCGTCGGCGTGCCGGACTTGACGAGGTGAGTCTGCGGGCCATCCTTGCGCACGGCCTGGCCGACCTTCATTTCCGTCAGCTTGCGGATCACCCACGGTCCGCACACGAGCCCGATGCCGAGCGCGGTGATGGTAGCCATCACCGCACGGAACGTCAGGTACGTGAACAAGCGCAAAAAGCTTGCGTCTCCTTGCAGCCATTGCGCCAGCGCCAGCAGCATGCTTCCTTCCTTCTACTCAGTGAGCGGCGGGCTGCGTGCCCGCCGCGGGTTGATTCGTCAGCGCATCGACGACGCGCTCCATCTTCATGTATCGCGAGCCCTTCACGAGCACGGTCGCCTGCGAGCCGTAGCCGGCCGCGAGCAGCGCGGAAACGAGCGCGCCGACGTCGTCGAAATGGCGGGCCGTGTCGCCGTACGCGGCGCAGGCGTCGCGCGACGCGTCGCCGAGCGCGAACAGCGCATCGATTCCGCGTTCGCGCGCATACGCGCCGACTTCGCGGTGGAATGCCGGCCCTTCGTCGCCGACTTCGCCCATGTCGCCGATCACCAGCACGCGCGGCGCCGGCTGCGCGGCGAGCACGTCGATCGCCGCACGCATCGAGTCGGGGTTCGCGTTGTACGTGTCGTCGACGACGGTCGCGCCGGCGAGGCTGCCGACGTCCGCACGACGGACCTGCAGGCGTCCCTTGACCGGCTCGAACGCTTCGAGGCCCTGCCGGATCGCCGGCAGCGCGACGCCGGCCGCCAGCGCCGCGGCCGTTGCCGCGAGCGCGTTGCGCGCATTGTGCTCGCCGAGCGCGCGCAGCCGCACCGTCATCGCGCCGGCCGGCGTGGCGATCGCGAGTTCGCCGCCGTGCAGGCGCCCTGTGATCTGCGCATCGGTCTGCCGTGCGTCGTCGTGCAGCGCGAAATCGAGGATTCGGCTGCCGGTCGCCGCGACGCGCCAGATGCTCGCGTACGCGTCGTCGGCCGGGAACACCGCGACGCCGTCCGGCGTCAGCGCGTGAATTGCGGCCGCGTGCTCGAGCGCGACCGCTTCGACCGTCGCCATGAATTCCTGATGTTCGCGCTGCGCGTTGTTGACGAGCGCGACCGTTGGGGCCGCGAAGCGCGCGAGAACGTCGGTCTCGCCCGGATGGTTCATCCCGAGCTCGATCACCGCGAGCCGATGCGCGGCCGACAGGCGCAGCAGCGTCAGCGGCACGCCGATGTCGTTGTTCAGGTTGCCGGTCGTCGCGAGGCGCGCGTCGGCGCCGACGGCTGCCGCGAAGATCGACGCGATCATTTCCTTGACGGTCGTCTTGCCGTTGCTGCCCGTCACCGCGACGAGCGGCAGCGTGAAGCGCTTGCGCCAGCCGTGCGCGAGCGCGCCGAGCGCGGCGCGCGTTTCGCCGCCGTCGATCGCCGGCAGCGCGAGGCCCGGCGGCACGTGCGCGACGAGCGCCGCGGCCGCGCCGCGCGCTGCAACGTCGCCGAGGAAGTCGTGCGCGTCGAAGCGCTCGCCTTTCAGCGCGACGAACAGGTCGCCCGGGCCGACCGTGCGGCTGTCCGTCGACACGCGCTCGAAGGTGACGTTCGCGTCGCCGTGCACGGTCGCGCCGGGAATCAGGCGTGCGGCTTCGCCGAGACTGAGCATCGTCATTCGCCGCCTCCCTTGCCGTGCGTCACGCGCGCCGCGAGCGCGAGCCGCGCGTGATCCTGATCGGAGAACGCACGCTTCTTGCCCATCACCTCCTGCGTCGCCTCATGCCCCTTGCCGGCCAGCACGACGACGTCCTCGCGCGCGGCGCCGCGCACGGCCTGCAGGATCGCGCTCGCGCGATCCTCGATTCGGCGCGCCCGGTCCGGTGCGTTCATGCCGGCGACGATCTGGTCGATGATGCGCTGCGGATCCTCGCTGCGCGGGTTGTCGCTCGTGACGACCACTTCATCGGCGAGCCGCTCCGCGATCGCGCCCATCAGCGGGCGCTTCGTCGCATCGCGATCGCCGCCGCAGCCGAACATGCAGACGAGCCGGCCGCCGCGCGCGGCGACGATCGGGCGCAACGCATCGAGCGTCTTCTCGAGCGCGTCCGGCGTATGCGCGTAGTCGATCACGACGAGCGGCTCGTCGTTCTGCAGCCGGCCGCCGAGACGCTGCATCCGCCCGTTCACGGGCTCGAGCCGCGCGATCTCCGCGATCGCCGCGTCGAACGGCACATCGGCGGCGAGCAGCGCGCCGAGCACGGCGAGCAGGTTGCTGACGTTGAATGCGCCAAGCGTGCCGACCTCGACATCGGCGTCGCCCCACGACGAACGCACGCGGAACGCGGTGCCGGTCGCGGTCGCACGCACGTCGAGCGCGACGAGTTCGCGGTCCGCGTCCGGCGATTGCGCGTCGCCGATGCCGTACGCGATCGTGCGCACGCGCCCGGCCAGCTTCGCGAGCAGCCGGCGCCCGGCTGCGTCGTCGCGATTGATCACCGCCGCGCGCAGGCCGCGCCATGCGAACAGCTTCGCCTTCGCGGCTTCGTACGCGTCGAACGTACGGTGATAGTCGAGATGGTCCTGCGTGAGATTCGTGAACACGGCGATGTCGAACGCGGTGCCGTTCACGCGGCCCTGATGCAGCGCGTGCGACGACACCTCCATCGCGACCGCTTTCGCGCCCGCGTCGCGCAACTGCGCGAGGCTGCGCTGCAACTGCGGCGCGTCCGGCGTCGTGAAACCGGTCGGCACGAGCCGGCCGGGCATTCCGCTGCCGAGCGTGCCGATCACTGCGCAGGGCTCGCGTAGCGCCGTCAGCGCGGCGGCGATCCATTGCGTGCACGACGTCTTGCCGTTCGTGCCGGTCACGCCGATCGCGAGCAGGCCATCGCTCGGGTCGCCGTACCAGCCGCTCGCGATCTCGCCGGCGAGCTGATCGAGCGCCGACACCGCGAACGCGACCGGCGCGGCCGGCGCCGCCGCCAGCCCTTCCGGCTGATACAGCACGGCGGCCGCGCCGCGTGCGACGGCATCGGCAATGAAAGCGCGATTGTCTGCCCCGTCGACCGCATACGCGACGAACACGTCGCCGCCCCGCAGGCTGCGCGTGTCGGCATGCAGTTGCGCGGCGGGGGCTACATGCTGACGCAGCCACGCGAGCGCGGCTGCGATCTGCTGATGCGCCGGATGGGAACTGCGAGCGGCGCTCATCGAACGACTCCTGGTGAATTGCGTGTCGTGCTGGATACGATCATATGCTTTGCGCGACCGCCCGCAGCGAGCTTTTGCGGGCCCGCGGCTGCAGGCGCGCCGGGCGCGGCCGGCGAATCGTCGGACACGACCAGCTGCTTGATCGGCATGTTCGGCGGCACGTTGAGCGCGCGCAGCGTATCGCCGGCGATCGCCGAAAATACCGGGCCGGACACCTGGCCGCCGAAGTGGCTGCCGGCAGTCGGCTCGTCGACGGAAACCGCGACGACGATTCGCGGATTCGGCATCGGCGCCATCCCGACGAACGATGCGCGGTACTTGCGCGTGTAGCCGTGGCCTTCATGCTTGTACGCGGTGCCGCTCTTGCCGCCGACGCGATAGCCGGGCACCGCCGCATCCGGCGACGTGCCGCCCGGCGCGACCACGGTCTCGAGCATCGCGCGCACTTCGCGCGCGGTGGTCGGCGTGAATACCTGCGTGCCGGCGATCGGCTGGTTGGGGTCGGTCTTGAAAATCGTCACGGGCATCATCTCGCCGTCGTGCGCGATGGCCGTGTACGCGCGCGCCAGCTGGAACAGCGACGCGGACAGCCCGTAGCCGTACGACATCGTCGCCTGCTCGATGCGGCGCCAGCTCTTCCACGGACGCAGCCGGCCGGCGGCGGCGCCCGGAAAGCCGACCTTCGGCGCCTGGCCGAGGCCGATGCTCGTATACATATTCCACATTTCCTCGGGCCGCATCGTCATCGCGATCTTCGTCGCGCCGATGTTGCTCGACTTCTGGATCACGCCGCCGACCGTCAGCGTGCCGAAGCCCGCGTCGTCGGTGATCGGCGCGCCGTCCAGCACGAAGTGTCCGTTACCCGTCTCGACGAGCGTGTTCGGCGTCACGCGGTGCAGGTCGAGCGCGAGCGACACCGTGAACGGCTTCATGATCGAGCCCGGCTCGAATACGTCGGTCAGAATCCGGTTGCGCAGCTGCTCGCCCGTCAGGTGCGAGCGGTCGTTCGGGTTGTAGGTCGGATAGTTGACCAGCGCGAGCACCTCGCCCGTGCGCACGTCGACGACCATCGCCGCGCCGGCCTTCGCCTTGAACTTCTCGACGGCGGCCTTCAGGTTCGCGTACGCGATGTACTGGATCTTGCTGTCGATCGACAGGTCGACGTCGGTCCCGTTGTGCGGCGGAATCTGCTCGGCGACGTCCTCGACGATGTGTCCGAGCCGGTCCTTGATCACACGACGCATGCCCGACGTGCCGGACAGCATCTTCTGATCGCCGAGCTCGACGCCTTCCTGCCCTTCGTCCTCGACGTTCGTGAAGCCGATCAGGTGCGCGGTGATCTCGCCTTCGGGATAGAAGCGCTTGTATTCGTTGCGTTGATAGATACCGGGAATGTCGAGTGCGGCGACCTTGTCCGCGACCTCGATCGGCACCTGGCGCTTCACGTACACGAAGCCCTTGTCCCCGGACAGCTTCGCGCGCAGCTCCTTCGGCGTCATGCCGAGCAGCTTGCCGAGCTGGTTGATCTTGTCCGCGCCGAGATCGTCCGGCACCGCGTCGGGAATCGCCCAGATCGCGCGCACCGGCAGGCTCGTCGCGAGCACGAGGCCGTTGCGGTCGAGGATCTTGCCGCGCGTGGCCGGCAGTTCGATCGTCCGCTGGTAGCGGCTTTCGCCCTGCTTCTGATAGAACGCGTTGCCGGGGCCCTGGATCCAGAACGCACGCGCGGCGAGCGCGACGAACGCCATGAACAGCAGGAAGACGACCAGCTTCGAGCGCCACATCGGCAAATGCACCGACAGCACGGGACTCGACGAAAATTTCACGTTCTGGCGCTTCGGAGCCGGCTTCATCGCGCGCCTCCGTTGCCCTTGCCGGCCGTGTCGGCCGACGCCGGAATCGGCGCGTCGATCGCCTTCGCGGCACCCGGCGGCAGCGTCAGGTATTGCGTGCGGCCCGTCGTGATCGGCTGCATCTTCAGCGAATCGTTCGCGAGCTGCTCGATGCGCGACGTCTTCGACAGCGCGCTCTGCTGATATTGAAGCTGCGCATAGTCCTGCTGCAGCTGACGCTCCTGCGACTGCGCGCGCTGCAGCTGGATGAAGATCTGGCGCTGCTGGTTCGTCGAGTTGACGACCGACAGCGCGCATCCCATCACGATGATCAGCAGGAAGATGTTGAAGCGGCTCATGGCGTGACGCGCTCCGCAATGCGCATCACGGCCGAGCGCGCACGCGGATTCGCGGCGACTTCCGCTTCGCTCGGAAATTGGCGGCCGATTGTCTTGAGCGGCGGGCTCGGGAGGTCGACGGCGCGGATCGGCAGGCGGCGATCGACCGCAGGCGCACTCGCGTGCGCCTGCAGGAATCGCTTGACGATCCGGTCCTCGAGTGAATGAAAGCTGATGACCACCAGCCGCCCCCCTTGCTCCAGCAACGACAACGCCGCCTCTAGTACGACTTGCAGGTCCGCAAGCTCTTGATTGACGTGAATCCGTATAGCCTGAAAGGTGCGGGTTGCCGGATCCTTGCCCTTCTCACGGGTTTTGACGACGTGACCCACGATTTGGGCAAGCTCGCCCGTGCTGTCGAGAGGCCCGAGACGGTCGGACTCTGCCCGGCGAGCAACAAGCGCCTTTGCAATCTGAAAAGCAAACCGTTCTTCCCCATAATCTCGTATCACCTCCGTCAGTTCCTGCAGCGAAGCCCGCGCGAGCCATTCCGCCGCCGATTCGCCGCGCGTCGGATCCATACGCATGTCCAGCGGACCATCGGCGCGAAAGCTGAAGCCGCGCGCCGGATCGTCCACCTGCGGCGAGGACACGCCCAGGTCCAGCAACACCCCCGTCACCTTGTCGACGCCGCGCGCCGCGAGCGCGTCGCGCATCGATGCGAAGCTGTCGTGCACGATCGAGAAGCGCGCGTCGCCGATTGCCTGCGCCGTCTCGATCGCCCTCGGATCCTTGTCGAACGCGATCAGCCGTCCGGTAGCCGACAACCGCGCGAGCACCGCACGGCTGTGACCGCCGCGCCCGAACGTGCCGTCGACGTAAATGCCGTCCGGCCGCGTCACGAGCGCTTCGACCGCTTCGTCCAACAGCACCGTCCGATGCTGCAATTCGTTTCCCATCGCGGGCGTCTCCGTCACCGCAATCAGAACGTGAAGTTCTTCAGCGCGTCGGGCATGCCCTGCGCCATCGCTGCCTGCTCCTTCGCGATGTAGGTCTGCGAATCCCACAGCTCGAAGTGACTGCCCATTCCCAACAACATGACTTCCTTTTCCAGTCCGGCTGCCATCCGCAGCTCGGGCGATACGAGAATCCGGCCTGCGCTGTCGAGATCGACGTCCATCGCATTGCCGAGAAAAATCCGCCGCCACCAGTGCGCATCCATCGGCAGCGCGGCGATCTTCGCGCGAAACACTTCCCATTCGGGGCGCGGAAACAGCAACAGGCAGCCGTCCGGGTGCTTGGTCACAGTCACCCGTCCTTCTGCCTGTCCTTGCAGCGCTTCGCGATAGCGAGCCGGCACCGACATCCGCCCTTTCGCATCGAGCGTCAGCGCCGACGCCCCTTGGAACACTGTCCGCTCTCCTGTTCAGGGCACCGAAGCACCCGCTCAATGCTGAGAATCTAGCCGGAATAGCCCGCCGAATCACACAAAAATACACTTTCTCACACTGCCTCCCACTTTAGAGGAAGGGTGTGGCACGGTCAAGGGAGCGGACCGCTTTTTTGACGAATTTTGTTAGTCAGAACAAGGACTTACGCGCACAAGCTCATGCGCGCCGTCAATCCGAAAAGCGTTAAAAATGAATGAGCTAGTGCAGCTTGTGAAGGTGATACATGAGAAAGGCGGGGCAGACAGGCGTGCGGACTGGGCTTTCGAGGGCGGGAAAACGCGGAGAAAACGGGCGATATCGGTTGCAGCGCGCGGGCGACGCTGGCGTCGCCCGGCAACGTTCTCACAGGTAGTACGCGGTGCGCGTCATGACTTTCGACGCAGCGCGCATCAGCATTCGCGCCGGTAGCGGCAGTTCGATCCCGCCGGCATTCGTCGCGGCCTTGCCGTGCTTCGCTTCGTCCGCGCGCATCTGTTCGACGATCGCGCGAGACGCCGTATCGGCAGCCGGCAGATCCGACAAATGGCCGTCGAGGTGGCTCTCCACCTGACGCTCGGTCTCGGCCATGAAGCCGAGGCTCACCTTGTCGCCGAGCGTGCCGGCCGCCACGCCGATCGCCAGCGCACCCGCATACCACAGCGGATTGAGCACGCTCGGACGCGAATCGAGTTCCTTCAACCGATGCGCGGTCCACGCGAGATGGTCCTCTTCCTCGCGGGCCGCCTCCTCGAACATCGCTTTTGCAGCCGGCGAACGCGCGGTCAGCTTCTGCGCCTGGTAAAGCGCCTGCGCGCAAACTTCGCCGACGTGATTGACGCGCATCAGCCCGGCCGCATGCGTGCGCTCGGCGGGCGTGAGCTCGGCGGCCGGCGGCTCCGCGGGCACCGGCACCGGGCGGCTCATCCGGCTAATGCCGGTCAGCGATCGCAAGCCGCGGTCGAATTCGCTGATCAGTTCATCCAACACCATCCTGTTCTCCTGGCTGCATGTGCTGCCGCGGGCGGCAAAAGGCACGAGCTCCGCTGCGTAACCGACTTGATTCTTCAGCGGAAATTGCGGTTAACCCGTGATTTTAACCATTGTTGCATAAAGGAAACATGGCGACGTTGCGCTACGGCATTTCGCTTTGTGGCAAAAATCGCTTTTGCTACATTACGTGCGACTTCTTGCGAAGTTGATGGGGCCCGTCGACAGAACATAACTATCCGCCCCGACAGAAAAATTTAGTGATTCTTGGAGATCCGTTAATGAAAAAGTCGCTTCTCGCGCTCGTCGCGCTGGGCGCGTTCGCTGGCGCTGCCCACGCGCAAAGCAGCGTGACGCTGTACGGCATCATCGATGAAGGCTTCATCTTCAACAACAACGCGAAAGGTCAGCACCTGTACGGTCTGTCGAGCGGGGTCATGCAAGGCAGCCGCTTCGGTCTGCGCGGCACCGAAGACCTCGGCGGCGGGCTGAAGGCGATCTTCACTCTCGAAAACGGCTTCGACGTGAACAGCGGCAGGCTCGGTCAGGGCGGCCTGATGTTCGGTCGTCAGGCATACGTCGGGCTGTCGAGCCAGTACGGTACGGTCACGCTCGGTCGTCAGTACGACTCCGTCGTCGATTTCGTCGGTCCGCTCGAAGCAGGCGACCAGTGGGGCGGCTACATCGCCGCTCACCCGGGCGATCTCGACAACTTCAACAACGCATACCGCGTGAACAACGCGGTCAAGTACACGAGCCCGACCTACGGCGGCTTCTCGTTCGGCGGCCTGTACAGCTTCGGCGGCCAAGCGGGCCAGTTCTCGAAAAATCAGGTCTGGTCGCTCGGCGCAGGGTACAACAACGGTCCGCTGGTACTCGGCGTGGGTTACTTGAACGCGCGCACGCCGGCCAACTTCGGCGGTATGTTCAACAACGGCTCGACGGCTGCGACGACGGCAGTTTCGTCGCCGGTATACGGCGCATACGCGAACAGCGCAAACACGTACCAGGTCATCGGTGCGGGCGGCGCATACACGTTCGGCGCAGCGACGATCGGTGCGACGTACTCGAACACGAAGTTCAAGGGCTTCTCGGCTGGTCCGTTCGTGAACCAGACGGCGACGTTCAACAACGGCGAAATCAACTTCAAGTATCAGTTGACGCCGGCGCTGATCCTCGGCGCAGCGTATGACTACACGCAAGGCAGCAAGATCGACGGCAACTCGGCAGCGAAGTACCACCAAGGCTCGCTTGGCGTCGACTACTTCCTGTCGAAGCGTACGGACGTCTACGTAATCGGCGTGTACCAGCATGCATCGGGCAACACGCTCGACGCGAGCGGCAACGTCGTACAGGCCCACGCTTCGATCAACGGCCTCGATCCGTCGAGCACGAGCAATCAGGTTGCAGCGCGTGTCGGCATCCGCCACAAGTTCTAATCAGCTTGTCTGACAAGCCGCAGCACATTGAAGGCGCCTTCGGGCGCCTTTTTCTTTGTGGCCGCCGCACGGTGCATGACGTCGCGGTCTTGCGGAAAGGCCGACGAAGAACGGCAGCTCGACCGGGCGAACCCAATGCGAGGGCGACAAATTCCCGCCCGTACAAAATGAAGTCCGCTCAAGGCCGGATGTTCGACACGGCGGCATCCCGCCGCTTCGCTGAACGGCGCCGCAAACGAAAAAGCCCGGCATGTGCCGGGCTCTTCCATTCGATTGCGCCGTTACGCGCGTCCGTCGCGCAATTCTCGCCGCAGAATCTTGCCGACGTTCGTTTTCGGCAGCTCGGTACGGAACTCGACGAGCTTGGGCCGCTTGTAGCCCGTGAGCCGCTCCTTGCAATACGCGAGGATGTCCTTGTCGGTGAGCGCCGGATCCTTCTTCACGATAAAGAGCTTCACCGCTTCGCCCGAATGTTCGTCCGGCACGCCGACGGCGGCAACCTCGAACACGCCCGGATGCGACGCGACGACGTCCTCCACCTCGTTCGGATACACGTTGAAGCCCGACACGAGGATCATGTCCTTCTTCCGGTCGACGATCTTCACATAGCCGCGCGCGTCCATCACGCCGACGTCTCCCGTCTTGAAGAAACCGTCCGCAAACATGACCTTCGCGGTTTCGTCCGGCCGGTTCCAGTAACCGGCCATCACCTGCGGCCCGCGAATACAGATTTCGCCCGGCTCGCCGAGCGGAACGTCGTTGCCGGCGTCGTCGCGGATCGCCACTTCGGTCGACGGCAGCGGCAAGCCGATCGTCCCGCTGTACTCCGTCGCAGTCACAGGATTGCAGGTCGCGACGGGCGACGTTTCGGACAGCCCGTACCCTTCGACGATCGCCGTATGCGTCTTTTCATACCAGCGCTTCGCGACGCCTTCCTGGATCGCCATGCCGCCGCCGTTCGCGATCACGAGCTTCGACAAATCGAGCTGATCGAACTCCGGGTGGTTGAGCAGCGCGTTGTACAGCGTGTTGACGGCCGGAATCGTCGAGATCTGGTAGCCCTTCAGCGCCTTGATCATTCCGCCGATATCGCGCGGATTCGGAATGAGGATTCCCATGCCGCCGGTGCGCATCGTCAGGAAGCCGCAGACGGTCAGTGCAAACACGTGATACAGCGGCAGCGCGACGACCGTCACGAACTGCTTCACGTCAGGATATTTGTCGTGCGCAGGCTGATGCCAGGCGCCCGCCTGCAGCACGTTCGACACGATGTTCCGGTGCAGCAGCGTCGCACCTTTTGCAACGCCCGTCGTACCGCCGGTGTATTGCAGGAACGCGACGTCGTCGGGGCCGAGCTTCGGCGGTTTGAACGTTTGCCGTGCACCGTCGGCCAGCGCAGCCTTGAAACCGGTAAACGCCGGAAGCTGCCACGCCGGCACCATCTTCTTCACGTTGCGCACGACGTAATTGACGAGCCATCCCTTGATGCCCAGCAAATCGCCCATCGACGCGACGATCACATGCTTGACGGCCGTGTTCGCGATGACGGCCTGCAGCGTCGACGCGAAATTCTCGAGGATGACGATCGCTTCCGCACCGCTGTCCTTCAACTGGTGTTCGAGTTCGCGCGGCGTATACAGCGGATTGACGTTGACGACGGTATAGCCGGCGCGCAGGACCGCGGCAATCGCGACCGGGTACTGCAGCACGTTCGGCATCATGATCGCCACGCGCGCGCCACGTGCGAGACCGCGCGATTGCAGCCACGCGGCAAACTGGCGCGACAGCGTGTCGAGTTCGCCGTACGTGATCGCCTTGCCCATGCAGACGAATGCGTTGCGGTCGCGATATTGCCGGAAGCTTTCGTCGAGCAGATCGGGAACGGACGGATACGGAGACGCATCAATTTCGGCTGGAACGCCGGGCGGGTACGACTTCAGCCAAATCTTCTCCATACTGCGCGTCTCCTCACTGATTTTCGAATGGTCGTGCGAAAACGCATCGTAGCCGGTCGCCCGCCGCGAGACAACCGGGTTAGACGGCCCCTTCGAACGCAAAGCCAGATTCGTCCGATCATACAGCGACGTGCGGTCAAATTCGCTCAACTTCGACGAGACAGTCGTAAAACGTCGCGGCGTTGCCGAGATCGGTGAGCGCCTGACTCGTCACTTCATTCGCGTTCCGGCCATCCGGAGACAGCTTCTTCCACCAGATCGACAGCCCGACGACGAGCCCGGTGCGTGCGCGGTCGGCCACCCTCGCGCGCGCCTGCATCGAGCCGCGGTCGTTGAAGACGCGTACCAGGTCGCCATCGCCGATACCGCGCGCATTCGCGTCGGCCGGATGCATGTCGACGTGCGGCTCCCCTTCCGTGCTGCGCAGGCTGTCCACGTTCACGAAAGTGCTGTTCAGGAAGTGGCGAGCCGGCGGCGAAATCATCGCGAGCGGATAGCGGGCGGCAAGCTCGGGCGCCGACTCTGCCGACTCGAACGGCGGCAAATAGTCGGGTAGCGGGTCCATACCCATCTGCTCGAGGCGCGCGCTATAGAACTCGCACTTGCCCGACGGCGTGCGGAAGCCGCCGTTGGCAAAAGGGGCGTCCGGCAGTTTCAGCTTCAGCCAGCCGACACGCTTCAGCGTGTCCCAGTCGCTGTCGAGTATCGGGTCGTCCCAGCGGAGCGCCGCGCGCGCAACTTCTTCGTCGCTGTGGTACAGCGCGGGCTCGTCGAGCCCCATGCTTCGCGCGATACCGCGGAAGATCTCCGTGTTCGGCCGCGCCTCCCCGACCGGCGGAATCGCCGGCAGATTCGCCATCACATACGTGTGGCCGTACGATTTGTGGATGTCCAGGTGCTCCAGTTGCGTGGTCGCGGGCAACACGATGTCGGCAAAGTCGACCGTATCGGTCTTGAAGTGCTCGAGAACGACAGTGAACAAGTCTTCTCTCGCGAATCCGGCCGCCACTTTCGACGAGTCGGGCGCGACCGCGACAGGGTTCGAGTTGTAGACGATCACGGCCTCGATCTTAGGTCCGAACGTACTGTCGCCCGGATGCAGCAGCGCGTCGCCGATCGCATTCATGTTCACGCTGCGCGGCAGCTTGTGCGGCCAGCCCGGCATCAAGTCGGGACGCAGCAACGCGGCCTGATTGACCGGCGCGAATTCGGACGACGACAGCAACAATCCGCCGGCGCGATCGCGCCATGCCCCTGTCAGCGCCGGCAGACTCGCGATCGCGCGCACGGCGTTGCCGCCGCCTCGCACGCGCTGCATCCCGTAATTGAGGCGAATCGACGCCTTCCGGGTCGCGCCGTAACGGCGAGCGAGCTCGATCAGCTCGGACGCGTCGATCCCGCAGATCCGCGCGACACGTTCCGGCGGATAGGACATCGCCCGCGCCTTGAGCGCATCGAAGCCGAGCGTGTGAGCCGCAATGTAATCGTGATCGAGCAGATCTTCGGTGATCAGCACGTGCATCATGCCGAGCGCGAACGCGCCGTCGGTACCCGGCTTCAACGCGATGTGCTGATGACACTTCTCGGCAGTCAGCGAGCGGTACGGATCGATCGCGACGAGACGCGCGCCACGGCGTTTCGCCTCCTGCGCCCGCGTCCAGAAGTGCAGGCTCGATGCGATGGGATTGGCACCCCATATCAGGATCAACTCGCTTTCTTCGAAATGCTCAAGATGCATTCCGATGTTGCCACCGTAGGTATAACGCAACCCCGCGGCACCGGCTGCCGAACAAATTGTCCGCTCGAGTCGCGACGCACCGAGTTTGTGGAAAAACCGCTGGGCGATTCCCTCGCCCTGGACGAGCCCCATCGTTCCCGCGTAGCTGTACGGCACGATTGCTTCCGGCGCGCGCGCGGCGATTTCGCCCAGGCGACGTCCGATCTCGTCGAACGCGTCGTTCCAACTGATCGGTACAAAGCGGCCTTCGCCCTTCGGGCCGACACGCTTCAGCGGAACGGTGAGGCGATCGGGATGATGAACGCGGTCGGCATATCGACTGACTTTCGTACACAACACGCCTTGCGTCGGCGGGTGATCGGGATCGCCGGCGACCTTGATCGCCTTGCCGTTCTCGACCGTCACACGCATCGCGCACGTATCCGGACAATCATGTGGGCAGACGGCCGGAGCGACCTGTATGGCGGCGTTCATTGTTTTCGATGCGGAAATGGGGATTCGCAAATTTTACGTGGGCGAGCGCCGGAGCGCGGTCATTTCCCGCTGATTCTCGATGTTTTGACGAAGGTTCGCCGTCGACACGCCGAGCAAGACTATCGGGAAGCGGTGATTGCGATCCAGCGACATGAGGAAGTACTCCGCGCCGGGCCATCAAACCGAGCCGTTTTGCATGTTCGGCATGATCGACCGGCTTCAATACGGGGGAGTGCGTCGTAGGCGTTGGTGCGGGCCGTCGCGACGCCGCCCCGCGAGCGTAGCGGGCGCCCGGATGTTTTTTCGTGGCGCAAACGCAAAAACCCCCGCCGATTGGCGGGGGTTTGCGCGGCAAGGGGAGCCTGACGATTACCTACTTTCACACGGGAATCCGCACTATCATCGGCGTAGAGTCGTTTCACGGTCCTGTTCGGGATGGGAAGGGGTGGGACCGACTCGCTATGGTCATCAGGCAAAGAGGGTTGTCATAGCGCGTTGCGCTACGACCAATCCGGAAGAAGCAGTAATGAGGTTGTGGTATCTGGCACACACGCGGGAGTCAACCGCAGTACGTCGGGTGCGGTGCACACGACGTTCGACATTCGCAAGCGCTGACGCGCTGACGGTTGTCGAAACAGACTGGTTATAGGATCAAGCCTTACGGGCAATTAGTATCGGTTAGCTGAACGCATTACTGCGCTTAC
>NZ_CABVPR010000021.1 GCF_902499135.1 Burkholderia dolosa
ATGCGTCGCCCGGCCGCCGGCCGGCCATGCACGCGTCGTCGCGACGCGCCGCAGCGCCATTCATCCGCACGTCACAAAAGAGAACAGTTGCATGACACAGTCCGATCGTTCGTCTTCGCGCGCCGCGGCATTCGCGGCCCATCGGTTCCGACATGACTGACCGGCCGAACGCGATGCACACACGTCCCCCGCTTCCCCAGAACGTCCACAGTCCGATCACGCGCAGCGCGATCTTCATCGTGGCGACCGTCAATCCCGGCGCCGCGCACGCCGACACGATCCGTTCGTGGTGCGGCGACATTGCCGCGCTCGTGCGCTCGGTCGGCAAGCGCGCGCCGTCGGGCAATCTGTCCTGCGTCTGCGGATTCGGCTCGACCGCGTGGGACGCGCTGTTCGGCGAACCGCGCCCCGCGTCGCTGCATCCGTTCCGCGAATTCGGCGCCGGAGAGCGCAAGGCGATCGCGACGCCCGGCGATATCCTGCTGCACATCCGCGCGGACGCGATGGACCTGTGCTTCGAGCTCGCGACGCAATTGCTCGCCGCGCTCGGCGATGCGGTGACCGTCGTCGACGAAGTGCACGGCTTCCGCAATTTCGAGCAGCGCGCGATCATCGGTTTCGTCGACGGCACCGAGAACCCGGAAGGCCGCGAAGCGGTCGACTTCACCGTGATCGGCGACGAAGATCCGGAATTCGCGGGCGGCAGCTACGTGATCGTGCAGAAATACCTGCACGACATGGCCGGCTGGAATGCGCTGCCGGTCGAGACGCAGGAGCGGATCATCGGGCGCACGAAGCTGTCCGACATCGAGCTTCCGGACGACGTGAAGCCGTCGTGCTCGCACAGCTCGCTGACGACGCTCGAAGAAGACGGCCGGGAAGTGAAGATCCTGCGCGACAACATGCCGTTCGGGCGGCCCGGCTTCGGCGAATTCGGCACGTATTTCATCGGCTATGCGCGCTCGCCGGCGCCGGTCGAGCAGATGCTCGAGAACATGTTCGTCGGCCGGCCGCCCGGCAACTACGATCGCCTGCTCGACTTCAGCCGCGCGATCACCGGCTCGCTGTTCTTCGTGCCGTCGGCCGACCTGCTCGAAGCGCTTGCCGATCGCCCGGCACCCGGCGCCGACGCGCCCGCCGACGCCGCGCAGCCGGAACCCTCATCGCCCGAGCCGCGCCGCGACGGCTCGCTGAATATCGGATCGCTGAAAGGAGTAAAAATCGATGAATAACCTGCACCGCGAACTCGCACCGATCGCATCTGCCGCGTGGGAGCAAATCGAGGAAGAAGTGGCGCGCACGTTCAAGCGGTCGGTGGCCGGCCGCCGCGTCGTCGACGTCGAGGGCCCGAAGGGGCCCGCGCTGTCGGCGGTCGGCACCGGCCATCTGCGCGACGTCGACGCGCCGCGCGAGCAAGTGAGCGCGCGGCTGCGCGAAGTGCGCGCGATCGTCGAGCTGACCGTCCCGTTCGAGCTGAGCCGCGATGCGATCGACAGCGTCGAGCGCGGCGCGCGGGACGCCGACTGGCAGCCGGCGAAGGATGCCGCGCAGCGGCTCGCGTTCGCCGAGGATCACGCGATCTTCGACGGCTACGCGGCGGCCGGGATCATCGGCATCCGCGAAGGCTCGTCGAACCGCCGTCTCACGCTGCCCGACGACGTCGGCGCGTATCCGGACGCGATCAGCGATGCGCTCGAAGCGCTGCGGCTCGCGGGCGTCGACGGTCCGTATTCGGTGCTGCTCGGCGCCGACGCGTATACCGCGCTCAGCGAGGCGCGCGACCAGGGCTATCCGGTGATCGATCACATCAAGCGGATCGTCAGCGGCGAGATCATCTGGGCGCCGGCGATCAGCGGCGGCTGCGTGCTGTCCACGCGCGGCGGCGACTACGAGCTGCACCTCGGCGAGGACGTGTCGATCGGCTACACGAGCCACACCGACAAGGTCGTGCGGCTGTATCTGCGCGAAACCTTTACGTTCCTGATGCTGACGAGCGAGGCGTCGGTGGCCGTCGCGCCGCAAGGCAGCGCGGTGGCCTGACGCGGGCTGCCGGTGCGCGATGCCTGCCGGGGCGTCGCGCACGACGGGCCGCGCCGCCGGCCGCATGTTCGTCGCGAATCGAACCCTTCTCGTATGGAGAAACGTCATGAGCGATACGAATGATGCACTGCAGGCGCTGCAAGCGTCGATCGACGACCTGAAGAAGACGGTCGATTCGAACACCGGCACACGGGCCGCCGAGACGGCCGTGCTGTTCACCGTGGTGTCGCTGATGCTCGCCGAGCTGCCGCCCGACACGCGCGTACTGATCGAGGATTCGCTGTCCGTGTGGGCGGACGGGCTGTCCGATCCGGCGCTCGCCGCGCAGGCAAAGGAGATCGCGCGGCAGCGGCTCGGCATGAAGCTCGTCGACTGACGCGCCGCGGTCGCGGTCCGGCCTGCTGCGGGCCGAGCCGGACAATCCGCCATTCGTTGCCGTCACGCCGTGCACCGACGCGGTGCGCGGCGCGTGCATGCGCGATCCGGATGACGCGCATGCACGCCGGCACGCGCTCGCGAGGCGGTACATGCGCCGCCGCATTTCCCTCCACGCGTCCCGATAACGCCCGCCGTACGCGTCGATGCTGTACGGCGTCCTGCCCGCCTTCGTCGCCGCAGTGCCGATGCGCGGCACTGCATGCCGTGCGCGCATCTGTACTCGTCGCGCGCTCGCACGCGTGCGTGAAGGGATGCAATTCACCGGCGCGCGCCATCCGCAACTGTGTCTTGGTTGCGCACGGCCGATTCGCTATTTTTGAACGCAGTCGCAGCGATGCCGCAAACGCGTCGGCGACCGCGATCGCAACGACCGGCGATGCCGCGCGAAGGCGTGCGACGACACGCCGACATCCGGCCATTGCACATTCACGACATCAAAAACGGCACTGCAGTAAAGTTCCACCAGCCGATTGCGCCCGCAGCGGAGAACGCGACGGACGCACGACACGCGAAGCGCACGACGTGCACGGAGCGCGTGAAATGACACGCGCGCCGAGCCGCCAGCAAGCCGCTCGCAGAAAAAAAGCATGCCTCGCCGCACGCAGGCATGCACGTTCGGCACCGTCCGCACGACGGCGCCGCCCCACGCCGCCACGCGGTGCAACCCCGAGCCGCCCGCACCGGGCAGGCTCCTGGAGACTCAGATGACGAATCGACGGGAAGTGCCAGGCATCAGGAGATACGACGGGCCGGCCGGCGGCTGGGGCGCGCTGCGCGCGACGGCCGAGGCCGTACGCACGCAGATGGAAACCATCGAGGCGCCGATCACGCTGATGCGGACGAACCAGCCCGACGGCTTCGACTGTCCCGGCTGCGCGTGGCCCGACAAGGAGCACAAGTCGACGTTCCAGTTCTGCGAGAACGGCGCGAAGGCCGTCACGTGGGAGGCGACGACCAAGCGCGTGACGCCGGAATTCTTCGCGGCGAATCCCGTGTCGTCGCTGTTGCGCCTGTCCGACTACGAGCTGGAGAACATGGGCCGGCTCACGCATCCGCTCGCGTACGATCGCGCGACCGACACGTTCCGCGCGGTCGAATGGGACGACGCGTTCGCGCGCATCGGCGCGGTGCTGCGCGCGCTGCCGCCGGAGCAGGTCGAGTTCTACACGTCGGGCCGCGCGTCGAACGAGGCCGCGTTCCTGTATCAGCTGTTCGCGCGCGAACTCGGCAGCAACAACTTCCCCGACTGCTCGAACATGTGCCACGAGCCGACCAGCGTCGGCCTGCCGCAGTCGATCGGCATCGGCAAGGGCACCGTGTCGCTCGACGATTTCGACCACTGCGAGCTGATCATCTCGATCGGCCACAACCCCGGCACGAACCACCCGCGGATGATGGGCACGCTGCACGAATGCGCGCGGCGCAACGTACCGATCATCGTGTTCAATCCGCTGCGCGAGCGCGCGCTCGAACGCTTCGCGGATCCGCAGAACATGCTCGAAATGGCGTCGTTCGGCTCGACGCGCATCGCGTCGACGTACTACCAGGTCGACGCAGGCGGCGACGCAGCTGCGCTGAAAGGCATCATGAAGGCGCTGCTGCAGCTCGACGCCGGCCGCGGCGACGTGCTCGACCGCGCGTTCATCGCGGAGCACACCGAAGGCTTCGACGCGTTCGCGGCCGATCTGCACGCGACGTCGTGGGACGACATCGAGCGCGCGAGCGGGCTCGCCCGCGCGCAGCTCGAAGAGGTCGCGCGTGCGTACGCGAAGTCGAACGCGACGATCGTCACGTACGGGATGGGCGTCACGCAGCACAACAAGGGCACCGCGACCGTGCGGCTGATCGCCGACCTGCTGCTGATGCGCGGCAACTTCGGCAAGCCGGGCGCGGGCATCTGCCCGCTGCGCGGCCACTCGAACGTGCAGGGCAACCGCACGGTCGGCATCACCGAGAAGCCGTCGCCCGGATTCCTGCGGAAGATCGAGGAGGTGTGCGGGTTCAAGCCGCCGTCGCAGCACGGGCACGATGCGGTGCACGCGATGCAGGCGATGATCGAAGGCCGCGCGAAGGCGCTGCTGTGCCTCGGCGGCAACTTCGCGGTCGCGCTGCCCGATTCGGAGCAGTCGTTCCCGGCGATGGCGAAGCTCGACCTGAGCGTGCATCTCGGCACGAAGCTGAACCGCTCGCACCTGCTGGTCGCGAAGGAAACCTACATCCTGCCGGTGCTCGGCCGCACCGAACTCGACATCCGGGCGAGCGGCCCGCAGTCGATCACGGTGGAGGATTCGATGTCGATGGTGCACGCGTCGTCGGGCAAGCTGAAGCCCGCGTCCGACCGGTTGCGCTCGGAGCCGGCGATCGTCGCGGGCATCGCGCATGCGACGCTGCCGACGAGCAAGGTGCCGTGGCTCGACCTGATTGCCGACTACGATCGCATCCGAGACCTGATCGAACGCACGATCCCGGGCTTCGAAGCGTTCAACGAACGCATCCGCAAGCCGGGCGGCTTCCGGCTGCCGCTGCCGCCGACCGAGCGCGTGTGGCCAACGCCGACCGGCAAGGCGATGTTCTCGCTGTACAAGGGGATCGTCGAGGATGCGGGCGTGCCGCGCGACGAGCGCGCGCTGCGGCTGATCACGCTGCGCAGCCACGATCAATACAACACGACGATCTACGGGCTCGACGACCGCTACCGCGGCGTGTTCGGCCGGCGCGACGTGCTGTTCATGAACGCGGCGGATCTCGAGAAGCACGGGCTCGAACACGGCGACCTCGTCGACATCGAGACGGTGGCCGCGTCGGGCCGCCGGCTGCGCCTCGAAAAGATCACCGCGATCGAATACGACATCGCGCCGGGGTCGGTCGGCGCGTATTACCCGGAAGCGAACGTGCTCGTGCCGCTCGACTACATCGACAAGGAAAGCGGCACGCCGTCGTACAAGTCGGTGCCGGTGCGCGTCGCGCGCTCGGCCGCCGTCTGACGCACCGGCGCGCGCGGCACGCGGCCGGCCGCGCGCGCGCTGCCGTCATTGCGCGGCGGTCGGCGGCAGATGCGCGCCGCCCTGCCGGCGCCGATACGCGCTGTCGCGCGTCGCGAGCCAGTAGTACAGCGGTGACGTCAGCAGCAGGCCCACGAGCCACGACAAGTCCGCGCCGTCGAGATGCGCGGGAATCGGGCCCGCATACATCGGCGTATTCATGAACGGAATCTGCACGACGATCCCGATCGCGTACGCGAGCAGCGCCTGCGGATTGAAGCGGCCGTAGACGCCGCCGTCGGCCATGAAGATCGACTGGATGTCGTACTTCCCCTTGTGGATCACGTAGAAGTCGATCAGGTTGATCGCCGTCCACGGCACCAGCACGACGAGCAGCGCGAGCACGAGATCGACGAGATGGCCGACGAAGTTCGTCGACGCGCCGATCGCCGCGTAGCAGCACGCGACGAAGATCACGACCGACAGCACCGCGCGCGCCTTCGCGGTCGGAATCCATCGATACGCGAACGTCTGCACCGACGTGATCACCGCGAGCACCGCGCCGTACAGGTTCAGCGCGTTGTGGCTGATCACGCTGAGCAGGAACAGCACGAGCATCAGCGAGCCGAGCGGGCCCGTCGCCTGCTTGACCGCGTCCATCGTATCCGCGCCGGCCGGCACCGCGAGCACCGCGACCGCGCCGAAGATGAACGCGAGCGTCGAGCCGATCGTGCAGCCCAGATAGGTCGCCCAGAACGTCGACGCGACGCCGACGTTCTCCGGCAGATAGCGCGAGTAGTCCGACACGTACGGCGCGAACGCGATCTGCCACAGCGCAGACAGCGACACCGTCGCGAGCCAGCCCGCAAAGCTGAAGCCGCCGCGCGTGAAGAAATCGTCGGTGCTCACGTGCGACAGGATCGTCCAGAAGCCGACGACGATGCCGATGCCGAGCACCCACGTGCCGATGCGGTTCAGGATGTGGATGAACCGGTAGCCGACGATCCCGATCAGCGCGGAGCCCACCGCGCCGATCACGATGCCGACCGGCACCGGCACCGACGCGGCGATCCCGTGCACCGACTTGCCGGCGAGCACGATGTTCGACGCGAAGAAGCCGACGTACATCACAGCCGCGATCACGGTGACGAGCAGCGCGCCCCACGAACCGAACTGCGCGCGGCTCTGGATCATCTGCGGGATGCCCATCTGCGGGCCTTGCGCCGAATGCAGCGCCATCAGCACGCCGCCGACCGCCTGGCCGACGACGATCGCGACGATGCCCCACATCAGGTTCAGGTGGAAGATCTGCACGCCGAGCGCGCCGGTCACGATCGGCAGCGGCGCGATGTTGCCGCCGAACCAGAGCGTGAACAAGTCGCGCACGTTGCCGTGCCGGTCCGCGGGCGGCACGTAGCCGATCGTATGCTTCTCTATCATTGGGGACGCATTGCGTTCCACGGTCGTCATGATGAAGTCTCCTGTCGTGCGCGGCACGGCGCGCGTTCCGTTTGGGCCGGCGCGCGACGGCACGCGCCTGCACCCGATCGATGCCTGGAGACGATGGTGCGCCACGGTGCGGCGGACGGAGAAATACTAAAAATATTTTCGAGACATACGAAAAAGCTCTGCAGCGCCGAACGCGGCACCGATTTTCTTCAGGTAAGGTGCTACGCGAAACAATGGACTGAATGCGCGCCGGCGCCGCACGCCGGCGCCGAGTGGCAGAGGTGATCGTGGCTCACTACACTTTGCGGCAACTGAAATATTTCGTGACGACGGTCGAGTCCGGCAGCGTCGCCGAGGCGTCGCGGCAGCTCTTCATCGCGCAGCCGTCGATCTCCAGCGCGATCAAGGGGCTCGAGGAAAGCTTCGGCGTGAAGCTGTTCATCCGCCATCATGCGCAGGGCGTGTCGCTGACGCCGAGCGGCACGCGCTTCTACCGGAAGGCGCAGGAACTGCTGCGCATCGCGCACGAGTTCGAACAGAACGCGCTCGCGGACAACGACGTCGTGACCGGGCAGATCGACATCGGCTGCTTCGAGACGGTCGCGCCGCTCTATCTGCCGCAGCTGATCGCGAGGTTTCGCGAGCGCTATCCGGGCGTGAACATCCGGCTGCGCGACGGCGACCAGCAGGAGCTCGTGCAGGGGCTCACGGCCGGCACGTTCGATCTCGCGTTCCTCTACGACCACGATCTCGACGGCACGATCGAGACCGAGCCGCTGATGCCGCCGCAGCAGCCGTACGTGCTGCTCCCCGAGCAGCACCGGTTCGCGGATCAGGCGCAGGTGTCGCTGCGCGACCTGTGCGTCGAGCCGATGATCCTGCTCGACGTGCTGCCGAGCCGCACGTATTTCGTCAGCCTGTTTCATGAACTCGGGCTGACGCCGAACATCGTGTTCGCGTCGCCGTCGATCGAGATGGTACGCGGGATGGTCGGTCAGGGCTTCGGCTTCTCGCTGCTCGTCACGCGGCCGCACTCCGAATACACGTACGATGGCAAGCGCGTCGTGACGATCGCGCTCAGCGAAACGGTGAGTCCGTCGGGGCTCGTGAGCGCGCGGCTCAAGCGCGGGCAGCTGACGAAGCAGGCGCAGTCGTTCGTCGATTTCTGCCGCGAGCGGCTCGCGCAGATCAACGGGCAACCCGCGCAATGATGCGCGCGCAACCGTGTACGCGGGCGTACGCGCCGCCGCTCGTGCGCGTGCGCCGAAGCGCGCGCATCACGCGGTGCCGGAAAGATACGCGGCCAGACGGCCCAGCATCGCGTCGCAGCCGTGCAACTGCTCGAGCGTGACGAACTCGTCGGGCTTGTGCCCCTGATCCATGCTGCCCGGCCCGCATACCACCGCGGGAATGCCGGCCTGCCCGAACAGCCCGCCTTCGGTGCCGAACGCGACGGTGCCGAACGCGTCGGAGCCGCTCAGCATCGCGAGCACGCGCGCAGCGCCGCTGTCGGGCGCGGTCGCCAGCCCCGGATACGCGCCGAGCGGCTGCAGCCGAATGTCGGTGTCCGGCTGCACGCGGCGCATCGCCGGCAGCAGCTCGGTTTCCGCGTAGTCCTGCAGTTGCTTCGGCACGTCGTGCGCGTCGAAGTCCGGCAGCGCGCGCACCTCGAAATCGAACGTGCATTCGGCCGGCACGATGTTCAGCGCGCGGCCGCCGCCGATCAGCCCGGTCTGCACGGTCGAGAACGGCGGATCGAAGCGCGCGTCGTGACGCTCGGGCTGCGCGAGCGCTGCGCCGATCTCGCCGAGCCGGCCGATCAGCTTCGCCGCATAGTCGATCGCGTTGACGCCGTACGGCGCGTATGCCGAATGACAGGCGGCGCCCTTCACGTGGCAGCGCATCGCGAGCTTGCCCTTGTGGCCGAGCACGGGTTTCAGTTCGGTGGGCTCGCCGATCACGCACAGCCGCGGCCGATGTTCGCGCGCGGCAAGGGCTTCGAGCATCGGCCGCACGCCGACGCAGCCGACTTCCTCGTCGTACGAGAACGCCAGATGCACGGGCATGCTCAGCGGTCGCGCCGCAAACGTCGGCACGGCGGCGAGCACCGACGCGATGAAGCCCTTCATGTCGGCCGTCCCGCGTCCGTACAGCCGGCCGTCGCGCTCGGTCAGCCGGAACGGCTCGACCGTCCACGCCTGCCCGTCCACCGGTACCACGTCGGTATGGCCCGACAGCGCGATGCCGCCGCGCTCCGGCGGCCCGATCGTTGCATACAGGCTCGCCTTCGTGCGCTCCGCGTTGTAGAACAGCTCGCTCGATATGCCGAAACCGTCGAGATAGTCGCGGACGAAATCGATCAGCGCGAGGTTCGACTCGCGGCTGACCGTTGCGAACGCAATCAGGCGCTCGAGCAGCGCGCGGCTCGACGTGTCACTCATCGCCGGGCACTCCGTAGCTCGGCGCGGCGGTCGGGTTCAGCGCGCGCGTCTGATAGTCGTGCATCTGCGGGCGGTACGCGCGCCACAGCGCGTCCAGCTGGCCGATCGGATCGGCGTCGGCCCAGTCGACGCGCAGATCGACGATCGGCCAGATCACGTCGCCGGCCACCTTCAGCGCGGCCGAATGAACCGGCCCCGCCTCGCCGCCGGCCGCGATCGCCGCATGCATCGCCGCGAGCAGCCGGTCCGCGAGCAAGCCGTGCGCAAGCTCGAACGCACGCGCCATCGCATCGATCACGGCCGGCGCGGCAAGCAGATTGCCGGCCGCGACGCACTGCTCGCCGCGCACCGCGTGGTGCGTGCCGAGCGCTTCCCTGCCGGTGAAGCATGCGGTTTGCCCCTGCCCGTCGATGACCGTGACCTGCCGGTGCTGGCTCCAGCCGTTCGCGCTGAGCGCGCGGTCGAGCGCGGCGCCCGGCGCGAGCTGCTCGTGTTCGATCAGATCGAGGATCTGCGGGCCGAGCGCGGGCAGCGTGACGTTCTGCGTCGCGACCGCGCCGACGCCCGCGCGCACCCACGGGCAGCGCGCGCCCACTGCGATGCTCGACGAGCTGATCGCGATCCCGAGCTGCCCCGTTTCCGGGCAGCGTCCGACGATGGAGAACGTCATGTCGTCTCCCGCGTCGCGTTCGGCTGCCAGTTGTCCGGAATCACCGCGATCACGTCGATCTCCATCAGCCACTGCGGCTGACCGAGCGCCGATACGACGAGCCCCGTCGAGATCGGATACACGCCCTTCAGCCACTTGCCGACTTCCTGATACACGGGCTCGCGATAGCGCGGGTCGATCAGGTACGTCGTGGTCTTCACGATGTGCGTGAGGTCGCTGCCGGCTTCCTCGAGCAACTGCTTGACGTTCTTCATCGCCTGCTCGGCCTGCGCGCGCGGATCGCCGAGCCCGATCAGATTGCCGTCGAAATCGGTGCCGACCTGGCCGCGCACGTACACCGTGTTGCCGGCCCGCACGGCCTGGCACAGGTCGTTGTCGAGCGTCTGGTTCGGATACGTGTCGCGCGTGTTGAACATGCGGATACGGGTATGGGTAGGTTCGCTCATCGATGTCCTTCGATCGTCAGTGAAAGCGGCCGCTGCGCCGCGGTCGGTCGCGGTGCGGCGGCGTCGTGGCGGTGCAGTTTCGCGTCGTACGGCGCCGCGCGCCGTCAGTTCATCGCGTCGGCCAGCGGACGCGCGCCGGCCGGTGCGCCGTCGCCGTTCGGATGCGCGCGCAACCGTGCGCGCTGCTGCGACGCGTCGTGGTACGCGAGGTACTTGCGCTGCGTCGCGATGTGATCGGCGATGTGCTTCGCGTCGTGCCACACGCCCCAGATGAAGCTCGAGCCGCGCCGCGACAGCCACGGCAGCCCGACGAAATACAGGCCCGGCTCCTTCGATACGCCGCGCTGATGCTTCGGCTTGCCGTTCTCGTCGAACGCGTCGACGTTCAGCCAGCCGTAGTCGAGCGCGTAGCCGGTCGCCCACACGATCGACGTGACGCCGGCCGCGACCAGATCGAGCGTGAGAATCGGCTGCGCGACGCACGGCGGATCGGGCAGGATGCGGCGCGCATGCGGTTCTTCCGGCAGGTCGAGCCCGTTGCGCGCCGCGTACGCATCGGCCGCGTCGAGCAGCGACAGGTAGTTCTCGTCGCCGCGCGCGAGATTCGCGGCAAGATCGCGTTCGAACACCGCCACGCCGTCGTCGAACGATTTCGTCAATCCGACGAGCGTCACGCCCTGATTCGCGAGCGCCCGGAAGTCGACGGTGTGCCCGCCGCGCGCACCGCTGACGGCGATCGTCACGTGTTCGCGGCCCGGCGTCGCGATTTCCTTGTCCCATTCGCCGAGCACACCGAGCCACCAGCAGAAGTCGCGGCCGCGATACGCGCGCGGCGGACGATCGTGCGGGCCGACCGACAGATAGACCTGGCGGCCCGCGCGCTGCAGCTCGTCGGCGATCTGCACGCCGGACGAACCGGCGCCGACCACGAGCACCGCGCCGCTCGGCAGCTGTGCCGGATTCCGGTAATCGGCGGAATGAATCTGCACGATGCGCGCGTCGCGCGGTGCGATCGGCGGAATGACCGGGCGCTGGAACGGCCCGGTCGCGACCACCACGCGGTTCGCGTGAATCGTCCCGTCGGACGTGCGGACGACGAAGCCCGGCTTGCCGACGTTGCGCACGACGTTCGTCACGTCGACGCCCGTGCGAATCGGCGCGTCGATCTTGCGTGCATACGCTTCGAAGTAGTCGGCGACCTGATCCTTCGATGCGAACGCATCGGGATCGAGGCCTTCGAACTCGAGCCCCGGAAAGCGGTCGTGCCACGCCGGTCCGTTCGCGACCAGCGAATCCCAGCGACCCGTGCGCCAGCGTTCGGCGATGCGGCTGCGCTCGAGCACGAGGTGGGGCACGCCGAGCTTGCCCAGATGTTCGCTCATCGCGACGCCGGCCTGGCCGGCGCCGACGACGAGCGTATCGATCGATGTTGTTTCAGCTGTCACGCGCGTCTCCTTCGGAAGTGCGGCTCGTCGACGCGTTCGTCGTCGCGATACCGCTGCGCCGCGCACGTCGCGCGGAGCGGCCATCGTGTCGACTCGTGCGATCGCGCGAGCGGGATGGACACATTCTGCTGACACGCGGCCGCGCGCGAAATGATGTTTTTTGTCGTTGTTGACGAGAAAAAAGCTGGCCCTGCGGCGCGATGTCGGCGCGTCGATGTGCATGCGCACGACGCCTCCGCGTCACGCGTGGCGATTCGACGCGTCGCTCGGCGTCCGACAATTCTTGACGGTTTTTACGTCGGCGAACGGGTAGCATGCGCGTCTGCCCGCCATGCGCGATGCGTGTGCGGCGCGTGCGGCCGGTATCTGATTGCCGCGACGCAGCCGAATCGATCGCTCCCTGATTCGCTGCGGCGTATCGGGCCCGCCCGCTGCATTCATCGGCGAACGATCGTCCACCGATGAAGCCGCACCGCCCGTTGCGCATGCGGGCCTCGTTCAACCCGATTCGTCTCCGGCGTCGGCACGGCCGACCCGTTGTAGCAGCAACCGTTGGAGCGGCGCGACGCGCCGGCAAGCATGAAGAACCTGAAGCAGCGCATCCGCGTGCTGCGCGACAAAGATCCGACGCCGCTCGTGCGTGCGTGTGCGGTGCTGCTGATGGCGGCACTGCTGTATCTGCTGTGGCCTTCAGCCGAAATCGCGTGCCTCGCGCTGGAGTCGGCGATGCGGTGACGGGGCGGCCGAAAAGGTTCGGGATGAGGTGCCGCCCGCTTGGTGCCGCCCGCTTGCTCGACACGCACGATGCGAGCGCAGAGGCGATCCTGAACCGTGGTGCGACGCACGTCGCGCGACGTGGCGTCCGCGACGCTCGCGAACGCCACGCATACGTCGCAGCTCGCCCGTTGACGAATTGAACGAAAGAGTCGCGTCGCCTACGTGATCTGATACGTCGACGCCGGCACGAACTCGTCCGGCATCGCGCGATCGCCGAGCTCGAGCACCGAGCGCTCGATCGTGCGCGTCATCGCATCGAGCGCGAGCGCGTTCGGTGCGAGGCCGAACGGATCGGCAACCTCGTTCGCGATCGCTTCGAGCGCGATCAGCGTGTACGAGATGAACACGCAGATCAGCGGCGTGAAGAACTCCGTCGAATCGACGAGCCCGAACGGTAGCAGCACGCAGTATGCATACACGGTGCGATGCAGCAGCACGCTGTACGAGAACGGAATCGGCGTCGACAGGATGCGCTCGCAACCGCCGACCGTCTTGCCGAGCTCGGCGAGCTGCGCGTCGAACATCCAGCACGTCGCCGCGCTGCCCGGCGTGCGATCCAGCGCGTCGACGATCCCGCCGCGCAGCGCGTCGAGAATCGCGACGGGCTTGTAGCACTTGCGTGCGAACGCGTCGGCACGCTGCGCGCCGAGGATGCGCTGCAGATCCCGCGTCGGATCGGTGTGGCGAAGCTGATGCTTGAGCGCGTACGTGAACGCGATCAGCAGATCGGCGAGCCGGTCTCGCTGCGCATCGTCGACCGTGTCGGGCAGATAGCGCTGCAGTTGCGACGTCAGCGTGCGCGCGGCGATCAGCAGGTTGCCCCACAGCAGCCGCGCCTCCTTGAAACGCTCGAAGCTCGCGTTGTTGCGAAACGCGAGAAAGATCGCGAGCGCGAGCCCGAACAACGTAAACGGCGCGGTATTGAGCGGAATCTTCTCGCCGAAGATGCGCCCTTTCGTGAAGACGGCCAGCGTGCTGACGATCGCCATGAACGCCAGCTGCGGAATGATCGACTGCAGCACGGAGCCGTTCCATACGAACAGCATCCGCAGCCAGTTCTGTCTCGGTCTGACGATCATGATGGGTTTCCCGACTGCGCGACGATGCATGACCGGCATGCGCACGCGGGCCGCACGATGCGGTGCGAGCCCGACGCTGCGCGTCGCCGCTCAGTGATAGCCGATGTCGCCCTCGCGTACCTTGCCGCGGAACACGCGGTACTGCATCGCGTTGTAGACGAGGATGATCGGCAGCACGATCACCGTGCCGACGAGCGTGAACAGCTGGCTCGAACGGCTCGACGACGCGTCCCAGATCGTCAGCGACGGCGGCACGATGTTCGGCCAGATGCTGATCACGAGCCCCGTATAGCCGAGGAACACCAGCGCGAGCGTCAGCAGGAACGGCGTCGCTTCGTGCTCGCGCTTCACCGTTTCGAAGATGCCCCACACGCATGCGACGACGAGAATCGGTACCGGCAGGAACCAGCCCAGATCGCCGCTGCCGAACCAGCGATGCGCGACGGCCGGCAGCCCGACCACCGTCCACAGGCTGACGACGGCTATCACGCCGAGCAGCACGCCCGTCAGCGGCTTCATCAGCATGCGCATCTTGCGCTGCAGCTCGCCGTCGACCTTCAGGATCAGCCAGCCGCAGCCGAGCGTCGCATACGTGACGAGCACGCCGATCCCGCAGAACACGCTGAACGGCGACAGCCAGTCGAACGGCCCGCCGGCGAACCGGCCGTGCTCGACGTGGACGCCCTGCAGCAGCGAGCCGAGCACGATTCCCTGGCAGAACGCGGCGAGCGCGGAGCCGCCGATGAACGCGAGATCCCACAGATGCTGCGTGCGGTTCGCCTTCGCCCGCAGCTCGAACGCCGCGCCGCGAAAGATCAGCCCGATCAGCATCAGGATCAGCGGCAGATAGTTCGCGGGCAGCAGCGTCGAATAGACGACCGGAAACGCGCCGTACAGCCCCGCGCCGCCGAGCACGAGGAACGTTTCGTTGCCGTCCCATACCGGTGCGACGGTGTCGAGCATCACCTGCCGCTCGGCTTTCGCATCGAAGAACGGAAACAGCAGCCCGATGCCGAGATCGAAGCCGTCGAGCATCACGTAGAGAAACACGCCCAGGCCGATGATCGCGGCCCATACGACAGGAAGATCGATCTGCATGGTCATTCCGCCTCCGTGGGTTCCAGCGACTTCGACAGCGCGCGATTGCGCAGGCCCGGATGCCGGTGAAGCTCGATGTACCCGGCTTGCGCGGCCGGCCCGTGCTTCATCAGCTTCAGCATGTAATACGCGCCGGTGCCGAACACGAGGAAATACACGACCACGAAGATCAGCAGCGACACGCCGACCTGCTGCGACGTCAGCGGCGCGACCGAGTCGACGGTGCGCAGCACGCCGTAGACGGTCCACGGCTGCCGGCCGACCTCGGTCGTGACCCACCCGGCGAGCAGCGCGACGATGCCGGACGGCCCCATGCAGACGACGAACCACTGGAACCAGCGCGTTTCATACAGCCGCCCGCCCCTGCGCAGCAGCAGCCCGAGCAGCGCGGTCAGCAGCATCAGCATCCCGAGGCCGGCCATGATGCGAAACGTCCAGAACACGATCGGCGAGTACGGGCGATCCTGCGGCGGGAACGCTTTCAATCCGCGAATCTCGCCGTCCCAGCTGTGCGTGAGGATCAGGCTGCCGAGGTGCGGCACCTTGATCGCGTAGCGGGTCGTCTCGGCCTTCATGTCGGGCAGGCCGACGAGATTCAGCGCGGTGCCGCCCTTCTCCGTGTCCCACAGTCCTTCGATCGCCGCGATCTTCGCCGGCTGATATTCGCGCGTGTTCAGGCCGTGCGCATCGCCGACGACAATCTGGATCGGCGCGAGCAGCAGCAGGATCCACAGCGCCATCGAGAAACTGCGCTTCACCGGCTCGTCGCGGCGCCCCTTGAGCAGATGCCACGCGCCGCATGCGGCGACGATGAAGCCCGCGACGATGAACGCGGCGATCGTCATGTGCGCGAGGCGATACGGGAACGACGGGTTGAACACGACCTTGAACCAGTCGACCGGCACGATCAGCCCGTTCTCGATCCGGTAGCCCTGCGGTGTCTGCATGAAGCTGTTCGACGCGAGGATCCAGAACGTCGAGATCAGCGTGCCGAGCGCGACCATCACGGTCGCGAAGAAGTGCGCACGCGGGCTCACGCGCTGCCAGCCGAACAGCATCACGCCGAGAAAGCCCGCTTCGAGGAAGAACGCCGTCAGCACCTCGTACGTGAGCAGCGGCCCGGTGATGTTGCCCGCGACGCGCGAGAAGCCCGACCAGTTCGTGCCGAACTCGTATGCCATCACGACGCCGGACACCACGCCCAGCCCGAATCCGATCGCGAAGATCTTCGACCAGAACTGGAACATGGATTTGTAGGCCGCGTCGCCGGTGACGAGATAACGCCATTCGAGCACCGCGAGGAAGCTCGCCATGCCAATGCTGATCGCGGGAAACACGATGTGGAACGACACCGTGAACGCGAACTGCAAACGGGCGAGATGGAACGCATCGAAGATTTCCATGACCGTAATTTGCTCGTGGTTGTGAGGACGTGCGCCAGAAGCCGGAAATCGCGCGACGGTTCGCCGACGGCAGGTGCGCGCGCAACCGGTTGGTGCCGCACGGCGTCGAAGCGAGAACGACGATATCGCGTTCGGAACGATACTCGCAATCGCCAGGACGTGCGCTGAAACTGTACCGGCCGCGCCGCCGAACAGGTGTACACGGAAAACGCCGGCCGGCGCCGGGAAACGGTGCGCTGTACTGCTCGGCCCGGTGCGTGCGCGTCCGCTCGCGTCGGCCGATCGCGTGGCGTGAGCGCCACATCGCGACGAACTGTATTCGTGCATGTCGCGCGCGACTGTGCTCGCACCGGGAAAGTCCGCCGGACGATACGGACGACGTCTCGCTTCGAGCCCGGTGCGCCGACGCATCGGTTCGCATACGCCTCCGCGCAAGCGACGAACAGATCGTCGTCTTCGAGCAGCAGAGCGACGCCGTCGAAGCGATCCGCTGCGCCGCGATCGAGCCGTATGCACGCACGGCGCCGGGCAACCGCACACTCGTGGATCGGCCCGGCGCTGCGGTATTCGAAGCTGTCGAGCACACGCCGACGTCAACCGGCAAGCCGCGACGTCTCGCCGCCCCACGCTCCCGGCGCAGCGTCGGGCGGTTCGTTCCGCGCCATTTCTTCTGACGAATGGAGGTCCCCGTCGTGCACTGCGACATTCGCGACTCGACAGTCCCGGCCGCAAGTCTTATATAAGATATAAGATATTTGACGATTTCCGCGACAACGATTAAAATCCCGACCGGCGCGGCGCCCCGGCCCACTGCGGTCCCGGCGCGCGCGATAAAGCCTTCCCCTGAAACACACCCTCAGCAGGCCTCCCCATGCTTGAAAACTTTCGCGCTCACGTGGCCGCCCGCGCCGCGCTCGGTATTCCTCCCCTGCCGCTGACCGCCCAGCAGACCGCCGAACTGGTGGAACTGCTGACGAACCCGCCGGCCGGCGAAGAGCAGACGCTGCTCGACCTGATCACCCACCGCGTGCCCGCCGGCGTCGACGAAGCCGCCCGCGTGAAGGCCGGCTTCCTCGCCGCCGTCGCGAAGGGCGAGACCGCGTGCCCGCTGATCTCGCGCGCCCGCGCGACCGAGCTGCTCGGCACGATGCTCGGCGGCTACAACATCCAGCCGCTGATCGAGCTGCTGTCCGACGCGGAAGTCGGCGCCGTGGCCGCCGATGCGCTGAAGAAAACCCTGCTGATGTTCGACCAGTTCCACGACGTGAAGGAACTGGCCGAGAAAGGCAATGCGAACGCGAAGGCCGTGATGCAGAGCTGGGCCGATGCCGAATGGTTCACCAGCCGTCCGGAAGTGCCGCAAAGCCTGACCGTCACCGTGTTCAAGGTGCCGGGCGAAACGAACACCGACGACCTGTCGCCGGCCCCGGACGCGACCACGCGCCCCGACATCCCGCTGCACGCGCTCGCGATGCTGAAGAACGCGCGTCCCGGCATCACGCCCGAAGAAGACGGCAAGCGCGGCCCGGTCAAGTTCATCGAATCGCTGAAGGAAAAGGGCCACCTCGTCGCGTACGTCGGCGACGTGGTCGGCACCGGCTCGTCGCGCAAGTCGGCCACCAACTCGGTGCTGTGGTTCACCGGCGAAGACATCCCGTACGTGCCGAACAAGCGCTTCGGCGGCGTGTGCCTCGGCGGCAAGATCGCGCCGATCTTCTACAACACGATGGAAGACGCCGGCGCGCTGCCGATCGAGCTCGACGTGTCGAAGATGGAAATGGGCGACGTCGTCGAACTGCGTCCGTACGAAGGCAAGGCGCTGAAGAACGGCGAAGTGATCGCCGAGTTCCAGGTCAAGTCCGACGTGCTGTTCGACGAAGTGCGCGCCGGCGGCCGCATTCCGCTGATCATCGGCCGCGGGCTGACCGCGAAGGCGCGTGAAGCGCTGGGCCTGCCGCCGTCGACGCTGTTCCGCCTGCCGCACCAGCCGGCCGACAGCGGCAAGGGCTTCTCGCTCGCGCAGAAGATGGTCGGCCGCGCGTGCGGGCTGCCGGAAGGCCAGGGCGTTCGTCCGGGCACGTACTGCGAACCGAAGATGACGTCGGTCGGCTCGCAGGACACCACCGGCCCGATGACGCGCGACGAACTGAAGGATCTCGCGTGCCTCGGCTTCTCGGCCGACCTCGTGATGCAGTCGTTCTGCCACACGGCCGCGTATCCGAAGCCGGTCGACGTGAAGACGCACCAGACGCTGCCGAACTTCATCAGCACGCGCGGCGGCATCGCGCTGCGTCCGGGCGACGGCGTGATCCACTCGTGGCTGAACCGCATGCTGCTGCCCGACACGGTCGGCACCGGCGGCGACTCGCACACGCGCTTCCCGATCGGCATCAGCTTCCCGGCCGGTTCGGGCCTGGTCGCGTTCGCCGCCGCGACCGGCACGATGCCGCTCGACATGCCGGAATCGGTGCTGGTCCGCTTCAAGGGCAAGATGCAGCCGGGCGTCACGCTGCGCGACCTCGTCAACGCGATTCCGCTGTATGCGATCAAGCAGGGTCTGCTGACCGTCGCGAAGCAAGGCAAGAAGAACGTGTTCTCGGGCCGCATTCTCGAAATCGAAGGGCTGCCCGACCTGAAGGTCGAGCAGGCGTTCGAGCTGTCGGATGCGTCCGCCGAGCGTTCGGCCGCCGGCTGCACGGTGCGCCTGAACAAGGAACCGATCATCGAGTATCTGAACAGCAACATCACGCTGCTCAAGTGGATGATCGCGCAGGGCTACCAGGACGCGCGCAGCCTGCAGCGCCGCATCGCGGCAATGGAACAGTGGCTCGCCGATCCGAAGCTGCTCGAGCCGGACGCGGACGCCGAATACGCGGCCGTCATCGAGATCGACCTCGCCGACATCCATGAGCCGATCGTCGCGTGCCCGAACGATCCGGACGACGTGAAGACGCTGTCCGACGTCGCCGGCGCGAAGATCGACGAAGTGTTCATCGGCTCGTGCATGACGAACATCGGTCACTTCCGTGCCGCATCGAAGCTGCTCGAAGGCAAGCGCGACATTCCGGTCAAGCTGTGGGTCGCGCCGCCGACCAAGATGGATCAGAAGCAGCTGACCGAGGAAGGCCACTACGGCGTGTTCGGCACGGCCGGCGCGCGCACCGAGATGCCGGGCTGCTCGCTGTGCATGGGCAACCAGGCGCAGGTGCGCGAAGGCGCGACGGTGATGTCGACGTCGACCCGCAACTTCCCGAACCGCCTCGGCAAGAACACGAACGTGTATCTCGGCTCGGCGGAGCTGGCGGCGATCTGCTCGCGACTCGGCCGGATCCCGACGAAGGACGAGTACATGGCCGACATCGGCGTGATCAACGCGAACGGCGACCAGATCTACAAGTACATGAACTTCGACCAGATCGAGGACTTCAAGGAAGTGGCCGACACCGTGCAGCTGTAAGCACCCTGTCGGGCGGCGGCGGCTTGTGCGGCCGCCGCGTCTGCGCAATGGCGCCGCAGGTGAAGGCCTGCGGCGCCGTTTTCGTTTACCGGCGCGGCGATCGATGC
Source organism: Burkholderia dolosa (assembly GCF_902499135.1). Taxonomy (GTDB): domain Bacteria; phylum Pseudomonadota; class Gammaproteobacteria; order Burkholderiales; family Burkholderiaceae; genus Burkholderia; species Burkholderia dolosa. The sequence goes on from NZ_CABVPR010000021.1 coordinate 19,832, forward strand.
GAGCGGATGCGGCCCGTTCGCCAGCATCGCGCGTCGTGCGCGCGCTGCGCCGCCGCACGTCGAAGTCTCCGGGCTTCGGCCGCTTTCGCTAGAATCGATCTTCGTCTGCGCAGCCAGCGGACGGGCGTCGGTGCAGCGGCATCGGCCCGTCGCCGCGCTCGCTGCCCTCACATGGTTCATCCTTTGCCGGAGGCGAACGTGCCAGGACTCCTTCCCGACGTCGATCGCGACGGGCTGCTCGAGTATTCGGTGGTCTACACCGACCGCTCGATCAATCACATGTCGCAACGCTTTCAACACGTGATGCGCGACATTTCCGCCGCGCTGAAAAAAGTCTACAACGCGCAATCGGTCGTCATCGTGCCGGGCAGCGGCACGTTCGGCATGGAAGCCGTTGCCCGTCAGTTCGCGACGAACCGCAAATGCCTGGTGATCCGCAACGGCTGGTTCAGCTTCCGCTGGTCGCAGATTTTCGACATGGGCGGTATTCCGTCCGAATCGATCGTGCTGAAGGCGCGGCCGGTCGAATCGGGAAGGCAGGCCGCATACGCACCGGCTCCGATCGACGAAGTCGTCGCCGCGATCCGCGAGCACAAGCCGGACCTCGTGTTCGCGCCGCATGTCGAAACGGCGTCCGGGATGATGCTGCCCGACGCGTATCTGCGCGCGGTGGCGGACGCCGTGCATGCGGTCGGCGGCATGTTCGTGCTCGACTGCATCGCGTCCGGCACGGTGTGGGTCGACATGGACGCGAGCGGCGTCGACGTGCTGATCAGTGCGCCGCAGAAAGGCTGGAGCGCGTCGCCCGGCTGCGCGCTCGTGATGCTCGGCGCGCGCGCACGCGAGCGCATCGACGCGACGACGAGCACGAGCTTCGCGTGCGATCTGCGCAAATGGCTGCAGATCATGGAAGCGTACGAGAACGGCGGCTTCGCATATCACGCGACGATGCCGACGGACAGCCTCGCGACGCTGCGCGACGTGATCAACGAAACCGAAGCGTACGGTTTCGACAAGGTGAAAGCCGAACAGCTCGAGCTCGGCACGCGCATTCGCGCGCTGCTCGAGGAAAAGGGCTTCAGGAGCGTGGCGGCCGCGGGCTTTCAGGCGCCGGGCGTCGTCGTCAGCTACACCGACGACGACGGGATCCGGTCCGGCCAGAAGTTCGCCGATGCGGGCGTGCAGATCGCCGCCGGCGTGCCGTTGCAATGCGACGAGCCGGCCGACTTCAAGACCTTCCGCATCGGCCTGTTCGGCCTCGACAAGCTGCACGATATCGAAGGCGCGGTCGCGCGGTTCGCGAGCGCGCTGGATCGCGTGCTGTAGATCCGCTTCGTTCGGGGCGCGGCGGACGATCGCAGCGCTCATCGCGATCGCTGATCGACGGTGCGTGAGCACGCCGCACCATCGATTGCGGCCGCAACGGTTCGGCTGCTCACGCACTAGCGCGTTGCGATCAGGCTGCACGACGCGCAGCGCGTGATCACCGACACGCGGAAAAAGCCCGCCGCACTCTTGCGCATCTTCGGCCCGCTGATACTCGAACAGGAACCGCTTTACGCGTTCATGGCGTCGTTTCCGAACGACTATCCGCAGGTTCAGGTCGCTCTTTACTTCACGAACGCGTTCCTCGATCCGATCGCGGAACACGTCGGCGTCGCGATCCGCTTCGGCGCGTTGCAGGATTCCAGTCTCGTCGCGCAGCGGATCGGGACGGGCCGCTGTGGAATCCGATGCGGCGACGTGCGCGCAGATCTTACGGCGTCGCAATGCCCAGGTTCACGCCCGGACGATGAATATCGACCGAACAGCGCGTCGCGTCTTCTGCTGCAGGCATTGCAGCAGCCCGAACAAGAGCGTCGTCATTCGCCGCTCACTTTCGACGGATAGGCTGGTCTCTTTGGGGATTCACATGCCGAAAATCGCCGGAATCGACCACGTTGCAATTACCGTCACCGACCTTGCCGCAAGCTGCGCATTCTACGACGCGCTCTTCGGCACTGAAGTGGTCGCCGAGCATGTCGTGAACGGCCGCGTGCTCGTACGTCAGCTCGCCATCGGCGGCGCAGTCGTGAGCGTTCATCAAGCCGGCAACGGCGTCGATCTGGTCGCCGCCCGGCCGACGGTAGGCGCAGCCGACATATGCTTGCGCTGGACCGGTACGGTGTGCGACCTCGTCGGCCTGCTCGACGCAAAAAACGTCGACATTCTTGAAGGTCCGGTGCCGCGCATGACGGCGGACAGACGACCGGGCCAGTCCGTGTTCTTTCGCGATGTGGACGGCAATCTTCTGGAAGTCATGGCCGCCGATCAAGCCGCGTCCACGTGCGCGTAACGCTCGCCGTCGCCGCTTTCGCCGCCGCATAAGCGGTCCGGTTCGCGACGCCCAGCACGACGACGCTCGACAGATTCACGATGCGCGCCCAGCCGCGCGCCCGCATGCCCGGCAACAACCGCTGCACGGTCTGCACCGCCGCGTGCAGGTCATAGCGAAGCGACGCGTCGAGATCGTCGAAATCGACGGCCTCGACGCCGATCGGAACATTCGCGCGTGCGCCGCTCTCGGCCGTTGCGGTGCCACCCATAGATGCACGGCTACAACGCCGCCCGGCCCACCGACGCGCCGCCGTCGACGAACAGCGTCTGCCCGGTGATGAATCCCGCATCGTCGGACAGCAGGAATGCGACGGCAGCAGCGAGTTCCGCCGGTTTGCCGAACCGCTTCATCGGAACCAGCGACAGAAAGCGCTGCTCGGCGTCGCTGCCGACCGGCGTGTTCTGCCGAAAGAGCTCCGTCTCGGTCGGGCCCGGCGCGACGGCATTGACGGTGATGCCGGTCTCCGCGAGTTCGAGCGCCCACGTGCGCGTAAAGCTCACCATCGCCGCCTTCGCCGCCGCGTAAGCGGTCCGGTTCGCGACGCCGAGCACGACGAGGCTCGACAGATTCACGATGCGCCCCCAGCCGCGCGACCGCATGCCCGGCAACAACGCCTGCACGGTCTGCACCGCCGCGTGCAGGTTATGGCGAAACGACGCGTCGAGATCGTCGAGATCGACGGCCTCGACGCCGGCCAGGCGAACGAATCCGGCGTTGTTGACGACGCCGTCGAACGCGTAACGCTCGGCCAGCGTCGCGAGCGTGCGCGCGGTCGCATCGCGATCGGTCAGATCGACGGACACCAGCGTGCCCGGAAAGCTCGGATCGTCGGCACCGCGTGCGAGGCCGACGACGCGATGGCCGTCCGCGGCGAGCCGGTCCGACAGCGCGCGCCCGATGCCCTTGCTGGCACCCGTGATCAAAAAGGTCCGTTCAAGCATGACAAAGATTCCATGAGTATCGAAGCAGCGCCCGATGCCGAAGCGGCCGTCGAAGCGCCGGTATCGGCGGCCGCGAAAGCCGCCCGTCAGGTTGTGCTACGCGCAGGACGCGCCGCCGTGTCCCGCAGCCGAGTGTGTGCAGTGCGCAGAATCCGGCTGCCAGTTCGAATTCAGCATGATGCTGCACAGGTCGACGCGGACGAAGCCGGGATCCTTGTACGCGAGGAAGTCGTCGTTGAAGGTGCCGAACGTCGTGCCGGGACGATGCTTGAGGCCTTCGTAGAACGCGTCGATCATCCTGCCGGCAAAATCGGCGCCGCGCGGATACGCATCGACGACGGCCGCGCGCTGCGCGTCCGTGAACTGTTCGAAGCCGCGTCCGGCGACGTCCATGCCCGCGCCTGCCTGCAGGAGCGCGATTTCGGCATGCATGTGCTCGGGAATGCCGGGCGTCGTGTGCAGCGCGACGGCGGTCCACACCTTCTCTATGTCCGCGTCGGCGATATGCCGGCTACGCAGAAAATCGCGCGCGGCATTTGCGCCGTCCACTTCGAAACGCAGCTGGCTGTCGCGATAGACGGGCGTCAGCCCGATATCGTGGAACATCGCCGCGACGTACAGCAGCTCGGGATCGAACGCGACGTTCCGTCGCTTCCCGAGCAAAGCGCCCCACAGGTACACGCGCGTCGAATGATTGAACAGCAGTTCGCCTTCGGTGTCGCGGATCAGCTGCGTCACGTCGCGCGCCAGCTGGCTGTCGGGGATCGCGATGCCGGACAGTGCGCTCGCCGGCGGAGTCTTATCGTGCGTCATCTGGTTACTCGATCTGTGAAGGCCGCTTCCGATGCGGCGCTCGTCGCGCTCGACGCGCTCGTCGCCCGCGCCGCTCGACGCGGGCGGCTGGATGCCAACCGGAACCGGCCGTCGCGTCGCATATGGAAAGCTACGCTTGTCATGGATCAGGAAACAGGACCAAGATCGGGAAATTCGAATGTACTATCGCGCGTATGGCGACTTTCCCTATCGGCCTCGATCGCACCGGACGCACGTCGTTGTCCGTTCAGATTTATTCGTCGATCCGCGACGCGATCGAGTCGGGCCAGCTCGCGTCCGGCGCACGGCTGCCTTCCTGGTCGGATCTGGCCGCGCAGCTCGGCGTATCGCGAGGCACCGTCCGCGCCGCGTACGAGCGCCTGATCGACGAGCAGTTCGCGATCGGGCTCGGAGCGGCCGGCACGCGGGTGGCCGAGCGTCCCGCTCTGCCGGCGGCAGGCCGCTGGTCGCCGGAAGCGCCGCCGCTTCCGAACCTGTTCGACGCGTTCGGCACGGTGCCGCTGAAGTTTCAGATGGGCGTGCCGTCGCAGGACGCGTTTCCGTTCAAGCTATGGTCGCGCGTCCACGCGCGCGCGGCGCGTCGCGCGGCCGCGGCGCCGGTCGGCTACCCGGATCCGCGCGGAGAGCCGGATCTGCGCAGGGAGATTGCCGCCTATCTCGGCGTTGCGCGCGGCCTTCGATGCAGTCCGTCCCAGGTGTTCATCACGGCCGGCTTCTCCGGCGCGCTCGGCCTCGCGATACGCGGCCTTCAGCTGGAAGGCAAGCACGCATGGATGGAAGACCCGGGCTTCCCGCTCACACGCACGGCGCTGACGCTCGCGGGCATGACGGCGACCGCGGTGCCGGTGGACGCGGACGGGCTCGACGTCGATGCGGGGATCCGGCACGCGAACGGCGCCGCGCTCGCGGTGGTCACGCCGGGCCAGCAGGCGCCGCTCGGGATGACGATGTCGCTCGCGCGGCGTATTTCGCTGCTCGCGTGGGCCCGGCAGAACGACGCGTGGATCGTCGAGGACGATTACCTGAGCGAACTCCAGCTGACCGGACGTGCGGCGCCCGCGCTCGCATCGGTCGATCAGGATGGGCGGGTCCTCCACATCGGCAGCTTCAGCAAGACGATCAGTCCCGCGCTGCGTCTCGGCTTTCTCGTGGTGCCGCCGGACCTGGCAGGCCGCTTCGGCGACATCGCGGCCTGCCTCGCCCCCGCGCCCGCAGCAGGCGTGCAGCATGCCGTCACCGAGTTCATGCGCGACGGCCACTATCTTCGCCATCTGCGCCGGATGAAGCGGCTCTATGCCGCACGACGCGAAGCGCTGCTTCGCTGCCTGAACGCGCTGCCGCCCGGCTCGATCGGCGTGCGGACCACCGCAGGCATGGCGGTCATCGCTGCGCTGCCGGAATCCGCGTCCGACGTCGATATCGCGTTGCGCGCGCGAGCTTACGGCCTCGCGCCGGTCGCGCTGTCGCCGTGGTATGCGAACGCCGCCGGACAACAAGGGCTGCTGCTCGGCGTGACCAACGTGGACGAACGCACGCTCGCGGCCGACTGCGGCCGGCTGCTGGCGCTGATGAACGCGCGCGACTGACGGTCGCGAAGACCGGTTGCACGACCGCGTCTTGGTACATCGCAAATGTTCGTTCCTGGTGCTTTCGCCTGTACCGGCTCGATACAACAATGCGGGTATCTCAACGAGCCAGACGTCCATGAACATCCAGTCCATTGCAATTGCCGCCGGCGCAGCGATCGCGCTCGGCATCGCGGCACCGGCCGCCGCGCACGGTGCGGGTGAAACCGTCCCGCCGAATTTCCGGCACGCGATTCCGAATCTGCCCGGCAAGTCGCTGACCGCCGTGGTGGTCGACTACGCGCCCGGCGCGGCGTCGCCGGCCCATACGCACGCACGGTCCGCGTTCATCTATGCATACGTGCTGTCGGGCGACATCGAATCGCAGGTGAACGACGGCCCGAAGCGCGTGTATCACGCCGGCGAAAGCTTCTTCGAGGAGCCGGGCGCCGTGCATCGCGTGAGCCGCAATGCGAGCGATTCGCGACCTGCCAGGCTGCTCGCGGTGTTCGTCGCGGACAGCGACGACAAGGTTCTCACCACCCCGGTCAAGTAAATCACTGCATCAAGGAGTCACGTCATGAGCAAGCGTCTCGACTACAACCAGATCGCGCCCGCGGGCGTCAAAGCGCTCGGCGGCGTCTACGGCTACGTCGCGCAGAGCGGCCTGTCGCCGGTTCTCGTCGATCTCGTCTACCTTCGCGTGTCGCAGATCAACAACTGCGCGTACTGCCTCGACATGCACACGCGCGACCTGCTGAAAAAAGGCGTGAAGATCGACAAGCTCGCGCTCGTCCAGGTTTGGAAAGAGGCCGGCCCGCTGTTCGACGAGCGCGAGCGCGCCGCGCTCGCATGGGCCGAATCGGTCACGCTGGTCGCCGCGACCGGCGTGCCGGACGACGCGTATGAAGCCGTCCGCGCGGTGTTCGACGAGCGCGAGATCGTCGACCTCACGATTGCCATCGGTCTGATGAACACCTACAACCGGATGGCGATCAGCTTCCGCAACACGCCGCAGGCCGTGCTGGAGCAGTGAAGCGGCTCGCGCGCTGCGCCGATGCGACAGGCCGCATGCCGGCCCGCGTGGAAGCGGGCCGGTTGTGCACTGTGCGGGTTCTGCCGCGATGCGACGTGCGCGCATGCGCGGCCTTCACCGCTGCACGCACGTCGAATTACGCCGATTCGCACCACGATGCCTTCCGGCGTGAAGACGCGACCGCGCAATCGAGCGCGGCCGCTTTCCCGCATACGATTACGCGACCGAAACGCAAGCGGTCGACTGCGCGCGCCCGACGCAATCGATCCGGCGCACTCCGCAATGCACCGCATGCAGTTCGCTGCTGCAATACATTCGCTTCATCGACCGGCGTCGATCTGGCATCGTGAACGCGATCGAACGCGCGGGCGCAAACCGCCCGCGACGGTCGAGCCCGAGACTGACGAATCAAGGAGAACGCGAATGTCCGAAGCCGCCATTTCAAGCGCGAAAGAACAGCTCATCGCGCGCTGTCTGCCGTTTCTGAACGAAGTAAAAGACATGACCGCAGGTACGGAAGCCGAACGATGGCTGAATACGCGCTACGGTGTCGACAGCGACTTGTACAAGGATCTCGCCCGCCTGATCAAGCTGGGCGTCGAAGAAGGCTGGGCGGCCGACGTCGAAATCGCCGGTCCGAAATATCGCCGTGCGCGACTTGCCGCGCCGAGCGAGCAGACGTGCTTCTTCAGCATTACCGCGGTGCTGATGGACAGCACCGGCAACACGCAGGGCAATCCCGAACACGTATTCCGCGGCGACTATCACGCCCATCCGTATGGCGAGTTCAATCTCGTCGTGCCGCTCGACGACGGCGCCGCGCTGGCCGGGCCGAATGGATGGTGCTACGGCGGCTGGACCGCACCCGCGCCCGGCAGCCGCCACTTCCCGGAAGCGAAAGGCGGCGCGGTGATCGCACTGTTTTTCCTGCCGGCAGGACGAATCGCATACGACGTCGAGCCGCCCGTTCATTGAACGCGCGAGCAGCGGGCCTCGCACGAGGCTCGCTGCGGTCGATGCCGTTCAGGGAAAAGCGCGTTGACGCCGTCGCACGCACGCAGCTTGTCAACGCGCTTTCACGCGGCTCGCAGCCGCATGCGATCGGGCGACGTCTCGCACGCGACGCGCGCGTGCCCGTGGTCGTTCGCGTCGCCGCGCGGCCGTCGATCGCATCGTCGGCGCGCGGCCCGCGGCGGCATACGCCGTACTGCGACTGCGCGCGACGCGATGCAGCGCGCTCGACGCAAACGCCCGGCCGCGCGATGCGGACCGGGCATCGGCGAGCGCCGAACGCACTCGCCGAGACGAACGTCGTTCAGCGATTCAGAACCCGTAGAACGACGCGAACGCGTCGACGGGCGCCTTCGGCATGTGCGGGCGGCGGCTCGCCCATTCCGGGTCGCCGTAGCCCAGCGCCATCGTGCACACCACCATCTCTTCGGCAACGAGCGGCAGATTCGCACGAATGACCGCGTGATAGCGCGAAAGAAACTCCTGCGTACACGTGTCCAACCCGCGCGCCTTCGCGGCCAGCATCACGTTCTGGATGAACATCCCGAGATCGAGCCAGCTGCCTTTCTCGAGGCGCCGGTCGATCGTGAAGATCAATGCGACCGGCGCATCGAAGAATCGGCAATTCCGCGCGGTATTGGCTGCGCGCGCAACGACGTCGTCGTGGCCGATACCGAGCGATCCGAAGAACACCGCGCCGAACTCGCGGCGGCGCGATGCGAACGGCTCGGGCAACACGTCGGGAAGATAGCGATACTCGGACACATGATCGGCCGGCGACGTGTCGTGCGCCGTGCTGAGCGCGTCGACGAGTTGCGCTTTTGCGTCGCCGGTCGCGACGTGCACGCGCCACGGCTGCACGTTCGCGCCGGTGGCCGCGTAACGCGCCGAATCGAGAATGCCGGTCACGACGGCAAGATCGACTTCGCGATCCAGATAAAAGCGATTGGCGAACCGACTCATCATGATTTTCTCGAGTTCGGTCACTTCGTGGGTTGCTTCGATATCGTCAATGAACATGGGAAAGCCCCTCGTTGATTGCATGGCTAGAGGCTACATCGGCGGTTTGCATCGAAGAAGTGCATTTTCCCGAACAGGCAACTGCACGCCGTGCAGTTCAGTGCGCGCGCGGCGCGTCCGTCCATTGCGCGTCGGCCGTCGCGACTTCGCGCGCGGCATCTGCCAGCATCGTGCGCAGCCACACGTGCCCTTGATCGTCCGTGTGCCGCTCGTGCCAGATCATCTGCAATGCGCGCGGCGTGGCCTGCCACGGCAATTCCGCCGCATAGGCGGCCCCCGACCGGCTGAAAAGCCGGGCGAGCGATGCCGGCACGATCGCGGCCGTGCGCGTACCCGACAACAGGCTCGGAATCGCGAGGAAATGAGGCTGGACGATCTTGAACTCGGGCTTCCTGCCGATCGATTCGAATGCGGCCGTCAGCGCCGAGCGGTCGAACATCTCGGTCCGGCGCGTCAGACCTCGTTCGGACAGGAAGCCGTCGTCCGAACCGCCGGTGGAGACGACGAGCAACGGCAAAGCAGCGAACTCGCTCAGGCCGATTTGCCGTCCGGCGAGCGGATGATCGGACGCGATCACCATCATGTCGCGCTCTTCGAACAAGGTCTGCTCGCGAATGCGCGACGGCACGTTCGAAAAAGATCCGAGCGCGATCTCGACGCGACCGACGTCGATCTGCGTGGTCAGGTCGATTCTGCTCGCCGGCAACAGCGTGATGCTCGCGTGCGGCGCTGCGATCGACGTCGCGCGGAAGAACGGCGGCAACACGACCGCGGTCATGTAATCGGTCGCCGCGACGCAGAATTGCCGTTCCGTGCTGCCGGGATCGAACCGTTTCGGTCCGATCGCGCGATCGATGATGACGAGCGCGTCGCGCACGAGCGGCGCCATCTCGAGCGCGCGCGCCGTGGGCTCCATCCCGCCGACCGTTCGTATGAACAAGTCGTCGTCGAGAAACGCCCGCAGACGCGACAGCGCATGGCTGACCGCCGACGGACTCAGATGGATCGCCTCGCTGGCACGAAGCACGTTCCGCTCGCGGAGGATCGCGTCGAACACACGCAGCAGATTCAGATCGAGGTTGCTCATTGCCATTTCCCTGCTTTTGCGTCGGCAGACCTGTTCGAGGTCCATGCGGAAACCGGATGTCGTCGGGGCGGCGTCGAAGCGTTCTGCGAAGCTGCGCGGCGTACCGACGTCCGGCGGCCGATCGCTGCGCTCGCGTCGCGCGTTCCGTGCTCCACGATCGACGTGCAGCGATTGTCGGCAATCCGGCACGCGCTGTCGAGCGCCCACCGTTATGCCATACACGCCGCCGCCAGCTTGCCGACCGCAATCACGGCCTGCTCGATCTCCGCCGACCACGGGCTGCTGTAGTTGAGCCGGATGAAGTTCCGGTAATTGTCGGTGATCGAGAACATGTAGCCGGGCCCGATCGTGATTCCCTGCTCGAGCGCGAGCTGATACAGGCGCATCGCATCGACCTGCGCGGGCAGCTCGACCCACAGCACGTACCCGCCCGCCGGGCTCGACATGCGCGTGCCGTCCGGAAAGAACCGCGACACCATCGCGCGCATCACGCTCGCCTGCTGCGCATACGCCTTGCGGATCCGCCGCAGGTGATGCTCGAAGCCGTCGCGCTCGAGAAACTCGGCGATCGCCAGCTGCGGCAGCGACGGCGTCGCGAGCGTGTTCAGAAACTTCAGCTTCTCGACCTGATCGCGATATCGGCCGGGCAGCGCCCAGCCGATCCGGTACGCGGCCGTCAGGCTCTTCGAGAACGACGAACAATGCAGCACGATCCCGTTGCGGTCGTAGGACTTCAGCGTGCTCGGGTGCGAATGGCCGAAATACAGCTCGTTGTACACGCCGTTCTCGATGATCGGCATCCCCGCTTTCGTTGCGAACTCCACCAGTTCGCGCTTGCGCTCGTCGGGCATCTGAAAGCCGAGCGGATTCTGGAAGTTCGGCATCACCATGCACGCGACAACGGGCTGCGACTTCGCGATCGCCGCGAGCGCCGCGATGTCGATGCCGAGCTCCGGATGTGTGGCCACCTCGATCGCCTTCATCCCCATCCGTTCGATCGCGTGCAGCATCGCGTAGAACGTCGGGGATTCGACCGCGATCGTGTCGCCCGGCTTCGCGACCGCCTGCAGACACAGATTGATCGCCTCGGTCGCGCCGACCGTCACGACGATTTCGTTCGGGTCCACCGACATCCCGTTCTCGAGGTAGCGGCGCGCGATCTGACGGATCAGCCGCGGATGGCCGGGCGGCAACCCGTCCGCGACGCCCCACGACGACCGGTCGCGGCCGGCCGCATACGTGTACCGGTTGAGCTTCTCGAACGGAAACAGGCTCGGGTCCGGATACGGCGAGCCGAGCGGCACCGCGTCGTCGGCCTCGATCGAGCGCAGCGTCGACAGCACGAGCCGGCTCACGTCGACCGACGACGAGATCGCGATCGGCTTCGACGCTCGCAACTCGCGCACCGCCGGATGGCCGCCGTCGTGACGCAGGTTCACGAAGTAGCCGGATTGCGGCCGGCTCTCGAGCAGCCCGCGGCTTTCGAGCAGCAGATACGCATGCAGCACGGTCGTGATGCTGATCCGATGCTGCTGGCTCGCCTGCCGCACCGACGGAATCCGGTCGCCGTGCCGGTACACGCCTCGGCGGATCAGGCGTTCGATATCGTCCGCGAGTTTTTCGTACAGCTTCATCGCGCGCCTGCCGTTCGGTCGCGCGACCGTGTCGCCATCGCGTGCGTGATCGTGGGTCGCGAATGTCGCGTGCGTCGTCGTTCTACCCGGCCGTCGCGACGCCCGGCCTTTCCGCGCTGTTTCGCCTTTTCCATCGTGCTGACTCGCTGTTGAAGATGCGCCGGCGGACTCGGGCAGGACCGAATCCGTGGCACTGTGTACTTGACGAGCGAATCGTAAAAGAAGAACAGTTGGCGGCGAGCGCACACATCGGGCACGCAAACAAGAGTACAGTTCGGCGCAAATCGCGCATCTTTGGCGAACTGTACGTCTGACGAAATGGCGATAGCGGGGAAGCACGCGGCAGGCGGCGGAACGGCCGGCCACGGGCGTGTTCCGGCTCCGATATCGCTGACGCCGGCGAAACCGTGGACCAGCGCAACTCCACGGCGAGCAGCCGGAATCGCGGGAAAAGTCGCCGGCGTATCGACCGACCGCGCGCTCGACGTCGGTTACAAGGACGCAGCGGCCGCCGAGCTCCGGCGGCGGCGCCGCTTCGCCGAACGAGAAACGGCCGCGGCAACTCGCAACGACATGCCGGCGCCGCCGCTTACCTGGCGGTCTGCTGCCGCTGAACCTCCTGCGCTTTCATCTGCAGATAGGCGTTGCGGTCGACTTCGTGCAGCTGCCGCGGATACTGCTCGGTCGCGTCGAACCAGCGCGCGAGCCGCTGGTCGAGCGGTTTGTCGAGCGTCGCGAGATACGCGTCGATCGCCAGGTAGTAGCGCATCGTGTTGCGCTCGAGCAGCCCGCGCACGCCGCCGACGTATTGCGGGTCGCCCGATGCGCCGCCGACGGTCGTGAACCCGACCTTGTCGCTGCCGACCGTCGCGAGGTACGTCTTCATCGCCATGCGCCCGACCGCGCCGAACCCGTACGCATACGTCAGATGCAGGAACGTGCGCGACTCGCCGACCGGCACCGCCTCGAGCGCGATCCGGTAGTCCTTCGTGCCCATCGGGCCGCTGTCGGCAGTCAGATCGACCTGGAAATAGTCGGGCGTCGCGGCCGCGACGCGATAGCGGAACTGCACGCGATAGGTGTCCGACAGCTTTTGCTCGATCTTGCGGCCGACGTTCACGTCGAGCACCGCGCCGTTGCTGCCGCTCGATGCATGACAGTACTTCGTGTTCAGATGCAGGATCAGCACCGCGCACCAGTTCGCCGGGCCCTGCGACGGATCGTTCAGCTTGCCGTTCACGACGGAGAACGGATAGTCGACCACGGCGTAGATGTCGCCCTTCAGCGTCGACGATGCCTCCGACGATTCGAGGTACAGCGGGCGATGAAACGGGTTGCGCTTCAACTGGTCGCCGAGGCTGCGGTAGCGTTCGAGCAGCGCGGCGGCGCCGTCGGCGCCGAACGACGGCGCGCTGCAGGCGACGCAAAGCGCCGCGACGAGCGCCCGGCATCCCCGGCGGACGAGCCGCATCGCGCGTGCGGATCGGGTTGTCTCCATTCGTCTGCTCCAGCGAATGCGCGACGATTGCGCAGATGCGTCACAGAATACGCCGGGCAGCGCGAGGTCGCCCGGGCGTCGCTCACGCGACGCGCGAACGCGCGATGCCGGATGCGGCCGGCACCGCACGAGCGGATCAAGCGCGCGCGGTCAGCCGGTCACCGGCGTGCGGCGAACCTCGGTCAGATAGATCAGGATCAGCGACACCCACACGATCCCGTACAGGAACATGAAGCACGTCGTGCGCACGCGCAGCAGGTCGAGCAGCGCGCCGAACAGGATCGGCAGCAGGAAGCCGCCGAGCCCGCCCGCGAGCCCGACGATGCCGGTGACGACGCCCATGTTGTCCGGGAAATCGTCGGCGACGTACTTGAACGTCGACGCCATCCCGAGCGCGAACACCGCACCGAGCACGAACGTCAGCGCAACGAACCCGGCCACCGGCATCGCGACGTTCAGCGTCGCGGTGCCGTCGATCGTGTGGATCACGAAGTCGGTCGCCGGGTACGACAGCAGGAACAGGCAGATCCATGCGACCCACAGTCCCCACCACGTGACCGCATGTGCGCCGAAGCGGTCGGACAGCGCGCCGCCCAGTGCGCGCAGCACCGAGCCCGGCAGCGAGAAGCCGGCGGCGAACGCGGACGCCATCACGAGCGACATCCCGTATTCGCTCTTCAGATACTGCGGAATCCACAGCGACAGCGCGGTGAAGCCGCCGAACGTGATCGAGTAGTACTGGCACAAGCGCCATACGCGCGGATCGCGCAAGACCTTGAACGCGTCGAGCCACGAGCCGCCGCGCTTGCCCGCACCCGGATCGCGCGCCGACGCGAACCAGAAGATCGCGGCCGTGACGAGCAGCGCGACCGCGTACACGCGCGGCACGAAGCGCCAGCCGTACGCGTCGAGCAGCAGCGGCGTGACGAACAGGTTCACCGCTGCGCCGGCGGTGCCCGCGCCGAACACCCCCATCGCAAGCCCGCGCCGCTGCGGCGGAAAGAAGCGCGCGACGTACGGCGTGCCGACCGCGAACGATGCGCCGACGCAGCCGAGAAACAGCCCGATCACGAGAAACTGCCACAGCTGCGTCGCGTAGCTGACGACGTAGACGGGCACCGCGCACACGACGAGCAGCACCGTCATCACGATGCGGCCGCCGAAGCGGTCGGTCCACGTGCCGAGCGGCAGACGCATCAGCGCGCCGGTCAGCACCGGCGTCGATGTGAGCAGCCCGAACTCGGTGCCGTTCAAGCCGAGATCGGTACGCAGCTGCACACCCAGCACGCCGAACATCATCCACACGACGAAACACACCATGAACGCGAGCGTGCTCGCGGCGAGCACCGACCACGCGCGCAGCGGCACCGCCTGCGTGTGCGCGGCCGGGCCGACGTTACGTTGTTGGGTTGCCATACGAAAATCCCCGTTTCATTGGACCAGCGGTCCGTTCGCGCCGTCGAAGCGCACGCCTTCGAGACGCGCGCCGCCCGCGAGTATCGCCACGTACTGCCGCATCGCCCGCTCGCGCACGCGCGCGGACAGATACACGGCGATCTGCGCGGCGGCTTCGTCGAACGGCACCGTGTCGCCCGGCACGCGGCGCTCGATGCGCACGATGTGAAAGCCGAACCTCGTATTGACGAGCTTCGGCAGCACGCCGAGCGCGTCGGTGTCGAACAGCGCGGCTTCGAATTCCGGCACGGTGTCGCCGCGCAGCAGTTGCCCGAGGCTGCCGCCGACCTGCGCGGACGGACAGTTCGACGATGCGCGCGCCACCGCTTCGAACGTGTCGGGCGCGGCGCGCACGCCGGCGAGCACGCTTTCCGCACGCGCCCGCAGCGGCACGAGCGGCACGCGGCGAGTGACCGCGAACAGCACGTGGCTCGCATGCACGACGTCGTTGCGACGAAAGCGCGCCGGATGCCGTGCGTAATAGCGCGCGCAATCCGCACGATCGGGCTCGGGCACGTGCGTGAGCTCGCGTTCGAGCAGCGCATCGACCGCCGCATCGTCGAGCGGCGCGTGCTCGTCGAGCAGCGCGAGCGATACCGCGCGCCGACGCAGCAGCTCGCGCACCGCGAGCGCGCGGCGTGCGGCGTCGAGCGGATCGCGCGCATCGCGGTGATGCTCGGCCTCGGCCGCGATCGCTTCGTCGCCGATCGCCACGCCGTCGACGACAAGCGGCACGGACGCGGCTTCGGACAGAACGCCGTTCATTGCGTCTCCTCAGCGCTTGCGCACGAGCTGATACGGGCGGATCAGATACGCGACCGACGCGATGCCGCTCCAGATGTGCACCATCCGCGTGAACGGCGACACCAGGAAGATCGTGAAGCCGAGCAGGATGTGCAGCCGGTAGGTCAGCGGCACACCGACGAGCAGGTTCGCGATGTCCGGCCGGAACGTGACCACGCCTTTCACGTAGTCGGTCAGCTGCTCGAACATCGCGCCGTCCATGTGGCGCGTCGACAGCACGACGGTGCCGAGCCCGAGCGCCAGTTGCGCCCACAACATCAGCACGATCAGGATGTCCGACCGGCGGCTGCTGCGGCGGATACGCACGTCGCCGACGCGCCGCCAGATCAGGATCGTCAGCCCGACGATCGCCGCGACGCCGGCCGCGCCTCCGGCCACCATCGCGACGAGCTGGTGCGCGGACGCCGACAGGAACGGCGACACGAGCCAGTGCGGCGCGAGAAAACCCGCGAAGTGTCCGATCACGACGACGAGCACGCCCCAGTGGAACAGGTTGCTGCCGAGCCGCAACATCCCGTGCCGCAACAGCTGCGATGAATCGCTCTTCCACGTGTACTGCTCGCGGTCGAAGCGGATCAGGCTGCCGACCAGCAGCACGGCGACACAGATGTACGGATAGATTCCGAACAGGAATTGATGCAGGTAGCCGTTCATCGCGTTCCCCCGTTGGAGTGCCGCGCATGCTCGCGCCGCGCAGGCCGCCGTTCGTAGAAGTGCACCGGTTCGTCGACCGGCGCGGGCGTCGCCGCACCGACGAAGCGCACCGCTTCGTCCGCATACGCGGCATCGAGCGCGCGGTAGTCGTCGGCTGTCGGGCGGGCGGCGCCGACGTCGTCGTGCGCGGCGGCCGGCGCGTCGATCGGCGCGAGGCCCGCCATCGGCAGCAGCGCGCCGACGACGCAGCCGTAATGACTGCCGCGCTCGGCGAGCTGCGTGGCCAGCGCGCGCAGGATGTCGCCCGTCTCGCCGAGCAGCTCGCGCGCTTGCGGCGCCGGCAGCCGCGACAGGTATTCGAGGAACACCGGCAAGTAGTCGGGCAGTTCTCCGGCGTTCAGATGGAGCCCGTGCCGCTCGTACATCTGCAGCAGGTCGACCATCGCCTGTCCGCGGTCGCGCGATTCGCCGTGCACGTGCTCGAACAGGTGCAGCGACGTCGCGCGGCCGCGATCGAACAGCGCGCCGTAGTTTTCCTGCAGCGTCAGCAGGTCGCGCTCGCGCAGATACGCGAAGAACCGGTCGAGGCCCGCGCGCACCGCCTTCGGCAAGCATGCATGTTCGCGCAGATGCGCGTCGATCGAATCGAGCACGTCGACGAGCGACGCGTCCGGATAGTCGAGCAGCACGGACAGCGCCGCATAGGTCGGATCGGGTGCGGTGTTCATCGGGATGCCTCGCGAATCGGAATCGTTTTCGTGCCCTTCTTCGTGCTGAACAGGCTGGCGGTCGAGCGGCCGTCCGAACAGCCGTTGCCGAACGAGAACCCGCACGATGCGCGCAGGTCGTATGCGTTCTCCGCGTATTCGCGGTGCGTCGTCGGAATCACGAAACGGTCCTCGTAGTTCGCGATCGCGAGATACCGGTACATGTCGTCGACCTGCGCGACCGACAGCCCGACCTGGTCGAGCACGCCGCGCGCGTCGATGCCGTCCACGTGGCGCGCGCGCATGAACGCGCGCATCGCGAGCAGCCGTTCGAGCGCGCGCTTCACCGGCGCTTCGTCGCCGGCCGTCAGCAGGTTCGCGAGATAGCGCAGCGGAATGCGCAGCGAATCGACGTCCGGCAGGTAGCCGTTCATTCCGAGCGCGCCGCTGTTCGCGGCCGCGTTGATCGGCGACAGCGGCGGCACGTACCAGACCATCGGCAGCGTCCGGTATTCGGGATGCAGCGGGAACGCGATCTTCCAGTCGATCGCCATCTTGTATGTCGGCGACCGGCGCGCGGCGTCGAGCCATGCGGCCGGCACGCCGTCGCGTTCGGCCTGCGCGATCACGGCCGGATCGTTCGGGTCGAGAAACAGCGACAGCTGCGCTTCGTACAGATCCTTTTCATGCTCGGCGCTCGCGGCTTCGCCGATCCGGTCCGCGTCGTACAGCAGCACGCCGAGATAGCGGATGCGCCCGACGCAGGTTTCAGAGCACACGGTCGGCTGCCCGGCCTCGATGCGCGGATAGCAGAAGATGCACTTCTCGGCCTTGCCGCTCTGCCAGTTGTAGTAGATCTTCTTGTACGGGCATCCCGACACGCACATGCGCCAGCCGCGGCACTTGTCCTG
The DNA here is from genome assembly GCF_902499135.1 of Burkholderia dolosa. GTDB lineage: Bacteria > Pseudomonadota > Gammaproteobacteria > Burkholderiales > Burkholderiaceae > Burkholderia > Burkholderia dolosa. Next base: position 37,366 of record NZ_CABVPR010000021.1, read on the forward strand.
GTCGATCAGCACGATGCCGTCTTCCTCGCGCTTGTAGATCGAGCCCGACGGACACGCGGCGACGCACGCCGGGTTCAGGCAGTGCTCGCACAGGCGCGGCAGATACATCATGAACGTGTGCTCGAACTGCCCGTAGATCGCCTTCTGCACGTTCTCGAAGTTGTAGTCCTGCGCGCGCTTCTCGAACTCGCCGCCGAGGATCTCCTCCCAGTTCGGCCCCCACTCGATCTTCTCGAGCCGCTGGCCGCTCACGAGCGAGCGCGGCCGCGCGACCGGCATCGCGCGCGTGTCGCCCGCCTGCTGCAGATGCGCGTAATCGAACGTGAACGGCTCGTAGTAGTCGTCGATCTCCGGCAAATGCGGGTTCGCGAAGATCTGCGCGAGCAGCCGCCACTTGCCGCCGAGCCGCGGTTCGATGCTGCCGTCCGCGCGCCGCCGCCAGCCGCCGCGCCAGCGGTCCTGGTTCTCCCAGTCCTTCGGATAGCCAATGCCCGGCTTCGTCTCGACGTTGTTGAACCACGCGTATTCCATCCCTTCGCGGCTCGTCCACACGTTCTTGCAGGTCACCGAGCACGTGTGGCAACCGATGCACTTGTCGAGGTTCAGCACCATCGCGATCTGTGCGCGTATCTTCATGACGTTTCTCCGGCGCGGGCTGCGTGCGTGGCGGTTCCGGCTTCTTCGCCGTCGAGCCAGTCGACCCTGTTCATCTTGCGCACGATCAGGAACTCGTCGCGATTCGAGCCGACCGTGCCGTAGTAGTTGAAGCCGTACGACAGCTGCGCGTAGCCGCCGATCATGTGCGTCGGCTTCAGCGCGATACGCGTGACCGAGTTGTGAATGCCGCCGCGCGTACCGGTGATTTCGGAGCCCGGCGTATTCACGATCTTTTCCTGCGCGTGGTACATCATCGCCATCCCGGACGGAATCCGCTGGCTGACGACGGCCCGCGCGCACAACGCGCCGTTCGAGTTGTAGCACTCGATCCAGTCGTTGTCGGCCGCGCCGATCGCCTTCGCGTCGTCTTCCGACATCCACACGATCGGGCCGCCGCGCGACAGCGTGAGCATCAGCAGGTTGTCCGTGTACGTGCTGTGAATCCCCCACTTCTGATGCGGCGTCAGGAAGTTCAGCACGCGTTCGGGGTTGCCGTTCGAGCGCCGGCCGACCATGTGCGCATAGCTGCCGGTGTCGACCGGCGGCTTGTACACGCACAGCGACTCGCCGAACGCGCGCATCCACGGATGGTCCTGATAAAGCTGCTGACGGCCGGTCAGCGTGCGCCACGGCACGAGCTCGTGCACGTTCACGTAGCCGGCGTTGTACGACACGTGCTCGGATTCGATCCCGCTCCACGTCGGCGACGAGATGATCTTGCGCGGCTGCGCCTGGATGTCGCGAAAGCGGATCTTCTCGTCCGCGCGCGCGGCGGCCAGATGCGTATGGTCGATGCCCGTCACGCCGGACAGCGCGCGCCACGCCTTCACCGCGACCTCGCCGTTGGTTTCGGGCGCGAGCGCGAGGATCACCTCGGCCGCATCGAGCGCCGTGTCGATGCGCGGGCGACCCTGCGCGGCGCCGCCGGCGACCGTGTAGTTGAGTTCGCCGAGCAGCTTCACTTCGTCCTTCGTGTCCCAGCCGATGCCCTTGCCCGCATTGCCGAGCGTATCCATCAGCGGGCCGAGCGACGTGAAGCGCGCGTACGTGTTCGGGTAATCGCGCTCGACGACGGTCACCGCCGGCATCGTGCGGCCGGGCACCGGTTCGCATTCGCCGCGCTTCCAGTCGCGCACGTCGAACGGCTGCGCGAGTTCGCCGGGCGTGTCGTGCGCGATCGGCGCGAGCACCACGTCGCGCTCGACGCCGAGATGCCCGTCGCACAGCTCGGAGAAGCGCTTCGCGATGCCCTTGAAGATTTCCCAGTCGCTCTTCGATTCCCACGCGGGATCGACGGCCGCCGACAGCGGATGGATGAACGGATGCATGTCGGACGTGTTCATGTCGTCCTTCTCGTACCACGTCGCCGTCGGCAGCACGACGTCCGAATACATGCACGTGGTCGACATCCGGAAGTCGAGCGTGACGAGCAGGTCGAGCTTGCCGCGCGGCGCGTCGTCGTGCCACGCGACTTCCTCGGGGCGCGCGCCGCCGGTGGCGCCGAGATCGTCGCCCTGCACGCCGTGCGTCGTGCCGAGCAGATGCTTCAGGAAATACTCGTGTCCCTTGCCCGACGAGCCGAGCAGGTTCGAGCGCCACACGAACAGGTTGCGCGGGAAGTTTTCGGGCGCATCCGGATCTTCGCTCGCCATGCGCAGCGTGCCGGACTTCAGCTGCTGTGCGACGTCGGCACCCGCGCGCGCAGGGTCAGCGAGCTGCGCGCCGACCTGCAGCGGATTGCGCGCGAGCTGCGGCGCGGACGGCAGCCAGCCCATCCGTTCCGCGCGCACGTTGTAGTCGATCGGCGAGCCGTGAAATTGCGCGGCATCCGCAAGCGGCGACAGCAGCGCGCTCGGGTCCATCGGGTCGTAGCGCCACTGGTCGGTATGCGCGTAGAAGAACGACGTCGCGTTCATCTGGCGCGGCGGGCGATTCCAGTCGAGCGCGAACGCGAGCGCGGTCCAGCCCGTTTGCGGACGCAGCTTCTCCTGGCCCACGTAATGCGACCAGCCGCCGCCCGGCTTGCCGATGCAGCCGCACATGATCAGCATGTTGATGATCGCGCGGTACGACATGTCCATGTGGAACCAGTGGTTGATCCCCGCGCCGACGATCACCATCGACTTGCCTTGCGTGTCGTGCGCGTTCTCCGCGAACTGCCGCGCGACCGAGATCACGTCCGCGCGCTTCACGCCGGTGATCGCCTCCTGCCACGCCGGCGTGTACGGAACATCGTCGTCGTAGCTCGCGGCCACGTCGCGCCCGCCGAGTCCCTGATCGACCCCGTAGTTCGCGACGAACAGGTCGTACACGGTCGCCACCAGCATCTCGCCGCCGCGCGTCGCGACGCGCCGCACGCCGATCCGGCGCGACAGCGTCGAGCCGTGCGCGGTCGAGTTGAAGTGCGCGTGCGGCTGGTTGCCGAAGTACGGGAACAGCACGTCGACCACGTCGTCGTGCTCGGCCGCGCACGACAGCCGCGGCGACAGCGCCGCCCCTTTCGACGTCTCGCCGCGCAGGTTCCACTTGCCGTTGTCCGCGTTGTCCCCGTCGGCCTGCTGCGCCCAGCGAAAGCCGATCGATCCGACCGGCACGACGAATTCGCCGGTCGCATCGTCGATCATCACGGTCTTCCATTCCGGGCGCGCGGCCTCGCCGAGCGCGTCGTCGAAATCGGACGCGCGCACGAGCCGCTCGGGCACGTAGCCGTCGCCGTGCGGCACGAGGCGCACGACGCACGGCATGTCGGTATAGCGCTTGCAGTAGTCGATGAAGTAGTCGCTCTTGCCGGCCGCGCCTGAGCCGGCCACACCGATGCCGGCCGCGCCTATGCCGGCCGCATGAAATTCCTTCAGGATCACGTGGCCCATCGCGAGCGCGAGCGCCGCATCGGTGCCCTGCTTCGGGTGCAGCCACAGATCGCCGAACTTCGCGCCTTCCGAGTAGTCGGGAAACACCGACACGACCTTCGTGCCGCGATAGCGCGCCTCGACGAGAAAGTGCGCGTCCGGCGTGCGCGTCTGCGGGACGTTGGAGCCCCACATCATGATGAACGTCGAGTTGTACCAGTCGGCCGATTCGGGCACGTCGGTCTGCTCGCCCCACGTCTGCGGCGACGCTGGCGGCAGGTCGCAATACCAGTCGTAGAAGCTCAGGCACACGCCGCCGATCAGCGACAGGTAGCGCGAGCCGGCCGCATACGACACCATCGACATCGCCGGAATCGGCGAGAAGCCGACCACGCGATCGGGGCCGTGCCGCTCGACCGTGTGGACGTTTGCGGCCGCAACGATCTCGTCGACTTCGTCCCAGCTCGCACGCACGAAGCCGCCGAGCCCGCGCCGGCTCTGATACGAACGGCGCGCTTCATCGTCGTCGACGATCGAGCGCCACGCATCGACCGGCGCGAGCGTGCGACGCCGTTCGCGCCACAGCTTCACGAGCGCGCTGCGCACGAGCGGATGCTTCAGGCGATTCGCGCTGTACAGATACCACGAGTACGACGCGCCGCGCGAGCAGCCGCGCGGCTCGTGATTCGGCATGTCGGGGCGTGTGCGCGGATAGTCGGTCTGCTGCGTCTCCCACGTGACGATCCCGCCTTTCACGTAGACCTTCCACGAGCACGAACCCGTGCAGTTCACGCCATGCGTCGAGCGGACGATCTTGTCATGCTGCCAGCGCAGCCGGTAGCCGTCCTCCCACTTTCTGTCCTCGTCCGTGACGGCGCCGTGACCGTCGGAAAAGCGCGGCCTCGTTGTCGTGAAATAACGCAATCTATCCAGAAAATGGCTCATGGGGATCTCGTTTTTTCGGTCTGGGGCGGACCCTGGTTATTCAAGGAGTCGAATCGGTTTGTAAAGCACGGCTATTTGCCGTTGCGTGCTTTTCGACCGTATCGAGTCGATTGTCTTTCCGATCGACGTATCACGAGTTGATACAAATCACGATATCGTTCTTCGCGTCGTAATAATTCAAGAAATGGGGCGAGCGTTCCGCGGACGGGAATCGCCGGCGCGACGCGGCGCCGACCATATCGGCCGGGCGGAGGATTTCCGGATATAGCGGGAAAATGCTGCCGAAAACGATCGCGACGTTGGCGAATATTCGGTCGTTATGCGGCGCGCATGCGAATGCGCAAAGAAGCCGCCGCGATCATGCAATGCGGCTCCTTCTTGCAGGAATGGGAAAATCCCGTTGAAAGCGTTTTATTCGTGGCAAAACCGTCGAATCGCAAAAGCGAATATCGCGCAGCTCGACGCGCGCGCGTCGAATGCGCGATTCGGACGATAAGTCGTCGCGCGGACTTACGCTGCCGCGGCAGTTTCCGGAGCCGCCGCGTCGTCGCCGCGAATCATCAGCACCGGGCAACGCGCACCCCGCAGGAACCGTTCGGCGACGCTGCCGAGCAGCACGCGTCGAAGCCCGCGTCGCCCATGCGTGCCGACTACCGCGAGATCGATGCGATGCTCGTCCACGTAACGCTGCAGGCGTTCCGCGATGTCTTCGCCGACGCTTTCGGTTTCGACGAGTTCGGCATCGCCGCTCACACCCGCCTGCGCGATCGCGCGCTCCGCGTCGCGCAGCACCTTGATGCCGTCGCTGCGGATTTCGTCGATCAGCGCATGCGGATCGAAACGGCCCGCATAGGTAAACAGCGGCGACTTGTCGACCACATAAACGACGCTGACGTGCGCGCCGCTTGCGCGCGCCACCTTCAACGCTTCGGCCAGCGCCTGCTTCGACGACGCACTGCCGTCGACGGCCACCATGATGTTCTCGTACATATCGACCTCGCTCGCGTGAACTGCCGCACGCTGCGGTGCGCGCGGCCATGTCACCATCATCGGCGCACGGCGGGTGCCGACGTTGACGGCGATCAAGCACCGCCGGTGCGCGCCCGTGCGGCAAACCGACACGCGGCGGCAATCGGTGCGTTCGCCGAGCGCGCACGAACCGGCACGGCCGGCGCCGCACCGCGCGCGGCGGCGGGCCGCGCAGCGACTGCGCCGAAGGCGCTATCATCAAACCTTCAACCTTCGTCCGGCCCCTTTTTTGCCGGGCTCATCTTCAACTTGCTCAACCGACATGACAACGACTACCGAACGCGTGGACGGCGCCGCCCAGCATCTCGTCGCCGCCCGCCATGCCGGCGTGCCCGGCCCGCTGCTGCCCGATGCATTCCGCCCCGAGGACGTCGACACGGCACTGGCGATCCAGCATCGCGTTGCCGACCTGCTCGGCGAAGCCGTCGGCGGATGGAAATGCGCATCGCCGCCGCCCGACCGCGTGATCGTCGCGCCGATCTTCGCGTCGACGATTCGCGAAGCCGGCGACGCGTACCGCGTCGCCGGCGACACGCCGATCGCGCGGATCGAACCGGAAATCGCCTTCGTGCTCGACCGCGATCTGCCCGCACGCGCGCAGCCGTACGACGAGAACGACGTGCGCGACGCGATTCGCGAGGTGCGTCTCGTACTCGAAGTGCTCGGTTGCCGCTATGCGGAGCCGGCACGCGCGTCGAAATTCGAGCTGCTCGCCGACGGCCAGTTCAATCAGGGGCTGTGCGTCGGCCCCGTCGTGCCGGACGGCGTGCGCGCGCCGCTCGCCGGGTTCGCACTGTCGTTCGACGGCGCGCTGAACCGCACGATCGACGGCCTTCATCCGGACGGCGATCCGCTGAAGCCGCTGGTATGGCTCGTCAATTTCCTCGCGTCGCGCGGCGATGCGGCGCGCGCCGGCCAGATCGTGACGACCGGTTCGTACGCGGGCGTGATCGACGTGCCGCTCGGCGACGTGCTGACCGTGCGGTTCGGCGATCTCGGCAGCCTGTCGGTGACGCTGACCGCGTAAGAAGTCGCGGCGTGCGGCGCGAGAGCCACATGCCGCGTCGGAATTCCGCCGGCGGAGCGCCACACGCGGCGCGCGGTGCGCGGTGCACGGGCGCGGCGCCGCCGCGCCGCTTCGCCGCAGACCGGCCAGACCGTGCGCAACGTCGTTGTCCCGCTCCTGCGATCCGTAACCGCCACGACACAACGATTTCGGCGGCATCGCACCTGCCGCTCGGCGATCACGGCGGCGACATCCCAGCGCCGAATGCGCGATTCCCGCGCGGCACACCGTACCGCACGCAAGCCGCAGTCGAGCTTGCGTGATAACGTTGCACATCGCGCGGTTCGAGCGCTTCATCGCTTTCCCCGATCTCTGCCATGTCGTTGACACCGCTGCCCGCCCTGTTCGACGAAATCCTGCACGCCGTCGATCGCCGCTATCGGCTGCCGCCGCTCGATCGCGCGGCGTCGGTCGCCGCGGCGTCGAATCCGGCTACCGCAATTGCAATCGCGATCGAGGACGCGCGCCGGATGCTGGCCGACGGCCGCACGCCGGAGCCGGCGCTGCAACGCCACTTCGTCGACGCGCTCGCGCAGATGATCCGCGACGCAATGGATGCGCGTGCCGGCGATCCGGCGTTTCGGGCGGCGATGCTGCGGCACGGCGCGCCGAGCGTGCGCGAATACGCGTCGTTGTCCGCGCATGCCGACCAGGATCGCCGCGCGCTGCGCGCGGCCGTGAACGCGATCGCGCATCCGGCCAAGCTCGAACGTCATGCGCAGGCGTGGCAGCGCGACGCGCTCGCGCGCCTGCACGCGGCGGCCGCCGCCGCGCGCTGGGCCGAGCTCGATTCGACGCTGCAGCAGTTGCTCGCGCTGCCGGAAACGGCAACGGACGCCGCATTCGAGCGCAACGTCGCCGAACTGAAAGACAGCCCGGCGCTCGGCCGCCTGCTGCGCGTCGATGCGCTGGCCTCCGACGCGCAGGTCGAGCAGTATCGCGCGCTGTGGGAACGGCGCGGGCCGGCCGAAGGCAGCCCGCTCGCTGCCGCGCAGGGCGCGACGTCGCAGCAGCGCGGCGCGGCGGTCGAGGCGCTGGCCGCGCAAGCGCTCGATGAACTCGCCGCGCGGCTCGACGCGATGGACGAGCGGCGGACGTACCGCGTGGTGACGTCGATGCGCGTGCCCGCGTCGATACCCGGCAAACACGACCGCGCGAAGACCGAATGGGATGCGGTGCTACTCGAACGGCCGCGCGACGGCGCGCCGGCCGCCGCGTGGAACGTGCGCTTTCTCGTCGAGGCGAAGGCGTCCGCGGATGCCGCGACGACCGATCTGCCGCGCCTGCTGCGCGGGCTGACGCTGCTCGCGCAGGCCGACGACGACACGATCTATTCGTTCGATACCCGCGAAGGCGCGGTGCGCATACACGGCGCGTCGCTCGCGATGCTGAGTACCGAGCACGCGGCACTATCGCGCGAGGTGCTCTATTGCTGCGATGCGCCGGCCGAACGCTCGCCGCGGCTGCTGAGCGCCGCGAGCCGGATGCAGCTGCTGTCCGCGCAGGCCAGCCTCGACTATGCGAGCGCGCTCGCGCGACACGTCCCCGCCGATCCGGACGATCTGGCCGTCGTATGGCATGCGCTGCTGGAGCTGCCGCAGTGGCGGGCGGTGTTGAATCAATATCCGTCGCTGCGGCAGGTCCGCGAGCTGATGGTCGGCATCGACGATCTGACGGCCGCGATTCGCGATGCCGGCGACGCGAGCGTCAGCGCGACGGGCTGACGAAACGTCGAGCGCTGCGACGAAAAAGCGCCGCACGCGTGCGTGCGGCTGCGCGTGCCCGACGTCGCCGCGCACCGCGCCGACGCGGGCATGCACAGCTTGCCGCCGTTACGACTGGATGAACGCGAGCAGGTCCGCGTTCAGCACGTCCGCGTTGACGGTCAGCATTCCGTGCGAATAGCCTGGATACGTTTTCAGCGTGCCGTTCTTCAGCAGCTTGATCGACTTCAGCGCGGCATCGGCGATCGGCACGATCTGGTCGTCTTCGCCGTGCAGCACGAGCGTCGGCACGTCGATCGCCTTCAGATCCTCCGTCTGATCCGTTTCCGAAAACGCCTTGATGCCGTCGTAATGCGCTTTCGCGCTGCCGGCCATGCCCTGCCGCCACCAGTTCCGGATCACGCCTTCCTGCACCGTCGCGCCCGGGCGGTTGAATCCGTAGAACGGACCGCTCGGCACGTCGAGAAAGAACTGCGCGCGATTCGCCGCAAGCGCGTGTCGAAAGCCGTCGAACACGTCGATCGGCAAGCCTTCCGGGTTCGCTTCGGTCTTCAGCATCAGCGGCGGCACCGCGCTGACCAGCACCGCCTTCGCGACGCGCCGCGCCGGCTGCCCATGTTTCGCGACATAGCGCGCGACTTCGCCGCCGCCGGTCGAGTGGCCGATGTGCACCGCATTGCGCAGATCGAGCGCCTCGACGACCGCGAACGCGTCCGCCGCGTAGTGATCCATGTCGTGCCCGTCCGGCACCTGCGACGAGCGGCCGTGCCCGCGCCGGTCGTGCGCGATCACGCGATAGCCTTTCTGCACGAAGAAAAGCATCTGCGCGTCCCAGTCGTCGGACGAAAGCGGCCAGCCGTGATGGAACACGATGGGTTGCGCATCCTTCGGCCCCCAGTCCTTGTAGAAGATCTCGACACTGTCGTTCGTGGTGATGGTCGGCATGGCTATGGACTCCTTTGACGGTGGATCAACGCGGCGTACTGGCGCAAAGCCAGGGTTCGGACATCGGTATCGCATCGCCGCCTGGCGTCGCGACGGCAACACGGCACGGCGCGACGCTCGACGAGCGCCGTCCGAGTTGTAGCCGGGAACTGCGACGGCATCGTGAACGGCGCAGCGTCGGGCATCGACGCGGTTGCTGCGACAGCTTCGGGCAATGCGTGCATCGGGGCGGCGCCGTGTCCGACCGTCGTCGGCGGCGCCTGTGGCAACATCGTGGCGATCCGTCAGCCACGTCAAGCGGTGCGTCGTCCCGCATCAGGAGAACGCATGTTCGATCACGTCAAATTCGGCGTCAGCGACTATGCAGCGAGCAAAACCTTCTTTCTCGACGCACTCGCGCCGCTCGGCGTCGCGATCGTGTCGGAGGGAACGCCGACGTACGGCGTTGAAATGAGCCCGCCCGGCAAGCCGTCGCTATGCCTGTTTCAGACCGATGAAAAACCCGCGCATCTTCATCTGGCGTTCGCGGCAGACGATCGCGGGCAAGTCGACGCATTCTATCGCGCGGCGCTCGCGGCCGGCGCGAAAGACAACGGGCCGCCCGGGCTGCGGCCGCAGTACCACGCGAACTACTACGCGGCGTTCGTGATCGGCCCGGACGGACACAACATCGAAGTGGTCTGCCACCGTCCCGAAGGTTGACGGCGGCGGCGCGGCTTTCCGCTGAAGCGGCGGCACCGCCGGACGGCGGCGCGCGGGTCGCGGCGTCCATGGACGACCGCCGCCGGCGTCGTCGCGCGGCGGCGGTCGGCACGCCAGGTCCGCATCGCAGCGTGCCGCGCCGCCCACGCGCCGTGCGGAACGCAGCCGATTCGGCCCCGAGGCCGTTTCAGCCGTCCGTCGACACGGTGAGCGTCTCCCATGCCCGAATCTCCTGTTCGAGCGCGGCCAGCTTCGCACGCACGAGCTGAAGCGCGTCGCTGCCGAGCAGCAGATGCGCGGGCGGACGCTGCGCGTCGATGATGGCGAGCATCGCGCGCGCTGCCTTCACCGGATCGCCGAGCTGCTTGCCGCTCTTCTCCTCGCGCGCACGGCGAATCGGATTGAACAGGTCGTCATAGTCGGCGATCGAGCGCGGCGTTCGCACCATCGAGCGGCCGGCCCAGTCGGTGCGGAACGACCCGGGCGCGACGGCCGTCACGGAGATGCCGAAAGGCTCGAGTTCCTTGCCGACCGCTTCCGACACGCCCTCGAGCGCGAACTTGCTGCCGCAGTAGTACGCGATGCCCGGCATCGTGATGTGGCCGCCCATCGACGTGATGTTCAGAATGCGGCCGCGGCGACGTGCGCGCATGTACGGCACGACGGCCTTCATCATCGCGACGGCGCCGAACACGTTCACGTCGAACTGCCGGCGCATCTCGGCGAGCGGCGCCTCTTCCATCACGCCTTCGTGGCCGTAGCCGGCGTTGTTCACGAGCACGTCGATCGGCCCGACGCTCGCGTCGATTTCCGCGACGATGCCGTCGATCCGATCGAAGTCGGTGACGTCGAGCACGCGCGCGAACGCGCGCTCCGACAGCGCGGCGAACGCGTGCGCGGCCTCCTCGCTGCGCACCGTACCGACCACCGTGTGGCCGGCGGCGAGCGCTTCCTGTGCGAGCGCACGGCCGAAGCCGCTGCTGACGCCGGTAATGAGCATGATGTTGGCGGATTCCATTGGCGCTTCTCCGAATATCGTTGGAGAATGCATACTAGTTTGACGATCGACGCCGAATAAGTCCGAATCCGCTGATTTTCTTGCACAAAACTATGAGCGCCGAATACTCGCCCACCCGCGATCCATCGCCGGCGTCGCGCAACCGCGAGCGTCTCGTCGCGCTGTTGCTCGAGCTCGCGCCGCACGAGGGCTACAACCTGACCGCGCTGCCGAGCGTGCGCATCCTGCGCTCGAACCGCGCGCTGTCGCGCACGCCGGTTCTGTACGATCCGGGCATCGTGATCGTGTGTCAGGGGAGCAAGCGCGGCTACTTCGGCGGCGAACGCTATCTGTACGACGAGCATCACTATCTGGCCGTGTCCGTTCCCGTGCCGTTCAGCATGGAAACCGACGCGACGCCCGACCGCCCGCTGCTCGCGCTGTATCTGCACCTCGATTTCGCGCTCGCCGCGGAGCTCGCGGAACGGATCGACCGCGAGGGCGGCGCCGAATTGGTGCAGGCGCCCAGAAGCATGATGTCGACGCCGATGGACGACGCGATGCACGCATCCGTGCTGCGTTTCGTCGAAGCGATGCATCGGCCGCTCGAGGCCGCGATATTGGGTCCGGCGCTGCTTCGCGAGCTGTATTTCCGCGTGCTGACCGGCGCGCAGGGTCGCGCGATGCGCAGCGCGCTGGCGATGCGCGGACAGTTCGGCCGGATCGGCAGATCGCTGCGCCGCATCCACGCCGACTACGCGCAGCCGCTCGACGTCAGGCAGCTCGCGGCCGAAGCGGGGATGAGCGTGGCAAGCTTTCACAGCCACTTCAAGGCGATCACGCAGGTGCCGCCGATGCAGTATCTGAAGTCGACGCGCCTGCATCAGGCGCGCCTGCTGATGGTACGCGAGGACCTGACGGCGGAGGCGGCCGGCTACGCGGTCGGCTATACGAGCCCGTCGCAGTTCAGCCGCGAATTCAAGCGGCTGTTCGGGCTGACGCCTGCGAAGGAGACGAAGCGCATGCGCGACAGCTTCGCGATTCCGGCGCCGTTCGCGGATGCCGAATATGTGTCGTCGCATTGACCGTCGCGCGTTCGGTCGTCGCGGCGCCGTCGTTCAACGCGCGCCGACCTTCCACAACGTCACCTCGTGCAGCGTCTGTCCGGCCTTCAGCACGGTCGTCGGGAACGACGGATGGTTCGGCGAATCGGGAAAATGTTCCGCCTCGAGCGCGAACGCGTCCGTCTGCCGATAAACGGTGCCGCCCTTGCCGACGACGCTGCCGTTCAGCCCGTTGGACGTATAGAACTGCAGCCCCGGCTGCGTCGTATACAGCTCGAGGAAACGTCCCGACGCCGGGTCGTACGCGCGCGCGGCAAATTCCGGCGTCGATCGGCCGCCGCGGTCGAGCACCCAGTTCTGGTCGTAGCCGTGCGCGATGACGAGTTGCGGATATGCACTGCGCAGACGCGCGCCGATCGGCGTCGGCTCGCGCAGATCCATCGGCGTGCCGCCGACGTCCGCCAGCTGCCCGGTCGGAATCGACGTCGCGTCGGTCGGCGTAAAGCGCGACGCGGCGATCTCGATCAGCTGATGCTCGACACTGCCGCGATCGTGCCCGGCCAGATTGAAATAGCTGTGGTTCGTCAGGTTGACGACCGTGTCCTTGTCCGTCGTCGCGCGATAGTCGATGCGTATCACGTTGTCGCCGGTCAGCGTGTAGGTCACGTCGGTCGTCAGCGTACCGGGAAAGCCGTTCTCTCCGTCGGGGCTCACATAGCGCAGCGTGACGCTCGCGCTCGTCGCGTCGCTGCGCGTGCCGACCACCGTCCACACCTTCGCATCGAAACTGTCGGGGCCGCCGTGCAGCGTATTCGGGCCGTCGTTGACCGGCAGCTGCCACGTCGTGCCGTCGAGCGAAAAGCGCCCGCCCGCGATCCGGTTCGCATAGCGGCCGATCAACGCGCCGAAATGGATATTGCCGTTGTGCGCTTCGTAATCGCGCAACGAATCGAAGCCGAGCACGATGTCGGCGATCCTGCCCGTCCGATCCGGCACGTCGAGATTCGTGACGATGCCGCCGTACGTGATCACCCGCAGCGTCACGCCGCGCGCGTTCGCGAGCGTGTAGCGGCTCACTGCCTGTCCGGATGCGGTCTTCCCGTAGTCCGCGCGCGCGATGGACACGTCGGGCGCCGCCGACGCCGCGACGCTGCCGAATCCGAACGTTGCGAGCGCATAGATCGCGAGCAGCGGGCGTCGCGTCCAGGGTCGTTTCATGGTCGATCTCCGAAGCGGTTCTGGTCGCGGCGGCGTGCAATTCGTGTGCCCGGACGCTGCTTCATGCGGCCGGGCGGCGGCGCCTCGAGGAACTCGGGCGGAGCGGGCGCGTGCGCGACGCGCAATGCCGGCGGCAACGCGCGCCGCCACGACGACGATCGAGCGGCGCCGCGCGTCCGGGCGACCGCGCGGCGTACCGCGAACGTCGCCCCCGTCGCGCCGGCCCGCGCCGACGCGCCCGCGAGCACGGAAAAAGCGCTTCCGTAGCCGCCGCCGTACTGCACTAGCGTGCCGGTCGCGCTCGACCGCGGCGCCGTCAGGAAACCGCCCGACGAACGTGCCGCGCTCGCGCGGCACGCTGTCCTGCAACGTCGACCAGCACGCCTGCCACGCGATGAACCGCCGCCCCAAGCGATCGCCACGCCGTCCGATCGTGAGCGCCTTCACATCTATTTGATTGCATTCTCACATTGTTTGTGATTTTATTATCACTCGTCGCACGCTCCGTTCGCGGATGCGACGCCTCATTCCAAGGAAGAGACGCAGATGGAGACAATCGCCGTCATCGGCAGCAACATGGTCGATCTCGTGACCTACGTCACGCGCATGCCCGCCCGGGGCGAAACGCTCGAAGCGCCGAACTTCGAGCTCGGCTGCGGCGGCAAGGGCGCGAACCAGGCCGTCGCCGCCGCGCGCCTCGGCGCGCGCGTCGTGATGGTCACGAAGGTCGGCGACGACGTATTCGCCGACAACACGATCCGCAACTTCGAGCGCGAAGGCATCGACACCACGCACGTGAGCCGGGTCGCCGGCGTACCGAGCGGCGTCGCGCCGATCTTCGTCGAGCCCGATTCGAGCAACAGCATCCTGATCGTCAAGGGCGCGAACCGCCACCTGAGGCCGGCCGACATCGACGCGGCCGCACCGCGGCTCGTCGAATGCGCGCTGATCGTGCTGCAACTGGAAATCGAGCTCGACACCGTCTATCACGCGATCGAGTTCGGCGCGCGACACGGCATTCCGGTGCTGCTGAACCCCGCGCCCGCGGTCGCGGATCTCGACTTCGAGCGAATCCGCTCCGTCGAATTCTTCGTGCCGAACGAAACCGAGCTCGCGACCGTGGCCGGGATGCCGGTCGACTCGCGCGAAACCGCGACGCGCGCGGCCGAATCGCTGGTCGCACGCGGGCTGAAGCACGTACTCGTCACGCTCGGCGACAAAGGCTCGCTGCTCGTATCGCGCGACAGCGCACAGCATGTGCGCGGCGTCGCGGTCGACGCGCGCGACACGACCGGCGCCGGCGACGCATACATCGGCTGCTTCGCGCGCTACTACGCCGCATCGCGCGACGCGCTCGACGCGATGCGCTACGCGTCCGCGTACGCCGCGCATTCGGTCACGGGCTTCGGCACGCAGAAGTCGTACGCCGACGCCGCGACGTTCGAACGCTTCCTGCACGACGCCGGCCTCTGAACGGCGCCGTCCATCGACGAGACCACTTCGGAAGGAGACACCCATGAGCCGAACCCGGATCGAACACACGCCCGACGGCTACTACCTGAACCGCACGCCGCTGTTCGCGTTCACGCTGCTCTGCTGCCTGTTCGCGCTGTGGGGCACCGCCGCGAACCTGAACGACGTGCTGATCGCCCAGTTCAAGAAATCGTTCTTCCTGTCCGATTTCGAATCGGCGTTCGTGCAGTCCGCGTTCTATCTCGGCTACTTCTTCCTCGCGATCCCGGCCGCGACCGTCGTGAAGAAGTTCAGCTACAAGACGACGATCCTCGTCGGCCTGCTGTTCTACACGATCGGCTGCCTGCTGTTCTTCCCGGCCGCGTCGATGGCGAAGTACGGGATGTTCCTCGTCGCGCTGTTCGTGATCGCGGCCGGCCTGTCGTTCCTCGAGACCGCGTCGAACTCGTATTCGACGCTGATGGGGCCGCGCGAAACCAGCACGCGCCGCCTGAACATCTCGCAGACGTTCTATCCGTTCGGCGCGATGGCGGGCGTCTACATGGGCAGCTTCCTGATCTTCAAGGAAGGCGATGCGTCGCACGCGCAGCTCGCGGCGATGTCGGCCGCCGAAGCGCACGTGCACCAGCTCGCGATGATCCAGGCGACGCTCGAGCCGTACAAATGGCTGATCGTCGTGCTCGCAGCCGTGTTCGTCGTATTCGCGCTGACGCCGTACCCGGCCTGCAAGGGCAACGGCGCGAGCGCGGCCGCGCACCGGATCGACGCGCGCGGCACGCTCGCGCGCCTTGCCGGCAACCGGCGTTTCGTCGCGGGCGTCGTCGCGCAGTTCCTGTACGTCGGCGCGCAAGTCGGCGTGTGGAGCTTCACGATCCGGCTCGCGATGCAGATCGGCGGGCTCACCGAACGCGGCGCGTCGCGCTATCTGCTCGCGACGTTCTTCGCGTTCTTCGTCGGCAAGCTGATCGCGACGCTCGTGATGAAGCGCGTCGGCCCGGCAAAAGTGCTGATCGTCTACGGCGTGCTGTGCATCGCGCTGCTCGCGTACACGATCAGCGTGCACAACATCACGGCCGTCTATGCGGCCGTCGGCGTCAGCGTGTTTCTCGGCCCGTGCTGGCCGACGATCTACGGCCTCACGATCGACGGCCTCGGCAAGGACACCGAATACGGCGGCTCGATTCTCGTGATGAGCATCGTCGGCGGCGCGGTCGTGCCGCTGATCCAGGGGCTGATCTCCGACCATACCGGCGGCAACATGCAGCTCGCGTTCGTCGTGCCGCTCGCATGCTTCGTCGTGATCGTCTACTACGGCTTCTACTGCCTGCGCCACCTGCCGGCCGCCACGCCGGACGCCGCCGCCGCCGCCGACGGCGACGGCGACGCGACCGCACGCTACGTCGACACGCGCCACACGTCGGGAGCCTGACATGCGAGGCGAGATCGAACTGCGGCGCGACGACTTCCGCGAGATGCCGCGCACGCTGTATCGCACCGACGGCCTCGTCGTGACCGCGTTCGCGTATCCGTCCGGCGTCGAAGCGCTGAAGATCGAGAACCGGCGCGGTCACGTCGTCGTGCTGCCGTATCTCGGCCAGATGATCTGGGCGGCCGCGTTCGACGGCCGCGACCTGACGATGAAGCACATGTTCCGGCAGCCGAAGCGCGCGGCATCGATCGTCGATACGTACGGCTGCTTCATGTTCCACAGCGGACTGCTGCGCAACGGCTGCCCGGGGCCGAACGACACGCACACGCTGCACGGCGAGATGCCGTGCGCGCCGATGGATCGCGCGAGCTTGATCGTCGGCGCCGATGCGCACGGCGCCGCTGTCGAAGTGACCGGCGAATACGAATACGTGCAGGGTTTCGGCAGCCGCTACGTCGCGCGTCCGTCGGTGCGGCTCGCGGAGCACGACGCGCGGATGACGATCGCGATGGACGTGACGAATCTCGCCGGCGCGCCGATGGAGCTGATGTACATGGCGCATCTGAACTACGCGTACGTGCCGGGCGGCCGCTTCGTGCAGTCGCTGCCGCGCGGCGGATTGCGCGTGCGCGGCAGCGTGCCCGCGCACGTGAAGCCCACCGACGCGTGGCGCGACTACACCGCGACGCTCGCGCGCGAACCGGAACGGCTCGTCGTGCTCGATTCGCCGGCGTTGTACGATCCCGAGATCGTGTTTTTCATGGACGGCGTGCAGACCGACGCGCATGGCGTCGCGCATTTCCTGCTCGCGCATCCGGACGGCGGCGCGTTTCACACCGCGTATCGCCCCGAGCAGTTTCCGCACGCGACGCGCTGGATTCTGCACAACGCGGATCAGCAGGTCGCCGCGTTCGCGCTGCCGTCGACGTGCGAGCCGGAAGGCTATGAGGCCGAGCGCCGCAAGGGCCACGTCGCAACGCTCGCGCCGGGCGCGACGCGCCGGTTCGACGTCGTCACCGGCTATCTGAACGCGGCCGAAGCGCGCGCGATGACGGAGGCGCGCGATGCGTGAAGCGATGCGCGGCCGCCGTTCGTCAGGTCACGAGCGCGATTCCGTGTTCGCGGATCGCGGTTTCGTAACGGCGGCTCAGTTGTCCGTCGGAAATCACGTAGTTGAAGTCGGTCAGCTCGGCGAAATACGCGGCGCGCACTTCGTCGAACTTCGTGTGATCGACGAGCAGAAAGCGGTTCTGCGCGCGCTGCATCACCTTCTTCTTCGCATCGACTTCGTGAAAGTTGAAGCACGTGACGCCGCATCGATCGCTGACGCCCGCCGCCGAGATGAACGCCTTCGACACGCGCACCGTATCGAGGATGCCGGCCTCGGCGACCGACTCGAACACCATGTTCTTGCGGTGATACACGCCGCCGCACAGGATCACGCTGCAATGCGGCTTCTGCTGCAGCTTCGCGAACACGTTCAGCGAATTGCACACCGCGGTGAATTCGAGGTCGTCCGGAATGAAATCGACGATGAACGGCGTGGTCGATCCGCAGTCGACGAAGATCGTGTCGCCCGTCGTCACGAACTGCGCGGCCAGCTTGCCGATCCGGCGCTTCTCCTCGATTTGCCGGTTGTTCTCGGCGCTGATCAGGTATTCGCCGATGTCGCTGCGCTGCGCGGCGAAATGGCGCGTCACGTAGCCGCCGATCAGGCTCAGCCCGTGCGGGTTGTCCGCGAGATCGCGGCGGATCGTCATCTCCGACACGCCGAACAACTCGGCGACTTCTCTCAGATGAATCGCGTTCTGCCCTTGCAGCACGTTCATCAACGTCTTGATCCGTTCGCCCTTCCTCGTTTCCATGCCTGTATCCTGCGTGCCCGTCGGTCGTCGTGCCGGGCACGCGGGCCCGGACGGAATGTCGTATTTGTAACAAACCGATGTGAAAACATCAACTTTGCGTGTGCCGTTCCGGCACATCGCCGTGGAGTTCACAAACATGCCGCTTTCCAACGCCCAGCTTGCCCGCACCATCGATCACACGCTGCTCGCGCCTGACGCCACCGACGCGCAGATCCGCGAACTCTGCCGGCAGGCGGCCGAGCATCGCTTCTATTCGGTCTGCGTGAATTCGGCGAACGTGCCGCTCGCCGCGCGCGAACTCGCCGACACCGGCGTGCTCGTCTGTGCGGTGGTCGGCTTTCCGCTCGGCGCGGCGCTGTCGGCCGCGAAGGCGTTCGAGGCGTCGGCTGCGATCGACGCGGGCGCACGCGAGATCGACATGGTGATCAACATCGGCGCGCTGAAGAGCGGCCGCGACGGTGACGTGAAGGCCGATATCGACGCCGTGCATCGTGCGTGCGGCGCGGTGCCGCTCAAGGTGATCCTCGAAACCGGTCTGCTGACCGACGACGAGAAGGTACGCGTGTGCGAGATGTGTCGCGAACTGGGCGTCGCGTTCGTGAAGACGTCGACGGGGTTCGGTCACGGCGGTGCGACGCTCGGCGATGTCGCGCTGATGCGTCGGACGGCCGGGCCGACGCTCGGCGTGAAGGCGTCGGGCGGCGTGCGCGACCGGGCGACGGCGCTCGCGATGCTCGAGGCCGGCGCGACGCGGCTCGGCACGAGTTCGGGGGTCGCGATCGTGACCGATCGGGACGCGAGCGATTCGGGGTATTGAGCGCGGGGCATGCGCGGATACGCTGCCGGGACGGCAACGCGGTTCTCCGCAGTGCATCGGATCGCGCGGCCGTTTTGCCACGGCCGCGATCGCGGACGACTACGCGTACTCGTATACGCCCCGCCCCGTCTTCCTCCCCAACCGCCCCGCGGCAACCATCTCGCGCAGCAGCGGGCACGCGCGATACTTCGGGTCGCCGAAGTCCTTCAGGAACACGTCCATCACCGCGAGACACACGTCCAGCCCGACGAGATCCGCGAGCGCGAGCGGCCCGATCGGATGATTCGCGCCGAGCTTCATCCCCGCGTCGATCTCCTCGGCCGACGCGATCCCTTCCGCGAGCACGAAGAACGCCTCGTTGATCATCGGCACGAGGATCCGGTTCACGACGAAACCGGGTGCGTTGCGCACGCCGATCGGCGACTTGTCGAAACGCTCGGTCAGCGCGCGCACGGCCGCCGCCGTCGCGTCGCTCGTCTGCAGCCCGCGGATGATTTCGACGAGCGGCATCAGCGGCACCGGATTGAAGAAGTGCATGCCGACGAAGCGCGACGGATCGGCCAGCAGCGCCGCGAGCGCGGTGATCGAAATCGACGACGTGTTCGTCGCGATGATCGCGTCGGGCCGCGCGACGGATTCGATCTGCTTCAGGATGCGGCTTTTCAGCTCGACGTTCTCGGTCGCCGCTTCGATCACGATGTCGACGGACGCGAGCTTCGCGTAATCGGTCGACGTCGCGATGCGCGCAAGCGCCGCATCGCGCGTGGCCGCATCGAGCTTGTCCTTCGACACGAGCCGCTCGAGGCTGCCCTTCAGCGTCGCGAGCCCCTTGTCGAGCGCGGCATCGGTCACGTCGATCATCACGACGTTGAGTCCGGCAACGGCGGCGGTCTGCGCAATGCCGTTGCCCATGGTTCCGGCGCCCACGACGCCGACGGTTTCGATGGTCATGACGATTTCTCCGTGTTCGGATCCCGAGCGGCCGATTATCAAACGTTCTCGAAGATCGCCGCAATGCCCTGACCGCCGCCGATGCACATCGTCACGAGCGCGTAGCGTCCGCCGATGCGCTTGAGTTCGTACAGCGCCTTCACCGTAATGAGCGCGCCGGTCGCGCCGATCGGATGGCCGAGCGAGATGCCCGAGCCGTTCGGATTGACCTTCGCCGGGTCGAGGCCGAGCTCCTGCGTGACCGCGCACGCCTGCGCGGCAAACGCCTCGTTCGCTTCGATCACGTCGAGATCGGCGACCGTCAGGCCCGCGCGCTCGAGCGCCTTCCGCGTGGCCGGCACCGGGCCGATGCCCATGTAGGCGGGATCGACGCCCGCATGCGCATACGACACGAGGCGTGCGAGCGGCTTCACGCCCCGTGCGTGCGCCGCATCGCCGCTCATCAGCAGCACCGCGGCGGCCGCGTCGTTGATGCCCGACGCGTTGCCGGCGGTCACCGTGCCGTTCTCCTTCACGAATACCGGCTTGAGTTTCGTGAAGTCGTCCGCGCTCGCGTCGTCGCGCACGTGCTCGTCGGTGTCGAACACGACTTCGCCCTTCTTCGTGCGGATCGAGATCGGCAGGATCTGATCCTTGAAGCGGCCTTCGGCGATCGCGCGTGCCGCACGGCGATGCGATTCGAGCGCGAGCGCGTCCTGCGCGTCGCGCGAGATCCCGTATTTGCGCGCGACGTTCTCGGCCGTCACACCCATGTGGATCGTCTGGAACGGGTCGTGCAGCGCGCCGAGCATCATGTCGACGAGCTTCGCGTCGCCCATGCGCTGGCCGAAACGCGCGGCCGGCACGCTGTACGGCGCACGCGTCATGCTTTCCGCGCCGCCGCCGATCGCGATGTCGGCATCGCCGAGCATGATCGTCTGCGCGGCCGACACGATCGCCTGCAGGCCGGAACCGCACAACCGGTTCACCGTCAGCGCGGGCGTATGCTGCGCGACGCCGCCGTCGATCGCGGCCACGCGCGCGAGATACATGTCCTTCGGCTCGGTGTTCACGACGTGGCCGAACACGACGTGGCCGACTGCGTCGCCCGCCACGTTCGCGCGCGATAGCACTTCGCGCACGACCTTCGCGCCGAGCTCGGTCGGCGAGAAATCCTTCAGGCTTCCGCCGAAATCGCCGATCGCGGTACGCACGCCGCTCACCACCACGACTTCCTTCGCTGCATTGCTCATCGTCTCACTCCGGTTCGTTCGCGCCCACGCGCGCATTGATGCGTTACATGTTCGGATAATTCGGCCCGCCGCCGCCTTCGGGCGTGACCCACACGATGTTCTGCGTCGGGTCCTTGATGTCGCAGGTCTTGCAGTGCACGCAGTTCTGCGCGTTGATCACCAGCCGATCGCTGCCGTCGTCGTTCTTCACGAACTCGTACACCGCAGCCGGGCAGAACCGCGCCTCCGGCCCCGCATACGTGCGCAGGTTCACGTTCACCGGCACGCTCGCGTCCTTCAGCGTCAGATGCGCCGGCTGGTTCTCCTCGTGGTTCGTGTTCGAGATGAACACCGACGACAGCCGGTCGAACGTCAGCTTGCCGTCCGGCTTCGGATACGCGATCGGCTCGCACTGCGACGCCGGCTTCAGCATCTCGTGGTCCGCATGCTTGTGGTGCAGCGTCCACGGCACGTTGCCGCCCATCACCTTCTGCTCGAGCCCGACCATCAGCGTGCCGAGGTACAGGCCCTTCGCCATCCACTGCTTGAAGTTGCGCGCGCGGTACAGCTCCGTATAGAGCCACGACTGTCTGAACGCGTCCGGGTATGCGTTCAACTCGTCCGACTGGCGGCCGGCCTGCACCGCGTCGAACGCCGCATCGGCCGCGAGCATCCCGGTCTTGATCGCCGCGTGGCTGCCCTTGATCCGCGATGCGTTCAAAAAGCCCGCATCGTCGCCGATCAGCGCGCCGCCCGGAAACACGGTCTTCGGCAGCGACATCAGCCCGCCCGCGGTGATCGCACGCGCGCCGTACGACACGCGCTTGCCGCCTTCGAGGAATGCGCGGATCGACGGATGCGTCTTGTAGCGCTGGAACTCCTCGAACGGCGACAGGTACGGATTGGTATAGCCGAGACCGACGACGAAGCCGACGACGACCTGGTTGTTGTCCATGTGATACAGGAACGAGCCGCCGTACGTGTCCGACTTCAGCGGCCAGCCGGCCGTATGGATCACGAGGCCCGGCTTGTGCTTGGCCGGATCGATTTCCCATAGTTCCTTGATGCCGATCCCGTACGCCTGCGGATCGCTGTTCGCGTCGAGCTTGAACTTCGAGATCAGCTGACGGCCGAGATGGCCGCGGCAGCCTTCGGCGAACAGCGTGTACTTCGCGTGCAGCTCCATGCCGAGCTGGAAGTTCTCGGTCGGCTCGCCGTCCTTGCCGACGCCCATGTTGCCGGTCGCGACGCCCTTCACGGAACCGTCGTCGTGATACAGAATCTCCGCGGCAGGAAAGCCCGGAAAGATCTCGACGCCGAGCGCTTCGGCCTGCTGGCCCAGCCAGCGCGTGACGTTGCCCAGCGAAATCACGTAGTTGCCGTGATTCTTGAAGTTGTCGGGCAGCGCCCAGTTCGGCGTTGCGACCGCGCTCTTCTCGGACAGGAACAGGAAGCGGTCTTCGGTCACCTCGACGGTGAGCGGCGCGCCGCGCTCCTTCCAGTCCGGAAATAGCTCGCTGATGGCACGCGGGTCCATCACCGCGCCCGACAGGATGTGCGCGCCGATCTCGGAACCCTTCTCGAGCACGCACACGCCGATCTCGGTGCCTTTCTCGGCAGCCAGCTGCTTGAGCCGGATCGCCGCCGACAGCCCGGCGGGGCCGCCGCCGACGATCACGACGTCGTATTCCATCGATTCGCGCGGGCCGTATTGCGCGAGCAAGTCCTGTGTGGTCAAAATCCCGTCTCCTCCGGTGTCCGACCGTTGCGGTCAGAACTGATCTTCGGTCAATGCGAGCACGCTCTGACCGTTCTTCGCCCCGAGAATCGACGCTTCGAGCGCGCCGGCCTGCACGAGCACGTGCTCCGCGTAGCATTGCGCGATCGCGATCTTCGCATCGAAGAACGCGCGATCGTCCGCGCGCTTCGCGTGCGCGACCACCAGCGCACGCGCCATCTGCCACCCGCACAGCACGATACCCGCGAGCTTCAGGTACGGCACGCTGCCGGCAAATACCGCGTTCGGATCCTGCTTCGCGTTCGCCAGCACGTAGTCCACCACGGCCGACAGCGACCGCGCGCCGTTCTCGAGCTGCGCCTTCATCGACGCGGCCGCCGCGCCGTCGAGCTGGCCGAGCGCCGCGACCGTTTCGCCGATCTGCGCGATCAGCGCCTTTGCGACCGCGCCGTTGTCGCGCAGCGTCTTGCGCCCGACCAGATCGTTCGCCTGGATCGCGGTCGTCCCTTCGTAGATCGCCAGGATGCGCGCATCGCGGTAGTACTGCGCGGCACCGGTTTCCTCGATGAACCCCATCCCGCCGTGCACCTGCACGCCAAGGCTCGCGACGTCGTTGACCATCTCCGTGCTCCAGCCCTTCACGATCGGCACCAGATATTCGTAGATCGCCTGATGATGCGCGCGCGTCGCGTCGTCCGCGTGCCGATGCGCGATGTCGCTGTGCGCGGCCGCCACGTACGCGAGCGCTCGCGCGCCTTCGGTCAGCGCGCGCATCGTGCCGAGCATCCGGCGCACGTCCGGGTGATGGATGATCGTCACCGACTGCTTCGCCGAACCGTCGACCGGCCGGCTCTGCACGCGCTCCTTCGCGAACGCGGCGGCCTTCTGGTACGCGCGGTCGGCCACGCCGATCCCCTGCATGCCGACACCGAAGCGCGCGGCGTTCATCATGATGAACATGTACTCGAGGCCGCGGTTCTCTTCGCCGACCAGATAGCCGATCGCGCCGCCATGATCGCCGTACTGCAGCACGGCGGTCGGGCTCGCCTTGATCCCGAGCTTGTGCTCGATCGACACGCAATGCACGTCGTTGCGCGCGCCGAGCGACCCGTCGTCGTTCACGAGGAACTTCGGCACGATGAACAGCGAAATGCCCTTCACCCCTTCCGGCGCGTTCGGCGTGCGTGCGAGCACCAGATGCACGATGTTCTCCGCCATGTCGTGCTCGCCCCACGTGATGAAGATCTTCGTGCCGAACACCTTGTACGTGCCGTCGCCCTGCGGCTCCGCGCGCGAGCGCACCAGCGCGAGATCGGAGCCCGCCTGCGGCTCGGTCAGGTTCATCGTGCCGGTCCATTCGCCGGAGATCAGCTTCGGCACGTAGCGCTGCTTCTGCTCGTCGGTGCCGGCCGTCAGCAGCGCCTCGATCGCGCCGTCGGTCAGCAGCGGACACAGCGCGAACGACAGGTTCGACGCGTTCAGCATCTCGATGCACGGCGTCGCGATCAGCTTCGGCAGCCCCTGACCGTCGTATTCGGCCGGATGCTGGAGACCCTGCCAGCCGCCTTCGACGAACTGACGGAACGCGTGCGCGAAACCCGGCGTCGCACTGACGACGCCGCCCTTCCAGCTGCTCGGGTTGCGGTCGCCTTCGACGTTCAGCGGCGCGAGCACCTCGCCGCAGAATTTCGCGGACTCGTCGAGCACCGCCTGCGCGGTGTCGTAACCGGCGTCCTCGAAGCCCGGCAGCTGCGCTACCGCATCGATGTCCGCGAGTTCCTTCAGCACGAACAGCATGTCCTTGACGGGGGCGTGATAGCTCATGGTCGATGTTCCAAATCGGGCAGTGAACAGGATGCGTCGCGCGCTGCGATACGGCAAAACCGGCCAGCGCCCGACGACGTCGTGTTGCATCCTACTGCCGCCCGACTGGATTCACATTGTCATATTCGGCCCTCCTGGTGACAAAACCGGCCACTCAATGGGCGGCAAGCACGCCGGCCGGCCGTTCCCGGCCGCGCGGTCGCCGCATGAACTCCGCCGGATCTGCGGCGGCGACGCGCGTTCGGCGGGCGCCCGAGCTGTCCGGCCGGGAGCGGGTCCGGCCCGCCGAATGCCGCGCGAGCCGGCAAATTGTGCGCTGCAACCTAGCGCGCCGTTCCTGCTGGGCAGCCAGCGCACGGCGCTGGACGCCGACGAGCTGCTGGTCGCCGTGCTGTTTGCGCAACCGCGCGCGCACGACCGGACGTCGTTCGTCAAATGTACGAATCGCGACGGCCAGGCGATCGCCGTCGTGTCGGCTGCTGCGCATGTCGGCGGACGGCACGATAGAGGCAGCCGCCGTCGCCGTCGGCGGCGCATCCGAGGTCGCCTTGCGGCTATCGGCGCTCGAGGCGGCGCTGGCGGGCCGGCGCTGCGAACCCCTGGCCGACGCAGTCGGCGCGGCGTCCGTTGCGGAGCTGTCCCCGATCGACGACTGCCGCGCTACCGCACCGCATCGCCTGCATCTCGCGCAGCTGGCTGTCGCGCGCGCTTTCAATGCCTGCATCGAGGAGAACGCACGTGGCGCATCCACTGCTTGACGAGCTTGCCGACGTTCGCGAAACGGCTGCCGGCGGCAGCGTTCCCGCGGTGCCCGCGCACGACTGGTTCGAACTCAACGGCACGCGAATGCAGCTGCCGACCGACCGGTCGCAGCGCTTGATCGACTATCTGCGCGCGGCGTTGCGGCAGTTCGGGACCAAGGAAGGATGCCGCCAGGGCGACTGCGGAACCTGCACCGTGATCGTCGACGGCGATGCGCGTTATGCATGTCTGATTCCGTTGGGACAGGTCGCGGGAAGCCGCATCGTCACGATCGAAGGCCTCGCCGATGGCACCCGCTGCGGCAGCCGGCTGCAACAGGCTTTTCTCGCGCATCAGGCCGTGCAATGCGGCTTTTGCACGCCGGGCATGCTCACCGCAGCCGCGGCCGCGATCGACGCGAATCGCGTGACGGATCGAGCCAGCGCGCGAGCGGCCATCGACGGCGTGCTGTGCCGATGCACGGGCTACCAGAAAATCGTCGACGCGGTGACGGAAGTCGGATGCGGCGGCACCGCACGCCGCTGCACGGTTGCGCCGGCTGAAGGGCCGTCGGTCGGCGTGCCGCTCACACGTCTCGACGGACCGGAGAAGGTCGACGGCAGCCAGCGCTTCGGTGCCGACGCGTATCCGGCCGACAGCCTGTTCGTGCGCGCGGTCCGTTGCCCGCATCACCGCGCGCGCTTCGCGTTCGGCGACCTCGACGCGTTCGTCGCCGCGCATCCCGGCGTGCATCGCGTGTTCACCCACGCGGACGTGCCGGGCATCAACGTGCACGGCGTCGCGACACCGTACGCCGATCAGCCCGTCCTTCCGGAAACCGAAACGCGCCATCACCTCGAAGCGGTCGCGCTGGTCGTCGGCGAGCGCGAAGCGATCGCGGCGCTCGACCTCGGCCGTTTTCCGGTGACGTGGGAACCGCAGGCGCCGGTGCTCGCGATCGCCGATGCGGTGCGGGACGACAGTCCGCAACTGCATGCCGGCCGCCCGGGCAACGTGCTGATCGAAGGGCGCGTGTGCCGCGGCGACGCGCATCGCGCGATGCAGCGCGCGCATTACGTCGCGAGCGCGACGTTCGAATCCAGCTTCGTCGAGCACGCATACCTCGAACCCGAGGCCGGCTGGGCACGGCGCGTCGGCGATATCGTCGAGATCCATTCGTCGACGCAGGCGCCGCATCCGCATCGCGCCGATCTCGCGCGCATTCTCGGCGTTTCGCCCGAGCGGGTGCGCGTCGTCGCGACCGCGGTCGGCGGCGGCTTCGGCGGCAAGCTGGACATGACGGTCCAGCCGCTGCTCGCGATCGCCGCGTGGCATCTGGAGCGGCCCGTCGCGATGGCGTTCTCGCGCGAGGAATCGATGGCCACGTCGACCAAGCGCCATCCCGGCCGAATGACGTCCAGCATCGGCGCCGATGCCGACGGCCGCCTGTGTGCGGTGACGTTCGACGGCGACTTCAATACCGGCGCGTTCGCATCGTGGGGCACCGCGGTCGCGAACCGTGTGCCCGTGCATGCCGGCGGTCCGTACGTGATTCCGCACTACGACGCGCGCGCCCGCGCCATTCACACGCACGTGACGCCGGCCGGCGCGTTCCGCGGCTTCGGCGTGCCGCAAACGATGATGTCGCAGGAGCAGCTCGTCGACGAGCTGGCGTTCCGCGCGGGCATCGATCCGCTCGAGTTTCGGGCGATCAACGCGCTGCGGCCCGGAGACACGCTGCCGACAGGCCAGGTTCTCGACGGCAGCGTCGGCCTCGTCGCGTGCCTCGATGCGCTGCGGCCGGCGTGGCGCGACGCACAGGCCCGCGTCGCCGCGCTGAACGCGTCGTCGCCGCGCGGCGTTCGTCACGGCGTCGGCGTCGCCGCGTTCTTCTACGGCTGCGGCAACACCGCGCTGCCGAATCCGTCGACCGTGCGCTTCGGCATTCGGCCCGACGGCACGATCGTCCTGCACCAGGGCGCGGTGGATGCCGGCCAGGGCGCGAACACCGTCATTCCGCAGATCGCGGCCGATGCGCTCGGCGTACCGGTCGATCGGCTGCGAATCGTCGGCCCCGACACGTCGGTGACGCCGGATTGCGGCCGCACGTCGGCGTCGCGCCAGACGTTCGTCACCGGCCGCGCAGCTTTCCTCGCGGGCACCGCGCTGCGGCAACGGCTGCTCGCGCTGGCCGGCGCCGCGCCCGATGCGCGGATCGCGCCCGGCGCGCACGGCCTCTCGGTCGACGGCGTCGCGCTGGACCTGCACGCACTGCCGGTCGATGCGCACGGCTACGTCGTCGCGGCCGAGGAAAGCTTCGATCCGCCCACGACGTCGCTCGACGCGGCCGGGCAAGGCACGCCTTACGCGACTTATGCGTTCGGCGCGCAGATGGCGGAAGTCGCGGTCGACTGCGACAGCGGGCGGGTCCGCGTGCGCGAGGTGGTGGCCGCACACGACGTCGGCAAGATGGTGAATCCGACGCTTCTCGAAGGACAGATCGAAGGCGCGGTCGCGCAAGGCGTCGGCATGGCGCTGATGGAAAAGTATCGCCCCGGGCAGTACAACAACCTGCACGACTACCTGATCCCGACCGTGCACGACATGCCCGACGTGCGGTCGATCTTCATCGAAGCACCGACGGCCGTCGGCCCATATGGCGCAAAAGGCATCGGCGAGCCGGCACTGGTGCCGACCGCCGCGGCCATCCTGAACGCGATCCACGCTGCGATCGGCGTACGCATCCGCGAAGCGCCCGCGTCGCCGGACGTCGTCCGGCGCGCGCTCGCCGCCCGACGCTGACCGCCCCGGTTTCGACAAAACCGCTTCCCGTCCCGGACAGAACGATGACGTCAACGAAAAATGCCGAGTCCATGCCGCTGCGCGCGGCATCCCGTTCGTCGTGGTATGCGGAACTCGGCCCGGCGGGCAAGCGCGCGTTCAACGCGTCGTTCGCCGGCTGGGTGACCGATGCGTTCGACTTCATGGTGTTCAGCTTCGTGCTGGCGTCGCTGATCGACCTGTGGGGCCTCGACCGCGGCCAGGCCGGCCTGCTCGGCACCGTCACGCTGATCTTCTCGTCGATCGGCGGCTGGATCGCCGGCATCCTCGCCGACCGCTACGGACGGGTCAAGGTATTGCAAGGGACGATCCTGTGGTTCTCGTTCTGCACGGTCGCGATCGGCTTCGCGCAGAACTTCGAGCAGATCTTCGTGCTGCGCGCGCTGCAAGGACTCGGCTTCGGCGGCGAATGGGCGGTCGGCGCGGTGCTGATCGGCGAGATCGTCGCGCCCGCACATCGCGGCAAGGCGGTCGGGCTCGTGCAGAGCGGCTGGGCCGTCGGCTGGGGCGGCGCCGCGATCCTCTACAGCATCGCGTTTTCGGTGCTGCCCGAGTCGCTCGCGTGGCGCAGCCTGTTCTGGGTCGGCATCCTGCCCGCGCTGCTCGTGCTGTACATCCGCAAGCACGTGCCGGAACCCGCGGTGTTCGCGCATGCGGATGCCGCCGCGAAGCACGGCGCACGCCGGCCGCCGGTATGGACGATCTTCTCGCGCGCGCAGCGGCGCCGCACGCTGCTGGCCGCCCTGCTCTGCACCGGCATCCAGGGCGGCTTCTATGCGATGTCGACGTGGCTGCCGGCGTTCCTGAAGATCGAGCGGCATCTGTCCGTGCTCGACACGGGCGCGTATCTGTTCGTGATCATCGCCGGATCGTTCTGCGGCTACGTGGTCGGCGCGTATCTTTCCGACTACTGGGGACGCCGCCGCAATTTCATGCTGTTTTCCGCGCTGTCGCTCGTGTCGGTATGCGTGTACCTGACGCTTCCGCTGTCCAATGCGCAGATGCTGTGGCTCGGGTTTCCGCTCGGCTTTTCGTCGTGCGGAATCTTCAGCGGCGTCGGCGCGTACCTGACGGAATTGTTTCCGTCGGGCTGCCGCGCGAATGCACAGAGCTTCACGTACAACTTCGGTCGCGGCATCGGCGCGCTGTTTCCGAGCCTCGTCGGCGCGTTGAGCCATTCGATCGGGCTCGCGACGGCCATCGCGATCTTTTCCGGCGCCGCGTACGGCGTGGTGCTGTTGACGGTGCTGCTGTTGCCGGAGACCAAGGCGCAATCGCTCTGACTTTCGCACCGCGCACGGCGCGCCCGACCATCGCCGGTCCCGTGCGTGCGCGCATCGCCATCCCGCGTCGGACCGACGAAGGGAGCCGCTTATGGGAATCCGCGAAGGTAGCCGGCCATGGGAGCAATGTGCTTGCGGATCGCGACGGCACGCAAGCACGCGCCCGCATCCGCACAGCGCACGCTACACGCGCCGCCGATACGTGCCCGGCGTACTGCCCGTCCAGTGCCGGAACGCGCGATGGAACGCGCTCGGATCGTCGAAGCCGATATCGGCGCCGATCGCCGCGATCGTGTCGGCCGTATCGGTGAGCCGCTGGATCGCGATGTCGCGCCGCAGTTCGTCCTTCAGCACCTGGAACGTCGTCCCTTCGGCGGCAAGATGGCGGCTCAGCGTGCGCACCGAGCAATGCAGATGCTCGGCCGCCTGCTCGATCACCGGCAGATCGGGCAGCGCCGCGGACAGGTACTGCCGCACGCGATGGCTGACGAGCTGTTCGCTGAACGATTCGAAGATCCAGTCGCCGGGCGCGCGCGCGAGGAACTTGCGCAGGTTGCGCTTGCTCTGCCGGATCGGCGCATCGAGATAGTCCGCGCTGAAGCGCATCAGCGTGCGCTCGCGATCGAACTGCAACGCGCCGGAGAAGAAGTACAGGTGATCGACCGCATGGCGCGGCCGCGGACATGCGAACTCGATCTGCAGCAGCGGAATCTTCTGCCCGATCAGCCACGAACACACGCCGTGCACGAGCTTGAGCATCAGCTCCTGGCCGAGCGCACCGATCGGGCCGACGGCCGGATTCGGTCGCAGCAGCACCTGCGCGACGAGGCCGTCGCGCTTCGATTCGACGAAGAAGTCGTCGAGCAGGATATGGAAGAACTGCCCGAAGCGATGCAGCGCCGTCTCGAGATTGCGCGCATCGAGCAGGCTCAGGCACAGGTACTTCAGCGTGCCGCCGCGCAGCGGCCGCGAGAAGATGCCCGGCATTTCGTCGTCGAGATCGATCGCGAGCGTGCGGTACAGCGTCGAGAACTGCTCCTCCGTCACGCGCGCATGCGGCTCGCCGAGCAGCTTGATCGGAATGCCCGCGCCGCGCAGATAACGTTCGACCACGTCGCGCTGCACGCCCGCGCTTGCCAGAAAACCGTTGACGAGCGAGATCGGCACCGTCGCGCTCGGCGACGACAGCGCACGCCCGGGCCGGGCGGAAGGTGAATCTGAACCGGTCATCGCGTCCCCGTCGGTCGAACCGCTCGCATTGTACTTGAGCGGTGCGCGCGCAATCTCCGGTGCGCCGGGCCGCACGCAGCGCCGCCAAGACCGGGTGCCGGCGAGACAACCGGCCCACCGCCGGCCTGGACGTCCGATCCGCCGCGCGCTGCGTTGCGCGTCGCGCGACGACGGATTCCCGACAAAGACATTCAACGCCCGCCGTCGCCGCGCGCGGCCTGCGCGACCGGCAGCGCGAACTCGAACACCGC
Source organism: Burkholderia dolosa (assembly GCF_902499135.1). Taxonomy (GTDB): domain Bacteria; phylum Pseudomonadota; class Gammaproteobacteria; order Burkholderiales; family Burkholderiaceae; genus Burkholderia; species Burkholderia dolosa. The sequence goes on from NZ_CABVPR010000021.1 coordinate 68,216, forward strand.
GCCGCGTTCCGGCCGATCGACGAGCCGGATCGCGCTGTCGTTGAGCACCAGCATCCGGTGCACGATCAGCAGCCCGAGCCCGCCGCTCGTCGCGGCGGCGCCGCTCAACGGCCGCTGCGGCCGCTCGAACAGGCCTTCGCGCCGCGCCGGCGGAATCCCTTCGCCGGTATCCGATACGGTGACGATCACGCGATCGCCGTGCGGCTCCAGCGCGACTTCGACTTCACCGTGCGCGGGCGTGTGCCGCAGCGCGTTGTCGATGAGGTTCGTCAGCACGCGCTCGATCATCGCGAGATCGGCCGATACCGGCGGCACGCGGGCAGGCAGACGCGCATGCAGCGCGACGTCGCGCGCCTGCGCAGCCAGTTCGAACTTCTGGAACACGTCCTGCACGAGATCGACCAGCGAGAACGGCTCGCGCTCGGGCTGCACGCCGCCCGATTCGAGCCGCGCGAGCTCGAACAGCGCCTGCGCGAGCCGGCCGACCTTCGCGCTCTGCGCGAGCGCAATCGACAGATAGCGGCGGCGTTCGGGCTCCGCGAGCGTGTCCGACTTCAACGACAGCGTCTCCAGATAGCCGTGCAGCGACGTGAGCGGCGTGCGCAGGTCGTGCGAGATGTTCGCGATCAGCTCGCGCCGCTGCTGATCCTGGCGCGTCAGCGCGCGCCACTGTTCGCCGATCCGGTCGGCCATCTGCGCGAACGCGGATTCGAGCACCGCGATGTCGTCGCCGCGGCCGCCCGCCGGCGAACGCGGCACCGCCGGCTGCGTGTCGGGCGTGCCGTTCGCGTCGAAGCGGCGCATCGCGTCGGTCAGCCGGCGCAGCGGACGCGTGATGAAGCTGAATGCGCTCAGGCCCGCCAGCAGGCCGAGCAGCGCGACGACCGCCATCGACCACAGCGTCGTGCGCAGCACGTTGCCAGCGTCGACGCGCGCGGCGAGCCGATCGTGCGCCTCACCGAGCAGCACCACGTAGACGTAGCCCGACGGCGGCTGGCCCGCGCGCTGCAGCGGCGCGGCGCTGAACACCTTGCGCGCGTCGGTGCTGCGCGGGTCGTCGCCGAGGATCGGCAGCGGATCGCCGGCGATGAAGCGCCGTATCGGTGCGAGATCGACACGATCGCGCTTCACGTGACCGGGCGGCGCGTCGTCGCCCTTGATCCGCCCCGCGTTGTCGAGCAGGTACACCTCGACGCTCGGGTTCACGCCCATCAGCTGGCCGAACAGCGTGCGCACGGCGTCCGGGCGCAGCCCGTTCGCGTCCATCAGCGACGTGCCGTTCGCGATGTGCGCGGCGAGATCGCGCGACAGCGCCTGCACGACTTCCTTCTCGCGCATGTCGTTCGCGCGGCTCTGCAGCCACGCCGACGCGCCCGAGCACGCGAGCAGCAGCACCGAGAACACGAGCGACAGGCGCCGGGTGAGCGTGAGCTTCATCATGCGTCCCGCTGGTCCGGTGCGGCGAGCTTGTAGCCGCGTCCCCACACGGTGAGGATCCGCGCGGGTTCGGCCGGATCGGTCTCGATCTTCGCGCGCAGCCGGTTGATGTGCGTGTTCACCGTGTGTTCGTAGCCTTCGTGCTGATAGCCCCACACCGCATTGAGCAGATCCATCCGCGAGAACACCTTGCCCGGATGCCGCGCGAAGAAGTACAGCAGGTCGAACTCGCGCGGCGTGAGGTCGATGCGCATGCCGTCGACGCTCGCTTCGCGCGCGATCGGATCGATCGACAGCCCGGCGACGTCGAGCGTGCCGGCGTCGATCCGCGAATCGCGCGCGAGCGCATCGACGCGTCGCAGCAGCGCCTTCACGCGCGCGACGAGTTCGAGCACCGAGAACGGCTTGGCCAGATAGTCGTCGGCGCCGAGCTCGAGGCCGAGGATCCGGTGCACTTCGCTCGAGCGCGCGCTCGTGATGATGATCGGCGTATAGCGCGTCATGGCGCGCGCGCGTCGGCAGATCTCGAGGCCGTCGACGCCGGGCAGCATCAGGTCGAGGATCAGCGCATCCCAGCCGCCCTGCTCGAGCAGGCGCAGCCCTTGTGCGCCGTCCGCGGTGTGCACGACTTCGTAACGCTCGTCGCGCAGATGCAGGCTCAACACGTCGGCGATGTCGGCGTCGTCCTCGACGATCAGGATGCGTTTCGGATGATCCATGGCGGTTGGCGGCGGCACGTCGTATCGATATCGGAAGTCGGTTCTGCCCGGGCCGCCGGGCAGGCCGGCGTTCCGGTTCGCGTCGCGGCGGCACGCCGCGCTGCCGCCATTGTGCAAAATTTTGCGGCGGCGAGTGATCACGTTTCGTTTAAGTTTCGATCGTGCTCGCGATGTGAGCCGATGCCCGCAGCGCTCCAGCGTCACGGCAACGCCCGCTTTCGTCCGACTATTCTCGAAACCAGAACGATCCATTCTCCGCAGCGGGGATTCTGCCGCAACCGCCGAGTTTCTAGACTTACCGCAAGCGATGAGACCTGCTCACCGCACCCGCCCCCAAGGACACGTCATGAAACTCTACGTTCACCCGCTTTCCGGTCATTCGCACCGCGCACGCTTGCTCATCTCGCTGCTCGGCATCGAGCACGAACTGATTGAAGTCGATCTGGCCGCGGGCGCGCACAAGTCGCCCGAATTTCTGGCGCTGAACCGCTTCGGGCAGGTGCCGGTGCTGGTGGACGGCGAGAACGTGATCGCCGATTCGAATGCCATTCTCGTGTATCTCGCCCGCACGTCCGGCAACAGCGACTTCCTTCCGCAGTCGCCGGTGCAGGAAGCCGCCGTGCAGCGCTGGTTGTCCGTCGCGGCCGGCGAGATTGCGTTCGGTCCGGCCGCCGCGCGGCTTATCACGGTCTTCGGCGCGAAGTTCGACGCCGACGAGGTGATCGCCCGTGCACATCGCATCCTCGCGCTCATCGACGCCGAACTCGCGGGACGCGACTTCATCATCGGGCCGAAGCCCACCATCGCCGACGTCGCGTTGTATGGCTACATCGCGCGCGCGCCGGAAGGCAATGTGGACTTGTCGGGCTATTCGAACGTCGCGGGGTGGTTGCGCCGCATCGAAGCGCTGCCGGGCTTCGTCGAGTTCGCAAAGACGCCGGTCGGGCTCGCGGCGGCTGCGTGAGCGAACCCGGCCGCGGCCCGTGGCCCGCGCGGCGCCGGCGTGCGACGCCGGCGGGCCGGCGCCGCTGAACGCGTGATGCGCAAATTCCGTCGAGGACACACATCGTGAGCACGGTATCGAATGAAGCGAACTCGCCGTGGCATCGCGGCGAGCTCGAGCTGCAGGAAAAGACGGGCGTGATGCAGAAGATGGACAGCGTGGGGCGGCGCTTCGTCAGGAACCACATGCCCGATCAACATCGAGCGTTCTTCGCGCAGTTGCCTTTCATCGTCGTCGGGGCCGTGGCCGACGACGGCGACGTATGGGCGACGTTCGCATTCGGCCGACCCGGCTTCATGCAGTCGCCGAGCGACAGGCGTCTGCGCATCGACACCGTATTCGATCCGAACGATCCGGCTGCCAGCGGCACGCGCGACGGCGCGGCGATCGGCCTGCTCGGCATCGAGCTGCATACGCGGCGGCGCAATCGCGTCAACGGCGTGATCCGTCGCGGCGACACGCGCGCATTCGATGTCGACGTCGCGCAGAGCTTCGGCAATTGCCCGCAGTACATCCAGTTGCGCGATTTCGCGTTCGTGCGCGAACCCGAGACGTTCTCCGGCATCCCGCCCGAGCAGAGCGATCGTCTCGACGATCGCGCGCGCGCAATGATCGCGGCTGCCGACACGCTGTTCGTCGCGTCCTACGTCGGCGACGGCGCCGAGCGTCAGGTCGACGTGTCGCATCGCGGCGGCAAGGCGGGGTTCGTGCGCATCGGCGACGACGGCGTGCTGACGATTCCCGATTTCGCGGGCAACCTGTTCTTCGCGACACTCGGCAATTTTCTGGTCAACCCACGCGCGGGCATCGTGTTCGCGGACTTCGAAACCGGCGACGTATTGCAGATGACCGGTGAAGCCGAAGTCGACCTCGATTCGCCCGAGATCGCCGCTTTTCAGGGCGCGGAGCGACTGTGGCGCTTCAAGCCGCGCCGCGTCGTTCATCGCGCCGGCGCACTGCCGTTGCGCTGGACGTTCCGGGCGGAAGGCTGGTCGCCCAACTCGCTGATGACGGGAAGCTGGGACGAGGCCGAGAGCTGTCTGAGAGCCGCGGAGCTGGCACGGTCGTGGCGTTCGTTCAGAGTCGCGAAAATCACCGACGAGAGCACGCTGATTCGCTCGTTCCAGCTCGAGCCTGCGGACGGTGCCGGCCTGGTGCCGCATCTGGCGGGCCAGCACGTGCCGATTCGCGTGAAGCTGTCGGAAGACGGCGATCCGCTCGTGCGGACCTATACGTTGTCGAGCGCGCCGTCGGATCGCATGTATCGCATCAGCGTGAAGCGGGAAGGCCGCGTATCGTCGCATCTGCACGACGTGGTGCAGGTCGGCGACACCATCGACGTGCGCGCGCCCGCGGGGCAATTCACGATCGATGCGCTCGAGCGCCGTCCTGCCGTGCTGCTGGCGGCCGGGGTCGGCGTAACGCCGATGCTCGCAATGCTGCGTCACATCGTCTACGAAGGAGCGCGCAAGCGCGGCACGCGTAAGACCTGGTTCTTTCACGCCGCACGCGCTGTGAAGGAGCGCGCGTTCAGCGACGAGATCGGCCGGCTCGCGTCGGCTGCGAACGGCGCGGTGAACGTGGTGCGCGTTCTGTCGGACGCGACCGGCGCGCGGGAGGGCGACGAGTTCGACGTCGTCGGCCGCATCGATGCGAATTTGCTGCGCGCCACGCTTCCGTTCGACGACTACGACTTCTATTTGTGCGGGCCGTCGCGCTTCATGCAGGCGGTATATGACGGGCTCCGCGACCTGAACGTGGCGGACCGCCGGATCCACGCGGAGTCGTTCGGCCCTTCCGTGCTCGAGCGCCGCGTCGATTCGGGCGCGCGTGTCCCACTGCGCGCGCCGGCCGATACGCCGACACCCGTGGCGTTCGTCAAGTCGGGCAAGGAAGCGCGCTGGCAGCCGGGCAGCGGCTCGCTGCTGGATCTCGCCGAGGCGCGCGGGCTGGCGCCCGAATACGGGTGCCGCGGCGGCAGTTGCGGCACCTGTCGTACCCGGATCGTCGAAGGTGCGGTGACGTATCCGGTCGCGCCGGAATTCAAGGTAGCGGACGACGAAGCGCTGATCTGCTGCGCGGTGCCTGCACATCGCGAATCGGGCGGCGGCGACCGTCTGCTGCTCGACGTGTAATTCCGCACCCTCGTCGCCCGGCGACGATTCCCGACGAAAGGAGCTTGACCATGAAAGACGTGAATGCCGTTCGCCCACCGCTTCCGCCGTTCTCGCTCGAGACGGCGATCGAAAAAGTGCGGCTCGCCGAAGACGGGTGGAACACGCGCAATCCGGAGCAGGTTTCGCTCGCGTACAGCGTCGACAGCGTGTGGCGCAACCGCGCCGAATTCGCGACAGGCCGCCCGGCGATCGTTGCATTGCTCACACGCAAGTGGCAGCGCGAACTCGACTACCGGCTCATCAAGGAGTTGTGGGCGTACGGCGGCAACCGGATCGCCGTGCGCTTCGCATACGAATGGCATGACGATGCACGGAACTGGTATCGCTCGTACGGCAACGAGAACTGGGCATTCGGTGACGACGGCCTCATGCATCATCGCCATGCATGCATAAACGATCTGCCGATCGCCGAGGCCGACCGAAAGTTCTTCTGGCCGCTCGGGCGCAGGCCTGACGATCATCCCGGCCTGAGCGATCTCGGCCTGTAGGCAGGCCATGCTCGATACGCGCGCAGTTCGGGACGGGTGCGCCGCGCGCGCCGTGCCGGCTCGCCGGTGTTGCTAGGCAGACCACATCGGCGCTTTGGCTCGCAGCTTTTCGACGCACAGGTCGATGAAGGCGCGCGCTTTCCGGTTCGCGTGCCTGCCCTCCCGATGCACGACATGGACCGGAAGCGGAGCAAGTTCGTGCTCGGCCAGCAGCACGCACAGCGTGCCCTGCGCGAGTTCGTCGGCCACCTGATATGACAGCAGGCGCACGATTCCGAGGCCGGCCGTTGCCGCAGCGATCGCGGAATCGTTTGTCGTGGTCAGCAGGCGCGGCTGGATAGCCACGGCAAGCGTCTTGTCCCGCGTGCGGAAGCGCCATTCCGGCGCAGGCGTGATGCCGGTCGCCTGAATCGTGACGTGCGCCGCCAGATCGTCCGGATGCCGCGGCGTGCCGTGCGCACGCAGATAATCGGGAGAAGCGCACAGCACGCGGCGTACCTTGCCGACCGGAATCGCCTGCAGCGACGAGTTCGGCAGCTCGCCGATGCGCACCGCAACGTCGGCACCTTCGTCGACGAGATTCACGATGCGGTCCAGAAACCAGCAGTTGAGATTGACGAACGGATAATGCTCCAGATACTCGAGCACGATCGGCGTCACATAGGTCTTGCCGAACAGCACGGGCGCAGTGACGGTCAGCTGGCCGCGTGGCGTATTGCCGGTGCCGGTGGCGGACAGCTCGGCCGCGTCGATGTCCGCCAGAATCCGCCGGCAGTCTTCGTAAAACGATGCGCCCGCATCCGTTATGCGGACCACGCGCGTCGTCCGCGTCAGCAGCCGCACGCCCAGATATTCCTCGAGCTCCGTCATCACGCGGCTGATCACCGACGGCGATACGTTCAGCTTGCGCGCCGCCGATGCGAACCCTTCCGTTTCGACCACCGTGACGAAGGTGGTCATGGCCTGCAGCCTGTCCATATATGAGAGATATCCGGTGAAGTGAACGTGTCCGCACGCGCATCGCACGCACCGTGTCGCCGCATCGCGGCGGCCAGCATAGCATCGTCCGGAAACCGCTCTGCACGCAACGCGGGTGCGGGTTTGTCGCATTGCTTCGTGCCTGCGCGCGCATGGTCGGCCGATGCGTGGTCGTGGGTCCGCCGCGGTGAACGTGCATGCGGCAACATGGCGAACCCGGTCCGCATGCGGGCGATCGCGCGACCGTCGGTCCCGGGCGGAACCGCGCAGATGCGGCGCAAGCATCGTCGGTCACGATGAACGCGCTTCCGGCTCCGCGATTCTCGACGACCGCATGCGCCATTTCGCCGGCGTCATGCCTACCTGCCGTTTGAACACCCGCTGAAACGCGGCCTCCGATCGATATCCGACCGATTCGCCGATCTCCGCGACGGACATCGTCGTTTGCGCCAGCTTGCGCCCGGCAAGCGCCATGCGGATTTCCGTCAGCACATCGCTCGCCGAGCGGCCGATCGCGTCGTCGAAGTGGCGCGCGAACGTCGCGCGAGACATGTGGCAGCGCTCGGCCAGCTGTGCCAGCGTCCACGGCTTTTCGGGCTCGTCGAACATCGCTGAGAGCGCCGGCTGCAGCCGAGGACGTTGTGCCAGCGCAAGCAGCCCGCGCGGCGCCTGGTCCGCCTCGGACGCGCTGCGCAGCGTCAACGCAAACAGCGCGCCGGACAGATGATCCAGGATCGCCGCGCTGCCGGCGCGGTGCTCCAGCGCTTCCTCCCGCATCAATTCGATGACCCGCGCAAGCCGCGTGGCTGCAAACGCGGCGTCGCGCGCCTGCCCTTCACCCGTGGTCACGCTGCTCACGAGCAAACGTCGAGGCAGATGGTCGCGCAGCAGTTGCTGCGGGACGGCCGGCAGCACGAAGCGTCCGCACAGCACATCGGTGCTCGCGTCGGCGCTGCCGTTCGTCGCAACGGTCAGGCCGTTCCGGTGCCGTTCGTGCGCTGCGCGCGGCGCGTCGCCGCTGCCATCGTGCAGCCGGTGCGCACTGCCGGACGGAAACACCACGATATCGCCCGCTTTCATTCGGAGCGTCGGTTCGTCCGCTCCGTCCGTCTCGAATTCGACGACGGCCTCGCCGCGTAACAGTATGTGGTAGGGCAGTTCCAGTTCGCTCGACTCGGGATGGTCGATGCGCCACGGCGAACCGAAGTGGCAGCGCACGTCCAGCCGCCCGGTGACCGGCATCATCGATAGCAATCGGTCCAGGATTTCCATATGAGACGTTTGAGCATGAAGTTGCGGAAGTATGGCATTAAAGAACTCGCCGTGCATCCCTACACTGACTCCCATGCCATACGACATGGCTAAGCAGTTCAACCCACCAACCTGAAGGAAGGAGTCGATCATGTCCCGTCTGACCACCATTCGTGCCGAAGAAGCAACCGGCGCCGCCGCCGAAGTGTTCGCGAAGATCAAGAAGGCCGTCGGCAAGGTACCCAACGCATACGCAACGATCGGCACACAAAGCCCGGAAGCGCTCGGCGCAGCGCTGGCGTTCGATGCGGCGGTCGCCGCGAGCACGCTCGGCAAGGCCGATATCGAAGTGATCAAGCTGGTGGTCAGCGAATACGCGGGATGCGATTACTGCGTCGCCGCTCACACGCTGATGGGCAAGCTGGCGGGCCTGACAAGCGATCAGATGAAGCAGGTGCGCACGGGCGCGGCAACCGGCGACGCCGCGCGGGACGCACTGGTCGCGTATGTCCGTACGCTCGTCGGCACGCACGGCACGGTCCCGGCTGAGGTCGTCGATGCGATACGCGCCGCCGGCTATACGGAACGTCAGCTCATCGAGATCAATCTCGCCATCGCGTCCATTACGTTCACGAACCTGGTCAATCGCGTGAACGATACGACGCTCGATTTTCCGGCCGTCAAGTAGCGGCGCGTCCGTGTGCGACCTCGGCGACCGCACGCTGTCAACGAGACTGCGTGCGATCGTCGGCTGATCTCGCGCCGGAGTTTTCCCGGCTGGCGGCGTGGTACTTCGATACCGCCTGTGCGACCCGCGACAGATCGAACAGGCCGATCCGAAAGATCGTCCAACGCCAGTCGCAACAAGGATCGGGGAAAAGTCATCGAGCGCAGCCGGCCCTTTTGCCGCGCGCCTTGTCGTGGTCGCGAACCAGGTATCGAAAAGAGCACCGAACGTACGGTCTATCGTCTCCGTCTCTTCGGCAGCGATTCCGCGTTCACGCTTCTGCGCTTCGACGTCGCGCATACCATCGCGCGGGCGCGCGGACCGCCAAGGCCGCGTCGCGTGCGTCGTCGCCCGATCCGCTCATGCATCCAGCGCAGAATCTGCGTCACGTCACGAGCGCTAAAAAGACGCCAAGAATCCGTGGCTCGTAGAAGGCTTCCGCGGAAGTCGGCAAGCCGCCTGCTTCCCGTCAACCGTCGTCAGGCCCGCCACGACGGGTTTCAGCAAATCTCGACGCACAACCGACACAACGATCACAAATCCTTTAACTTTCCGTGAGGACTTCGACACCGGCCGCTGCCTACGCTGTGCGCATGTTTTCAGGACCCGCTTCCAGGAGCCGATCATGCCCACCCGCAGACATCTGCTGTTCGCCGGCGCCACCGGCGTTGCCGCGCTCGCGGCGCTGTCGTCGGCCGGCCGCCGCGCGCTGGTCGACCGCGTGTTCGCCGCGCCGCCGGCCGGCGGCTCGCCCGTCCCGGAACGGGCCGGCGCCCGCTTCGAAGTCACGCTCAGCGACGCCGAATGGCATCGGCGCCTCACGCCCGCCCAATACACGGTACTGCGCGATGCCGGCACCGAGCCGCCGTACAGCAGCCCGCTGAACGACGAGCACCGCCGCGGCACGTTCGCGTGCGCGGGCTGCGGCCTCGCGCTGTTCTCGTCGACCGCCAAATTCAACAGCCACACCGGCTGGCCGAGCTTCTGGCAACCGCTCGATCACGCGGTCGAGACCGGTGCGGACACGTCGTTCGGGATGGTACGCACCGAAGTCCATTGCCGCCGCTGCGGCGGCCATCTCGGCCATGTGTTCGACGACGGCCCGCCGCCCACCGGCCTGCGCTACTGCATGAACGGTCTCGCGCTCGCCTTTCGTCCGGCGGCTGCCTGATTCCGCCCGCATTCCTGAACGACCGGAGATTGCCCCATGCTGCTCATCGTCCTTGCCTATCTCGGCGGCGTGCTCACGATCCTGAGCCCGTGCATCCTGCCGGTGCTGCCGTTCGTGTTTGCGCGCGCCGATCAGCCGTTCGTCCGTACCGGCCTGCCGCTGCTGGCCGGCATGGCGCTGACGTTCGCCGTCGTCGCGACGCTTGCGGCCGTCGGCGGCGGCTGGGTCGCGCACGCGAATCAGGTCGGCCGCTGGATCGCGATCGTGCTGCTCGCGGTATTCGGCCTGACGCTGCTGATGCCGCGCGTCGCCGAACACCTGACGCGTCCGCTCGTCGCCGCCGGCAACCGGCTCACCGGCCTCGCGCAGCGCGACGGCCGCCCGGCCGGCCCCGCTTCGTCGCTGTTGCTCGGCGTCGCGACGGGCCTGCTGTGGGCGCCCTGTGCGGGCCCGATCCTCGGCCTCGTGCTGACCGGCGCCGCGCTGCACGGCGCGAGCGTCGGCACGACGCTGCTGCTGATCGCGTATGCGGCCGGCGCCGCGACGTCGCTCGGCATCGCGCTGGTGATCGGCGGCAAGGTGTTCGCCGCGATGAAGCGCTCGCTCGGTGCCGGCGAATGGATCCGGCGCGGGATCGGCGCGGCGCTGCTGGCCGGCGTCGGCGCGATCGCGCTCGGCCTCGATACCGGCGCGCTCGCGCAACTGTCGACCGTCGCGACGAGCGGCCTCGAAACGAGGCTCGTCGACCGGCTCGGCGGACGCTCGAACGGCGCGCCGGCCGCCATGTCCGCGACCGGCGACGCCGCGCACGTAGCCGCCGGCAACGCGATGATGACCGCAACCGCCGACGCGGCGCCGGCCAACGGCAGCGCGATGATGCGCGCGGTCGATGCGACGGCCGCAACCCGGACGCCGGACGCGCTGCCGGTCGAACGCGCGCTGCCGTCGCTCGACGGCGCCGTGCAGTGGCTGAACTCGCCGCCGCTGACGGCGGCCGGCCTGCGCGGCAAGGTCGTGCTCGTCGATTTCTGGACGTACTCGTGCATCAACTGCCTGCGCACGCTGCCGTACACGACCGCGTGGGCGCGCAAGTACGCGCCGTACGGACTCGTCGTGATCGGCGTGCACGCACCCGAGTTCGCGTTCGAACGCGACATCGGCAACGTGAAGAAGGCCGTGCACGACCTCGGCATCGACTATCCGGTCGCGATCGACAACCGCTACGCGATCTGGCGCGCATTCGGCAACGAATACTGGCCCGCGCACTACTTCGTCGACGCCCAGGGGCGCATCCGCTACCACCACTTCGGCGAAGGCGAATACGCGCAATCGGAGCGCGCGATCCAGTCGCTGCTCGCCGAAGCCGGACATCCGGAAGCGCTGAACGTGCCGCTCGGGCTCGCCGGCGCGCCGCCGAAGGGCGCACTCGCCGCCGCCGACAGCGCGGACGTGCGTTCGCCCGAAACCTATGTCGGCTATGCGCGTGCGGAGGATTTCGCATCGCCCGGCGGCGTGGTGCGCGACGCGGCGCACCGCTACGACGCGCCCGCGCATCCCGATCTGAACGACTGGGGCCTCGCCGGCACGTGGCAGGTCGGTGCGGAGCGCGCGACGCTCGCGGCGCCGTCCGGCCGCATCGTCTACCGGTTCCATGCGCGCGATCTGCATCTCGTGCTCGGCCCCGGCGCGAACGGCAAACCGGTGCGCTTTCGCGTGACGCTCGACGGCGCCGCGCCCGGCGACGCGCACGGCGCCGACGTCGATGCGCAGGGCTACGGCACCGTGACCGGGCAGCGCCTGTACCAGCTCGTCCGGCAGCCCGGCGCGATCGCCGATCGTACGTTCTCGATCGAGTTTCTCGATCCCGGCGTCGATGCGTACGCGTTCACGTTCGGCTGAGCGTTCGGTTGAGCGTTCGAGCGCACGTGCCGTCGTCACCCGACACCGTCTTCCATCCGGCCTTTCGAAGGAGCAAACGATGAACCCGACACCTACTCGCGATGCAGCACAGCCGCGCCGCTCAGCGATGCTGCGCTGCATCGGCGCGATCGCCGTCGCGGCCGCCGCGGTTTTCGGCTACCAGCGCGTGGTCAATTCCGCCGAGCCGATGCGCACCGTACCGGCGCCGACGCTCGACGAATCGCCGGGCGCGTCGCACGACGAGACGGCCGTATTCGCCGGCGGCTGCTTCTGGGGCGTGCAAGGCGTGTTCGAGCACGTGAAGGGCGTGAAGCAGGTGACCGCCGGCTACGCGGGCGGCGCGTCCGAAACCGCCCGCTATGCGCTCGTCGGCACCGGCCTGACCGGGCACGCGGAATCGGTACGCATCGTCTACGATCCGACGCAGATCACGTACGGCCGGCTGCTGCAGGTGTTCTTCTCCGTCACGCACGACCCGACGCAGCTGAACCGGCAGGGCCCGGACGAAGGATCGCAGTACCGGTCCGCGATCTTCCCGACCACCGCGCAGCAGCGCGCGGTCGCGACCGCGTACATCGCGCAGCTCGGCAGCGCGCACGCGTTCGCCGCGCCCGTCGTCACGCGCGTCGAGCCGTACAAGGGCTTCTATCCGGCCGAGGCCTACCATCAGAACTACCTCGAACTGCATCCGGACGCGCCGTACATCGCGTTCAACGATCTGCCGAAAGTCGCCGGGCTGAAGCAGCGGTTCCCGGCGCTGTATCGCGCGGACGCGGTGCTGTGGCGCGAGGCCGGGCGCTGAAGCGGCGCGGCGTCGCATGACGCGTGCGCAACGCGGCGCGGCCGGGCTTCGTGAGCCGGCGGGGCCGCCGCAGCCGCTTGCGCCGCATCAACGAAACCGCCGCCCGCCGACCGGGCAAACCCGCATCGCTTTCGCGGCATCGCGCAACTTCGCGTAGACTGCACCAGATCCCCGCCGCGTGTCGCGGCGCTCGGAACCTCACAGTCCAGCAAGGAGGCGTCACGGATGCGTGCAGTGCCTTTGCCTGACAGCAATACCCTCGAATCGTCCGCCGGTGCGGTCGTGCGCGATCTGCGCCGCGTGCCGATTCATCCCGATCACTGGTATCCGCTCGCGTGGTCGCGCGAGCTCAAGCGCGGCAAGACGCTCGGCGTGCGCTTCGCCGGCGAGCCGATCGTGCTCGTGCGTACCAAATCCGGCGCGGTGTACGCGCTCGAAGATCGTTGCGCGCACCGCCAGGTGCCGCTGCATGCCGGCGTCGTCGCCGGCGAAACGCTGCGCTGCTGCTATCACGGGTGGACCTACGACTGCGGCAGCGGCCGCTGCGTCGACGTGCCGTATCTCGGCCGCGATCGTCTGCCGAACGGCGTGCGCGCATATCCGTGCCGCGAAGCGCACGGGTTGATCTTCGTGTTTCCCGGCGATGCGACGCTCGCCGACGAGCGGCCGTTCCCCGCGCTCGCGTCGGCGGACGATCCCGCGTACAAGACGCGCCGCTTCGGCCGCGAGGTCAAGTGTCATTACTCGTTCATGCACGAGAACCTGATGGACATGAACCATCAGTTCCTGCACCGCAAGCAGATGGGGCAGATGCGTGCGCGCTCGGTCGGCCGTCGCCGCGGCGACGACTGGGTCGAGGTCGACTACACGTTCTCGCGGATGGAAGGCAAGCAGCCGGTCGGCGAAGCGCTCGTGTTCGGTTCGAGCAAGAAGCCGGGCGACCAGGCGAACAAGAGCGTGATGACGGTACGCACCGGCTATCCGTATCAGACGCTGCAGATCCGTTCGAGCGAAGGCACGCTCGTGATGGATCTGTGGATCGTCTACGTGCCGCTCGACGCGGCGCAGCGCACGAACCGCACGTTCGGGCTGCTGTCGATCCGCAAGCCCGGCGTGCCGTTCGCGCTCGATCTCGCATGGCCGCTGCTCGTGTGGTTCACCGAGCGCATCTTCCGCGAGGATCGCTGGATCGTCGAGCGCGAACAGGAAGCGCACGACCGGCAGGGCGCGGACTGGAACCACGAAGTGTTTCCCGTCATCAACGAATTGCGCGACCTGCTGCGTCATTGCGGCGCGCGCACCGTGATTCCGATCCGCGAAGCGAGCGACAACCGCTGAACGGCGGTGCGGGCGCGGGCACCGCTTCCGGGCCCGCGCTCGCAGCGCCGACGCACCGGACCGGATGCGGTTCGCGCAGCCGGTTCGCGATTCGTGCGGCGTCGCGCGCGTTATGCGATGCGCTCGATCGCGATCGCCGTCGCTTCGCCGCCGCCGATGCACAGCGACGCGATACCGCGCTTCAACCCGTACGTTTCGAGCGCAGCCAGCAGCGTGACCATCACACGCGCGCCCGACGCGCCGATCGGGTGACCGAGCGCGCACGCCCCGCCATGCACGTTGACCTTGTCGTGCGGCAGCTCGAGATCGCGCATCGCGGCCATCGGTACCACGGCAAACGCTTCGTTGATCTCGAACAGATCGACGTCGCGCAGGTTCCAGCCGGTTTTCTCCGACAGCTTGCGCAGCGCACCGATCGGCGCGGTGGCGAACAGGCCCGGCTTGTTCGCGTACGTCGAGTGCGCGACGATCGTGGCTTTCGGTGCAAGGCCGAGCCGCTCCGCTTCCGAGCGCCGCATCATCACGAGCGCGGCTGCGCCGTCCGAGATCGACGATGCATTCGCGGCCGTCACCGTGCCGCCTTCGCGGAACGCCGGCTTGAGCGTCGGGATCTTGTCGAGCTTCGCCTTGCCGGGCTGCTCGTCGATCGACACGACGGTTTCCGCCTTGCCGGCCTTCACGGTAACCGGCACGATTTCGGCCGCGAAACGCCCTTCCGCGATCGCGCGTTGCGCGCGCGTGAGCGACGCGATCGCAAACGCGTCCTGCTCGTCGCGGGTGAACTGGTACGCCTGCGCGCAGTCCTCGGCGAACGTGCCCATCAGCCGGCCTTTGTCGTACGCGTCCTCCAGTCCGTCGAGGAACATGTGGTCGAGCACCTGGCCGTGACCCATGCGCATCCCGCCGCGCGCCTTCGGCAGCAGATACGGTGCGTTCGTCATGCTCTCCATCCCGCCCGCGACGGCCACGCTCGCGGAGCCCGCGAGCAGCAGATCGTGCGCGAACATCGCCGCCTTCATCCCCGAACCGCACATCTTGTTGACCGTGGTCGCGCCCGCGGCGATCGGCAGCCCGGCCTTCAGCGCCGCCTGCCGCGCCGGCGCCTGCCCTTGACCGGCCGGCAGCACGCAGCCGAACACGATTTCATCGATGCGCTCGACCGGCACCTGCGCGCGCTCGAGCGCCGCGCGGATCGCCACCGCGCCGAGGTCGCTCGCGCTGGCCGGCGCGAGGTCGCCCTGAAAGCCGCCCATCGGCGTGCGCGCCGCACCGACGATTACGATCGGATCCTGAGTCGTCATGATTCGTTTCCTCCAGTGTCAGCGCGGTGCCATGCGCAACGCGCCATCGAGACGGATGACTTCGCCGTTGAGCATCGTGTTCTCGGCGATGTGGCGCACCAGCGCCGCGAATTCTTCCGGCCGGCCGAGCCGCGGCGGGAACGGCACGCTCTTGCCGAGCGCGTCCTGCACGTCCTGCGGCATACCGGCCATCATCGGCGTCGCGAAGATGCCCGGCGCGATCGTCACCACGCGGATGCCGAAGCGTGCGAACTCGCGTGCGATCGGCAGCGTCATCCCGACCACGCCGCTCTTGGACGCCGCATACGCGGCCTGTCCGATCTGTCCGTCGAACGCGGCGACCGATGCCGTATTGACGATCACGCCGCGCTCGCCTTCCGCGTTGGCGTCCTGTTTCGACATCGCTTCCGCAGCGAGCCGGATCATGTTGAACGTGCCGACGAGATTGATCTGCACCGCACGCACGAAACGCTCGAGCGAGTGCGGGCCTTCGCGGCCGACCACCTTCTCGCCCGGCGCGACGCCCGCGCAGTTGACGAGCCCGTCGATGCCGCCGAATGCATCGCGGGCGGCTGCGATCGCCGCCTGTCCGTCGGCTTCGCTCGTCACGTCGCACTTCACGAAGCGTGCGCGCGCACCCAGTTCGTGCGCGAGCTTCGCGCCGGCATCCTCGTTGACGTCGAGCAGCACCGCGTTGCCGCGTTGCTCGACGATCATGCGCGCCGCTGCGGCGCCGAGGCCCGAGCCGGCCCCCGTAATCAGAAAAACGCGATCGGTGATATTCATTCGTGATCCCTGTTCACGGTCGAGCGGCCTTCTCGGCTTCCATCTTGCGCAGCACGAAGCGCTGGATCTTGCCGCTCGGGGTTTTCGGTAGCGCGTCGACGAACTCGATCGCGCGCGGATAAGCATGAGCGGACAAGCGCCGCTTCACGTGCAAAGCCAGCTCGTCGGCCAGCGCCGGCGTGCCTTCGTAGTTGTTCGACAGCACGACGAACGCCTTGACGATCTCGGTGCGCTCGGGATCCGGCACGCCGATCACCGCGGCCTCGCTGACAGCCGGGTGCTCGATCAGCGCGCTTTCCACGTCGAACGGGCCGATCCGGTAGCCGGACGACGTGATCACGTCGTCCGCGCGGCCGATGAAGCTGACGGTGCCGTCCGGCTCCAGCTCGACGTTGTCGCCGGTGCGGTAGTAGCCGCCCGCGATCGCCGGCGTGTCCTGCTGCCAGTAACCGCCGAACCACAGCAGCGGCGAGCGCGCGATGTCGATCGCGAGATTGCCCGGTTCGCCAGGGCCCAGTTCGCGGCCCGCGTCGTCGAGCACCGCGACGCGATAGCCGGGCATCGCGAGGCCGGCCGAGCCGGCGTGCACGACGTGCGCGAGCCCGTGATGGTTGTTCACCACCATTCCGAGTTCGGTCTGCCCGTAGTGGTCGTAGATCGGCACGCCGAGCGTCGCGTCGAACCAGCGCACGACCTCGGGATTCAACGGCTCGCCCGCGCTGCTGACGACACGCAGCTTGCCTTTGATGCGCGCTGCGGCTTCTGCGCCGGCTGCCATCAGCATCCGGTATGCGGTCGGCGAGCCGGCGAGACTCGTGATGCCGAGCCGTTCGATCACGTCGTACGTGCTGTCGACGGTGAACGCGCCCTCGTAGAGCGTCGTCGCGTGGCCGAGCAGCAGCGGGCCGGTGATCGCGTAGTAAAGACCGTACGCCCAACCCGGATCCGCGATGTTCCAGAATCGGTCGCCGTCGCGCAGATCCACCGCGTCGCGCATGTACGCGCCGAACGCGAGCAGTGCGCGCAGCGGCACCGGCACGCCCTTCGGCAGACCGGTCGTGCCCGACGTCGACATCATCAGAAACAGGTCGGTGCCTTTGCGCGGCACCGGTTCGAATACGTCGGACTGCGCATCGAGCGCGGCGCGGAAATCGATGTCGCGTTCCGGCAGCGGCTCGTCGCGCTCGCGTACGGTCGCGACAGGCGGGCAATCGGCAATTTCGTCGAGCTTCGCGCGATTCGCGACATTGGTCACGATCAGACGCGCGTCGCTCATGCGCAGCCGATGCTCGATCGCCTTCGGGCCGAACGCGGTAAACAGCGGCTGGTAGACGGCGCCCGCGCGCCATGTGCCGAGGATCGTCGCGACGAGTTCGGGCGTGCGCGGCAACAGCCCGGCGACGACGTCGCCCGGCTTCACGCCGTGCGCGACGAGCAGGTTCGCAACACGCGCCGACAGCGCGCGCATCTGTGCGAACGTGAAGCTGCGATGCCGGCCGCCGGCGTCGATCCAGTCGAGCGCGATTGCGTCGCCCGATGCATGCCGGTCGCAGCATTCGACGCACGCGTTCAGGCCGCGCGCCAGGTCGCCGTGCAACTGCGCCGCGGCGGTGTCGATGCTGAACCGGGCCACGGCGTCGGCGTACGCCGGCACCGCCCGGGCGGTTGCTCCATCAGGCATGCGTGTCTCCTGTTCGTACTGTTCGTTATGACCGGCGGCGGACCGCGGTATATCGATAGTAGACAGCGCTCACATTGCAATCAATGACGAACGGAATCTAGAATCGTGATCGCTTTTGCCATATCGGGAGACAGGAAAAATGGGGCCGCAGATGATCTCGCCCGGTTTCGTCGACGACGCGCTCGCGAGCCTGCGCGAACGCGGCATCCCGACGGAGCCCGTGCTGGCGGAGGCCGGCTTGCCGCCCGTCGTGCGCGAGTCCGTTACGCCGCAGCAATATGGGCGGTTGTGGCTCGCGATCGCCGGCACGATCGACGACGAATTCTTCGGGCTTGCCGCCCGTCCGATGCGACGCGGCAGCTTCACGTTGCTGTGTCATGCGGTGCTATATGCCGGCACGCTCGAGAAGGCACTGCGGCGTGCGCTGAAGTTCCTGCGCGTGGTGCTCGACGAGCCGCACGGCGAACTCGTGGTTGCCGACGGTCGCGCACAGATCGTGCTGACACAGTCGCGGGGCCCGTACCCGGCGTTTGCGTACAGGACGTTCTGGCTGATTCTGCTCGGCGTCGCATGCTGGCTGGTCGGCCGACGCATTCCGTTGCAGCACATCGATTTCGCGTGTCCAAGCCCCGACCAGCGCAGCGACTATCACCAGTTCTTCGGCGTACCCGTGCATTTCGACCGCCCGCATAGCCGGCTGACGTTCAACGCCGCATATCTCGCGCTGCCGACGATCCGGTCCGAACAGGCGCTGAAAACGTTCCTGCGCGGCGCGCCTGGCAATCTGCTGGTCCGCTATCGCCACGATACGGGCTGGGTCGCGAAGACACGTGCGCATCTGAAGGCTCTACCTGCCGGCGAATGGCCGGACTTCGATACGCTCGCCGCGCACCTCGGCACGACTCCGGCGACGCTGCGAAGGCGCTTGCGCGGTGAGGGACAAAGCTTCGCGTCGATCAAGGACGAACTGCGCGGCGCATTGGCCCAGTCGCTGCTTCGCGGGCGAACGCTCAGCGTCGCGGAAATCGCCGCCGAGCTCGGTTTTACCGAGCCAAGCGCATTTCATCGCGCATTCCGGAAATGGACGGGTACGAGCCCCGGCGCGTTTCGGCGTGAAGTGCATGCGGCAGAGGCAGAGCATTGATCGACGATGGTGTCGTGAGCAGCGGCGGCTGAACTGCTGCGTGGGCAGAGACGACTTCGACGTCGCGTGATGGTGACGCAGTACCTGAGGCTGGTTGTCTATCTGCGTGCTGTGTCTGTACAGAAAAGCACGTGATGGCGGCATAGCGAGCGCCGTTGCACGGGAGTGATCTGGTGGATGAGCGATGGCGCGCGTCGATGTGCGAAAACCAGTGGACATCACGACGCGCTGCACAATGCTGACCGCGTCGATCTCCGCACTGCGGTACGCACTATGAGTGGGGAAACTCGAATTAGAAGCGCAAGCGACGAGCCGGAGACCGGTGAGCGTCGATAGGAGTCGCCTACGCACGCCCACCGAATCGCGGCGCATTCAAGGGCCGGATCGAGGCTGAAACGAGAGCCGGTCTCCAAGCAACGAACCGAGAACCACGAGCCGTAAGCGTGTCCCCAGCACCGTCTCGACGATGTGAAAGGAAGTTGCCAGAGTAGTCCCCACCAAAGTAGTGGGGACC
>NZ_CABVPR010000022.1 GCF_902499135.1 Burkholderia dolosa
TCACTTCTTCCTTGCGTTTGCGTGGCATAAAGTGGCTCCTTGGCCATCAGTTTATGCCTCACACACAAAAGATCGGATAGGCTCTGCCGTTGGCGAACGATAGAAAGCGCGGGCTTGTGGACCTTGGCTGTTCCGATACCGACGATTTCTCCTTACATTCATCGCCAATGTCGAAAACCAGACCCTCCACGCCCAAGGTGAAAGCGCCGCGAATGCTTGCGACTGGCGGCGGCAACGCGACTGCGTCCGGCGTGAACTTCCAGCAGAGCCTTGGTGGGCTGTTCGGGCTCTGGATGCTGACTGAGACGCCGATCGACCCGCGCCTTCAACTCGGCAGCGCCATCGTCACCAGCATTCGCATGGAAACCGAGGCGCCGCTGGACGACACCTTCGCCGCGACGAGCGACGGCGGTGTCATTTGTGCCCAAGCCAAGAACACCCTCTCTCTGTCCGAGATCCTCGAAAGCGAGTTCGGAAACACGGTCGATCAGATCGTGCGTCAGTTCCGGCTCTGCCGTGACGGTACAGGTGACCTCGGATGGAACCGGCCGCTCGACCCGTCCAAAGACCGATTGCTGATCGCTGTCGGGCCCGGCTCGCCGGCGACTACCCGCGTCAACTTGGCGAAGGGCCTGGAGGCCCGACGGCAGCCCGGCGCACCGGTGCTCACGGCTGGCGAGACCAAGGCGCTCGCGCAGTTCGACACCTGCGTCCGCCTCGCCTGGGCCATCGCCGCGCCGGGCGAACCGCTGACTGAGGATGTCCTGCTTTCGATTTCGCGCCTCACCTACGTCTATACGATCGACCCTGAAGGTTCCGATCGAATCGCTTGGGCCGCCGCCTTGGGGTCAGTCCTGAAGGCGCCGGCGGACGCCCCGACGGTTATCAACTTGCTGGAGCGGGTCGCAGGAGACCTGATGGCGGCGCGCGGCGGCCGAACCCTTCACGCACTCCGCACCGACCTGATGGCCCGCGGCGCCCAGCTCGCGGCTCGGCCCGACTATCGCAAAGATATCGCAGCGCTTACGGCCTACTCGCTGCAAACCGAACAGACGTTAGCCGGTTTGGAGGTCGTTGAAGCCGAGACGGGTATGCCCGTCGGCATTGCTCGCCACTGCCAGGCTGCGGTCAATGCGGCCGCACTCAGCGGCGACCTGTTGCTGATCGGTGAGCCCGGCGCTGGCAAAAGCGCGGTGATCAACGCCCTCGGGCGTGCCCTTCGAGCGAAGGGCAACGACGTAGTCCAGATGGCGGTCGACCGGTTCTCGGTCGAGTCGCTGGAGGGCCTGTCTCGCGCCCTCGGTCTGGACCATGATCTGCCGGCGGTGCTGGGTGCGTGGGACGGGCCGGAACCCGCCTTCCTCTTGATCGACGCGCTGGACGCGAGTCGCGGCGGATCGGGCGAGGCGGCGTTCAAGCGGCTCGTCGAGTCCGTCGTGGAACTGGGCGGGCGATGGACCGTGATCGCCTCCATTCGGACGTTCGATCTGCGGCTGGGACAGAATTTCCGAAGCCTCTTCAGGGGAACACCCCCTGACAGAGCCCTCCAAGGTGACGGGTTCGCCAACGTGCGGCACGTTCAGGTGCCGCCCTGGTCCGAGAGCGAATTCGCGGAATTGCTCGCCAGAGCACCGCGGCTGGCGGACATGCTCCAGAACAGCACCGCCAAGCTGCGGGAGCTGGCCATGGTGCCGTTCAACACCCGCCTTCTCGCCGACCTGGTCGCGACCGGCGCCGTCAGCCAGGACTTCTGGGCCATCGACTCCCAGATCGCGCTGCTGAACCTCTATTGGGACCGCCGCGTGCGGGACCACGGGGTCGCAGCCGAGGTTTGCCTGCGTTCGGTCGTCGAGGACATGGTCGCCAACCGCGCCTTGAGGGCTCAGCGGGTTAAGGTGGCCGCCGCCAACCCCGCCATCCTGGACACCTTGACCGGCGAGGGCGTGCTGGTCGTCACCAACGGCGAGCGATCCGTCCAATTCCGGCACCATCTTCTATTTGACTACGTCGCCAGCCGCGTGTTCCTCGACCCCGATGGCGTCGTTGACGGCAGCGCGGCCTTCCCCAAGGCGGAAGGGCTTGGTCTCGTCCTCGCCCCCGCCATGGGCTTTCTGCTTCAGTCACTCTGGGCCGAAGACGCCGATCACAATCGGTTCTGGACCGCGGTCAGCAACCTCTTGGGCCGCGCGGACTGCGATCCGGTGATCCGCAGCATCGCCGCTCGAATGGCGGCCGAACTGCCAACGACCACCGACGACATCGATGCCTTCGCAAAAGCGATCGGCGCGGAAGTGGCCCCCGCCGTCGCCGCCCTTCCGCACGTCGCCGGCTCCATGGCGGTTCGGCTTGAGGATGAACCCGGGATTCCCCTGGCGCCGTGGGTTCATCTCCAGCTTCAGCTGTCAAGGAAGCCAGGGTCAAACGCCGGCGTGCTGCGAATGATGGCATACATGCTGACCGAGCGCGTTCAAGATCCGGCCTTGCGCGCCGATATGGGATCGGCGGTCAGGGCGCTTCTAGCCCATGGCTACACCTTGGACGACACGCAAAGCTTGGCCACCCCCGCGATCGGCTTCGTGGCCGATACCATCGCGACAGACGTGGACGCATCCGTGGCCTTGCTGCGTGCGGCGCTGACCGATGATCGCTTCGACCGATTTGCGCCCCAGGAACTGCCCGCGCTAGCGGGGAAGATCGACGCCATCGCCAAGGCCTCACCGGCATTCGCGGCGGAAATCTACGAGAGCGCCTTCGCGCGCCAGGTGAGCGACGACCGTAAAACCTCCATGGGCAGCGGTCGAATTCTCAACCTGACCTCCAACGCTCGGCAGGACTTCGAGTCATCGCGGTGGTCGCTCAAGGAATACTTCCCTCGGTTCCTACACGCATCGCCGGTCGCGGCGACCCAAGCTTTGCTGGTGGCGCTCGCTGGTTACGTTGCGCGCGAACACTCCCGTTCAGAAGGGGTGAACCCGCTCCAAGTCACTGTCGCTGGTGATGTGGTGCATCTCCAGCAGGACCTCAGTTACATCTGGGCCCATGAGGTCCACCCTCAACACGCCCACGACGCCGATGCCCTGTTGTCGCAATTCGAGACCTGGCTCGAGACCGGCGACGAGGCGGCGGTTTTGGCGTCGGTCGAACACGCTGTGCGCGAAGGCAGTCTCGCCGTCATGTGGTCGCGACTCTTCATGGCGGCTGCGGCCCGGGGCGGCGCCCTGGCTGAACGGCTACTTCCGTATGCAGCGCGATCCGAGTTCTTGATCACACCCGACACGCGCAAGGACTCCATCGACCTCTTGGCGGCTCAATATGATGGGCTATCGGTCGAAGAGCGCGAAGCGCTTGAAGGCGAACTCATCGATCACCCCTTCGACGATTTTCTCCACCCGAAGGCCGCGAAAGAGGGGTTTCTCCGGCGTCTCTTCGCCACCATCGGCGCTGAGCGCCTGGCGACCCAAGCAGCCCGCGACATCCTGGCCGCGGCTCCTGAGACCGAGATTACCAACAACCGGCTCCACAACGTCGAGGTGAGCTGGGGCAAGGCCGACGACGATTTCTACTGGCTCAGCCAGGAGAATAAGGCGAACCCAATCGTACGCGAGACCGGCGCAGAGCTTGACCGGGCTCGCCGCGCACTGGGCTTGGAAGGCGACCGCAAGGGTCCCGTCGAGTCCGTGACCGAAGCACTCGCAGCGCTGACGGCGCTTAAGGCCCGCTTGGACAGCGGTGCCATCCCGGACGACTCCCTAGTGCGCCGAGCGGAGGGTACGTTCGCGGAAGGCGTTCATAAGGTGGTCAACTCCAGCCACGTGTCGGCTGACACGCCGGCGGAGTTGATCGACCAACTCCTGAGCTGGATCGAGTACGCCAGCCACCTCAAAAATCCGGAGGCCGAGGACGATACCGAGGCCAAGTTCGAGGAGTTCTCGAGTTGGGGTTCGCCGTCGGCGAGGCTTGAGGCGGCGGAAGCGGCGCTCGACCTTTGCCTGAAACGGCCTGAGGTTTACCCAGGGCTGGAGCCGTTGATCGACCGCGTCTTGGCCGATCCCCATCCCGCCGTTCGCTTGAGCGCCGCCCTTCATTTGATCCGTATCTGGGAGATGGATCGCGCGGGATTCTGGGCGCGAGCGACCCGTCTGGTCGAGGTCGAGGAAAATCGTAGCGTACTGGATAGCTACGTCTGCAACTGCTTGAGCAACATCCAACGGTATGACGCAGCGCGTCCAGTTGCCGACCTCATCATGATTTTGATTGAGCGGTGCCCGGCAAGCGACCGGCGCAACGCGACGATCCGCCGACATTTGGTTCAGATGACACTGCAGTTTTGGCTGCGGTTCGGCTTCACGGACGCCGAGGAGCATGTCCGAGGCTGGTTTGCACGGACGGTCGACAACGTCGAAGAGGTCCGCGATGCGATCCGGTGGATGCGGGCGGCCTACACGGCCGGCTTGCGGGGCCCGGAGGATCCAGACCCGGCTCGAGATCGAGCGACGGCCATCGAGTTGACCATCCAGGCGGTTTCTCAGGCGGGCGACGTTCTGACCCACTATGCCACGCTCTCAGCTCCCACAGAGGCGGAGATTGAGCGCGCCGGGAGCGCAATGCAGATCATCGATACCGTCTGCCAGCAGTTCTACTTCAGCTCGGGCGCGTTCCAACATGGGGACCGGAACCCGCCACCGATGACAGTGGAAGGCTCCGCTGTTTTCCTTCACGAGACGGCGCCCATCCTGCGCCAGATCGGCGAGCACGGCGGGCCGCACACGGTCTACTATCTGATCCAGTTGTTGGAGCACCTGGTCGAAGCCGATCCCGCCGGCGTGTTCGATCTCATCGCCTTCGCCGTTCTCAAGGGCGGACAGCAAACCGGCTACCAATTCGAGAGCTTGGCGGCCGACCTCATGGTGAAGCTGGTCGGGCGCTACCTTGCCGACCACAAGGAAATCTTCGACGATTCGCAACGCCGAACCGCGCTCGTTGACACGCTGGAAGTGTTCGTTGCGGTCGGCTGGCCGTCAATCCGTCGGCTCTTCTATCGGCTTCCAGAACTGCTGCAGTAGACGATTATCGTTCATCACACTGCGCTGAGATCGGGATAACGACCACACACATTGTGCGGCCCTGGTCGCGGGCTCGCATGGCGCGAATGTCCGGTTAGCGGCTTAGTCCCAAAGATCGCTTCTGGCGCTGCGCAGCACTTGCGCGGAGGTAAGGGAGCGGAGCATAAACGTGGCCTTTACAGGCCATCGAATCCAAATGAGACCCTTCTTTCTCCATGGTATTTTGCGTGGTATCGACAAGATCAATTGGAATAAGTGATTGATTTAAATAATTATTTAATGCAAAAAGATAATCGAGTGGGAATAAACCGATAGCCTCTGCAGCAGTCTGCAGAGGTCTATAAATCGCGCGATTTCTTCCTACGGAATCAAAGAATCACTGTCTTTTTTTGATCCGCCGGCGTCCGTCACCGGCAGCGCGCGATCAACGACGCCGGCCACGGCGCAGCACCTTTCTCCGCAGACGACCTGATTTGCTACCGTCACCGGGCGTAACGGTAGCAAGCGACGGTATGGTTTTCGCGGAGCATGCATGCTGACGGGCCCCGAGTTCGGGCGCTCGACCCGACCGACAGCACACCTGCAAAGTGCCCGACCGACGTGGCCGATATGCGGCGGTCACGTCGTCCGCGGTAGTGGATTTCCGTTTCGACTATCGCGTCGATCGGCGGCGCGACGAGGATTCATACGAATCCCGCCCGCGCATCGGCATCGCTGCGCACGATCGCGGGTGCCATCCCGCGCACGCTTCATCACCGTCTCTATCTCGCCACGTCGCGCTACCCGCACGGCAACCACCCATCCCGCGCCACAGCCGCGCGCTACCGCGCCGCCGTCAACCGCATCCGCTTCGTATTCGGCAGCGGCTCGTGCTGCATCGGCCCTTTGACCAGTTCGCTCATCGCGTCGCGAATCCAGCGGTTGGCCGGCTCGTGATGAAAGCGCGGATGCCAGTGCAGATAAAGGTCGTACTTGGGCGCGGGGAACGGCAGCGGCAGCAGCTTCACGTTCACGAACTCCGCGAAGCGCCGCCCGACGGCCTGAGGCACCGCCGCAATCATGTCCGACCCGGCGACGACGAACGGCACGCCGATAAAGCGCGGCACACTGAAGCGCACGTTGATGCGAATGCCGAGGCGCTCGTGCGTGCGAGCGAGCACGTCCTGCTCGCGGCCTTCGGGATGCACCATCACATGCGCGGCAGCGCAGTACTGATCGAGCGACAGCGTGTCGCCGATTTCCGGATGATCGTCGCGCGCGATACACAGATACGAATGCCGATACAGCGCTTTGCGCTTCAGCGATTCGCTGTTCAAACCCGGAAAGTAGCCGATCGCGAGGTCGACGTCGCCGCTCGCCAGCGCTTCCTCCAGCTCCGGCATGCTGAGCGCGACCGTCTTGATGCTCACGTGCGGCGCGGTCTTGTCGAGAAAGCTCTGCAGGCGCGGCAGGAACACCATTTCGCCGATGTCCGACATGCACAGCACGAAATTTCGCGACGACTCGGCAGGGCGGAACTCGGGCATCGGCAAGATTTCGGTCTGCACGAGATCGAGTAGCCGCGCCACCGGATCGCCGAGCGCCTGCGCGCGCGGCGTCGGCTCCATGCCGCGGCCCGTGCGCACGAACAGCGGATCCTCGAACAGCTCGCGCAGCTTCGACAACGCGTAGCTCATCGCAGGCTGGCTGAGCCCGATGCTCACGCCGGCCTGCGTGACATGGCGCTTTTTCAGCAGCGCATCGAACACCTTCAGCAGATTCAGGTCGACCTGACGAATATCCATGGTTTGGATGATGCCTATCGATTTCACATAATTGACGGATTTTATCCTGCTTCCTAACATCGTTTCACAACAAAGGAGTGAGACGCCATGTCCGATGGACGCAAGCCGCAACGCCCGTTGCGCAGCAATTTCCCGCGCGGTTCCTATCTCGGCGCGGTGCGCGCCGCTCAATGGCGCAATCTCGGCATCGGCGAGGAAGACCTCGACAAGCCGAAGATCGCCATCGTCAATTCGTCGTCCGAACTCGCTACCTGCTTCAGCCATCTCGACGGCATCGCCGCGCAACTGAAACAGGCGATCCGCGCCGCGGGCGCGCTGCCGTTCGAGATCCGCACCGCGGCGCCGAGCGACTTCATCACCGGCGCGGGCGCGCGCGGCGCATACATACTGGCCGCGCGCGACCTCGTCACGAACGACATCGAAGTGGCCGTCGAGGGTGCGCAGCTCGACGGGATGGTGTGCCTGGCGTCGTGCGACAAGACCGTGCCGGGCCAGCTGATGGCGGCCGCGCGGCTGAACATCCCGAGCATCGTCGTCGCGTGCGGTTATCAGCCAAGCGGCGAATATCGCGGCGAGCACGTGGACATCGAGGACGTATTCGTCGGCGCGATGCATACGCTGACCGGCAAGCTGCCCGTCGACGACTTGATCGGCATGAGCCAGAACGCGATTCGCGGCCCGGGCGTGTGCTCGGGGCTCGGCACGGCGAATTCGATGCATATGGCGAGCGAGGCGCTCGGCATGTCGTTGCCCGGCAGCACGCCGGTCGCCGCGAACAGCGACAGGATGTTCGCGTTCGTGCGCGAGGCGGGCGCGCGCATCGTCGAGATGGTGCGCGACGACCTGAAGCCGCGCGACATCCTCACGCGCGGCGCGTTCGCGAATGCGGTGAAGACGATGCTCGCGGTCGGCGGCTCGATCAATACGGTCAAGCACTTGCAGGCGATCGCGACGGAAGGCGGGTTCGACGTCGACGTGTACGCGCTGTTCGAGGCGTTCGCCGCGCACGTTCCGGTGCTGACGGGCGTGCGTCCGGTCGGCTCGCACACGATCGAGCAACTGGAGGCCGCGGGCGGCGGGCGCGGCGTGATGAAGCGGCTCGAACCCTGGCTCGACACCGGTGCGCTGACGGTGACGGGGCGCACGGTGAAGGACAACCTGGCCGACGCGACGATCGCCGACGACGACGTGATCCGCCCGCCGGAGCGCGCGTTCGCGAACCATCCGGCGATCGTGCTGGTGCGCGGCAACCTCGCACCGCAGGCCGGCATCGTCAAATTCGGCATTTCGCCGACCAAGCAGCGCGCATTCACGGGCGACGCGATCTGCTTCTCGACGTCCGACGATGCGATCGCCGCGATCAAGGACGGCCGCGTGCAGCCGGGCAAGGTCGTCGTGATGCGCGGCGCGGGCGTATGCGGCGGCCCGGCGATGGGCGGCGGTGCGTCGCGCGTGGTGTTCGCGCTCGACGGCGCGGGCTTGTCCGAGCGCGTCGCGATGCTCACCGACGGGCATCTGTCGGGGCTTGTCTGCAAGGGGCTGGTAGTCGCGGAAGTGTCGCCGGAAGCCGCGACCGGCGGTCCGCTCGCGTTCGTCGAGGACGGCGACACGATCGAAATCGACCTGGACCGGCGCGTGTGCGATCTGAAGGTCGACGAAGCCGAGCTCGCGCGCCGCCGCGCCGCGTGGCAGCGTCCCGCGCCGGTGAACGACACCGGCTGGCTGAAAATCTACCGCGCGACGGTCGGCACGATGCCGCAAGGCGCGGTGCTCGGCGCGGACCGGCCGGCGCGGGAGCGCTGAGATGAACGGCGAAACCGTCATCGACATCGGCACGGTGATCGAGCGCCAGCAGACGACCCGCTTCGGCGTGCTGTTGATCGTCGCGATGGGCGTGATGATGATGACCGAGGGCTACGACCTCGCCGCGATGGCGTTCGCGGCGCCGGCGCTCAGCCGCGCGTGGCACCTCGAGCATGGCGTGCTCGGCCCGGTGTTCGGCGCATTCGTGTTCGGCACGATGATCGGCGCGTTCGTGCTCGGCTATCTCGGCGACGTGATCGGCCGCAAACGCATGATCGTGATCGGCAGCGTCGTGCTCGCGGGCTTCACGCTCGCCGCGTCGCGCGCAACCGGCCTCGAGCAGCTGATGGTGCTGCGCTTTCTCGCGGGCATCGGCATCGGCGGCGTGGTGCCGAACGCGATCGCGTACACGACGGAGTTCGCGCCGAAGCGCTGGCGCGCGACGTGGGTCACGCTGATGTACAGCGGCTATACGATCGGCAGCAGCGTGGGCGGTCTCGTGTCGGCGTGGTTCGTGCCGACGTTCGGCTGGCAGGTGGTGTTCGTGATCGGCGGCATCGCGCCGCTCGTGTCGAGCGCGATGCTGTGGCTCGCGGTGCCGGAGTCGATCCGCTTCCTGACGCTCAAGGGCCGTCACGCCGAAGTCGCGCGAATCGTCGCGCGGATCGCGCCGGGCTTCGCCGTGCCGCCGCATGCGCGCTTCGCGATCGGCGGCGCGTCGCCGGGCCACGCACACGAGCGCAGCCGCGACGGGTCGCTGCGGCTGCTGTTCGCGGGCCGGCTGCGTGCGCTGACGCCCGTGCTGTGGGCGGTCTACGTCGCGAACTCGATGGCGCTGTTTTTTCTCAGCAGCTGGCTGCCGGTGCTGATCGAAAGCGCGGGTCTCGCGCCGCGCGACGCGGCGCTCGTCTCGACGATGTTCCAGCTCGGCGGCACGCTCGGCGGGCTCGCGCTGATGCGCTTCGTCGATACGTGCGGCGCGATCATCATCACCGTGCTGCCGCTCGTCGGTACGCCGCTCGTCGCGCTGCTCGGCACCGGACTGCCCGGCCCGATGCTGGTCGCGGCGGTGTTCCTGACCGGCTTCACGGTGGTCGGCACGCAGTTCGGGCTGAACGCGGTCGCGGCGCTCGTGTATCCGACCGCGCTGCGCGCGAAAGGCACGGGTGCGGCGGTCGGTATCCAGAAGATCGGCGCGATCGCCGGACCGGTGATCGGCGGGATGCTGATGTCCGCGCATCTGCCGGTCGAGCGGATGTTCTTCCTCGGCGCCGTGCCGGTCGCCTTCGTCGCGCTGCTCGCTTTCGCGCTCGGCCGTCTGCATCGTCGCCGCGACGATGCCGCGCCGGACAACACTGAAACAGGAGCCGCCCATGTCGCTTGAAGTCGTTCCCATCGACGCCGCGCGTGCCGACTTCGTCGGTCTCGCGAGCGGCATCGATCTGACGTCGCCCGTTTCCGAACGGCTCGCGTGCGCGATCGACGCCGCGATGAATCGCTACGCGGTGCTGGTGTTCCGCGGTCAGCCGCTCACGCAGGATCAGCAGCTCGCGTTCGCGCGTGCGCTCGGACCGCTCGATCTCGGTTTCAAGCGCGTCGCGCGCCCGCATGCGCGGCTCGCATACCAGGAGCTCGCGGACATCTCGAACGTAGACGAGTCCGGACAGATCGCGGAGCGCACGCACCGGCGCATCGTCGGCAATCTGGCGAACCAGCTGTGGCACAGCGACAGCTCGTTCCAGCAGCCGGCGGCGCGCTATTCGATGCTGCATGCGGTCGTCGTGCCGGAGTCGGGCGGCGAGACCGAGTTCGCGGACATGCGCGCCGCATGGGATGCGCTCGACCCTCGCGAGCAGCGCGAACTCGAAGGACTCGAAGCCGAGCACTACGCGCTGCACTCGCGCTTCCTGCTCGGCGACACCGACTACAGCGACGAGCAGCGCAACGCGCTGCCGCCGGTGCGCTGGCCGCTGGTGCGCGAGCACGCCGGGTCGGGGCGCCGCCATCTGTTCATCGGCGCGCACGCGACGCACATCGTCGGCCGCACGCTGGCCGAAGGCCGCGTGCTGCTGATGGATCTGCTCGAGCATGCCACCGCGCGCCGTTTCGTGTATTCGCATCGCTGGCTGCCCGGCGACCTCGTGATCTGGGACAACCGCTGCACGCTGCACCGCGGCCGCCGTCACGATCTGTCGGTGCGCCGCGAACTGCGGCGCGCGACGACGATCGACGTCGACCGGCACGTGGCGCCGCAAGCGGCGCAACTCGAACCTGTACAGGGAGCGCGCTAAATGCAGCTGAACGACGACGAACGGGCGATGCTCGACGGCCGCGACGGCGCGGCCGTGCAGCGCGCGATGGATCTGCTGGTGCGCTACGGCGAAGCGCTCGGCGCGCCGCGGCTGGTGGATACCCACAACGTATGCGGCACGGTCGGCGCGACGATGCCGTTCCTGCGCGATTACGCGGCGAAGCACGGCGGCCTCGACGCGGTGTTTTCCGAATTCAACCTCGATAGCCCGGAGGTGGTCGAAGTGCCGAAGGCGAAGGTCTTCAGCAGCCATCTGCAGCAGGGGCTCGACCCGCAGCATGCGCAGCGGCAAGGCATCGACGGCGAGATCGTGAAGCTGTATCGCCAGGGCGAGGCGTTCACCGGACGGCTCGGCATTCAGCCGCTCAATACCTGCGCGCCGTATCTGACCGGCAACGTGCCGGTGCGCGGCGAGCATTGCGCGTGGATGGAGTCGTCGGCGGTCATCTACATCAACGCGGTGCTCGGCGCGCGCACCAATGCCGAAGGGCGCGAGAGCACCGGCGCCGCGATGCTGACCGGCAAGATTCCGTACTGGGGCCTGCACCTGGACGAAAACCGCGGCGGCACGCATCTGATCGAACTCGACGTCGACGTGACGACGGTGCAGGACTGGGGGCTGCTCGGCTACTACGTCGGCGAACTCGTGCAGGACCGCATTCCGGTGCTCGACGGGCTGCGCGACGTGCCGAACCTGCCGAAGCTCAAGCACTTCGGCGCGGCCGCGGCTTCCTCGGGCGGCGTCGAGATGTACCACATCGTCGGCCAGACGCCGGAGGCGCGCACGCGCGACGAAGCGTTTCGCGGCCGCAAGCCGCTCGAGACGATCCGCTACGGCGCGGCCGAGCGGCGCGTCGCGTACGAGCGCGTCAACGTCACCGCGAAAGACGCGCAGGTCGACTTCGTGATGCTCGGCTGCCCGCACTATTCGATTGAGCAGATCTGGGAGGTCTGCCAGTTGCTCGACGGCCGCCGTATCAGCGCGAATACCGAACTGTGGATCTTCACCGCGCGCGCGACGCGCCAGCTGGCGGACCAGGCCGGCTATACGAAGCTGATCGAGGATGCGGGCGGCGTGCTGATGACCGACACGTGCTCGGCGATCGGTCGCGTGATGCCCAAGGGGACGCGCGTCGTCGCACTCGACTCGGCGAAGCAGGCGCACTACTTGCCGGCGATCATGGGCGTGCAGGCGTGGTTCGGCACGACGGCCGACTGTATCGACGCGGCCGTGAGCGGCCGCTGGAGCGGAGGGCGGGACGCATGAGCGCGAATCGCGAAACGAGCGGCCAAGCCGGCACGCCGATCGTGCTGCGCGGACGCAAGGTGGTCGGCGGCTGTGTCGAGGGCGAAGCGCTCGTCACGCGCGACCGCATCTCCGGCTGGGGCGGCATCGATCCGCGCACCGGCACGATCATCGAGACGCGTCACGAGCTGCGCGGCCGGAGCTTCGCGAACAAGGTGCTGGTGTTTCCCGGCGCAAAGGGTTCGTCGGGATGGTCGAGCCAGTTCCATATCGCACGCATCGCCGGTACGGCGCCGGCCGCGATGCTGTTCAACGAAATGACCACGAAGATCGCGCTCGGTGCGGTGGTGAGCCACGCGCCGTCGTTGACCGACTTCGACATCGATCCGCTCGACGTGATCGAAACGGGCGACTGGGTTCGCGTCGACGCCGATCGCGGCGTCGTCGAAGTGCTCAAGCGCAGCCGCGTCTGATTCTGCCGCGCGGCCGTGCCCGCGCGTCGCCGCGATGGCTTTTCAAGGAGGAAGTGTTTTGAAGACTGGTACTCGTATCGTCCGCCGCGACGGCCAACGGACGGGCTGGAAACTCGACGCGGACGTGTGCATCGTCGGCGCGGGCATCGCCGGCACGTCGGCCGCGCTCGAAGCCGCCGCGCTCGGCCGCAAGGTCGTGCTGGTGGACAGCCTGCCGGCGCTCGGCGGCCAGGCGGTGAACTCGATCATCGGCACGTTCTGCGGGCTGTTCTCGAACGGGCCGAAGCGCTTCCAGGTGACGCACGGCATCGCGGACGGCATCCTGCACGATCTCGGCGAGAAGGGCGCGCTGCACTACAAGGAAGGGCCGCTGACGACCGTCGTGCTGTACGACGAAGTCGCGCTCGCGCGCTGGATCGAGCAGAAGATGCTCGACGCAGGCATCACCGTCGTGCTCGGCGCCGTGTTGCGCGACGTGGTGCGCGAAGGGCGGCGGGTGCGCGAGCTCGACGTCGCGACGCGCTACGGCGACGTGCGCATCGCGGCCGACGGCTTCGTCGACGCGAGCGGCGATGCCGCGCTCGCATGGCTCGCCGGGTTCGACTGCCAGGAGCCGGAGACGCCGATTCGCGGCACGCAGATGATCGTGCTCGAGAATCTCGACGAGACCGATCTGCCGGCGCCGCCCGCATTTCGCGAGCGCGTCGAGGAAAAGGCGCACGCGTACGGGCTGGAGCGCAAGGACGGGCTCGTGTTCTATTTCCGCGGCCGCAACATCGGCATTGCGAACATGACGCACATCGAGACGCCGCTCGAGCCGATGGCGGCGTCGCGCACCGCGCTCGTCGGGCGCGAGCAGGCGGACCGCGCGTTCGAGTTTCTGCGCGGCGAGTATCCGCACATCTATCGCAACGCGCGCATCCGCAGCTACGGGCTGCCCGGCATCCGGCAGACGCGCTGGATCGTCGGCGCTCAGCGGTTGACCTCGGCAGACGTGATCGCCGCCACGCGGTTTCCGGACGCCGTTGCGCGCACGTCGTGGCCGATCGAATTGCACGATCGCGCCGAAGGCTATGAATGGAAGCCGTTCGGCGACGACCATCTGCATACCGTGCCGTTCGGCAGCCTCGTCGTGAAGGACGCGGACAACCTGATCGCGGTCGGCCGCTGCATCGACGCGGACCCGACCGCACTGTCGAGCGTGCGCGTGATGGGGCCGTGCATCGCGATGGGCGCGGCGGCCGCGCATGCGTTCGATCTCGCGGACGGCGGCAGCGTGCACGACATCGATCGCGGGATGCTGCGCGAGCGGCTCGCCGACAACGTCGATCGAATCGATCCGCCGCATCTGAAGCACTGACGCAACACCTGCCGGCGGCGCGGAAATACCGAAGAGGTGCATCGGGCGTTCTGCAACGACGCCCGCGACCTGCACCCGCTGCCGCGCCGGCCGGACACGAAATGACGGAACGCGCGACGCGCCGGGATCGGCCCGCGGGCCGACGCGGCACCTGTGGAGGAGACGATGAATCAAACGCTGCCCGATGCGCGCACGGTGGACGTGTCGCGCCTGATCGACGAACAGGGAATCGGCCGCTTCGCGATCGTGCTGATCGCGTCGACATGGCTCGTGATGCTCACCGACGGCTACGAGCTCAGTGCGCTGGCGTTCGCCGCGCCGTCGCTGATCCGCGCATGGCACATCGAGCGCAGCGTGCTCGGCCCCGTGTTCGGCGCGAACATCTTCGGGATCATGATCGGCTCGATCCTGTTCGGCTATATCGGCGACCGAATCGGGCGCAAGCGCGCGATCCTGTTCGGCGCCTGCTGGTACGGGCTCGTCACGCTCGCGACCGCGTGGGCGTCGAGCGTCGATCAGCTGCTGTGGCTGCGCTTCGCCGCGGGCATCGGCATCGGCGGCGCGGTGCCGAACGCGTTCGTGCTCGTGTCGGAATTCGCGCCGAAGCGGCTGCGCGCCACCTGGGTCACGGTGATGTTTACCGGCTATACGCTCGGCGCGGGTTTCGGCGGCGGCGTCGCCGTGTGGCTCGTGCCGCACTACGGCTGGCCCGCGGTATTCGTGGTCGGCGGGGTCGCGCCGCTCGCGGTGGCCGGCGCGCTGTCGTTCGTGATGCCGGAGTCGCTGCGCTATCAGGTGCTGAAGGGCTGGCCCCGCGACGGCATTGCGGCGACCGCCGCGCGCGTGCGGCCCGAACTCGCGTTGCCGCCGGATGCGCGCTTCGTCGTGACCGACGAGCGCCGCGTCGCGAAGTTCTCGCCGCGCACGCTGTTCGCCGGCCGCCTGCGCTACGTGACGACCGCGCTGTGGCTCGCGTACATCGCGAATTCGATGGCGCTGTTCTTCCTGCAGAACTGGCTGCCGGTGCTGATCGAGGCGACCGGCGTCGCCGCGCATCGCGCCGCGCTGACGACGACGCTGTTCTCGGTCGGCGGCACGCTCGGCGGCCTCGTGCTGATGCGCTTCATCGATCGCCATGGCGTGCGGCTCGTCACCTGTCTGCCGCTCGTCGGCTTTCCGCTCGTCGCGGCGCTCGGAATGAAGCTCGATGCGGGCTGGCTGACGGTTGCGGTGTTCGGCGTCGGCTTTTGCGTCGCCGGCACGCAGGCCGGACTCAATGCGGTCGCGTCGATCGTCTATCCGACCAGCTTCCGTTCGAAAGGCACCGGCACCGCGATCGGCGTCGCGAAGATCGGTTCGATCTCCGGCCCGATGATCGGCGGGATGCTGCTCGCCGCCCATGTGCCGGTGCGTGAGCTGTTCCAGATCGCGGCGCTGCCGGTCGTCGCCGTCGCCGCGCTGATGTTCGTGCTCGGCCGCATGTACCGGCCCGGCGACATGCACGACGACGGGCTCGCAGAGCGCGATTCCGCAGGCGCCGAGTCGCCGCTGCCCGCGGCGGAACGCTAGCAACAGCGGCAGCGGCGGGGCCGGCGGCGCGCAGCGCGCGGCCACGCACGGTCGTCCGAGCAATGCATGCGACGCGTTCGCGTCCGCCGCTCGTTCCCGCCGCCCGATCCGCATCACGTCACGACCTCGAAACCGGAGAAGCACGATGAAAACGGCAGTCTGCACTGCCGCGGCGGTTTGCGCCCTCGCGGCGCCGCTCGCGGCCTGCGCGCAAAGCTCGGTCACGTTGTACGGCATCATCGATACGGGCATCGCGTGGACGAATACGGTCGCGTCGTCGATCAGGGCACCGGGCGCGTCGCGCTGGTCGATGGCGACCGGCTGGGGTAGCGGCGACCGCGTCGGCCTGCTCGGACGCGAGGACCTCGGCGGCGGCCTGTCCGCGGTGTTCCAGCTCGAAATGGGTTTCAGCGGACTGAACGGCACGTCGTCGCAGGGCGGCCGGCTGTTCGGACGGCAGGCGTACGTCGGCTTGTCGAGCACGCGGTACGGCAAGCTGACGCTCGGCCGCCAGTACGACTACACGTTCGACTACGTCGCACCGCTGATGTCCTGGCTGATGTTCGGCAGCATCTACGGCGCGCACATCGGGGACGTCGACGACAGCTTCCAGACGTTCCGCCTGAACAACAGCGTCAAGTACGAGGTGAGTCCGCTCGCGGGACTGAAGCTCGGCGCGCTCTATGCATTCAGCAATCAGGCCGGCGGCGACGCGGGCCGCGGCTTCGCCAACAACCGCGCGTACGGCTTCGGGCTCGATTATCTGCGTGGACCGTTGCATGTGGTCGCGAGCTATCTGCAGCTGAACGATCCGTCGGCGGGGCTCGCGTCGGCGAATAATCCGGGCGGCGCGATCGGCGACGAATACAGCGGCTCGACCAGCATTTTCTACAACGCGGGCTTCGTCGAGCGCCAGCGGATCACGGCACTCGGAGCCGGCTATTCGTTCGGCGCGGCGTCGGTGAACTTCGTCTTCACCAACACGCTGCTCGACTATCGCGGCGGCAGCAGCCTGCGCATCAACAACTACGAGATCAACGGACGCTGCTACTTCACGCCGGTGCTGATGGCCGGGGTCGGCTACATCTTCACCGACGGCCACGGGTATACCGGCAGCGGCGCGACGTCGTTCGCGGCCGGCGACCGGCCGAGATGGCATCAGGTGGATGCGGGTATCGCGTACCTGCTGTCGAAGCGCACCGATCTGCATATGTCGATGGTCTATCAACGGCTGGCCGGCGATGCGAGCACCGTTGCGATCAACTTCTTCGGACCGGCGGGGGCGGGGCGCAGCAGCCAGATCGCGGTGCTGGCCGGGCTGCGGCATCGTTTCTAGCGCGCGGACGCCGTGCGACGGGCGTGCGCGGAGAACGCTTGCGCGTCGTTGCGGCGCGTTTGGCGCGTTCGGCACGAGCGGCCCGTTCGGCACGAGCGGCACGAGCGGCACGAGCGGCACGAATTCGGCGCTCGGGCGGCATCGGCAAGCCGCGTCGCGGCGCGGCGTTGCCGCGGTATTCGAGCCTGTCGCAGACCGGGTTGGCTACGCGCGCGCCGGACCTGTTTCCGCGGCGAGCGGCGCGCCGCCCGATTGACGATAATGACTGTTCATCCATCGGCATATCGGTAAACCCGCCGTGACCCAACTGACTTTGCCAGGGATCGAAGCGCCGCGGTTGAATCATCGGCTGTTTTTCGCGGTGCAGCCCGATCCGCAGACCGCCAAGCGGATTGCCGACACGGCGCGCCGCGCTTCGCCGGACGCGCCGGTCGACGACCGCTGGGTCGATACGACGCGCCTGCATGTGACGCTGCGTACGCTCGGTGATTTCATGCACGTGCCGCCGGACGTGGTCGTCCGCGCCCGCGATGCGGCACGGCGTGTCCACGCGCGGCCGTTCGACGTGACGTTCGATCGGATCGTCAGTTTCAAGGGTCGTCCCGACAACTATCCGTGGGTGCTGACTGCGTCCGACGATCCGCGCGAGCTGATCGATTTGCGGCAGCAACTCGTCGAAGCGCTGAAAAGGACCGGCCTTCGAGTGCCGG
The DNA here is from genome assembly GCF_902499135.1 of Burkholderia dolosa. Taxonomy (GTDB): domain Bacteria; phylum Pseudomonadota; class Gammaproteobacteria; order Burkholderiales; family Burkholderiaceae; genus Burkholderia; species Burkholderia dolosa. Next base: position 17,656 of record NZ_CABVPR010000022.1, read on the forward strand.
GCGCGCTTTCGGCGCTGCACGTCACGCTACGGTACGACGAGCGCCGCCGCGCGCCGCGCACGGTCGAACCGATGACATGGACGGTGAGCGAGTTCGTGCTGATCGACAGCTGGCTCGGCAGGACACACCACGACGTAATCGGTCGCTGGCCGTTGAACGCCGACGCGCCGGCCTGATTGCGCCGGCACGGCGGCGCGGTGCCGATTCAGCGGCGAAGCCGCTCGGCGGTGAACGATGCCCGCTCGAGCGCGCGCCGCGCGACATCCCGCACGCCCGCGCTCATCGGCAGATCGTCGCGAGCGAGTTCGTCGAGGTCGAACCAGCGTGCGTCGAGCGCGTCGTCGCCGGCCGCGGGCGAGCCGCGCAGCCAGCGGCACAGCACCGCGACCATCACGAAATGCTGACGCAGCGTGCCGTCGTCGTCGCGGTCGAACGCATCGAGCGCGGTGAAGACGTCCAGCGCGTCGACTTCCACTGCCGTTTCTTCGACGATTTCGCGCACGACGGCGTCCGCGATCGGCTCGCCCGGCTCGATCTTGCCGCCGGGAAAGCCCCAGCGGCCCGCGTCGGGCGGGTTCGCGCGGCGCACGAGCAGCACGTCGCGGTCGCGGACAACGACGCCGATCACGGCGGGAACGGCGCGCACGTTCGGTGTGGCGCCGGCGGTGCGGGACGATGGCTTCGACATGGTCTGACCTCGGTACGGATACGGACGCGCAGTCGTGCTTCGTGTCGGCGCACCGGGCGAACGGTCGGACTTGCCGTCTGCACGTGCGCGCCGCGACGAACGGGGAGGGCGCCCGTAGCCGTCAAGTATCGCAGCGTTCGCGCGCGTATGCCGGCGATGCGGCAAGTGCCGGTGCGCCGGTGCGTCGGAAGGGTCAGACGGCCGGGCAGCGCGTCGCGGCTCCCGCGTTCGTTTCGCTGCTGCCGCCTAGTTCGGCCAGATACGACCACGGATAAATGCCGCGCGCATGACCGTCGCCGAATGCAATGCGGATGCCGTAACCGAACGGTTCGACGCCGGCCAGCGTCAGGTCGGCCGGCGCGTCGACGATTTCGCCGCGACGGCGCAGCGCGCGGCACGCGGCGCACGGACACGCACTGCGCAGCCGCACATAGTCGAGGCGCTGCGTTCGGCCGTCCGGCCAGCGCAACGTCAGCACGCGCGCCGCATGATCGAGCACGAGTTCGGCCGGCGCGGTCACGGCGTGTCGTCGATCTGCCGGATCGCGATGCGCACGGCCTTGCGCACTTCGGGGTCGCGATCGTCGAACGCGGCCTGCAGCGCCTGCAGCGACGCGCGGTCGCGCAACTCGCCCAGCGCGAGCGCCGCCTCCTTGCGAAGATTGCTGATCGAATGCGACAGCAGCGCGGCGACCGCCGGTGCCGCAGTCATATCGCGCAGCTGCCCGAGCGCGCGCGCCGCGCGCAAGCGCACTTGCCAGTAGTCGTCGTCGAGCGCGGCGACGAGCGCGTCGCGTGCCGCGGTCACACGCAGCTTGCCGAGCGTCGCGGCCGCTTCCTCGCGCACTTGCCACGCGCGGTCGCGCAGCGCGGCGAGCAGCGCACGCACCACGCTCGCATCGTCGGCGGCCGCGAAGCCGACCGCGCCGATCGCGATGCGCCGTACGTCGGCGTCGGCATCGTCGGTCGCGATCCGTCCGAGCGCGGGCAGCGCGCGTGCGTCCTTGAGCCAGCCGAGCACGGCGACCGCTTCCGCGCGCACGGCCGCGTCGTCGGTATCGAGCGCGCGCAGCGCCGGCGCATACGCATCGGCCGCGCGCAATTCGCGCAGCCCGCGCAGCGCCGCGCGCCGCACCGACGCTTCGGGCCGCTCGGCCCAGCGGCACAGCACCGCGCCGGACGCCGGATCCTTCAGCTCGGACAGGCTCTGCGCGGCGGTCGCGCGCACGCCGTCGTCCGGATCGAGCAGCGCGCGGCACAGCGCGTCGACGACGTCGGGCTGCTCCCACGCACCGAGCACGCGCGCGGCTTCGCTGCGCACGTCGGCCGACGGATCGTCGCGCAGTACCGCGACGAACGCCGGTACGAGCGCGGGATCTTCGAGATCGGCAAGTTCGAGCAGCGCGACGCGGCGCACCGACGCATCGGGCGCCGCGACGCGCGCGGCGAGCGCGGCGTGCTCGCGATCGTGTGCGTCGTGTGCGTCGTGTGCATCGGACAGCGGAAAAACGGACGAAGAAAGGGTCATGGTCGAACGATCGGAGCGGTGAAAGGAAGGTGTCGGGTGCGGGATCAGCCCGCGTCGCGCAGCAATGCGAGGCAGCGCCGCTTGATGTCGACGAACGCGGGCGCGGTCGTGCTGTCGTCGGTGCGCGGTCGCGCGAGCGGTACGCGCATGTCGGCGACGATGCGCGCCGGCCGCGGCGACAGCATCAGGATGCGATCGCCGAGAAACAGCGCTTCGTCGATGTCGTGCGTGACGAACAGCACGGTCGTGCCGATCCGCGACCAGATATCGAGCAGCAGCATCTGCATGCGGCGGCGCGTCTGCGCGTCGAGCGCGCCGAACGGTTCGTCCATCAGCAGGATGCGCGGCCGGTTGATCAGCACGCGCGCGATCTCGACGCGCTGCTGCATGCCGCCGGAAAGCTGCGCGGGGTAGTGCGCGCCGAAGCCGCCGAGCCCGACGAGTTCGAGCAGCTTGGCTGCTTCGCGGCGCCGTTCGCGTGCCGGCACGCCCTTCATCTTCAGGCCGAACGCGACGTTGTCGATCACGCGTTTCCACGGAAACAGCGTGTGCTGCTGGAACACGAGGCCGCGATCGGGGTGCGGGCGATCGACGGGCTCGCCGTCGACGACGATCTCGCCGCGCGTGGCCGCGACGTGCCCGGCGAGCGCGCCGAGCAGCGTCGATTTTCCGCAGCCGGACGGCCCGAGCACGCAGACGAATTCGCCGGGCGCGACGTCGAGCTCGAGCGAGTCGAGCGCCGCGAAGCGCGCGTGCGGCGGCCCGAGTTCGATCGTCAGCCCGCGCACGCCGACGCGGCCGGGCGCGGCCGATGCCGCTGCGGCGGCGCTCATCGCCGGCCTCCGTGCGGCGCGTACCACGGCGTGAGCGCGGTGCCGATCCGCTTGACGAGCAGGCTGCTGCCCATGCCGAGCAGCCCGATCAGCGCCATGCCGACGACGATGTCCGGATAGTTCTGCAGCGTGTACGACGCCCACGTGAAATAGCCGATCCCGTACTGGCCGGCGATCATCTCCGCGGTGACGAGGCAGAACCACGCGGTGCCCATCCCGATCGACAGCCCGGTGAAGATCGCGGGCGCCGCGCCGGGCAGGATCACTTCCGCGTAGAGTGCGAAACCGCGCGTGCCGAGGCTGCGCGCAGTCGCGACGAGCCGCGGATCGACCGCTTCCGCACCGTGCACGGTGTTCAGCAGGATCGGGAACAGCGCGCCGACGAACGTGATGAACATCATGCTCAGCTCGGACGACGGAAACATCAGGATCGCGAGCGGAATCCACGCGACGGCCGGAATCGGCCGCAGCACCTCGAGCGGCGGCAGCAGCGCGTCTTCGAGCGCGCGGTAGCGGCCGATCGCGAGCCCGAGTCCGACGCCGGCAAGCGCCGCCGCGGCGAAACCCGCGAGCACGCGCGTGACGCTCGCGAACAGGTGCATCGGCAGCTTCGGCGAGTGCAGCAGCGTCCACAGCGCCGGCCCGACGTCGGCCGGGGCGGGAACGTTCGCGAACGTGACGACGCCGAGCGACAGCCGCCAATGGACGGCGGCCTGCCACAGCGCGAGGCACGCGCCGAGCGACGCGAGCCGCGCGGCACGACGGCGCAGCAGCGGCCGCGCGCCACGCACGGCGGGATGCGCGGCGCGCGCGTCGCCGGCGCGGGACGGTTCGGAGAGACGGCGTTTGGCAAGCTCGAAGGTCGCGGCCATGCGGATATCCGTATCGATGAAGGGAGAGGAGAGAGCGTTCAGCGTGCGGCGAGCGCCGGCGTGGAGACGGTCCGCGCGGCCGCATAGTCGACGACCGAACCGGACACGCGCTGCGCGTAGGCGTCGGCACTCGACTTCAGCAGGAACGCGGTGAGCGTGCCCTGCGCGTCCTTCACGTACCAAGCCTGGTCGGCGAACAGCTTCAGTCCGCTCGCATGGTCGTGCACGAACACCGCGCGCACCTTCGCGGACGGGCCCAGCTTCGCGAGCGCCGCGAACGCGGACGCCGGGTTCGCGTAATGACGCACGGCCTCGTCGCCGGCCGGCCACACCTGCGCGACGTCGTTGAAATCGCGGATCGGCTTGCCGGTCGACGCATCGTTCGCGACGAGCGGTTGCCGGCCGTAGCGCTTCAGCGCCGCGTCGTAGTCGAGCCCCGATGCGGCGAACGCCGCGCGGATGTAGCGGTCGTCGACGAACGTCGCCGGGTCGGGCGCGGTGTCGGTCTTCTTCAGCAGCTTCAGCGTGTCGATCGCGGTCGCGACGGCCTGCCGGTATTCGGGCTTCCATGTGAAGTCGCGCGTCTGGATGCCGAGCGGGCCGTGATACAGATAGTCGACCGGCGCGTCGATGCCGGTGACCTTCTCGATCAGCAGGCTGTACTTCTCCGGGTTTTGCGCGAGCAGCCGGTTCGCTTCGATCGCCGCGCGCAGGTACGCGACGACGACTTCCGGATAGCGCTGCGCATAGTCGGCGTCGACGAGCGCGCCGTGGAAGGTCGGCGCATGCGTTTGCGCGCCGTCGTAGATCTTGCGCGCGATCCCGCGATACGGGAACAGATCGGCGAACGGCACGAAGTCCGCATGCGCGTCGATCTTGTTCGCCTTCAGCGCGCTGCCGGCCACCTCGGGCGCTTGCGTGACGATGTTGACGTCGGTGTCCGGATTCCATCCCTGCGCTTTGATCGCGCGCAGCAGCATCCCGTGCGCGGTCGACGCGAACGGCACCGAAATCGTCCTGCCCTTCAGATCGGCCAGCGAGCGCACCGGCGAATTCGACGGCACGACGATTCCGTTGCCGCTGCCGTCGATGCTGCCGTCCAGCACCGCGATGAACACGCTCCTGCGGCCGGCGTTGCGGAACGCGGCGCCGTTCAGCGCGCCGGGGAAGTCGGCCATCGCGCCGAAGTCGAGCTTGCCAGCGACCATCTCGTTGGTGAGCGGCGCGCCGGACGTGAAGTCCTTCCACTGCACGTCGTATCGGACGTCGCGATACTTGCCGGTGCGCGGCAGATACTTGTCGAGCAGGTGCAGTTCGCGGATCAGCAGGCCGCCGGTCGCGCAATTGATCGTCGTGTCCTGCGTGCCGATCGCGACGCGGATCGTTTCGGCATCCGCGGCGCCCGCGGCGGCGAGCGCAAGCGACGCGGCAAGGACGCGCAGCGTCCGTAGCGTGATGTTCATCTGTCGTCGGTCCGGTAGAGGGAAATCGATGGGCAGCCGATGCGCGCTCAGCGCAGCAGATACGGGATGTCGACCTTCACGGCGCCGGTCGGGCAGTCGCGTTCGCACGGCATGCAGTACCAGCATTCGTCGAACTGCATGTACGCCTTGCCCTTGGTCACGTCGATCGCGAGCAGGTCGAGCGGGCACACGTCGACGCATACGGTGCAGCCCTTGTCGGCGATGCAGCGTTCCTCGTCGATCGTCACGGGCGCGCTGCTGCGCAGGAAGATGTCGTGCGGCGTATGGGGCACGGTGTAGCTCCTCGTCAAAGAGCGGCCGCGAGCGCGGCCGGTTCGCGGATGCGCAGATGGGCGTATGCGCTGCGTTCGTCGTCGGCGAGCGGCACGATGTACGGTTCGACCGCGCGCTTCTCGCTGCGCATCGTGCCGTCGTCGGCCTTGCGCAGCCATGTGTGGCAGAACCATTGCGCGTCGTCGCGGTGCGGAAAGTCGACGCGGTGGTGGTACAGCCCCCAGCGGCTTTCCGTGCGAAACAGCGACGCGCGCGCGGCCATTTCCGCGCAGTCGCGGATCGCGCGCACCTCGGCCGCGCGCATCAGCTCGTGCGGATGATCGGCCTTGATCGATTCGATGTCGCCGGCGATGTCGGCGAAGCGCTGCAGCCCGATTTCCATCTTCCGCGTGACCTTCGGCGGCTGCAGATAGTCGTTCACCATCCGGCGCAGCTTGTATTCGACCTGCGCGGGCGCGAGGCCGTGCTCGCGCGCGAGCGGCGCGAACACGCGCGCGCGTTCGGCTTCGACCTGCGCGTCGTCGACGGGCGCATGATCGCGGCCGGCGACGTAGTCGGCCGCGTTCTGTCCGGCGAACCAGCCGTACGTGAACGCGCCGAGCATGTAGTTGTGCGGGACGGCCGCCATGTCGCCGGCCGCGTACAGGCCCGGCACGGTCGTTTCCGCGCGCGCGTTCACGTACACGCCCGATGCGCTGTGGCCGCTGCAGAAGCCGATCTCCGAGATGTGCATCTCGACCATCCGATGCCGGTAGTCGGTGCCGCGCCCCGCATGGAAGCGGCCGCGGCTCGGCCGCTCGTTCGTATGCAGGATCTGCTCGATGGTCTGAATGGTTTCTTCCGCGAGATGGTCGAGCTTCAGGAACACGGGCCCGTTGCCGCTCTGCAGCTCCTGATGGAACTCCCACATCATCTGGCCGCTCCAGTAGTCGCACTCGATGAAGCGCTCGCCCTTGCCGTTCGCGGTGAAGCCGCCGAGCGGCCCGGTCACGTATGCGCACGCGGGACCGTTGTAGTCCTTGATCAGCGGATTGATCTGGAAGCATTCGAGGTTCGCGAGCGCGGCGCCCGCGTGGTACGCCATCGCATAGCCGTCGCCCGCGTTGGTCGGATTCTCGTACGTGCCCATCAGATAGCCGGACGCTGGCAGGCCGAGGCGGCCGGCCGCGCCGCAGCACAGAATCACGGCCTTCGCGCGGATCACGTGGAAGTCGGCGCTGCGGCAGTCGAAGCCGAGCACGCCGCTCGCGCGGCCGTGCGCATCGGTCAGCACGCGCGTCGCGACGATCCGGTTCGTGATCGCGATGCGCGCGCGCTTCAGCTGCCGATACAGCACCTTCTTGATGTCGTGGCCTTCGGGCATCGGCAGCACGTACGAGCCCATGTGGTGCACCTTCTTCACCGCGTAGTCGCCGGTGCCGTCCTTCTCGAACTTCACGCCCCAGCGGTCGAGCTGCTCGATGGTCGCGAAGCTGTGCGCGGCGTACGCGTAGACGGCCTGCTGATCGACGATCCCGTCGTTCGCGATCGTGATCTCGCGCGTGTATTGCTCCGGCGTCGCATGGCCGGGGATCACCGCGTTGTTCAGGCCGTCCATGCCCATCGAAATCGCGCCGCTGCGCTTCACGTTCGCCTTTTCGAGCAGCAGCACGCGCAGCGACGGATCGCGCTCCTTCGCCTTGATCGCCGCCATCGGGCCGGCCGTGCCGCCGCCGACCACGACGATGTCGTATTCGAGTACATGGGTATTCATCGGGATTTCCTCGCAGGTTTGCGCGCGTTCGGACGATGGCGGTCGATGCGCAGCCGGTACTGGAACGCATCGCCGCGGAAGTACAGGTGTTCGTAGTCGATCGGCGCGCCGGCCGCGTCGTGCGTCAGGCGCTCGATGCGCAGCACGGGGCTGCCTTCCTCGACGCGCAGCGCATCGACGATCTCGTCGTCGGCGAGGATCGCGTCGATCGATACGTCGGCGTGGCCGAGCGGCACGCCGCAGTCGTTCTCGAGGATCAGGAAGATGTCGCGCGTCGCGAGATCGGCGCCCGCGATGCGCTTGCCGAGCGCCTCCGGCACCCACGTGCGTTCGAGCGACACGGGCTCGCGGTTCAGCAGCCGCACGCGATGGATCTCGACGAGCGGCGCGCCTTCGTGCAGGTTCAGCTTCGTCGCGAGATGGCGGTCGGCCTTCACGGTGCGCAGGCTGCGCAGCTGGTTCACGATTTCGTAGCCCATCGACGACATCGCTTCGGCGAAGCCCTGCAACGACGTCACGTTCTGAAACGCCTTCGGCTTGGACACGAACGTACCCTTGCCGTGCAGCTTGAACAGCAGCCCTTCCTTTTGCAGGTCGCCGAGCGCCTGCCGCACGGTGATGCGGCTCACGTCGAACATCGCGCAGAGTTCGTGCTCGGACGGCATCCGGCTGTGCGGCGCATAGGTGCCGTCGAGAATGCGTGCGCGCAGCGTGTCCTTGATCTGCACGTAGAGCGGGGCCGCCGACAGCGGCACGACGTTGGGCGGGGTCATCGGTAACTTGTTATGACAAGAAGGCTCGAGTGTAGGCAGCGCCGCTGCGCGGCCCAACCAACTATTTCTGATTTCGACTTTCCGATTCCGGAAAAGGGGCGCGGCGCGGTCGCGGGAGAACGGCGCGGCGGCGGGGCGCGCGAATACGCCGGTTCTCGTGACGGGCGAGCGACGTGATGACGTGACGGCGTGACGGCGCGGCGACGCGGCGACGCGGCGGCGTGCGCGTCGGGCGGTTTGCCTGCGGATGCCGGTGCGCGGCGCGCGATGGACCGCGCACGCGTCAATCCGCCGATGCCGAAAAATTTTCGTCTGGGCCAGCCGCGCATGTCGATTTCGCGCGAGCCCGTTCGTCGTACCGATATCGACCGGCCGCGCGTCGACGCCCGCGCCGGTTTCCCCGATGATGTCGACACGACCAAGGAGACACCCGATGCAGGATTCCCGATACCGCTGGATCATCGTCGCCGCGGGCGGCGTGATGGGTTGCGTCGCGATCGGCGCGATGTTTTCGCTGCCCGTATTTCTTCGGCCGATCGCGCGCGACACCGGCTGGTCGATGACCGGCATTTCGGCCGCGATGACGCTCGGCTTCATCGCGATGGCGTTCGCGAGCATCGCGTGGGGCAGCCTGTCGGACCGCATCGGCACGCGCGCGGTCGTCGTGACCGGCTCGGTGCTGCTGGCCGCGAGCCTCGCGCTGGCGAGCCGCGCGTCGTCGCTGTTCGCATTCCAGGCGATCTTCGGCATCGCCGTCGGCGGTGCGACGGCTGCGATATTCGCGCCGATGATGGCCTGCGTGACCGGCTGGTTCGACACGCACCGCGGTCTGGCCGTATCGCTCGTGTCGGCCGGCATGGGGATGGCGCCGATGACGATGTCGCCGTTCGCCGCATGGCTCGTGTCGATGTACGGCTGGCGCACGTCGATGCTGGCGATCGCCGTGCTGGCGGCCGCCGTGATGATTCCGGCGTCGCTGCTCGTGCGCCGCGCGCCCGCGCTCGAGCGCACGACCGCGACGCCGGCGGACGCCGCCGCGCATTCGTCGATGTCGGTCGCGGATGCGTTGCGCTCGCCGCAGTTCGTCGTGCTGCTGCTCACCAACTTCTTCTGCTGCGCGACGCATTCCGGTCCGATTTTTCATACGGTCAGCTATGCGGTGACGTGCGGGATCCCGCTGATCGTCGCGGTGTCGATCTACAGCGTCGAAGGGCTCGCGGGGATGGGCGGCCGGATCGCGTTCGGCATCCTCGGCGACCGGTTCGGCGCGAAGCGCATGCTGGTGGCCGGGCTGTTCGCGCAGGCGCTCGGCGCGCTCGGCTACTACTTCGTGCGCACGCTCGACGGCTTCTACGCGGTCGCGACGCTGTTCGGCTTCATCTACGCGGGTGTGATGCCGCTGTATTCGGTGCTCGCGCGCGAGAACTTCCCGCTGCGGATGATGGGGACGGTGATCGGCGGCAGTGCGATGGCCGGCAGCCTCGGGATGGCGGCGGGGCCCGTCGCGGGCGGCCTGATCGTCGACACGCTCGGCAGCTACGGCTGGCTGTACCTCGGCTCGTTCGCGATCGGCGTCGGCGCGAGCCTGATCGCGATGACGTTCCGTCCGTTCGCGAAACCGCACGCGGATGCGGTCGCGGCCTGATCGGGCAACGGCGTGACGAACGCCGGCGCGCGCACCGGCGAGCGCGAAAGCGGGCCGATCGACGCGGCCTGCGCTCGGCCCGCGGTCGCGCGACGCTCGCTGCGGCGCAGCGAACGAGCGAAGTAACGGGCATCGGCACGCATACGCGCGGATCCTGCCCCTAAAAATGCAATATCGAACATCCATTCGAACGGGCCTGTCATACGCGCGTCACCCTGCTAGAATTCGCCTGCCGCATTGTTCCGATTGACTGATGAGATTGCTTGACGCCCTGGTCGAACAGCGTATTGCCGCCGCCGCCGCGCGGGGCGAGTTCGACGATTTGCCGGGTACCGGCGCACCTCAGGCGCTGGATGACGACCTCCTCGTGCCCGAGGAGGTACGGGTGGCCAACCGTATCCTGAAGAACGCGGGCTTCGTGCCGCCGGCCGTCGAACAGCTGCGCGCGCTGCGCAACCTGCAGGACGAGTTGCAGGCGGTGAGCGACCGCGCCGCGCGTTGCCGGCTGCAGGCGAAGATCCTCGCGCTCGACATGGCGCTCGAATCGCTGCGCGGCGGCCCGATGGTGATGCCGCGCGAGTATTGCCGGCGCATCGCGGAACGCCTGTGCGAACGCGGGCTCGACGACGCGTCCGCCGAAGCGGGGCCGATGTGACGTCCGACGTGCTGCGCGACGCGGCAACCGATTCTTCCGTCCGTTCTCCTTCTGTCGAAGCGGCGCCCGTGTCGGCGCGCGACGCGCATTTCATGCGTCTCGCGCAGGCTGCGGCCGAAGAGGCGCGCGCGGCCGGCGAGGTGCCGGTCGGCGCGGTGCTCGTGCGCGGCGACGAAGTGATCGCCCGCGGCTTCAATCATCCGATCGGCGGGCACGATCCGTCCGCGCATGCGGAAATGGCCGCGCTGCGCATGGCCGCGCAGCGGCTGCAGAACTACCGGATGCCGGGCTGCGAGCTGTACGTGACGCTCGAGCCGTGCCTGATGTGCGCGGGCGCGATCATGCATGCGCGGATCGCGCGCGTCGTGTACGGCGCCCCCGATCCGAAGACGGGCGCATGCGGCAGCGTGATCGACGCGTTCGCGAACACGCAGCTCAACCACCATGCCGAAGTGATCGGCGGCGTGCTCGCCGACGAGTGCGGCGCCGCGCTGAAATCGTTCTTCGCGGAGCGCCGGCGCGCATTGCGCGACGCGCGACTCGCGCGCGACGCCGCGTCCGGCGCGTCATAGGCTCACCGCATCGCCGATCGAGCCGCACCGGCGCGCCGGGCCCGACAAGCCCGGTGAACCGGCGACGGTTCGGACCCTCTAAGCAGGTTTGACGAACCGACACCCTCCAGCCATGTCTTTCCAGCCCGCCGCGTCCTACACCATTCGCCTGCTTGCGCCGTCCGGCTATCCGCACGATCCCGACGCGATCAATCGCGCGCTCGAACGCCTGAGCATCGCGCAGCACCGGATCGAGAACGTCGAGGCGACGCAGCGGCGCTTCCAGCGTTTCGGCGGCACCGACGGCGAACGGGCCGGCGATCTGAATCGGCTCGCCGATCCCGAACGGCCGCTGCCGGACATCGCGCTCGCGGTGCGCGGCGGGTACGGCGCCGCGCGCATCCTGCACGGGCTCGACTATCGCGGGCTCGAGCGCCGCCTGCGCGATCAGCCGATCGCGCTCGTCGGCCACAGCGACTTCACCGCGATCCAGCTCGCGCTGTATGCGAAGGCGCGGATCAAGACGTTCGGCGGCCCGATGCTGTCGGCCGACTTCGGCGCCGAGACGCCGAGCGAATTCACGATGCAGCATTTCTGGCGGACGCTGACGCAGCCGAGCACGACGATCGTCGCCGAGGCGCCGCAGGCGCAGACCGTCAACGTGACGGGCACGCTGTGGGGCGGCAATCTCGCGATCCTGGCGTCGCTGGTCGGCACGCCGTACATGCCGGACATCGACGGCGGGATCCTGTTCATCGAGGACGTCAACGAACAGCCGTTCCGGATCGAGCGGATGATCTACCAGCTGCATTTGTCTGGACTGCTCGCGCGCCAGCAGGCGCTCGTGCTCGGACAGTTCACCGGCGCGCGGCCGTTCGAGTACGACAACGGCTACGACATGCAGGCGATGATCGATCAGGTGCGCTCGGTGATCGGCATTCCGGTGATCACCGGGCTGCAGTTCGGTCACGTTCCCGATCTGCTGACGCTGCCGTTCGGCGCGCGCGCGGAACTCGTCGCGAATGCGCACGGGTTCCGGCTCACGATGTCGGACTATCCGCATCTCGGCTGAGCCGAACCGGTACGATCGCAAGGCGGGGTTTTCCCGCCTTTTTCTTTTGGCAAGTGCGCAACTAACGATCGGCAATTCGGCACGCCGGCAACATGCTCTCCGCCATTTCGTGCACCATTTTTGTCAACAAAATTTCCGGCCGGGTATACGCCGACATCACTTGCGGATGGGCCTGAAACGCTTGCCATGCATGGATTTCGTGCGCGACGCACCGAATCGATGCGCGTCGATGCGCGCCGATTGTGCGAACTCCGGGAAAAGAATTGTTGACAATCTTTATGTCCGTTCTACGATGAGGACCATCACACGATGCAGATCATGAACGAGCCCGAATCCCCGTCGTCCGGCGCCGCCGGCCCCGAAGCGATCGCCGAGCGGATCCGCACCGCGATCCTCGAGCATCGGCTCGCGCCCGGCGCGAAGCTGACGGAGGCGCAGCTCTGCGACGTATTCGGCGTAAAGCGCGGGACGATCCGCCAGGCGCTCGCGCAACTGGCGACCGACAAGCTGGTCGATCTCGAGCCGAACCGCGGCGCGTTCGTCGCGAGCCCGACGCTGCAGGACGTGCACGAGGTGTTCGAGATGCGCCGGATCATCGAGCTCGCGGTCGTCGAGCGGCTCGCGACCGGGCCGGGCGCGAAGCGGCTGAAGGGTGTCGCGGCGCTGATCGACAAGGAGCGCAAGGCGTTCGAGCGGCACGATTTCGCCGCGTGGATCCGGCTGTCGGGCGAGTTCCATACGGCGCTCGCGGCGCTGACGGGCAACGCGACGCTCTGCGAGTGCCTCGAAGGGCTCGTCGCACGCTCGACGCTGATGTCGGCGCTGTACGAATCGCACGGTCGCAGCCCGTGCTCGTTCGACGACCACGGCGAAATCCTGGCCGCGCTCGAAGCCGGCGATCCGAAGCGGGCGGCGGCGCTGATGGCGCACCACCTGCAGCATGTCGAACTGAAGATGCTGGACCGGCCCGCGCAAGGGCAGGTCGATTTGCGCGAAGTGTTCGGCGGCGCCTGAGCGGCGACGCGAACCACGGCTGCGCGCCACACGGACGAGAGCAATGCCGGCCTGCGGGTATGCCGCGGGCCGCAAGTCCGACTCCGGGCGAGGATCCGGAGCGATGTCGACGACGATGAGCGGCGATCCGGCCGCATCAAGGAGAAGTCATGGCTCAGTTCAGTGTGGCGCACGACAGCGCCTATCCGGCGGAAGGCCGCAGCGACGGCGGCGGCCCCGCGCTGCCGGACGGCTACAGCGAGCGGCTGTACAACGAAGATTTGGCGCCGCTTCGAAACCAGACGTGGGGCTCGTACAACATCTTCGCGTTCTGGATGTCGGACGTGCATAGCGTCGGCGGCTACGTGTTCGCCGGCAGCCTGTTCGCGCTCGGGCTGACGAGCTGGCAGGTGCTGATCGCGCTGATCGTCGGGATCGGCATCGTCAATCTGCTGTGCAACCTGATCGCGCGGCCGAGCCAGCAGATCGGCGTGCCGTATCCGGTCGCGTGCCGCGCGACGTTCGGCGTGCTCGGCGCGAACGTGCCGGCCGTGATTCGCGGGCTGATCGCGATCGCGTGGTACGGCATCCAGACGTATCTCGCATCGAGCGCGCTCGTGATCGTCGTGCTGAAATTCTTCCCGCAATGGATGCCGTACGCGGACGTTCATCGCTACGGTTTTCTCGGGCTGTCCGCGGTCGGCTGGGCCGGCTTCATGCTGCTGTGGGTGCTGCAGGCGTTCGTGTTCTGGAACGGGATGGAGACGATCAAGAAGTTCATCGACTTCGCGGGCCCGGCCGTCTACGTCGTGATGTTCATCCTCGCCGGCTACATGGTGTGGCGCGCGGGCTGGCGCAACATCGGGATCAATCTCGGCGGCGTCAAGTATCACGGCGCGCAGGTGATTCCGGTGATGATCACCGCCGTGTCGCTCGTCGTGTCGTACTTCTCCGGGCCGATGCTGAATTTCGGCGACTTCTCGCGCTATTGCCGCTCGTTCGGCGACGTGAAGCGCGGCAACTTCTGGGGGTTGCCGGTCAACTTCCTCGCGTTCTCGCTCGTCACGGTGATCACGACGGCCGCGACGCTGCCCGTGTTCGGCGAACTGATCACGGACCCGGTCGAGACGGTCGGCCGCATCGATCATCCGACCGCGGTGATCCTCGGCGCGCTGACGTTCACGATCGCGACGATCGGCATCAACATCGTCGCGAACTTCGTGTCGCCGGCGTTCGACTTCTCGAACGTCGCGCCGCGGCTGATCAGCTGGCGCGCGGGCGGGATGCTGGCCGCCGTCGCGTCGATCTTCATCACGCCGTGGAACCTGTTCAACAACCCGGCCGTGATCCACTACACGCTCGACGTGCTCGGCGCGTTCATCGGCCCGCTGTACGGCGTGCTGATCGCCGACTTCTATCTCGTCAAGCGCGGCCGGCTCGCGCGCGACGACCTGTACACGATGTCGCAGAGCGGGGCGTACTGGTACACCGGCGGCGTGAACCGCCGCGCGCTGGCCGCGCTGCTGCCGGCGGCGCTGATCGCGATCGTGTGCGTGATGATGCCGGGCTGGGGCGACGTCGCGAACTTCTCGTGGTTCATCGGCGCGGGGCTCGGCTTCGTGTTCTATCGCGTGTTCGCGGGCGCGAAGCATTGAGGAGCGCGCAATGAAGATCAAGCTGATCAATCCGAACACGACGCAGCGCATGACCGACGCGATGGGACGCTGCGCGCGCGAAGTCGCGGCGGCCGGCACCGAGATCGTCGCTGTGAGCCCGACGATGGGACCGCCGTCGATCGAAGGGTATTACGACGAGGCACTCGCGACACCGGGGCTGCTCGCCGAGATCGCGCAGGGCGAGCGTGACGGCTTCGACGCGTACGTGATCGCGTGCTTCGGCGACCCCGGCCTGTATGCGGCGCGCGAACTCGCGCGCGGGCCGGTGATCGGCATCGCGGAGGCCGCGATGCACGCGGCGAGCGTGCTCGCGCCCGGCTTCTCCGTCGTCACCACGCTCGCGCGCACCTGCGGGATGGCGTGGCATCTCGCGGAGCGCTACGGGATGAAGCGGTTCTGCCGCAACGTGCGCGCGACCGACGTCGCGGTGCTCGAACTCGACCGGCCGGGCTCGGCGGCGCGGCGGATCATCGTCGACGAATGCCGGCGCGCGCTCGACGAGGACGGCGCCGATGCGATCGTGCTCGGCTGCGCGGGCATGGCCGAGTTCGCGCACGAGATCGAGCAGCAGATCGGCGCGCCGGTGGTCGAAGGCGTGACGGCTGCCGTCAAGTGGGCCGAGGCGCTCGTGTCGCTGCGCCTCGCGACCGCGAAGCGCGGCGACTACGCACGGCCGCTCGCGAAGCGCTACGACGGCGAGTTCGCCCGCTTCAGCCCGCCCGGCGACGCGGCGAGCGAGCCGGCGGCCGCGGCAGCCGCCGCGCGCGGCGCAACCGTCGTCGCCGAGCCGGCGCCGGCTTTGCCGCGACCGCACATACACACCGTGTGACCTGCACTATCTGCGCCGCTGTATGGGCGCGTATGGGCGTTTTCGCTACACTGGGCCGTCATCGCATCGGCCCGCGCAGCGTGCTTCCGGCGCTGCGCGACCGATGCGAACCCATTATTTCCAGCCCGCTTTCGTCGCTTCTCGAACCATGTCAAACGACTCCCGCTATCCTCGCGACCTGATCGGCTACGGCCGCCACCCGGTGCAGGCGAACTGGCCGGGGCGCGCCCGCGTCGCCGTGCAATTCGTGCTGAACTACGAAGAGGGCGGCGAGAACTGCGTGCTGCACGGCGACCCGGCTTCCGAGCAGTTCCTGTCGGAGATCGTCGGCGCGGCCGCGTACCCTGACCGCCACATGAGCATGGAGTCGATCTACGAATACGGTTCGCGGGCCGGCGTGTGGCGCATTCTGCGCGAGTTCGAAAAGCGCGCGCTGCCGCTGACGGTGTTCGGCGTCGGGATGGCGATCGAGCGCCACCCGGAGGTCGCGCGCGCGTTCGTCGAGCTCGGCCATGAAATCGCGTGTCACGGCTGGCGCTGGATTCACTATCAGAACGTGACGCCCGAGCTCGAGGCCGAGCACATGCGGCTCGGGATGGAAGCGATCGAGCGCGTGACCGGCGTGCGTCCGCTCGGCTGGTATACGGGCCGCGACAGCCCGAACACGCATCGCCTCGTCGCCGAATACGGCGGCTTCCTGTACGACTCCGACTACTACGGCGACGACCTGCCGTTCTGGATGGACGTCGAGGTGTCGGGCGGCGGCACGTCGCCGCAGCTGATCGTCCCGTACACGCTCGACACGAACGACATGCGTTTCGCGACGCCGCAGGGCTTCAATACCGCCGACCATTTCTTCCATTACCTGCGCGACGCGTTCGACGTGCTGTACGAAGAGGGCGACGAAGCGCCGAAGATGCTGTCGATCGGCATGCACTGCCGGCTGCTCGGCCGGCCCGGCCGCTTCCGCGCGCTGCAGCGTTTCCTCGACCACATCGAGAAGCACGACCGCGTATGGGTGACGCGCCGTGTCGATATCGCGCGCCACTGGCGTGAACATCATCCGTATCAGCCCAATCATCGAAACGAAGGGAAAGCATGAAGGCGATGCGTTACACGTTGGAGCAACTGAATGCGATGGCGCCGAGCGCGTTCGTCGCGGCGCTGTCGGGCATTTTCGAGCACTCGCCGTGGGTGGCGGAGCTCGCCGCCGCCGAGCGGCCGTTCGCGAGCATCGACGCGCTGCACGACACGATGTCGCGCGCGGTCGAAACGGCCGGCGAAGCACGCCAGCTCGCGCTGATCAACGCGCACCCGGAGTTGGCCGGCAAGGCGGCGGTGCGCGGCGAACTGACCGCCGAGTCGACGCGCGAGCAGAGCGGCGCGGGCCTCGACCAGTGCACGCAGGCAGAATTCGACAAGCTGCAGACGCTGAACCGCACGTATCGCGAGAAGTTCGGCTTCCCGTTCATCCTCGCGGTGCGCGGCTACGACCGGCACGGCATCATCGCGAACTTCGAGCAGCGCGTGAATCATTCGCGCGCCGACGAGCTGCGCACGAGTCTCGACCAGATCTACCGGATCGCGCGCTTTCGCCTCGACGACCTGATCGACGCGTGACACCGCACACGGCTTGCTGCGCCGCGGCGGGCCGCTTCGCCTCATTGAAACAAGGAAACATCATGGCTCTTCCGCTTCTCGATCCCGATGCCCCCGAATTCACGCGGCGCTACGTGAACCTCGCCGATCCGCGTCTCGGTGCGCACGCGCTCGAAGCCAGCGACGATTTCTTCGCGCCGAAGGAGCGCATGCTGAACCCCGAGCCCGCAGTGTTCATTCCCGGCAAGTATGACGACCACGGCAAGTGGATGGACGGCTGGGAGACGCGCCGCAAGCGCACGACCGGCTACGACTGGTGCATCGTGAAGCTCGCGCGCCCGGGCGTGATCAAGGGCTTCGATATCGACACGAGCCACTTCACCGGCAACTTCCCGCCGGCCGCGTCGGTCGAGGCCGCGTACGTCGCCGACGGCGTGCCGACGCATGCGACCGAGTGGGTCGAGATCGTGCCGTCGACGACGCTGCAGGGCAACAGCCATCACTACATCGAAGCGCACGACGCACGCGCGTTCACGCATCTGCGCCTGAACATCTACCCGGACGGCGGCATCGCGCGCCTGCGCGTGTATGGTCAGCCGCAGCTCGACTGGGCCGGCGCGAGCGCGACCGAGCAGTTCGATCTCGCCGCGATGGAGAACGGCGGGTACATCGTCGCGGCGAACAACCAGCACTTCGGTGCCGCGTCGAACCTGCTGCTGCCGGGCCGCGGCGTGAACATGGGTGACGGCTGGGAGACGCGTCGTCGCCGCGAGCCGGGCAACGACTGGGCGATCGTCGCGCTCGCGCAGCCGGGCGTGATTCGCCGGATCGAAGTCGACACCGCATTCTTCAAGGGCAACTATCCGGACCGCTGCTCGATCCAGGCCGCGTACGTATCGGGCGGCACCGACAGCTCGCTGATCACGCAGTCGATGTTCTGGCCGACGCTGCTCGGCGAGCAGAAGCTGCAGATGGACAAGCAGCACTATTTCGAACGCGAAATCGAGTCGCTCGGCCCGGTCACGCACGTGCGGCTGAACATCATTCCCGACGGCGGCGTGTCGCGGCTGCGCCTGTGGGGGACGCTCGACAAATGAAGACGCTCGCCATCGAACCGCTGACCAAGGCCGCGTTTGCGCCGTTCGGCGACGTGATCGAGACGGAAGGGGCGAAGCAGATTCCGATCAATCTCGGCACGACGATCCGTTTTCACGATCTCGCGAAGATCGACGTGACCGACGCAGGCGGGCGCACGCTCGTCAATCTGTTCCGCGGCCAGCCGCGCACGCTGCCGTTCGAGGTGAAGATGCTCGAGCGGCATCCGCTCGGCAGCCAGGCGTTCATTCCGCTGAACGACCGGCCGTATCTGGTCGTCGTTGCGCCGGCCGGCGATCTCGATCCGTCGAAGATCCGCGCGTTCGTGACGAGCGGCTGGCAGGGCGTCAACTATGCGAAGGGCGTGTGGCATCACCCGCTGATCGCGCTCGGCGAAGTCAGCGACTTCATCGTCGTCGATCGCGGCGGCGACGGGCTGAACCTGAACGAGCAGGATCTGCCCGAATCGTTGTGGCTCACCGAGGATGCGCTCGACGCGGTGACGGCCTGAGCCGCCGTTCGTCGCAGTGCGATACAGGAACCCGCGCGATTCGCGCGGGTTTTTTCATGTGCGCCGTGCGCGTTTCACGGTGCTGCGAGTGCTGCGAGCGGTTCCCGTTCGTACGCGCGATGCGGTAGCGCGACGAGCGGCTGCGCGTCGGGTCGCGTCGCGTTGCGGAACCGGCGCAGCGCGATGCCGGGCGTGCGCGCGTTCGTCACGACGGTATCGGCCATCGGCTGCAGAGCGCGCGACGTCGCTTTGGGATCGGCTACGCGGTGCCGGGGCGAGCGAGCTGCCGGCGCACGATGTGCGCTTCGACATCGGCGAAACGCTGCGCAACATGCTCGGCCGGATGGATTGCGAAGACGTCGACGGTGTGACGTCGCCGCGCTGGCCCGAGTGGATGGCAGCGACCGGCATCGACGATTTCGACGGCGACCGCTGCGTCGCATCGCCGAATCCGCGCGATGTCGTGCAGGCGGTGACGGATGGCGCGGAGGTCGCTCTCGCGGAGCCTTAGATGCCCGCGTGCGAGTTCGCGGCGGACTCCACGCCTTGTTCGACGTCGGTGCGGCGGTGGCGTGCCGCGTCATGTATCACGTGCTGTATCCGGGGCGCTTGCGACGATTGGCGCATCGTCGCGTTGCGCGACCGGCTCCGGGATCAAGTCGCGCTGGCGCCGGCACCGACGTGAGCGTCGCGGGGCCTGCGCGCGGCGTGTCGGCTGCGTACGGCGCGACACCTTTGAACCGCATTCGCAGCCGTTCGCAGCAGGCAAAAAAACGGGCCCGTTTCCGGGCCCCGAGAACGAAGCGGATCGCGCCGGACATCGCCGCCCGGCGCACGGCGGCTTACTTCACCGCGCCGCCCTCGAACCACGCGGCGAGCTTCGTGCGCTCGTCGTCGGTCATGTGCGTGACGTTGCCGATCGGCATCGTCTTCAGCCGCACGGCCTGTTCGTAGATGCGCTGCGCGTTCTTCGACACTTCGTCGGGCGTGTCGAACATCACGCCGGCGGGCGCGCTGCCCATCAGCGTCGGCTTCGACGAGTGACACTCGACGCAGCGCTGCTGCAGGATCGGCATGATGTCCTTGACCGCGATCTTCGGCGCATTCGCGGCCTGCGCTTCCGATGCGACCGGCTTCGGCATCGTCCACACCAGCGCGCCGGCCATCAGCGCGACGCCGCCGAGCGGCAGATACCACAGCTGCTGCCCGCGGTGACGCATCACGAAGAACTGGCGGATCAGCGCGCCGGCCAGCATGATCAGCACGAGCACGACCCAGTTGTACTGGTTCGCGTACGTCATCGCGTAGTGGTTCGACAGCATCGCGAACACGACGGGCAGCGTGAAGTACGTGTTGTGCACGGAGCGCTGCTTGCCGCGCTTGCCGTAGATCGGATTCGGCTCTTCGCCCTTGAGCATCTTGTCGACCATCTTGCGCTGGCCGGGGATGATCACGAAGAACACGTTGGCCGACATGATCGTCGCGAGCATCGCGCCGACGATCAGATACGCGGCGCGGCCGGCGAAGATGTGGCACGCGAGATACGCGGCGACGACGACATAGATGCCCACGCAGATCCCGAGCACGCGATCGTTGGTGCCGAGCATGCGGCACAGCGAGTCGTAGACGATCCAGCCGGCCATCAGGAAGCCGAGCGCGGACGCGACCGCGACCACCGGCCCCATGTCGAGCACGCTCCTGTCGATCAGATACGTGTTCGGCGCGAGCAGGTACAGCACGAAGAACAGCGCAAAGCCCGACATCCACGTCGTATACGACGGCCACTTCGACCAGTGCAGGTCTTCCGGCATCTCGGGCGGCGCGACCGTGTACTTCTGCATGTTGTAGAAGCCGCCGCCGTGCACGTGCCACAGTTCGCCGAACACGCCGCGCTTGCGCTGGTTCGCGTCGGTCGGCGGCTTCAGGCTGTTGTCGAGCGCGACGAAATAGAACGACTCGCCGATCCACGCGATCGCCGCGATGACGTGCAGCCATCGCAGCGCGAGGTTCAGCCAGTCGGTGATGAAGCCTTCCATGAAACTCCTCCAGACTCGGATCGTTGTGTTGATGCGGGCAGCCGATGCGTGTGTCAGCTGCCGCGATACGTGCTGTACGACCACGGCGATACCAGCAGCGGCACGTGGTAGTGGGCGGCCGGATCGGCAATGCCGAAGCGCAGCACGACGCGATCGACGAAACGGGGTTCGGGCACTTTCACGCCGAGCGATGCGAAGTAGTCGCCGGCATGGAATACCAGCTCGTATTCGCCGGCGGCGAACGCGGCGCCTTCGAGCAGCGGCTCGTCGCAGCGTCCGTCGCTATTGGTCTGCACGGTCTTGAGCGCGCGGCGCGATTCGCCGTCCAGCGCGTAGAGTTCCACCTTGAGCGCGGCGCCGGGACGACCGTGCGCCGTATCGAGTACGTGGGTAGTGAGCTTTCCCATTCGCAATTGTCCTTGTGTGAATGCGAGGTTCGGCGGCGGCTCGATCCAATGACAGTGCGGCGGATCGAGGCTCCACGTCACGTGGCTACATACCCGTCGGCGAAGTTGAAGCGAGCGCCGTGCAGGCATTGTAAAAAGGTTCGCCGCGCAAATACGGGCGCGATATCGAAGATAATGCGCCGCGCATGAACGCGTGTCGATGGCGGCGCGAACGCGCGGCGGCCGGCGCCGCGGGCACCGGCAAAGCCGTGCGGCGCGCCATATCGAAACCGTGAAGGACGGTATGTCGGCCCGCGCATTGTGCGCGGCGCACGCTTGCGCGATCCTCGCGCCGTGCACGTCGGCCGCCGGCCGGCGCGCACCCCGAAGACGGCGGGCACGCCGGGTAACCGGGCCAGTGCGTTCGAACGGACGCAGGCACCGGAGCGTGCCGCGCATCGGCGTTCGAACGGCTTTGTGACCGTTCCCGGGCGAGCCCGGGAGCACACCGACGCGGAGAACGCATGAACCTCGAGCAGCACGGCGGCGCACGCGCGCCGCACGCCTTCCCATCCCGCCCGAAAACCCTGCTGGTCAAGCATGCCGACGTGCTCGTGACCATGGACGACGCGCGCCGCGAGTTGCGCGATGCGGGGCTTTACATCGAAGACAACCGGATCGTCGCGGTGGGCCCGAGCGCCGAATTGCCCGACACGGCCGACGAAGTGCTCGACCTGCGCGGCCACGTCGTGATCCCCGGGCTCGTGAACACGCACCACCACATGTATCAGAGCCTCACGCGCGCGGTGCCGGCCGCGCAGAACGCCGAGCTGTTCGGCTGGCTCACGAGCCTGTACCGGATCTGGGCGCATCTGACGCCGGAGATGATCGAGGTGTCGACGCTCACCGCGATGGCCGAACTGCTGCAGTCGGGCTGCACGACGTCGAGCGATCATCTGTATATCTATCCGAACGGCAGCCGGCTCGACGACAGCATCGCCGCCGCGCAGCGGATCGGCATGCGTTTCCACGCGAGCCGCGGCGCGATGAGTGTCGGGCAGCGTGACGGCGGGCTGCCGCCCGACTCGGTCGTCGAGCGCGAAGCCGACATCCTGCGCGACGCGCAGCGGCTGATCGAGACCTATCACGACGAAGGCCGCTACGCGATGCTGCGCGTCGTCGTCGCGCCGTGCTCGCCGTTTTCGGTGAGCCGCGGGCTGATGCGCGACGCCGCCGAGCTTGCACGCGCATACCGCGTGTCGTTGCATACGCATCTGGCCGAGAACGTCAACGACATCGCGTACAGCCGCGACAGGTTCGGAATGACGCCGGCCGAGTATGCGGAGGATCTCGGCTGGGTCGGCCACGACGT
Organism: Burkholderia dolosa; assembly: GCF_902499135.1. Lineage (GTDB taxonomy): Bacteria > Pseudomonadota > Gammaproteobacteria > Burkholderiales > Burkholderiaceae > Burkholderia > Burkholderia dolosa. Next base: position 40,279 of record NZ_CABVPR010000022.1, read on the forward strand.
GTGGCATGCGCACTGCGTGCAGCTCGACGACGCCGGTATCGGCCTGTTCGCGCGCACCGGCACCGGTGTCGCGCACTGTCCGTGCTCGAACATGCGGCTCGCGTCCGGGATCGCGCCGGTGAAGAAGATGCGGCTGGCCGGCGTGCCGGTCGGCCTGGGCGTCGACGGCTCCGCGTCGAACGACGGCGCGCAGATGATCGCGGAAGTGCGTCAGGCGCTGCTGCTGCAGCGCGTCGGCTTCGGCCCCGATGCGATGACCGCGCGCGAAGCGCTCGAGATCGCGACGCTCGGCGGCGCGAAGGTGCTGAACCGCGACGACATCGGCGCATTGAAGCCCGGCATGGCCGCCGATTTCGCGGCGTTCGATCTGCGTCAGCCGCTGTTCGCCGGCGCGCTGCACGATCCGGTTGCCGCGCTCGTATTCTGCGCGCCGTCGCAGAGCGCGTACACGGTCGTGAACGGCAAGGTCGTCGTGCGGGAAGGGCGGCTCGCGACGCTCGATTTGCCGCCGGTCATCGAGCGGCACAACGCGCTGGCGAAAGCGCTCGTCGAAGCGTCGCGCTGACGTTGACGCATTGACGCATTGACGCGGCGGCGCGCGCATCGTCGCGCGCTCAGCCGGTCGGCGGCCACCGGCGGCTGCACGCCCGGCGCGCGCTGCGCGACAGCGCGCCGTCCCCGTCGCCGTTACGACTCGATCAGCGTGCGGGTCGCTTCGGCGACGAGACTGCGCAGCCAGCGCACCTCGTCCGAGTAGTGGCAGCGCTCGTGCCACAGCTGGTAATACTGCATCGGCGGGAAGTCGAGCGGCGCCGGCACGACCGACAGCGGCAGGAACTTCGCGTAGTGGTCGGCGAACAGCCGCGTCGTCGTGAAGATCAGGTCCGACTTCACGAGCACGTACGGCGCGAGGTTGAAGTACGGCAGCGTGACGACCACGTGACGCTTGAGCCGCTCGCGGGCGAGATGCACGTCGATCGCGCCGCGCTGGCCGACCGAATACGGTGTCGGCGCGAGATGCGGCGCGTTCAGATACTGATCGAGCGTGAGGCCGCCGCGTTTCGCGAACGGATGCGTGTTGCTCATCAGGCAGACGATCTCGTCGACGAACAGGTTCGACAGATGCAGCTGTTCGGGCGGCTCCGGCCAGTTGCCGACGACGATGTCGAGCTTGCCGTCCTCGAGCGCGAGCTCGTAGTCGAACGCCGGCCCGAGCGAATGGAATTCGAGCGTCGCGTTCGGCGCGGCCTGGCGGAAGCGCTCGACGACCGTCGGCACGAACAGCACGTTCAGGTAGTCGGGGCAGCCGATCCGGTAGCAGCGGATCGACGTGGCCGGGTCGAAACTGTGCTGCTGGAACTTGATGCGCTCGATTTCCCGCAGCGCGTTCTGTACCGGTTCGAGCAGGCGCAGCCCGTACTCGGTCGGCACCATGCCGGACTTGCCGCGCACGAGCAGCGGGTCGCCGGTGATGTCGCGCAGCCGGCGCAGTGCGGCGCTGATCGCCGGTTGCGACTGGTTCAGTTTGACGGCCGCGCGCGTGACGCTGCGCTCCATCAACAAGGTGTGCAAGACGCGCAAGAGGTACGTGTCGATCGCCTCGCGTTGCTGACTCATGATTTCTCCGTTTATATGTCCAGGCTGATCGAGGGGGTGTAGGGGTATATGGTTTTTAATATGAACGAAAATCACCGTCAAGGGATGGATACCCGCACGCGGCGGCCGGCAGCGCGTCTGCGTGCAGTTTGAGCAGTCGGAGAAAGCAGCGCGCACGGCGCCCCGGCGGATGCGCGATGCGCATCCGTTCGTCGTACGCGGAGCGACGCGGCGCGCGCGTCAGTCGTCGAGCCGCATGCCGACCTTCAGCGTGACCTGCCAGTGGATGACCTGATCGCCTTCGATGTGGCCGCGCGTGTCGGTCACTTCGAACCAGTGCAGGTTGTGCAGCGTCTTGCCCGCTTTCGAGATCGCGTTGCGGATCGCGTCGTCGCACGATTGCCGCGACGAACCGGTCAGTTCGATCAGCTTGTAGACGTGGTCGCTCATGATGCGCTCCCTGGGATGTCGGCGTGTCGTGCCGGCGCAAGCCGCGCGCCCGAGGCGGCGCCGCGCGTGTCCGGCTTCTTGAGTGATAGGTATGATGGGCGGCGAGTGCAACCCCAATCGGAGACGAGGACACATCGTGGAAGTCGGATTTTGCGGACCGGGATTGATGGGCGCGCCGATGATTCGGCATTTGCTGGCGGCCGGGCATCGCGTGAGCGTATGGAACCGCACGCGCGAGAAGGCCGATGCGCTCGTGCAGTACGGCGCGCGCGTGGTCGCTACGCCGCGCGAACTGGCCGAGCAGGTCGATACGGTATTCGTCTGCGTGCTCGATGCGCGTGCGGTCGGCGACGTCGCATTCGGCGAGCACGGGCTGTTCAGCGGCGACACGCGCGCGCGCCGGCTGCGCCGCATCGTCGATCATTCGAGCATCGCGCCTGCCGCGACGCGCGACTATGCGGCGCGCGCGGCCGAGCTCGGCGCTGCGTGGATCGACGCGCCGGTGTCGGGCGGCGTGCCGGGCGCACAGGCCGGCACGCTCGCGGTGATGGCTGGCGGTCCGGCAGACGCGCTCGACGCCGTGCGGCCGCTGATCGATACGTATGCGTCGCGCATCACGCACATGGGCGACGCGGGCGCCGGCCAGACCGCGAAGCTGTGCAATCAGGCGATCGTGACCGCGACGGTGACCGCGATCGCGGAGGCCGTCGGCCTCGCGCAAGCGAGCGGCATCGATGCGGCGCGGCTCGCGGACGCGCTCGCGGGCGGCTGGGCCGATTCAGTCCTGCTGCAGACGTTCGTTCCGCGGATGACGTCCGGCGGTCATGCGCCTATCGGCACGCTGCGTACGTTTCAGAAGGATGTCGATGCGATCGCCGATGCGGCACGCGACACGGGCGCGGTGATGCCGGTGTCGGCGACCGTGCAGCAGGTGCTGCGGCTTGGCGCGGCGCAAGGGCTCGCGGACGCCGACTTTGCCGCGTTCATCGACATCGTGCGGCCGGGCAACGGCCGCGAGCAGTCGAACTGATGGAAAAGCGCCGCGCGTAAATGACCGATGGGCCGCGCGAAGGCGGCCCATCGTATCGATATCGGTTCAACCGAGCGAGCGCGGTGTCGTGTCGCCGGCGTTCTGTCGGCCGAGGCCGCCGCGAACGCTCGCCTTCGTACCCGCACCAAATTCGGGCAGGATGCGCGCGCGGGCGCGGCTCGCGAACACGAGGAAGCCGAAGCCGTTCGCCTCGTACCAGTAGCCGCCGTTCTCGAGCCCGTCGAGCGGCTGTTCGAGCGCGTTCGCGATCGATTCGATGCAGCGCTTGCGCAACTCGGCAATGGCCGGATAGGGCGGCTGCGCGCCGCGTACGCTGCACAACAGCACGTCGAGGCCGGGCAGCACGTGCGCGTAGAGGACCGGTTCGTCCTGCGCGCGCGCGCGGGCAATCTTGGTGTCGAGCTGCACGAACGGCTTGGCGTGGCGCAATACCGCGAGGAACGACTCCTGGCCATCCTGCTGCGCGCGTCGACGTTTTTTCGGGAAGGACATAAACACTCGCCTCAAAAACAATTGCAAGAAATGCGGCACTTTCATGCGACCCACTCCCGGCTATGTACGCCGCATGTCGATCCTTTATAGCACACGAAAATGCTGCATTCGTGCGGCACGACGATCAATGTCTCCCGTCGACCCGCTTGCCACGATCGACACAGCCAGCGTCTCGGCGCCTGTACTGTCGTTTAGTCTCCATCATAGACCTGCTTTTCATGCGCGTGCATTCGCCCGTCACAAAAAAGTGAGATAGGCCGCCGACGGCGTGCACCAATGAAAAGGCCCGCACGAAGCGGGCCCGACGGACGAAGCGTGCGCGGATATCAGCGCTGCTTGAGCGAATCGCGGATCTCGCGCAGCAGCACGATGTCTTCCGGCGTGGCTGCCGGCGGCGCGGCTTCCGGCTTGCGCAGCCTGTTGATGAATTTCACCATCAGGAAAATGATGAACGCGAGGATCACGAAATTGATCGCGACGGTGATGAACGAGCCGTAGCCGAACACCGCGACGCCCGCGGCCTGCAGGTCCTTGAACGAATCGGGATTGCCCTTGAACGTCGGGGGGATGGTGCCGAGCAGAACGAACTTGTTCGAGAAATCCAGACCGCCCGTCAGCACGCCGATCACCGGCATGATCAGATCCTTCACGACCGAGTCGACGATCTTCGAGAATGCGCCACCGATGATCACGCCGACGGCGAGATCCATCACGTTGCCTTTGACGGCGAACTCCTTGAATTCCTTGATTATGCTCATGAGCGGCTTTCTCCTGGTTGGCGCGACGGGAGGCGTGCCGCGACGCGCGGGGAGGCGACGCGTCGAACAGGATCGTGGATCGGTGGCACGCCGATGGCCGCATGATAGCGAACGTGCCCCATTGACGGTAGTCCGTCTTGAAATGATTGACAATCCGCGCGGCTGGCGTGGCTGGCAATCGACGCGAGGAGCGCGGCGGCGTCACGCGAAGGCGCCGTTGGCGCCGTGCCGCGCGCGCTCGGGCTCAGGTGTTGTCGTCGGTCCAGCCGTCGTCGTTGCTGCCGAGATCGACGCCGCCGCCATTGCCGCCGTCGCTCCAGCCCGAATCGTCGCCGCGGCCGAGGTCGAAGCCGGGCTCCGCGTTCTGGCGGCGACGCTCGTCGTCGACGATCACGTCGCGCTCGATCACGCGTTCGCGGCCGCCCGACATCGCTTCGCCGAGCAGCACGCCGGTCAGCAGCCCGCCCATCCCGCTGCCGAAGCCGCCGCCTTGCTGGATCACGACCGGCGGTTGCTGTTGCTGTTGCGGGTACGGCTGCGGCGGATACGGCTGCTGGGGGTACGGCTGTTGCTGATAGGCGGAGCCTTGCGCGCCCGTCACGCGATCGGCTTCCTGCGCATAGACGGAGCCGCTGCCGCTTGTCGGCGCGGCAGGCTGCGCGGCCGGATCGGGGCGGCCTTCGACGCGCGCCTTCGCGCTCGCATGGCGCTGCTCGAGCTCGTCGATGCGGTACGGCGGCACCGGGTTCTTGCCGTTCGACAGCGCTTCGACGAGCGCGCGCGCATCCGTCTCGATCGCATCGAGTTCGCCGCTGAGCGCGGCTGCGCCGGGCGCGGTCGACAGTCTCGCGTCGAGCTTCAACGGACGGATGTCGTTCAGCACGTCGGTCGCGCGCTTCAGCTGCGCGCGGCGTTCGTCGTCGGCGCGCGTGTCGTCGGCCGAGCGCGCGCGCCGCAGCGTCCAGCGCAGCACGAGCGCGATCACCGCGACGAGCAAGCCGAGGCCGATCCACATGCCGGTCGAAGGGCCGTGCTTTTCGGCCGGCGCGACCGAAGGCGCGAGCGACGACTGCAGCGAGCCCGTTTGTGCGGCAGGGCCCGCGTTGCCGCTCACGCGTGCGGCATCCGCGCGAATGCGCGATTCCGTCTGCGCGAAGCGCGCCGCGTCGGTGAAGCGCAGCTGCGGATCGAGCGACTTCGCGCGCTGCAGCTGCGCGAGCGCGTCCGCGGCGCGGCCTTCGCGGTCGAGCACCTGCGCATACAGATAGCGCGCGTGCGCGTTGTTCGGATGGGCGTCGATGACTTCGGACAGCTGCGCATCGGCGCGCTGCCAGTCGCGCTGCGCGATCGACTGCTCGACCTGCTGCAGCGACGGGACCGCAAACGCGGCGGACGACAGCAGCATCAGCGACAAGCCCACTGCGGCGAGAGTTTTCTTCATGGTCGAACCGGGCGCGTGCGCCCGTCTCCTGACGATCGGTACGCGCCGCGCACGCCGGGCGCGCGGCGCGAAACCGTTACTGCGCGGGCGTATCGAGCTGTTTCTTCAGCGCGGCGAGACGGTCTTCGACCGACGGCCCCTTGTTCAGCGCGGCGAGCTTGTCGTCGAGCGCCTTGCCGCTCGACGTGTCGGCCGAATTCAGCCGTGCGTCGGAACTCGCGTTCTGCAGCGCGACCTTGTCTTCGAGCTTCTGGAAGTCTTCCGACAGGTTCTTCCCGCCGATGCCGCCGAGCGCGCTCGCCGCGACGTCCTTCGCCTGCGCGATTTCCTGCTTCGCCTGCAGGATGTTCGAGCGCGCGTTCAGGTCGTTGCGGCGCTGACGCATGTCGGCGATCTGCCCCTTGAGCTTGTCGACCGACGGCTCGAGCGTCGCCAGTTCGGCCGCGAGCGCGTCGCGCTCGGCTTCCGCATTGGCCTGCGCGGCGAGCGCCTCGCGCGCGAGCGCTTCGTCGCCGGCGTGCAGCGCGCGCTTCGCGCCGTCCTCGTACTTCTGCACCTTGTCGGCGGCCGCATCGCGCTTGCTGCGCTGGGTCGCGACCTGCGCTTCGATCTCGATCAGCGAATTTTCGGCACGGCCGATGCTGTCGTCGAGCTCCCGCACGATCTGCCGTGCGTCGCGCGACGGATCCTGTACCGAGTCGGCCGCATCGTTGAGCAGGCCCTTGATCGTGCGCGAAATAGAGTCGAAAAGCGACATGAAATCCTCCGTGGTTGAAAGGCGCCGCGCGTTCGCGGCCGTGCCCGTCGCGCTGCTGTCGGCCCGCGCGGGCTCGCGGATATTACACCGCCGCGTACTTAAATACGGCTTAAACGCGCGGCTTCAAGCGGCCCGCGTGCGTGCCGCGACAACCTTTCGCGGCTGAAAGAAACGCGGCGGCGCGCGGCCGGCTGCGTGTCCATGATAGTTCGCCGACGCGGCTGCTGCGTCGAACGGATCGCGCCGGCGCGGGAATTTTTACAAAAAATCGCGAAGCCGCCCGGTCGATTTCATTAAAATGCGCTGTCACGTCGCGGGAACGGATCGCCGCGCGGCGGGGTCTGTCGACGTGACGGTAGCCACGATGCACCCGCTCTGATTCATCCGCTTGCATTTCCGCATGCGTCCGAGGGCGCCGAGCGCGCCCGCCATTCCGACATGCCAATTATCAAACGACCGCCTTCTTCTTCCGACCGGCACGAACCTCACTACACGTTGCGCCGTTCGCCGTCCGGAGCCTATTACATCGATGACGACGATCGCGGCGACGACCGCCGCGGCGCACGCGATGCGGACCGCGGCCGCCGATCGTTCGGCTCTCGCGTCGCGCTGTGGTTCGTCGGCCTGTTCGCGACGCTCGCGATCGTCGGCGCGCTGATCGTCGGCTACGCGCTCGTCGTGATGGCGCCGCAGCTGCCGTCGCTCGATGCACTGACGAACTATCAGCCGAAGGTGCCGCTGCGCGTCTTCACGGCCGACCACGTGCTGATCGGCGAATTCGGCGAGGAGCGCCGCAGCCTCGTGCGCTTCCAGGACATCCCCGACGTGATGAAGAAGGCCGTGCTCGCGATCGAGGACTACCGCTTCTACGAGCACGGCGGCGTCGACTTCGTCGGCATCCTGCGCGCGGGCGTGGCCGACCTGATGCACGGCGGCGCGCGGCAGGGCGCGAGCACGATCACGATGCAGGTCGCGCGCAACTTCTTCCTGTCGAGCGAGAAGACGTACACGCGCAAGATCTACGAGATGCTGCTCGCGTACAAGATCGAGAAGGCGCTGACGAAGGACCAGATTCTCGAGCTGTACATGAACCAGATCTATCTGGGACAGCGCGCGTACGGCTTCGCGGCCGCCGCGCGCGTGTACTTCGGCAAGGACCTGAAGGACATCACGCTTGCCGAAGCCGCGATGCTCGCCGGGCTGCCGAAGGCGCCGTCCGCGTACAACCCGGTCGTCAATCCGAAGCGCGCGAAGGTGCGGCAGGAATACATCCTGAAGCGCATGCTCGAGATCGGCTACATCACGCAGCCGCAGTACGACCAGGCGGTGAAGGAAGAGATCCACGTGCGCACGCCGGGCAACCAGTACGCGGTGCACGGCGAATACGTCGCCGAGATGGTGCGGCAGATGATGTATCAGCAGTACAAGGACGAAACCTATACGCGCGGGCTGACCGTCACGACGACGATCAACTCGGCCGACCAGGAAGCCGCGTATCAGGCGGTGCGTCGCGGCATTCTCGATTACGAACGCCGCCACGGCTATCGCGGGCCGGAAGGCTCGATCAATCTGCCGGCCGCCGGCGACGAGCGCGACGAGGCGATCGACGACGCGCTGGCCGATCATCCGGACAACGGCGACCTGCAGTCGGCGGTCGTGCTGTCGGCCGCGCCGAACGCGGTCGACGTGCAGTTCGTCGGCGGCGCGACGACGACGATCGGGCCTGCGGGGCTGCGCTTCGTGTCGGCCGCGCTCGGCCCGCGCGCGAACGCGACGCTGCGCATCAAGCCGGGCTCGATCGTGCGCGTGCTGAAGGACGGCAAGACCGGCTGGCAGATCGTGCAGCTGCCGCAGGTCGAAGGCGCGCTCGTCGCGATCGCGCCGCAGGACGGCGCGATCCGCTCGCTGGTCGGCGGCTTCGACTTCAACAAGAGCAAGTTCAATCACGTGACGCAGGCGTGGCGGCAGCCGGGCTCGTCGTTCAAGCCGTTCATCTACTCGGCATCGCTCGACAAGGGGCTCGGGCCGGCGACGATCATCAACGACGCGCCGCTGTACTTCCCGCCGAGCGTGCCGGGCGGCACCGCATGGGAGCCGAAGGACGACGATCAGCCGGACGGCCCGATGACGATGCGCACCGGCCTGCAGCGCTCGAAGAACCTCGTGTCGATCCGGATCCTCGCGACGATCGGCACGCAGTACGCGCAGCAGTACGTGACGCAGCGTTTCGGCTTCGATCCGGCGAAGACGCCGCCGTATCTGCCGATGGCGCTCGGCGCGGGGCTCGTCACGCCGCTGCAGCTCGCGACGGGCTACGCGGTGTTCGCGAACGGCGGCTACAAGGTCGATCCGTATCTGATCGCTGAAGTCGACGACGCGCACGGCCAGCCGCTGCAGAAGTCGCAGCCGGTAATCGCGGGCAGCACCGCGCCGCGCACGATCGAAGGCCGCAACGCGTACGTGATGAACAGCCTGCTGCATACGGTCGCGACGGCCGGCACGGGCGCCGGCACGAACGTGCTCGGCCGCAACGACCTGCAGGGCAAGACCGGTACGACGAACGATGCGAAGGACGGCTGGTTCGCCGGCTATCAGCAGTCGCTGGTCGCGGTCGCATGGATGGGCTTCGATCAGCCGAAGAGCCTCGGCAGCCGCGAATTCGGCGCGCAGCTCGCATTGCCGATCTGGGTCAACTACATGCGCACCGCGCTGAACGGCGTGCCCGAGCAGGAGATGCCGATGCCGGACGGCCTGACGACGATCGACGGCGAGCTGTACTACTCGGATCGCACGCCGGGCAACGGCTTCGTCGCGAGCGTCGACATCAATCCGGCCGCGAACGCGATCAGCGCGAACGATGCGCTCGGCTCGGCCGGCGCGGCGGGGCTCACACCGCCGCCGGTCACGCCGCAGGAGAAGCAGCAGATCATGGACATGTTCGAGAGCAAGTAGGCGATACGCGTCGTTCGCTCCGGCATGCGGCGGGCGCCTTCGGGCGCCCGTTTTTTATGTCGTTCGTTTTCGTCTTCTTCCGCGCACGGGCGAGCGCCGGTCAAAGCGTCGGAACGTCAGAACGACGCGCACGCGGGCACGAGCGTGACGCCGACCGATTCCTGCCTGAAGCGCTCCGCGTACGTGCGCCGGATCGCATCGAGCCGCACGCGCGTGTCGCGTGTATCGTCGGCGACGATGCGCACGACGAAGCTCGCTTCGCGCGTGATGGCGCCGGTCGCGCGATCGCGCCATTGGCCTTGCGTGTCCCAGTACGTGAAGCCGTCGGGAAAGCGCGGCGTGACGACGTCCGCGAGGAACGCTGCGCGTTCCGCGTCGGTGACGGGCCCGCGGCCCGCGACGTCGCGTCCGAACAGCAGATCCGCCTGCAGTGCCGCGCGCTCGCCGGGTGGCGCACATGCGACGTGCATGCCGGCGGGCGACGGCGGCACCGCGCAGCCGGCGAACGACGCGATCGCGGCGGCGCCGATCGCGAGCGATATGCGGGAACGCCACGTCGCCGCGCGCCGCTGCCGCGGCTCGCGCCGCATCTGCCCATTCCGCGGCGATCGAGCGTCACGCGCGCAAAACGCTGCGCGCTCAGTGACTTGCGGGCTTGTTCGGCGGGTTATCAACAGGGCTGTCAACATAATCTGGGGATAACCCGCGACGCGGTCAGTGCTGCAGCTTCGCGTGCGCGAGATGCATGCCGAGCGTGGCCGGGTCGGTGTTGGTGCCCGACAGCAGCACGCCGACCCGCTTGCCCTGCAGCGTTTCGCGCAGCGGCCCGAGCAGCGCGGCGAGGGCGGCTGCGCACGCCGGCTCGACCGACAGCTTCAGATGCGAGAACAGGAACAGCATCGCCGCGCGCAGCGCGTCGTCGGACACCGTGACGATCCGGTCGATATGGCGGCGGCACAGCTGATAGCTGTATTCCTCGGTGTGCGGCGCCATCAGCGAATCGGCGATCGACTGCATCGCGCTCATCTTGATCGTGTGATTGGCCGCGAAGCTGCGGCACATCGCGTCCGCGCCTTCCGGCTCGACGCCGTACACGTGCACGTTCGGATTCGCGAGCCGCAACGCGGTCGACATTCCGGCCGCGAGCCCGCCGCCGCCGATCGGCACGATCACGGCATCGAGATCGGGCGTTTGCGTCGCCCATTCGTAGCCGAGCGTCGCGGTGCCGAGAATCGTGTGATAGCCGTTGAACGGATGGATAAAGAAGCGGCCTTCCTCGGCCTCGATCCGCCGCACGAGATCGAACGCCTGCGACGCGCTGCCGGCGAGCACGACTTCCGCGCGGTAGCGCTTGCACTGCGCGATGCGCGTCGGGCTCGCGGTATGAAACATCACGACCTTCGCGCTGCTGCCGAGCCGCATCGCCGCGTACGCGACGGCCGCCGCGTGATTGCCGGCCGACACGCACGTGACGCCGGCGTTCTTGCGCGCCTGGTCGAGCGCGAGCAGATGCGTGAACGCACCGCGCGCCTTGAAGCTGCCGCTCGCCTGCAGCAGCTCGAACTTGAAGTTCACGTGCGTGCCTTCGAGCGACGGCAGGTCGGCACGCTCGAACACGGGCGTGCGGGCGACCCACGGAGACAATGCGAAATGCTGCGCGGCGATTTCGTCGAGCGTCGGAATCGGCTCGCCGTCGATCGTCGTATGGGCGGCGCCCTGTTGTTCAGTCGACATGACGTGGCGTGTGGCGGGAGTGAACCGGCCCGCACGCGCGAGCCGGCGGGGCGGGCAGCGGTCAGTGCGCGTCGACCGACATGCTGCGGATGAACTTGCGCAGGAACTGCTCGCAGCCGGCGAGCTGCGCGAGCTCGACGTACTCGTTCGGCTTGTGCGCCTGCTCGATGTTGCCGGGCCCGCAGACGACGCTCGGAATGCCCGCGCGCTGGAACAGGCCGGCTTCGGTTCCGTATGCGACCTTGCGCTTGTCCTGATCGGCGGTCAGTGCGCGCACGAGCTGCGTGATCGCCGCCTGCTCGGTCGCGTCGAGGCCGGGCGCCGCGGCGATCTTCGAGAATTCGATCGCCGCGTTCGGGTGCTCGCGCAGCATCTGCGGCAGCAGCGTTTCCTGCGCATACGCTTCGATGCGCGCGAAGATCTGGTCCGGATCGAGCGTCGGCAGGTTGCGGAACTCGAAATCGAACCGGCATTCGGCCGGCACCGTGTTGATCGCGTTGCCGCCCTGGATCGTGCTCGTCTGCGCGGTCGTGAACGGCACGTCGTACAGCTCGTCGAACGGGCCGTCCGCGCGGAAGCGCTCGGCGATGTCGCGGATATGGCAGATGAGGCGCGCCGCGTACTCGATCGCGTTCAGCCCCTTCGGCGTCAGCGACGAGTGGGCCGCGTGGCCGCGCACACAGCAGCGATACGCGTTGATGCCCTTGTGCGCGATGATCGGCCGCATGCTGGTCGGCTCGCCGACGATGCAGCCGGACGGCTTCACGCCGCGCTTGACGAGATCGGCGATCATCAGCGGCGCGCCCGCGCAGCCGATTTCCTCGTCGTAGGACAGCGCGAAATGGATCGGCTTCGCGAGCTTCGTCGCCTGCATCTCGGGCAGCAGCGCGAGCGCCGCGCCGATGAAGCCCTTCATGTCGCACGTGCCGCGGCCGTACAGCCGATCGTCGCGGACTTCCGGCGCGAACGGATCGCTGTCCCATTGCTGGCCGTCGACCGGCACGACGTCGGTGTGTCCCGACAGTACGATGCCGCCGTCCGTCGAACCGTCGTGCGCAGGCACCGTCGCGAACAGGTTCGCCCAGCCTTCGCGCGGGTCGTGCGTGAGCGTCGACGTGATGCCTTTCGCGGCGAGCGCGTCGCGCACCGTCTCGATCAGCCCGAGGTTCGGCACGCGGCTCGTGGTATCCATCGACACCAGTTGCTTGACCCACGGCAGGCTGACGGGCGAAGCGTCGCGTTGATCGGCGGCGGACTGCGCCGTCGCGTCGAGAGTGGACATGGCAAAACTCCGTCGGATGAATGCGAAAATCATACTCAAAAACGGGTCGGGCCGCCTTCGCGGCCCGCCGTGCGGTGCAGCATCGCGCGCCGTCAGCGCGCCGCGCTCGCGGCCGGCTGCTTCGACCCGAGCGCGCGCAGCGTTTCCTTGATCGTCGACACGCGGATCGCGAGGTCCGGCGAACGCGTTTCGATGCGCAGCTTGTCCTGGCCCGCGAGCTTGATGTGCCGGTGCTTCTGCACCATCTCGATGATCCGCATCGGATCGATCGGCGGATTCGGCTCGAACTGCAGCCCGATCGCGGCCTCGCTCGCGTCGATCTTCACGATCCCGAGCGGTTTCGCGGCAAGGCGCAGCCGGTGCGTCTCGACGAGCGCGTGCGCCTGCGGCGGCAGCTTGCCGAAGCGGTCGATCAGCTCTTCCTGGATGCCGTCGATCGCGTCGCCGTGTTCGCAGTTCGCGAGGCGCTTGTATAGCGACAGCCGCTCCTGCACGTCCGCGCAGTAGTCGGCCGGCAGGATCGCGGGCGTATGCAGATTGATTTCCGTCGTGGCGGCGAGCGGAGCGGTGAGATCGGGCTCCTTGCCGTTCTTCAGCGCCTTCACCGCATCGTTGAGCATGTCGGTGTAAAGCTGGAAGCCGATCTCGTGGATCTCGCCCGATTGCTTGTCGCCGAGCACTTCGCCGGTGCCGCGGATCTCGAGGTCGTGCATCGCGAGGTAGAAGCCCGAGCCGAGCTCCTCCATCTGCTGGATCGCCTCGAGCCGGCGCTGCGCCTGCTTGGTCAGCGACTGCGGATCGTGGACGAGCAGATACGCGTACGCCTGGTGATGCGAGCGGCCGACGCGCCCGCGCAGCTGGTGCAGCTGCGCGAGGCCGAACTTGTCCGCGCGGTGCATGATGATCGTGTTCGCGCTCGGCACGTCGATGCCGGTTTCGATGATCGTCGTGCACAGCAGCACGTTCGCGCGCTGCGCGACGAAATCGCGCATCACGCGTTCCAGCTCGCGCTCGTGCATCTGGCCGTGCGCGATCACGATCCGCGCCTCGGGCACCAGTTCCTCGAGCATCGCCTTGCGGTTCTCGATCGTCTCGACCTCGTTGTGCAGGAAGTACACCTGGCCGCCGCGCTTCAGCTCGCGCAGCATCGCCTCGCGGATCACGCTTTCCTCTTCGCGGCGCACGAACGTCTTGATCGCGAGCCGCTTCTGCGGCGCGGTCGCGATCACCGAGAAATCGCGCAGCCCTTCGAGCGCCATCCCGAGCGTGCGCGGAATCGGCGTCGCGGTCAGCGTCAGCACGTCGACTTCCGCGCGCAGCGCCTTCAGCGCTTCCTTCTGGCGCACGCCGAAGCGGTGTTCCTCGTCGATGATCACGAGCCCGAGGCGCTTGAACTGCACGTCCGACGACAGCAGCTTGTGCGTGCCGATCACGATGTCGACGCTGCCTTCGTTGATCTGCGCGATCGCCGCGTTCACTTCCTTCGCGGTCTTGAAGCGCGACAGCTCGACGATGCGCACCGGCCAGTCCGCGAAGCGGTCGACGAAGGTCTGCGTGTGCTGTTCGGCGAGCAGCGTGGTCGGCGACAGCAGCGCGACCTGCTTGCCGCCCATTACCGCGATGAACGCCGCGCGCAGCGCGACTTCGGTCTTGCCGAAGCCGACGTCGCCGCACACGAGGCGGTCCATCGGCTTGCCGCTCGTCATGTCGCCGATCACGGCGGCGATCGCGGCGGCCTGATCGGGCGTTTCCTCGAAGCCGAAGCTCTCCGCGAACTTCACGTAGTCGCGCGGATCGAGCGCGAACGCATGACCTTCGCGCGCCGCGCGGCGCGCGTACAGGTTCAGCAGCTCGGCGGCCGTATCGCGGATCTGCTGCGCGGCCTTGCGCTTCGCGCGTTCCCACTGGCCGGAGCCGAGCGCGTGCAGCGGCGCGCTGTCGGGATCCGCACCGCTGTAGCGCGAGATCACGTGCAGTTGCGCGACCGGCACGTACAGTTTGCTGTCGCCCGCGTATTCGAGATGCAGGAATTCGGTTTCGCCTTCGCCGAGATCCATCGACACGAGGCCCATGTAGCGGCCGATGCCGTGCTGCGCATGCACGACCGGGTCGCCGACCTTCAGCTCCGACAGGTCGCGCACCATCGCGTCGACGTTGCTCGCCTGCTCCTGCCGGCGGCGTCCCGCGCGGCGGCCGAGTGCGCCGTACAGCTCGGTCTCGGTGACGATCGCGTAGCCTTCGCCCGGCACCGCGAAGCCGCTCGCGAGCGGCGCGACGCCGAGCGCGAAACGTTCGTCGCTCGCGAGCCAGCTCGCGAAGCCGTCGTTCGACGCGGGGCGCAGATGATGCTCGGCGAGCAGTTGCAGGATCGTCTCGCGGCGGCCCGCCGATTCGACGGTCAGCAGCACGCGCTTGCCGGACGATTCGACGAACGTGCGCAGTGCGGCGAGCGGATCGTCCGCGTGGCGGTCGACCGTCAGCTCGGGCAGCGCGGTCGCCCAGCCGCCGGCCGGCTGCGCGGGCAGCACGACGCGCGCGAACGGCTTCGCGAGCGTGAAGAAGTCTTCGTCGGACAGGAACAGCCGCTGCGGCTCGAGGATCGGCCGTTCGCGATCGTGCGCGAGGAATGCATAGCGCTGTTTCGTGTCGGCGGTGAAGCGGCGGATCGCCGCGTCGAGATCGCCGGCGAACACCAGATGCGCGTTCTGCGGCAGATAGTGGAACAGCGTCGCCGTCTCGTCGAAGAATAGCGGCAGGTAATACTCGATGCCCGCCGACGGCACGCCGTTGCCGATGTCCTTGTAGATCGTCGCGCGGCTCGGGTCGCCCTCGAACGTCTCGCGCCAGCGGCTGCGAAACGCCGTGCGCGCCGCTTCGTCGAACGGGAATTCGCGGCCCGGCAGCAGCCGCACGTCGCGCACCGGATACAGGCTGCGCTGCGTGTCCGGATCGAAGGCGCGGATCGAGTCGACCTGATCGTCGAACAGGTCGATCCGGTACGGCAGCGGCGAGCCCATCGGATACAGGTCGATCAGCGAGCCGCGCACGCAGTATTCGCCGGGCCGCACGACCTGGCTCACGTGCTCGTAGCCGGCCAGCGTGAGCTGCGCCTTCAGCTTCGCGTCGTCGAGCCGCTCGCCTTGCGCGAACGCGAACGTGTACGCGGCCATGAACGATGCGGGCGGCATCCGGTACAGCGCGGTCGTGGCTGGCACCAGCAGGATGTCGCAGCGGCCCTCGCCGAGATCGTGCAGCGTCGCGAGCCGCTCCGATACGAGATCCTGGTGCGGCGAGAACGTGTCGTACGGCAGCGTTTCCCAGTCCGGCAGCAGGCGCACGCGCGCGTCCGGCGAAAAGTAGCCGATTTCCTGCGACAGCCGCTGCGCGTCGACCGCGTTCGCGCAGATCACCGCAAGGAGCGGCACGTCCGCGCGGTTGTCGGCGAGATAGCGGGCGATGGCGAGCGCGTCGGCGGAGCCGTGCGCGCCGTCGAAGGCATAGCGCTGGCCGGGTTTGACGCGCGGAACGGGCGAGGCGGGCGGGTTGGAAGCGTTGTCTGGCATAGGGACGGCTGGGGTGGCGTGCACGGCGCAGCGCGGCGCGCCGGTCGGGACGAAAGACCTATTATAAAATCCGCTTCTCGATTTCATCTTTCCGGCGCTTTCTTTCGTGACTCCCCGACTCTTCGCCCTGATTCCCTGCGCCGGCACGGGCAGCCGCTCCGGCTCGGCCGTGCCGAAGCAATACCGCACGCTGGCCGGCCGCGCGCTCCTGCATTACACGCTCGCCGCGTTCGACGCGTGCAGCGAATTCGCGCAGACCCTCGTCGTGCTCGCGCCGGACGACACGCATTTCGATGCGCGCCGCTTCGCGGGCCTGCGCTTCGCGGTGCGCCGCTGCGGCGGCGCGTCGCGGCAGGCGTCGGTGCTGAACGGGCTGCTCGAGCTCGCCGAATTCGGCGCGGCCGATCACGACTGGGTGCTCGTGCACGACGCCGCACGGCCCGGCATCACGCCCGAGCTTATTCGCGCGCTCGTCGCGACGCTGAAGGACGACGCGGTCGGCGGCATCGTCGCGCTGCCGGTCGCGGACACGCTCAAGCGCGTGCCGGCCGGCGGCGACGCGATCGCGCGCACCGAGCCGCGCGACGCGCTGTGGCAGGCGCAGACGCCGCAGATGTTCCGCATCGGCATGCTGCGCGACGCGATCCTGCGCGCGCAGCGCGAAGGGCACGACCTGACCGACGAAGCGAGCGCGATCGAATGGGCGGGCCATACGCCGCGCGTCGTGCAGGGCAGCCTGCGCAACTTCAAGGTCACGTATCCCGAAGATTTCGCGCTCGCGGAGGCGATTCTCGCGCGCACCGCGCACGCTTCCTGACTTTCCCCATCTCAATCGGAACACGCATGGACTTCAGAATCGGACAAGGCTACGACGTGCATCAGCTCGTCCCGGGGCGCCCGCTCATCATCGGCGGCGTGACGATTCCGTACGAGCGCGGCCTGCTCGGTCACTCGGATGCCGACGTGCTGCTGCACGCGATCACCGACGCGCTGTTCGGCGCGGCGGCGCTCGGCGATATCGGCCGTCATTTCTCCGACACCGACGCCGCGTTCAAGGGTGCGGACAGCCGCGTGCTGCTGCGCGAATGCGTCGCACGCGTGAAGGCGGCCGGCTTCGCGATCCAGAACGTCGACAGTACCGTGATCGCACAGGCGCCGAAGCTCGCGCCGCATATCGAAGGGATGCGTGCGAACATCGCGGCCGATGTCGGGCTGCCGCTCGATCGTGTGAACGTGAAGGCGAAGACCAACGAGAAGCTCGGCTATCTCGGGCGCGGCGAAGGGATCGAGGCGCAGGCGGCGGCGCTGCTGGTGAAGCAAAGCGCATGACGAAGCCAAGCGCGTAACGCGGCCGCGCCGCGGTGTGCCGCGTAAACGACAAAATGCCACGCGCTTGCGTGGCATTTGTCATTTCGGCGGCCGGCGCGGCGTCGGCCGCGCGCCGTCCGTCTTACTCGCCTTCGGCGGCGATCACCTGCGCGGCGGCGTTGATCACCGACGCGATGCGGCCGACGTCGCGCAGCTGCGTGACGGTCATCCCTTGCTCGTTCTTCAGCAGCGCATAGTGCGACTTCACGCAGAAGTGGCACTTGCCGACGATCGACGCGGCGAGCGCGTACATCTCGAAGCGGCGCTTGTCGACGCCGCCGTGCGACGCGTACGCACCCATTCGCAGCTCGGCGCGCTGGGTCTTCAGGTCCGCGTCGTCGGCCATCTCGACGTACGGATACCACGTGTTGTTCATCCCCATCAGCGCGGCCGCGGTCAGCGCGGCGTTCGTCTCTTCGGGCGACAGCACGCCGGCCTCGCGGATCGTCTTCACGAGCACCGTGCTCTTCGCGGCGACAGCGGCCGCGAGCGCGACGCCCACTGCATCGTTGCCTTCGAGCGACGAGCGCGAGATCGTGCCGTCGAGGTTCAGACGGATGTCCTTCGCGTAGTCGGGAATACGTGCCTTAATCGAGTCGATGAATTCCATTGATATCTCCTATGAATTGGCCGTTAAAAAAGCCCGCAGGCAGGATGCGTGCCGCGGGCTTTCGTGCATCGATGCGCTTACAGCGTTGCGCCGCCGATTGCGCGGTTGCACGGGCACAGTTCGTCCGTTTGCAGGCCGTCCAGAATGCGCAGGATTTCTTCCGGGCTGCGGCCGACGTTCAGGTTGTTCACCGAAACGTGCTGGATCGTGTTGTCCGGATCGACGATGAACGTCGCGCGCAGTGCGACGCCGGCTTCCTTGTCGCGCACGCCGAGCTGGTCGATCAGTTCGCCCTTGACGTCGCCGAACGAGTAGTGGTTCAGCTTGTCGAGATCCTTGTGCTCACGGCGCCATGCGAGCTTCACGAATTCGTTGTCCGAGCTGCCGCCGAGCAGCACGGCGTCGCGCTCTTCGAACTGCTTCGCGAGCTTCGCGAATTCGACGATTTCCGTCGGGCACACGAACGTGAAGTCCTTCGGATAGAAGTAGATGATCTTCCACTTGCCCGGGAACGACGTTTCGGTGACGGTCTCGAACGCCGACTGGCCGTTTTCCTCGTGATTGTTGAAGCCCGGCTTCGCGGCTACGACGGTGAAAGCTTCGAGTTTATCGCCCACGGTTTTCATGCGGATACTCCTGTATGAGTTGGGAAGAAGACAGAGTCAAGCTACCTCGGTGCTGCAACGATGGTGTGACAGCATGGGGACGACTATAACACTATTAGTGTAACGATTCAATAGATTTTGACTAACGATCCCCATAGATTTTCTCAACCGCGGCGATAGTGTGACGCGCAAGAACCGTGCGTGCGCGTGTCACGACGTCGCACGCGTCCTGCCGGCGGCGGGGAACTCGAGCGTGACTTCGAGCCCGCCTTCCGGGCTGCGATTGCGCAGGCGCAGCGCGCCGCGATAGCGGCCGACGAGCCGCAGCACGATCGCCATCCCGAGGCCGGTGCCGTCGGCCTTCGAGCGCGCGGCGTCGACGCGGTAGAACGGCCGCATCACGAGCGGTAGCTGGTCCTCCGGAATGCCGGGGCCTTCGTCGCTCACCGACAGTTCGACGCGCGCGTGCGATACGCGCGTCTCCAGCGTGATGCGCGAGATGCCGTCGTGCCTGCTTTGCCCATATTTGCGCGCGTTCTCGACGAGATTGCCGATCACGCGGCGCATGTCGGTTTCGTCGGCCTCGATGATCGCGGTCGGCGCGAGCCGCGTGCGGATGTCGACGCCGTCCTCGCTCGATACGCGCGCGGCGACTTCCTGCGCGATCGTCGACAGATCGACCGGTTCCGGCTTGCGCTGCGTCGGCCGCGCATAGTCGATGAACGCGGCGATGATGCGGTCCATCTGCTCGATGTCGTCGACCATCGCGTCTTTCGTCGCCTGGTCCGACGGGCTCATCTCGGTCTCGAGACGCAGCCGCGCGAGCGGCGTGCGCAGATCGTGCGAAATGCCGGCGAGCATCAGCGCGCGATCGGCCTCGAGCTGCTCGAGGTCGCGCACCATCTGGTTGAAGCTGCGGTTGGTTTCGGCGGCGACGCCCATCCCGCGTTCGGGCAGCGGCTCCGGCGCCTGGCCCGAGCCGACCTGACGCGCGGCGAGCGCGAGCCGCGAGAACGGCCGGTTCACGAGGCTCGTGATGAACGCGGAGCCGAACAGCGACAGCGCGAGCGCGAACAGTCCCCAGCCGGCCCATTGCAGGCCGGTGACCGTATCGAGCTGATCGCGGTCGAGCGCGACCCAGTAGTCGTCGTCGTCGATCTTGAAGCTGATCCACACGCCCGGAATGTCGTTGACCGACTGCGCGATCACGGTGTCGTCGCCGAGCCGGCTGCGAATGTCGTGTTCGATCAGCCGGTTCAGCGATTCGTCGGGCTGCAGCTTGAACTTGTCGGTTTTCTCGCGCGGGTACACGCGCACGCCCTCGTTGCTCTCGAGATCCTGCAGCAGCGCGCGCCGCAGATCGGGATCGGAGTAGAGCAGCGCGGTGCGCGTGAGCTTCACGATCGCGACGAGCTGAAGTGCGACGCGCTGCGCGCGCGGCTCGCGCTCGATCACGCGAAAGCTTTGAAACCACGCGGTGAGACTCACCGAGATCAGCAGCGCGATCAGCAGGAAGGTGCGCCAGAACAGACCGCCGAACGCGAGCTGCAGGAGGCGCCGGTCGATACGCATGGGACGGGCCGTGGACAGGCGAAACCGGAGAGGAAAAAGATCAGGCGGCGCCGTCCGGAATGAACACGTAGCCGAGACCCCAGACGGTCTGGATGAAACGCGGGCTGCCCGGATCCGGCTCGATCAGCTTGCGCAGGCGCGAGATCTGCACGTCGAGGCTGCGGTCGAACACTTCGTATTCGCGGCCGCGTGCGAGCTCCATCAGCTTCTCGCGCGACAGCGGCTGGCGCGGGTGACGCGCGAACACCTTCAGCACCGAGAATTCGCCGGTCGTCAACGGAATCTCCTGACCGGATTTCGTCAGCGTGCGCGTCGCGAGATTCAGCGAGAACTCGCCGAATTCGAACACCTCGGTGGTTTCCGACGGCGCGCCCGGCAGTTCGGCCGGCGCCTGGCGGCGCAGCACCGCGTGGATGCGCGCGACGAGTTCGCGCGGATTGAACGGCTTCGGCAGATAGTCGTCCGCGCCCATCTCGAGGCCGACGATGCGGTCGACGTCCTCACCCTTCGCGGTGAGCATGATGATCGGCGTGCGGTCGTTGCTGCCGCGCAGCCGGCGGCAGATCGACAGGCCGTCTTCGCCGGGCAGCATCAGATCGAGGACGAGCAGATCGAAACGCTCGCGCACCCAGAGCTTGTTCATCGCGGTCGCGTTTTCCGCGACATAGACGTTGAAGCCCTGTTCGCCGAGGTAGCGGCGCAGCAGATCGCGCAGGCGCGGGTCGTCGTCGACGACGAGAATCTTGGAGGGGTTTTTCGTTTCCATGAGCGGCATCTTATCGCGAATGAGAAATGACGCACGGTCGCACATTTTCGCGCGTTACAGTCGGTTACAAAATTTACCCGTAGTGTCGCGCGGAGTAAAGGCAGGCTATATAGATTCCTTTACTCGAAGCCGAAATTCGGTAGATACTCCCTCCACTTCATCTTTCATCTTTGCACACCCGAATTCCGCAGGGTTTTTCAAGTACCAGAGGTAGCCGGTTGCCGCGTGACGAAGGGAACAAATCGACCAAAGAAGCGAGGACGGTCATGCGATCTGCCCGGATTGCACTGATGCTGACGATCGTGCTTGCCGGTCCGTATGCGTCGAACTTCGCGTATGCGCAGCGCCCCGAGCAGGGCGCATCGTCGCGCAAGCTGCCGCGCGGCAAGGCGCCGCAGCCCGACCGCAGCGCCGACACGACCGCGCGCTCCGCGGTGCCTCCCGATCTCGAACAGCGCCGCCGCGACGGCCACATGACGCCCGAAGAACGTCATCTGCTGCGTCAGCACATCGAGGATGCCGTTCGCGAGCTGTACAAGCGCTGAAGCGCGATCGCCGCGGTCGTTCGCATCGCGGAAAAATTCCGTAGCAATTTCTCCGTCAACTCGGATGCGGCGGATGCCGTTGAACGGGCATCCGCACCGCCGGTGCGTTCCGGGAGTCCTGACGATGAAAGCGAACGTTGTCGCAGCGGTGCCGTCGCCTGCGATGCAGACGCCGCTCGACGCGGACGATGCATTGTTCTTTCTGGCCCGTACCGGCTTCTCGCCCGCGCCCGCCGACGTCGCGCGCATCGTCGGGATGACGCGTGCGCAGGCGATCGACGATGCGCTCGGCAACGTGCGCCGCGAGCCCGTCACGACGTGGCCGGACTGGATCGACGACCTGCCGCCGCCGCGCGCGCAGCGTCACGCATGGACGCCCGACATGCGGCGCGACGCGCTGCGCGAGCGCCATCGCCGCTACGACGCGCTGCGCGAGCGCCATCGCCGCTACGACGCGCTGCGCGCCGCGTGGATCGCCGAGATGATCGCGACGCCGTCGCCGTTGACCGAGCGCATGACGCTGTTCTGGCATGGCCACTTCACGTCCGGCGAGGACAAGGTCCCGTATCCGCAGACGATGGCCGCGCAGAACGCGCTGTTTCGCCGCGAGGCGCTCGGCAACTTCGGCACGCTGCTGCATGCGGTCGCGAAGGATCCGGCGATGCTGCAGTATCTCGACGGCGCGAGCAATCGCAAGGGGCGCCCGAACGAGAATTTCGCACGCGAAGTGATGGAGCTGTTCACGCTCGGCGAAGGGCGCTACGCGCAGCACGACGTGACCGGGGCCGCGCGCGCGATGACGGGCTGGACGCTCGACCCCGATACGCTGCGCTTCATCGTGCGGCCCGAATGGCACGACGCAGGCGACAAGACGATACTCGGCGAGACCGGGCCGTTCGACGGCGATGCATTCATCGACATCCTGCTGAAGCACCGCGACACCGCGCGCTTCGTCGCCGGCAAGCTGTGGCGCGAGTTCGTGTCCGATACGCCGGATGCGGCCGCGCTCGACGGCGTCGCCGAACGGTTTCGCGCGAGCGGTTACGAGATTCGCGCGGCGCTCGCCGCGCTATGGTCGACCGATGCGTTCTGGGATCCGCGCAATCGCGGCGTGCTCGTGAAGTCGCCGGTCGAGTTCGTGGTCGGGTCGGTGCGGATGTTCGACGTCGCGTACGGCGATCCGCAGACGCTCGCGAACACCGTGCGCACGCTCGGGCAGACGCTGTTCTATCCGCCGAACGTGAAGGGCTGGCCGGGCGGCGCGACGTGGATCAACAGCACGACGCTGCTCGCGCGCAAGCAATTCGTCGAACAATTGTTCCGCGCGACCGAGACGGCCGGCATGCGGCCGGCCGCGCATGCAATGCCCGCGTCGTCGGATGCGCGCTCGCGCGCGATGCACGTGATCGATCCCGCCGCGTCTGCCGCCGACATGCGCGGCGGTGCGGGCAAACCGGCGCGCGGCGGTTTGCGCTTCGACCTCGAGCGCTGGCTCGCGCAGTATCGCGCGCGACCGCAAGCAATCGCCGGGCTGTCTACCGAACTGCAGCTGCAGCATGCGGTGCTGCCCGTGTCGCCGGTCGCCGCGATCGATACGGATTCGACCGGCAGCGCGTATCTGGAAGCGCTGCTGATGGATCCGGCCTACCAGCTGAAATGACATCGGCGACGAAATGACGAACCATGCCGACGACGCAGCGCCTGCGTCGCGCGGCGAACCGAAGGATGCGCGATGAACCGACGTGACTTTCTGACGTTGACCGGCGCCGCTGCGGCGGCACGCGTATCGCTGTGGCAGACGCCTGCGCTCGCGGCATCGACGCCGCCGCAAGCGGCGGCGGGCTACGCGAACGTGCTGATCCTCGTCGAGCTGAAGGGCGGCAACGACGGCCTCAACACGGTGGTGCCGTACGCGGATCCGCTGTACTACCAGTTCCGCCGCAGCATCGGCATCAAGCGCGAGCAGGTGCTGCAGCTCGACGCGCAAACCGGACTGCACCCGTCGCTCGCGCCGCTGATGCCGTTGTGGCGCGACGGGCAGGTCGCGATCGTGCAGGGCGTCGGCTATCCGCAGCCGAACCTGTCGCATTTCCGCTCGATCGAGATCTGGGATACCGCATCGCGCTCCGATCAGTATCTGCACGAAGGATGGCTCACGCGCACGTTCGCGCAGGCGCCCGTGCCGCCCGGTTTCGCGGCGGACGGCGTCGTGCTCGGCAGCGCGGAGATGGGGCCGCTCGCGAACGGCGCGCGCGCGATCGCGCTCGTCAATCCGGCGCAGTTCATTCGCGCGGCGCGGCTGGCGGAGCCGTCGTCGCTGCGCGAGCAGAATCCGGCGCTCGCGCACATCATCGACGTCGAGAACGACATCGTGAAGGCCGCCGATCGGCTGCGTCCGCGCGGCGGGATGCGCGAATTCCGGACCGCGTTTCCGGCCGGCGCATTCGGCACGTCGGTGAAGACCGCGATGCAGGTGCTGGCCGCATGCGACGCGTCGGGAGCCGGCGCGCAGGACGGCGTCGCGGTGCTGCGGCTGACGCTCAACGGCTTCGACACGCATCAGAACCAGCCCGGCCAGCATGCGGCGCTGCTCAAGCAGTTCGCGCAGGGAATGAGCGCGATGCGCGACGCGCTGATCGAGCTCGGACGCTGGGACCGGACGCTCGCGATCACGTATGCGGAATTCGGGCGGCGCGTGCGCGAGAACCAGAGCAACGGCACCGATCACGGCACGGCGGCGCCGCATTTCGTGATGGGCGGCCGCGTGGCGGGCGGGCTGTACGGTGCGCCGCCCGCGCTCGCACGGCTCGACGGCAACGGCAATCTGCCGGTCTCGGTCGACTTCCGTCAGCTTTATGCGACCGTGCTCGGTCCGTGGTGGGGGCTCGATGCGACGCGCGTGCTGCAGCAGCGTTTCGAACCGCTGCCGCTGCTGAAAGTGTGAGCCGGCGATTCAGCGCCGGCGCGCGGCGCGCCATGCGATCCACAGTTTGCGGATCGGCGTGAGCGCGATCCGCTGGTGCAGCACCTGGTAGCCGTCGCGCTCGATCTCGTCGAGCAGCGAGGCGGCCAGCGCGATCTGCGCACGCAGCGTGCGCTGCGAACGGCGTTCCGAGGCGGGGATCGCCGCGTCGGCGGCGGCGAGCGCTTCGCGCGCGCGCGCCGTCTGGAACTGCAGCAGCTCGGTGAACGCCGGGCTATAGCGACGGTTCAGCAGATCGGCGGCAGTGACGTTGTAGCGCTGCAATTCGTCGATCGGCAAATAGATGCGACCGTGGCGCGCATCGTTGCCGAGCTCCTGCACGAATTGAGCGAGCATCAGCGCGCGGCCGACGTCCGCGGCCCACGGTTGCGGATCGGCGGCGTTCGCGGCGCTCGCGCGTGCGACGAGCGCCGCGAACGTGCCGCCGACCAGCGCGATGTAGCGCTGCAGGTTCGCGAAGTCGAGATAGCGCGCCTGCTCGAGATCCATTCCGTAGCCGTTGACGAGCGCGCGCAGCGCGTCGGTTTCCGCGCGGATCGACGGATGATGCTGCGCGAGCGCTTTCGTGACGGGATGCGACGGCTGCCCTTCGGCGAGCGCCGCGAGTTCCTTGTGCCACCACGCGAGCTTCGTGTGTCCGACGGTCGGATCGCTGGTTTCCTTGACGGTTTCCTCGAGTTCGCGGCGCAATGCGAACAGCGCGGTGAGGCGCGGCTGGACGGCGGCCGGCGCCTGACGCAGCGCGTAGTAGGCGCTCGAGCCGTCGGGGGCGGCCTTTTGCTGACAGTAGTCGTCGAAGTTCACGGGGCAGATCGTGTCGGGGCGGGGCTGCACGCGCGGCGGCACACGGCCGTCACGTCGAGCGCGGCATTCTAGCACCGCCGCCCGACATGCGCCGGCGAAGCGAGACAACGCCGCACGGATCGGGTAGAATCTCGCGCTCGCCTGATCGGGCGTGCCGGTTTTCAGGCCGGCCGACGGCTCGGGCGCGCGGTGAACGCATACGACGTACCCGCGCGATCAGGCGACAGAACATGCGCGTGAGTGGCGAAATTGGTAGACGCACCAGGTTTAGGTCCTGACGCCCGCAAGGGTGTGCCGGTTCGAGTCCGGCCTCACGCACCAGCAGTTCGACGCGCGCTGCGCCAATGCGCGCGGTCCTCCGAAAAAAGCGCTGCCGGTCGATCGACCGCAGCGCTTTTTATTTCCCACCAAGTTCGACTTTCTTCCGCTTTCCGCGCGTATCGCGCAGCCCGTCCGAGCTAGTCCCAGAAACTCCGGATCGCGACCGCAACGATCACCGGCACCGAAAACACCAGCGGAATCGCGAAGTACTGCACTTCGCGGTCGACGAGCCAGCTATAGATTACCCATCCCGCGACGGCCGCGAACGTGACGATGCCGATCAGCACGGCCAATATGTTCAGCATCAGCCTGGAAGGCTGACGGCGCGCTTGGTCGTTGGTGTCGCGATTGCGCGGAGACGATTTCATCTGGGGAGCGACTCGGGTCTGTACGTATAAACGCACAGGAGACCGCATCCGCGCGGTTCGCGCAAGGGCCGGCGCGCGGCCGATTCCGGTCGCACGTTGCTTCGCGTTACAGTCCGAACGCCGTCGCCAGCTCGTCGAGCAGTTCGCGCTGAAACGCGATGAACCGCTCGCCCGGCTGCTGCGCGATCGCGAGCTCCAGCATCGGATCGGCGACGCCGGTGCGCACGTCGGCCAGCTCCTCGACGATTGCCAGCCCGCAGAACGGCACGTACGCCTCCGAATAGCCGCCCTCATGAACGATCGCGAGCCGCCCGCCGCAGTGCCGCTGCGCCGCTTCCTTCACCGCGCGCGTCATGAACCGGTAGCTGTCGCTATGCAGCTGCATGCGCGCGAGCGGATCGACCGCGCTTGCGTCGAGCCCGCTTGCGACGACGATCAGCTCGGGCCGGAAACGCTCGAGCGCCGGCAGCACGATTCGGTCGAATGCGTAGCGATACGCATCGTCGCCGCTGCCCGCGAGCAACGGCACGTTCAGATTCGCGCCGATGCCTTCGCGTTCGCCGCGATCGTCCGCGCCGCCGTAGCCGGGCGGGAAGCAGCGGTCCTGGTGCAGCGAGATCGTCAACGTGTGCGGATCGTCGTAGTAGATCGACTGCGTGCCGTTGCCGTGATGCACGTCCCAGTCGATCACCGCCACGCGGCCCACGCCGTGCTTCGCGCGCGCTGCTTCGATCGCGATCGGAATGTTCGCGAGCAGGCAGAAGCCCATCGGCCGATCGCGCAGGCAATGATGACCGGGCGGCCGCGACAGCGAGAACGCGTTGGCCGCGCGCTCGGCGACGACCGCATCGACGGCGGCGATCGCGAGCCCGGCCGACAGCGCGGCGATCTCGTAACTCCCGCGGCCGAACGGCGCGAGATCGCCGAGGTCGCCGCCGTTCGCATCGCTGAGCGCGCGGAACGCATCGAGATAGCCGGCGGGATGGATGCGCAGTAGATCGGCGGTCGTGGCGGGCGCAGCGCTCGACATGTCGAGCCGCGCGGCCAGCCCCGATGCGTGTACGAGCGACAGCAGCCGACGCTTGGACTCCGGCGACTCCGCATAGCCGGCGCTCGACGGCGGCTGGACCCAGCCGCCGACCGGAAAGAACAGCGCGTGCATGCCGCCGGTATGCCAGAAGGTGCGTTCATCGGTGAAGAAGGCAGTGCGATTCATGGATGCGTGACCTGTCACGGTTGGGAAGAAACGGAAGCGCGGCGCTCGAGGCGGTGCAACGCGGCGAACGACGCGAGCGCGACGACGGTCGCCGCGATCAGCAGCGCACGCATCGTGCCGCCGCGGTCGAGCATCAGCCCGGCGAGCAGCGGGCCCGCGGCGAGGCCGGCGCCGATCACGAGGTTGAGCGTCGCGACGATGCGGCCCGACGCGTCGATCTGCGCGACGGTCGCGAGAATGAACGGCAGCACGAACGTCCACGCGAACTTGAATGCAAAGATCGCGGCGCTGTAGCCGCCGGTGTCCGGCATCGCGGCAAGCGCGACGAGCGACGCAACGAGCAGCGCATAGCCGGCGGCCAGCATCGCGCGCCGCGGCAGTCGGCCGCCCGCGCACGATGCGAGCGCCGCGCCGGCGATTCCCATCACGCTCGCGATCGCGAGCACGGTGCCGGTCGATTGCGGATCGAGACCGGCATCGGCGGCCGCGCGGCTCGCGAACGTCCATACGCTGCCGATCGCGACATAGAACAGCAGCACCGAGCCGATCGCGAGTGCGACCGAGCTTCGCGAAGAACGCGGTCGTGCATCGTGTGTATCGTGCTGGGCGCGCGTGGAAACCGTCCGCGCGCCCAGTACCGACGGAAAGCCGCGCGACAGCGGCGCCGCGATCAGCGCGAGCGCGGCGAGCGCGACGTACAGCGCACGCAGCCCGAACGCGGCGAACACGTGCGGCAGCACGAACAGGCCGATCGCGCCCGCGATCAGCTGGCCGACGACCCACAGCCCGTACACGCGATCGCTGTTGCGGCTCGTCGCCGCGCTCGTCATGCAGAGCACCATCAGCGAGCCGCCGCCGAGCGCGGTGACGGCCCGCAGCGCGAGCAGCGCGACGAAGCCCGGCATCCATAGCGCGGTCAGCAGATTGCCGACGCCGAACAATGCAGTCGCACACGCGGCGACGCGGCGCGCATCGACACGGCCGAGCCACAGGTACGACGGCACGGTCGCGACACTGAACGCGCCGAGTTCGACGAAGAAGTACGTGCCGATTTGCGACGCGGACAGACCGAGCTGCGTCGCGAGCTGACCGGCGACGGCCGGCGCGACGAGCAACAGCAGCGGCGTGATGGCGGCGAACACGACCAGCGCGACGAGCGTCGAGCGCGCGAACGCGGGCGCGCTGCCGTCGGGCGGAAGCGCGGCATCGGTGGACAGGGTTTTCATGACGGAATCTCGCTGACGCAGGGGAATTCGGGGAAGTCAGAACAGGTGATAGAAGCCGGCCATCGCGCCGAACTGTGACGCGCCGGCGAGCGGCGTCGGGTCGTATTCGTAGACGGTCTGCGAACTCTGGCCGCCGTTGCGCGCATAGCCGAGGTTCACGTACGCGACGGTGCGCTTCGACAGCGCATAGGTGGTGCTCGCGACGAACAGCGTCGGATGGCCGGTCGTCGGCGTACGCGAATCGGTGTGGTACACGCCTGCGTTCACGCCGATCCCGTTCGGCGCGATGTAGCGGGCGCCGCCCCAGACGACCGTGCGCGGCGCGTCGAGATCGCCGGTCATCCGCTCGATGCCGGCATAGACGGTCAGCGGCAGTGCAGCGAACGCATAACGTGCGGCGAGCGTGCCGAGTTCGCGCCGGCGCCCGGACGCGTCGGCGGACGTCGACGTGTCGCCGTGCGCCTGGTGCAGCACCGCGCCGACCGACAGCCCGTTGCTGGTGTACTGGCCGCCGAGTTCGAGCACGCGGCCGGCGCGCGTGTTGCCGGCGACGCCGGCCGTCGCGGCGAGCGCCTCGACGTCGAATCCGCCGAATGTCGGCGACTGATACTTGACCGAACGATCGACGAAGTTCGCCGACAGCGGCACGATCACCGCCTGGCCGCTGTACGACGCGTACCACAGCGGGTCGTAGAACAGCGTCTTGTCGAACAGCACGCTGAATTGCCGGCCGAGCGTGACGGTGCCGGCAGGCCCCGCGACGCCGACGTACGCGCCGCGAAAGAACGCGTAGCCGGGCGCGGTCGCGGTGCCGTCGTTCACGCTGATGCCCTGTTCGAGCTTGAACAGCGCACGCCAGCCGCCGCCGAGATCCTCGTGACCCTTCAGGCCGATCTGCGACGGCAGAATGCCGTAGTTCTGCAGCCGCACGGCCGCGCGATGCCCGTCGGCATGAGTCAGATATTGCACGCCGACGTCGAGCGCACCGTAAAGCGCGAGGGTCGACTGCGCGTGCGCCGCAATGCCGGACGCGGCGAGCGTCGCGGCGGCGGCCTTGCACAGGAAGCGGGGTGTCGTCACGTGGGGTTCTCCATGCCGTGCTGCATCGGTTTGTCGTCGATCTCGTCGCGATGCAGTGTCCGCAGCGGCAATGCCGGCGAACAGTCGTCCAGATGAACGGTATGGAAAACCCGCAGCCCGCGGCCGCGGCGCGTATTGCGGCGACGGCGCGGCACGCGACGCGATTGCCGCATGCCGCACACCGTTCAAATGGATGGGATTCGCGCCGGCTCCGGCGACCGGCGCCGACAAAAATGCCGGTCGCTATAATCGGCCGGTCTGCGTTGCGCGCATCGGCAGCCCGAACGGGCGGAGGAGCGAAAGGTGAGGATCACGACCGATATCGGGCCCGATTTCGACATGCTGCGCGACGTGCCGGCTGCGATCGTCCTCGACGATTCCGTGTGGCCGCCGCGACGAGCGCGCCGTGCCGATTTCGACGGGATCGCGCGCGGCGACGCATCGCAGCGCGAGCTCGGGCTGATGCTGCTCGATCTGTACGCGCTCGCTGCGCAATCGGCGATCGGCGAGTTCGAGTGCCGCTTCCTTTCGCTGCTGCAGGCGCTCGTCCCGTTCGAAGCCGCGTGGACCGGCGTCGCGACGCACGCGGCGACCGGCCCCGTGATGCACAACAGCTTCCTGTACCGCCTTCCGCACGCATTTTTCGGCGACTGGCAGCGCGTGCGCGATTGCGATCCGCTCGCGCGCCGCACGCGCGACGGGCATGGTCGAGCGCTGCGGCTGTCGGTGATCGAGCCGGGGCTCGACGTGCGGTTTCGCGACTGGTGCGTGAAGTACGGGCTCGCGCAACTGATGTGCGTGTGCACGCTCGATCGCCGCTTCGGTTTGACGACGTTCATGTCGATCTATCGGCGGGGGCTGAATCAGCCGTTCGGCGACGACGATGCGTGCCGCGTCGAACAGGTGATTCCGCATCTCGCGGCGGCGCTCACGATCAACCGCGCGGCGCAGCTCACGCGTGAACGCGGCGATGGCGCCGGGCCTGTGGCGCGCGCGTTGTGCGACAACTTTGGCGTGCTGCACCACGCCGATCACGGATTCGACGACGTGCTGCGCGCCGAATGGCCGGGCTGGGCCGGTGCGCGCGTGCCGGAGCCGCTCGTCGCGCATCTGCGGCGCCGCTCGACCCAGCCGTTTGTCGGTGCTGCGCTGCGGATCCAGTGCGTACCCATCGCCGGACTGTTCCAGATCGAAGCGCGGCCGCGGTCGCTGCTCGACCGGCTGAGTCCGCGCGAGCTCGCCGCGATCCGCTTTTACGGTGCGGGACGCTCGCACAAGGAGGTCGCGCAGCAGATGGCGATTTCGCCGACGACCGTGCGTCACTACCTGCGCTGCGCGTACCGCAAGCTCGGCATGCACGACAAGAGCCAGATCGCGGGCGTGCTCGGGGCGATCGGCGGCGAGCGTTGCGCCGACGCGATCGAGCGCGGCGATGACGTGCGCTGAAGCGGGCTGTGCCGGATCCGTGCTTCGTCGCGTCGATGGTTGTGTCCGCAACTATTGAGCGGTATGCTCGTCAGCTCCCGGCAAACGGAAGCTCATCATGAACGACACGAATACAGGGTCGGTGCGTGCGGCAGTCGTCGGTGTCGGCGCGATCGGCGGATTGCTCGCGGCCGCGCTGTCGCGCGCCGGCATGACGGTCAGCGCATACGCGCGCGGCGCGACGCTCGATGCGCTGAACGCGCACGGCGTGCGTGTGATCGACGAGACGGGCGTCACGTCGTCGGTGCCGGTGCGCGCAAGCGACGACGCGGCCGCGCTCGGCGTGCAGGATTACGTGGTGATCGCGCTGAAGGCGCAGGTGCTGCCGGTGCTGGCAGCCCGTATCGCGCCGCTGGTCGGGCCCGACACGGTGATCGTCGCGGCGATGAACGGGCTGCCGTGGTGGTTTACGCACGGGCTCGAAGGACCGCTCGACGGCGTGCCGCTCGATGCGGTCGATCCGGGCGGCGCGGTGTCGGCGGCGCTGCCGCCCGCGCGGGCGATCGGCTGCGTCGTGCATCTGTCGTCGAGTACCGATGCGCCGGGCGTCGTGCGTCGCGGCCGCGGCAACCGGTTGATCGTCGGTGCGCCCGATGCGCGGCTGCAGCCGGCGGCCGCGAAGTTTGCGACGGCACTTGCCGCCGGCGGCTTCGACGTCGAGCCGACGGCGGCGATCCGCACCGAGATCTGGGCGAAGCTGTGGGGCAACATGAACATGAATCCGCTGAGCGCACTGACGGGCTCGACCGCCGAGCAGCTGCTCGACGATCCGTTCACGCAGGATCTTGCGTTGCGGATGATGGAGGAGGCGGCTGCGATCGGCGCGAGGCTCGGCTTGTCGACAGGCATGAGCGGCCCCGAGCGGATCGCGGTGACGCGCAAGCTTGGCGCGTTCAAAACGTCGATGCTGCAGGATTTCGAAGCAGGGCGCCCGCTCGAGATCGGACCGATCCTTGGCGTGTTTCCGGAGCTCGGTCGCAAGCTCGGCGTGCCGACGCCTTATTGCGACGCGGTGCTCGGCTTGCTGCGCCAGCGCGCGGCGAACAGCGGGTTGTAGCCGGCAACGCGCGTTGCCGCGCGCTTGGCCTCACTCGTCGCGTTCGATCGCGTGCGCGACGACCTTGTCGAGCAGCCGCTCGAACGTCTGCCGCTCGCTGTCGGACAGGCACGCGAGCAAACCGTCGTTCCACTTGCGCACGATCGGCATGATCTTGCGATGCAGCGCACGGCCGTCGGCGGTCAGCGCGATCAGCACGATCCGGCCGTCCTCGTCGCTCGCGCTGCGCTCGAGCAATCCCTGGCGCAGCAGCGCTTCGGCCGCGCGGCTCGCCTGACTCTTGTCGAGATTGGTGTGACGCGCGAGATCCATGATCGAGAACGGTCCGAATGCACCGACCGCCGCAATCACGCGTGCCTCGGGCAGCGAGATGTCGAGCTTTTGCCGGTACACGTCGGCGATCCCGCGATCGGAACGCTTCGTGAGCGCGTGGAGACGATAGGTCAGAAACTGTTCTAGCCCGGCTTGGCGGCCTTTCATGTCGAATCCTGAAGAAAAAGGGCGGGCCCGATTGTTCCTGTATCGCGCGCTCGGGTCAACGGTCAACGTGCGCCGTACTTCAGGCGCGTCAATTGCTCTGCTTCGTTCGCGAGCAGATGCGCTGCGTCGCGGATCGCGACGTCCAGCGTGATCGGCCCCGGAGCCGGCGAGAAGCAGCCGGAAAAGTGCTCGGATAGCCGCGGCAGCGCGGCCGGATCGACCGCGCCCGACAGCAGCGACGCCGGCACGCCCGCGGCCTGCGCGTGACGGCACGCGACGAACGGCGCCTTGCCGTGCAGCGTCTGCACGTCGGAGCGGTCTTCGCCGGTGATCAGCCAGTCGGCGTCGGCCAGCGCCGCGTCGAGCCCGACCTGTCGCGCAACCACTTCCGCGCCGGCCTCGAATCGCGCACCAAGCATGTGCAGCGCGAAACCGAGACCGCCGGCGGCGCCGGCGCCTGGCAAATCGCGGCCCTGACGATCGAGCGCCGCTTCGAGCAAGTCCGCGAAGCGGGCGAGCGCGGCATCGAGTTCCGCAACCTGCTCGGACGTCACGCCTTTTTGCGGGCCGAACACGGCGGTTGCGCCATGCGGGCCGGTCAGCGGATTGTCGACGTCGGACATCCCGACGAATTCCGTTTCCTTCAGCCGCGGATCGAGCGCCGATGCGTCGACGCGCGCGATGTCGGCAAGCCGTGCCGGCACCGGCTCGACCGGCCGGCCGGCATCGTCGAAGCACTGCAGCCCGAGGCCGGCGAGCAGGCCGGCGCCTGCATCGTTGGTACTGCTGCCGCCGAGCGCGACGAAGAACCGGCGCACGCCGTCGTCGAGCAGTGCGCGGATCGCTTCGCCGATGCCGCGCGTGCTGCGCGCTGCGACGGGCACGCTCATGCCGACCGGATCGGTGATGCCGACGATCTCGGCCGTCTCGACGATCGCCGTGCGCGCGTCGATCAGCCCGACTGCCGCATCGCGCGCAGCGAGCGACGCACCGGCCACCCGCAACATGCGCCGCGTGCCGCCGCCGGTCAGCATCGCGTCGAGCGTGCCTTCGCCGCCGTCGGCCATCGGGCAGCAGCGCACCTGCGCATCGGGCCGCGCACGACGCACGCCGGTCGCGATCGCGTCCGCGACCTGCTCCGCGGAAAGCGAGCCTTTGAACGAATCGGGCGCGATGACGACGACAGGCGCGGACGGGTGTTGCGGCATGGTGTCTCCGA
Organism: Burkholderia dolosa; assembly: GCF_902499135.1. Classification (GTDB taxonomy): domain Bacteria; phylum Pseudomonadota; class Gammaproteobacteria; order Burkholderiales; family Burkholderiaceae; genus Burkholderia; species Burkholderia dolosa. Next base: position 74,060 of record NZ_CABVPR010000022.1, read on the forward strand.
AAGGCGTGATTGGTGTGAAGAATCGGGGCGCGATTGCGGCGCGCGTTCATTCGGAGCTTACAGGATGGCGGGCCGCCGGTGGATATGGCGAACGGCATAGCGATGATCCGTGCGCATTGCCGTGCGCGGTGAACGGGGCGCCACGGCGGGCGCGCGCGTGGGGGGCGCCGATCTGGCGGTGCGACGAAAATTGTTTGCTAGAATAGCCGATTCTTCCGGCCGAAGCCGTGCTCCGAGCCGCTTGCGCCAGCCACCCGGCGCGTGCGCGGACGACGTGGCGCTCCGGCGCGGCGTGTGCGACGCCGCCAGGCAGGCACGGCAAGGAAAACCCGATTCGCTCGAATAATTTTAGGACGATTGAAGCCATGGCTAACGTTGTTGAGAACCTCGGCAAGCTTGAACGCCGCGTGACGATTTCCCTGCCGAAAGAAACGGTGCGCAAGGAAATCGACGCCCGTATCCAGAAACTCGCGAAGAACGTGCGCATGCCGGGCTTCCGCCCGGGCAAGGTGCCGCTGAAGATGGTCGCGCAACAATACGCGGGTCAGGTCGAGGCGGAAGTGCTGAGCGACAAGATCGGCCAGGAGTTCTTCACGATCAGCCGCGCGGAAAACCTGCGCGTCGCTGGCCAGCCGAGCTTCGCGCCGAAGCAGGAGCAGGCCGAAGACGCATACGCGTTCGACGCGACCTTCGAGGTTTATCCGGAAGTGAAGATCGGCGATCTGTCGACCGCTGAAGTCGAGCGCTCGACGACGACCATCGGCGACGCCGAAATCGACCGCACGCTCGACATCCTGCGCAAGCAGCGCGTGCACTACCACGCACGCGGCGAAGGCGGCGAGCACGGCGACGGCGGCGCGGACACCGCAGCACAGAACGGCGATCGCGTGACCGTCGACTTCGTCGGCAAGATCGACGGCGTCGCGTTCCAGGGCGGCACCGCCGAAGACTTCCCGTTCGTGCTCGGCGAAGGCCGCATGCTGCCGGAATTCGAACAGGCGGCGCTCGGCCTGAAGGCCGGCGAATCGCGCACGTTCGATCTGAAGTTCCCGGACGACTACCACGGCAAGGACGTGGCGGGCAAGACCGCGCAATTCACGGTCACGATGAAGAAGGTCGAATGGCCGCACCTGCCGGAAATCGACGCGGAGTTCGCGAAGTCGCTCGGCATCGAAGACGGCGATCTGACGAAGATGCGCAACGAGATCAAGGAAAACCTCGAGCGCGAGGCGAAGCGCCGCACGCAGGCGATCGTCAAGAACCAGGTGATGGACGCGCTGCTGAAGATTTCCGAACTCGACGTGCCGAAGGCGCTGATCGAGCAGGATCAGCAACGCCTCGTCGAAATGGCGCGTCAGGACCTCGCGCAGCGAGGCGTGCCGAACGCGAAGGATGCACCGATCCCGGCCGAGATGTTTGCCGAGCAGGCGGAGCGTCGCGTGAGGCTGGGCCTCGTGCTGGCTGAACTCGTGAAGGCGAACGGTCTCGAAGCGAAGCCGGAACAGATCCGTGCGGAAGTCGACGAGTTCGCGAAGAGCTACGAAGACCCGAAGGAAGTGGTCCGCTGGTATTATTCCAACCAGCAGCGCCTTGCCGAGATGGAAGCGTTCGTCGTTGAGAGCAACGTCGTCGACTTCGTGCTGAGCAAGGCAAAGGTGACGGACAAGGAAGTGAGCTTCGAGGCACTCGCGAGCGCATCGGCGCAAGCGTAACTGTCGCTCTAGCGGCGTGCCGGCTGTCGGAGCGACGGCCCGCACGCCGTTTTTACGTCGAGCGCACGGTTGCCATTAATATGGCGATTGAGCGGGCGGCTTCCCTCCGTTCAATTTTCCATTCGAACAAGGTTCATTGAATGATCACTCGCGCTGAATTGCTGGACATGCTTGCTTCGAACGCGCCGCAGGGTTTCGAGGCGCAAGCGCTGGGGCTGGTGCCGATCGTCGTCGAAACGAGCGGCCGCGGCGAGCGTTCGTACGATATCTATTCGCGGCTCCTGAAGGAGCGCCTGGTGTTCATGGTCGGCGAAGTGAACGACCAGACCGCCAATCTCGTGGTCGCGCAACTGCTGTTCCTCGAGAGCGAGAATCCCGACAAGGACATCAGTCTCTACATTAACAGCCCGGGCGGCTCGGTGTCGGCCGGGATGGCGATCTACGACACGATGCAGTTCATCAAGCCGGACGTGTCGACGCTGTGCATGGGGCTCGCGGCCAGCATGGGCGCGTTCCTGCTCGCGTCCGGTGCGAAGGGCAAGCGCTTCGCGCTGCCGAACTCCCGCGTGATGATTCACCAGCCGCTCGGCGGCGCGCGCGGGCAGGCATCGGACATCGAGATCCAGGCACGCGAAATTCTCTATCTGAAGGAGCGTCTGAACCATTTGCTCGCGCAGCATACGGGGCAGGACGTCGAGCGCATTGCACGCGACACCGACCGTGATAACTTCATGTCGAGCGAGGACGCGAAGGCGTACGGACTCATCGACCAAGTGCTGCTGAAGCGCCCGTGAACTGAAGTGGGGTGCCGCCCCGATTCGTGCGGCACTCCGCGCTGTCCCGAAACGCGTTGAGCATCTGCGGCAAGCGCATCCAGCCGGCTCCGGTCGCGCCCTAGGCGCGGCGTCCGAGGCATTCGGCGTATCATGTCATTTACCTGTCCGGAGGCTCTACATTCATGGCGGACAAAAAAGGTTCGAACAGCGAGAAGCTGTTGTATTGCTCGTTCTGCGGAAAGAGCCAGCATGAGGTGAAAAAGCTCATCGCCGGCCCGTCGGTGTTCATCTGCGATGAATGCATCGATCTCTGCAACGAAATCATTCGCGACGAGGCGGCTGCCGCCGGCGTCGAGGCCAGCCTGTCCCGGTCGGATCTGCCGAGCCCGCAGGAAATTCGCGACATCCTCGATCAGTACGTGATCGGGCAAGAGCGCGCGAAGAAGATCCTCGCGGTGGCCGTGTACAACCACTACAAGCGCCTGAAGCATCTCGACAAGAAGGACGATGTCGAGCTGTCGAAGAGCAACATCCTGCTGATCGGCCCGACGGGCTCCGGCAAGACGCTGCTCGCGCAGACGCTCGCGCGGTTGCTCAACGTGCCGTTCGTGATCGCCGATGCGACGACGCTGACCGAGGCCGGCTATGTCGGCGAGGACGTCGAGAACATCATCCAGAAGCTGTTGCAGAACTGCAACTACGAGGTCGAGAAGGCGCAGCGCGGGATCGTGTACATCGACGAGATCGACAAGATCAGCCGCAAGTCGGACAACCCGTCGATCACGCGCGACGTGTCGGGCGAAGGCGTCCAGCAGGCGCTGCTGAAGCTCGTCGAAGGCACGATGGCGTCGGTGCCGCCGCAGGGCGGGCGCAAACACCCGAACCAGGATTTCATCCAGGTCGACACGACGAACATTCTGTTCATCTGCGGCGGCGCGTTCGACGGCCTCGAGAAAGTGATCATCGATCGTACCGAGAAGACCGGCATCGGCTTCGGCGCAACGGTCAAGAGCAAGCAGGAGCGCGACGCGGGCGAAGTGCTGCGCGAGACGGAGCCGGAGGACCTGATCAAATTCGGTCTGATCCCCGAATTGATCGGCCGTCTGCCGGTCGTCGCGACGCTCGGCAAGCTCGACGAAGCCGCGCTGATGAAGATTCTCGTCGAGCCGAAGAATGCGCTCGTCAAGCAGTATCACAAGCTGTTCGCGATGGAGCGCGTCGAACTGGAAATCCGGCCGGCCGCGTTGCAGGCGGTCGCCCGCAAGGCGATCCGTCGCAAGACCGGCGCGCGCGGCTTGCGTTCGATCATCGAACAGGCGCTGCTCGACGTGATGTACGAGCTGCCGACGATGAAAGGGGTCAGCAAGGTCATCATCGACGAGAATGTCATCGATGGCGACGGCAAGCCTTTGCTGATCTACGAGGACACGCCGAAGGTGGCGGGTTCGAACTGACCGGCTTGCCGACGATGTTCTGCGGAAAAGGCCGTTCATGAGTCCGTGGGCGGCTTTTTTTCGTTTATCTTGTGGGTAACTCTGACTCGACACGCGGTGGTTACTTTCTTACCGAATATTTCCCGCACTTGAAGGCTTGCAATCTGCTGTGCCGGCCTCAATTACCGAACAATTGATTCCACTCATGGGGAAATGAAATGTCAGGCACCCAACTTCTCCCGCCGGAACGCATCACGCTCCCGCTGCTGCCGCTGCGGGACGTCGTCGTTTTCCCGCACATGGTGATTCCGCTCTTCGTGGGCCGGCCGAAATCGATCAAGGCCCTCGAAGCAGCGATGGAAGGCGGCAAGCACATCATGCTCGTCGCCCAGAAGACCGCAGCCAAGGATGAGCCGACCGAAAAGGACATGTACGAGGTCGGTTGCATCGCCAACATTCTGCAGATGCTGAAGCTGCCGGACGGCACCGTGAAGGTGCTCGTCGAAGGGCTGCAGCGCGCGAAGGCATTGTCGATCGAAGAGCAGGAGACGCAGTTCTCGTGCGACGTGATGCCGCTCGAACCCGACCACGCCGACAGCGCTGAAACCGAAGCGCTGCGCCGCGCGATCGTGTCGCAGTTCGACCAGTACGTGAAGCTGAACAAGAAGATCCCGCCGGAGATTCTCACGTCGCTGTCGGGCATCGACGAGGCTGGCCGCCTCGCGGACATGATCGCCGAACGTCTGCCGTTGAAGCTCGACCAGAAGCAGCACATCCTCGAGATGTTCCCGGTCATCGAGCGTCTCGAGCACCTGCTCGCGCAGCTCGAGGCGGAGATCGACATCCTGCAGGTCGAAAAGCGCATTCGCGGGCGCGTGAAGCGCCAGATGGAAAAGAGCCAGCGCGAGTACTACCTGAACGAACAGGTGAAGGCCATCCAGAAGGAATTGGGCGAAGGCGAGGAAGGCGCGGATCTCGAAGAGCTCGAGAAGCGCATCAACGCCGCGCGCATGCCGAAGGAAGCGAAGAAGAAGGCCGACGCGGAGCTCAAGAAGCTGAAGCTGATGTCGCCGATGTCTGCGGAAGCGACGGTCGTGCGCAACTACATCGACACGCTGATCGGCTTGCCGTGGCGCAAGAAGAGCAAGGTCAACAACGATCTGTCGAACGCCGAGCAGGTGCTCGACGAGGATCACTTCGGCCTCGAGAAAGTCAAGGAACGGATCCTCGAGTATCTCGCGGTGCAGCAGCGCGTCGACAAGGTGAAGGCGCCGATTCTGTGCCTGGTCGGGCCTCCGGGCGTCGGCAAGACGTCGCTCGGCCAGTCGATCGCGCGTGCGACGAACCGCAAGTTCGTCCGGATGGCGCTCGGCGGCGTGCGTGACGAAGCCGAAATCCGCGGTCACCGCCGCACGTACATCGGCTCGATGCCGGGCAAGATCCTGCAAAGCCTCGCGAAGGTCGGCGTGCGCAATCCGCTCTTCCTGCTCGACGAAGTCGACAAGATGGGGATGGATTTCCGCGGCGATCCGTCGTCGGCGCTGCTCGAAGTGCTCGATCCCGAACAGAATCACACGTTCGCCGACCACTACATCGAGGTCGATTTCGACCTGTCGGACGTGATGTTCGTCGCGACGTCGAACTCGCTGAACATCCCGCCGCCGCTGCTCGACCGGATGGAAGTGATTCGTCTGTCGGGCTATACGGAAGACGAGAAGGTCAGCATCGCGCAGCGTTACCTGCTGCCGAAGCAGAAGAAGAACAACGGGCTGAAGGAAGGCGAGATCGAGGTCACCGAGCAGGCGATCCGCGACATCATCCGCTACTACACGCGCGAAGCCGGCGTGCGTTCGCTCGAGCGGGAAGTGTCGAAGATCTGCCGCAAGGTCGTGAAGATGCTGCTGCTGAAGAAGGCATCGGGCGCGATCAAGGTCGACAGCGACAATCTCGACACGTTCCTCGGCGTGCGCAAGTACGATTTCGGTCTCGCGGCGAAGGAAAATCAGGTCGGTCAGGTGACGGGCCTCGCGTGGACGGAAGTCGGCGGCGATCTGCTGACGATCGAAGCGGCGGTGATGCCCGGCAAGGGCAACGTGATCCGCACGGGTTCGCTCGGCGACGTGATGAAGGAGTCGGTCGAGGCCGCGCGCTCGGTCGTGCGTTCGCGTTCGCGACGTCTGGGCATCAAGGACGAAGCGTTCGAGAAGCAGGACATCCACATCCACGTGCCGGAAGGCGCGACGCCGAAGGACGGTCCGTCCGCCGGCGGTGCGATGACGACTGCGCTGGTGTCGGTGCTGACCGGCATTCCGGTGCGCGCCGACGTCGCGATGACGGGTGAAATCACGCTGCGCGGCGAGGTGCTGCCGATCGGCGGGCTGAAGGAGAAGCTGCTTGCAGCGCATCGCGGCGGCATCAAGCTCGTGCTGATTCCGGAGGAGAACGTGAAGGATCTCGCGGAGATTCCGGACAACGTGAAGAACGCGATCGAGATCGTGCCGGTCCGCTGGATCGACAAGGTACTGGAACTCGCGCTCGAGCGTTTGCCGACGCCGCTGCCGCCGGAAGAAGAGGCGAAGGCTGCGGCGCCGGTCGGCGGCGATGCCGCGAAGGACGCCGGCACCGAGGTCGTCAAGCACTGAGCCCGAGCGCCGCGCTGACGGCGGCTCACGAAACCCGCGGCATGGCCGCGGGTTTTTTTATGTGTGCCGACGGGCGGACGTTAAAAAATTTCTGCGTCCGGGCTTGGCAAAACGATCGGCGATGAATTAAACTTGCGGGCTCGCTGGTTGTTGATGCGGAAACGCAAATCGCAGCCAGATCGAATCGGAAACGGGTGCTTAGCTCAGTTGGTAGAGCGGCGCCCTTACAAGGCGTAGGTCGGGAGTTCGAGCCTCTCAGCACCCACCAGTTTCCCGATTCAGCCAGACCAAGGAGCGGTAGTTCAGTCGGTTAGAATACCGGCCTGTCACGCCGGGGGTCGCGGGTTCGAGTCCCGTCCGCTCCGCCAAACAATGAATGCCCGCCTCGTGCGGGCATTTTTGTTGATCGTTGAGGCGCGCCGGCGTGCGGGCGCGTGGCTGCGGGGCGGAGGAAGCCGCCTGCGCGGCTTCCGGCGGGACTCGAAGGGCTGCGCTTGCAAGCGCAGCCGCGGCCTGCGTCACGTAGGCGAGTCCCGTCCGCTCCGCCAACCAATAAATGCCCGCCTCGTGCGGGCATTTTTGTTTTTTGCGCCGCGATGACTGCAGGCCGGGCGCCGGTCACGGTCTGCGCCGTCCATATCTCGATAGTCGGCAAGCTGCCGACGACTGCCGGCCTGCAGCGGCTTCCGTCGTCCGGAATCCAGTTGCGGCGTCGCGTTCCGCCGCGCGCGTCGCATGCGGTTCGCCCTTTTTTCCCGCCCGCTGTTGTAATATCGGGCGTTTTGTCCAATACAACCCGTCACGCATGCTCGATTTCTTCCGTAATCACCAGCGCCTGATGATGGCGCTCCTGCTCCTGATCGTATTGCCGGGGCTGGGTTTCGTCGGGATCCAAGGCTTCCGCGGCTTCTTCGACGACAGTGCGAACGTCGCGGCAGTCAACGGGCACAAGATCACGCGGGTCGAATTCGATGCGGCGTTCCGCCAGCAGATCGACCAGGCGCGCCAAGCGCTGGGCGGACAGTTCGACATCAAGATGTTCGATACGCCCGAGCATCGCAAGCAGGTGCTCGACGGCCTGATCCAGCAGCGCGTGCTGGCCGACGAGACGCAACGTCTGCATCTGACCGCTTCGGACAATGCGGTGCGCGAAGCGCTGATGAGCGACCCGATGATCGCGTCGCTGAAGAAGCCCGACGGCTCGATCGACGTCGAGCGCTACGCTCAGCTGCTGTCGTTCCAGGGGATGACGCCCGAGCAGTACCAGGAGCGCGTGCGTTACAGCCTCGCGCTGCAGCAGATTCCGGCGAGCATCATTTCGAGCGCATTCACGCCGAAGAGCCTCGCGCAGCGTCTGTCGGAACTCGCCGCGCAGCAGCGCGAAGTGCAGTCGCTCGTGCTGAAGACAAGCGACTATGCAGCGAAGGTCCAGCCGACCGACGCACAGCTCGCCGCGTACTATGACGCGCACAAGCAGAGCTTCGCGACGCCGGCGACCGCGACGATCCAGTATCTCGTCTATTCGCCGGCCGCGGCCGCTGCGAGCGCGCAGCCGACCGACGCGGACATCAAGAAGTTCTACGACGACAACCCGACGCATTTCCGCACCGAAGCGCAAGTGCGCGTGAGCCACATCTTCATCGCTGCGGCGAGCAGCGCGAGCGCCGCCGACAAGGCCGCCGCGAAGGCGAAGGCCGAGCAGTTGCTGGCGGAAGTGAAAGCGCATCCCGATCAGTTCGCGCAGATCGCCGAGAAGAACTCGCAGGACGCGCCGTCCGCTGCGAAGGGCGGCGACCTCGGCTTCATCACGCGTGGCTCGACGGCGGGCGGCAAGGCCTTCGACGATGCAGCATTCGCGCTGAAGCAGGGCGAGGTGAGCGGCGTCGTGGAGTCGGATCTCGGCTTCCACATCCTGAAGGCGACCGAAGTGAAGCCGGCGGTGCTCAAGCCGTTCGCGGAAGTGAAGGATCAGATCGCCGCCGACCTCAAGCAGCAGTACGCGGCGAAGGCGTTCTCGGACAACGCGGAAGGCTTCACGTCGACGGTGTACGAAAAGGCGAAGAGCCTGCAGCCGGCCGCGGACAAGTACAAGCTGACGATCCAGACGGCGACCGTCACGCCGACGCCCAATCCGCAGCTGCCGCCGACGAGCCCGCTGAACAATCCGAAATTCCTCGCCGCCGTGTTCGCGGACGACGCGGTGAAGAACCACAACAACACGCAGGCAATCGACGTCGGCAACAACACGCTGATCTCGGCGCGCGTGGTCGACTACAAGCCGGCGGCCGTGCCGGCGCTCGACGCGATCAAGGATGCGGTGCGTCAGAAGGTCGTCGCCGAGCAGGCGGCGGAACTCGCGAAGAAGGACGGTGCGGCGAAGCTCGCCGAACTGCAGAAGTCGAAGTCGACCGACGGTTTCACGGCGGCACAGAAGATCTCGCGCACGCAGTCGCAAGGGCTGACGCCTGCTGCACTGAGCGCGGTCTACAAGGTCGATCCGAAGACGCTGCCCGCCTATGTCGGCGTCGATCTCGGCGCGGACGGCTACGCGATCTATCGCGTCAATGCGGTGATTCCGGGTTCGGCGGTCGATCCGCAGCAGCTCGCGGCCGCGCAGCAGCAGATGGCGCAGGTCGAAGCGCAGAGCGAAGGCGAAGCGTATCTCGCCGCGCTGCGCGACCGCTCGAAGGTGAAGCTGTACGGTTCGACGGCCAGCCAGCCGCAAGACGGCGACGGCAACTGAGCATCGTTTCGCATGCAACGAAAAGCCCCGCTTCGAGCGGGGCTTTTTGCTTGAAACGCCCGGCGTGCCGATCAGCCGCGCGGCTTGCCGAGCAGCGGTTTCAGCGTCGGCCACACGTTGTCGAGCAGCACGCGCTGCGCCTGCTGCGCGGGATGAATCTGATCGGGCTGGAACATCTCCGGCTTGTTCTCGATGCCGGCGAGCAGGAACGGCACGAGCGGCACGTCGAGATCCTTCGCGAGCCGCGTATAGACCGCGTGGAACTTCTGCGTGTAGTCGGGCCCGTAATTCGGCGGCACGTACATGCCGACCAGTACGACCTTGGCCTGCGCGCGCCGCGCGTCGGCGACGATGTCGCGCAGGTTGCGCTCCGTCGTCGCGAGCGGCACGCCGCGCAACGCATCGTTCGAGCCGAGCTCCACGACGACGATCGACGGCTTGAGCCGCTGCAGCACCGCAGGCAGCCGCGCGCGGCCGCCGCTCGTCGTGTCGCCGCTGACGCTTGCGTTCGCAACGCTATAATCGATCCGCTCGGCGGCGAGCCGCTGCCGCAGCAGCGCGACCCAGCCCGTGTCGCGCGGCAGCCCGTATTCGGCCGACAGGCTGTCGCCGAGCACGACGATCACCGGCTGGCCCGACGTCGGGGCCGGCGCCGTCGCGGCATCCGCGCGCCCCGTTGCGGCGAGCATGCCGCCCAACAGCGCGACGATGGCCGCGCGTCTCTTCCAGCGAAATGTCGTGTCCATGTTCAAGATTACCGATCCGATCATCGAAGTTCATGACGTGTGCAAGCGGGTCGCCGACGCGACGGGCGAACTGACGATCCTCGACGGCATCACGCTCGCCGTGCGGCCGGGCAGCAGTCTCGCGATCGTCGGCGCGTCGGGCTCGGGCAAATCGACGCTGCTCGGCCTGCTCGCGGGATTGGACCGCGCGACGAGCGGCACGGTTCGCCTGCTCGGCCGCGCGCTCGACGAACTCGACGAGGACGAGCGCGCCGCGCTGCGCAACGGCGCGGTCGGGTTCGTGTTTCAGTCGTTCCAGCTGATGCCGCATTTGACCGCGCTCGAAAACGTGATGCTGCCGCTCGAGCTGCAGGGCGGGATCGGCGCGCGCGAGGCGGCCGATCGCGCACGCGCGCTGCTCGCGCAGGTCGGGCTCGCCGAGCGCACCGCGCACTATCCGAAACTGCTGTCCGGCGGCGAGCAGCAGCGCGTCGCGCTTGCACGCGCGTTCGTCACGCGTCCGGCGATCCTGTTCGCCGACGAGCCGACCGGCAGCCTCGACGCAGCCACCGGGCACGCGGTCATCGACCTGATGTTCGAACTGAACCGCACACACGGCGCAACGCTCGTGCTCGTCACGCACGACGCCGAACTCGCGCGCCGTTGCACGACGACCGTGACGCTCGATGCAGGGCGGATCGTCGTGCCGCGCGCCGCGCAGCACGGCCGCTGAATCGTTGCCCGGCCGCGCGCCAGTCGCCCGGTGCGCGGCCGGCGGCGGCTCAGCGCTTGAGCGCGGCGCGCGCGCGCGCAATCAGCGCGGTGGTCGACGAGTCGTGCTTCGCGGAATCGAGCGATTCGGACGACAGATCGGCTTCGACGACCTTGCCGAGGATCTTGCCGAGCTCGACGCCCCACTGATCGAACGGATTGATGTTCCACACCGTCGCCTGCACGAGCACCTTGTGCTCGTAGAGCGCAATCAGCGCGCCGAGCGAGCGCGGCGTCAGCGCGTCGACGAGCAGCGTCGTCGTCGGGCGATTGCCGGGGAACGTCAGGTGCGGCGCAAGCGCCTCGTTGCCGGGGCCGGCAATCTTGCGCGCTTCTTCGAGCGTGCGGCCGAGCATCAGCGCCTCGCTTTGCGCGAAGCAGTTCGCGAGCAGCTTCGGGTGATGGCTCGCGAGCGGATGCTCGGGCGTCAGCACCGCGATGAAGTCGATCGGCACGATCGTCGGCCCCTGATGCAGCATCTGGAAGAACGCGTGCTGGCCGTTGGTGCCAGGCTCGCCCCACGTTACCGCGGACGTCGGATAGTCGACGAACGTGCCGTCGACGCGCGCCGATTTGCCGTTGCTCTCCATTTCGAGCTGCTGCAGATACGACGGCAGGTAGTGCAGCGCTTCCGAATACGGCGCGACCAGATAGCTTTGCGAGCCGAAGAAGTTCCGGTACCAGATGCCGATCAGCCCGAGCAGCACCGGAAGATTGCGCTCGAGCGGCGCTTCGCGGAAATGGCGGTCCATGTCGTTCGCGCCGGCGAGCAGCTCGTCGAACTGCTCGGGGCCGACCGCGATCATGATCGACAGGCCGACCGCCGACCACAGCGAGTAGCGGCCGCCGACCCAATCCCACATTTCGAACACGTTGTCCGCCGCGATGCCGAATTTCACGACTTCGGCCGGATTCGCCGATACGCCGACGAAGTGCTTCGCGAGCGCGTCTTCGGGGCAGCCCTTCGCGACGAACCAGTCGCGCAGCGAGCGTGCGTTCGTCATCGTCTCGAGCGTCGTGAAGGTCTTCGACACGACGATCGCGAGCGTTTCTTCCGGATCGACCTGTTCGAGCACGCGCGACAGATCGGCGCCGTCGACGTTCGACACGAAATGAGTCGAGATGTCGCGCGTCGCGACGTGATGCAGCGCGTGCGTGACCATCTTCGGCCCGAGATCCGAACCGCCGATCCCGATGTTGATGACGTGGCGGATGCGCTTGCCCGTGTATCCGGTCCACGTGCCGCTGCGCACCGCGCGCGCGAAGGTCGCCATCTTCGCGCGCTCGGCGCTCACCTGCGCGTGGAACGGCGCATGCGGATCGGTCGCCCGCAGCGCGGTGTGCAGCGCCGCGCGGCCTTCGGTCGGATTGACGACGTCGCCGGCGAACATCGCGTCGCGACGCGCTTCGACGCGCGCTTCGCGGGCCAGCTGCACGAGCAGCCGAAGCGTCTCGTCGTCGATCCGGTTCTTCGAGAAATCGGCCGCGAGGCCGCCGCCCGCGATCGTGAAGCGTTCGGCGCGGGTCGGCGCGCGGTCGTTCTCCGGCGCGAACCAGTCGCGCAGCCGCGCGTGGCGGATCTGTTCGAAATGGGATTGAAGGGCAGTCCAGGCGGGGAGCGAATTCAGCGTCATGGCGGTTCGAGTGAAGCGTGAATCGGGGAGGAATGCCGCGCCGGCGCATCGCGATCGGCACGCCGGCGGACGAGCGGGCCCGCCGTGCGGCGGGGCAGTCAGTATAGCGGCGTTACGTGTCGGCGCGCGGCGACGGATAAAAAAGGCGATTGAGCAGCGTGCGCACCGTCGGCGCGAGTTCGCCCGCCGCGAGCCCGGCCGGCCCGGTGCCGTTCGCGGTCAACGTGTCGGCCGCGAGCCCGTGCAGGTAGACGCCCGCGAGCGCCGCTTCGTACGGCGCGACGCGCTGCGCGAGCAGCGCGCCGATCAGCCCGCCGAGCACGTCGCCGGTGCCGCCGGTGGCGAGCGCCGCATTGCCGGTCGGATTGACGGTCAGCCGGCCGTCGGGCGCGGCGATCACGGTGCCCGAGCCTTTCAGCACGACGACGCTCGCATGGCGCGCGGCGAGCGCGTGCGCGGCCGCGAGGCGGTCGCGCTGCACCGTCGCCGTGTCGCTGCCGAGCAGCCGCGCGG
>NZ_CABVPR010000023.1 GCF_902499135.1 Burkholderia dolosa
GCTGTAGCTCAGTTGGATAGAGTACTTGGCTACGAACCAAGGGGTCGTGGGTTCGAATCCTGCCAGCCGCGCCACCTCAGAAGGGCCTTCCTCCGGGAAGGCCCTTTTTCTTTTGCTCCTCCCTTTTCGCGCCGTCGCTTTCACGCCCGCGCCGGCTCCAATGAAAAACGGCGGCCCGCCGGGCCGCCGTCGAATCGTGTCGCCACGGAACGCGTCAGTAATCCTGCCGTTCGCGTTCGATACGCATGCCGCCGTCGTGGCGCGCATGCGCACCGTCGTCCGTCGACCGCTCGCGCATGATCCGCATCACGTCCGGATTGGTCCGCACCCGCCGCATCACGTTCGCAAGGTGCACGCGGTCGCTGACCTGGATCACGAAGCGCAGCACCGTCGACTCGTGCGTCAGATCCTCGTCCATCGCGATGTGCACGATGTTCGCATCGGCCGACGTGATGTCGGCGGCCACGCGCGCGAAAATCCCCTTCGTATTCTTCACGAGCGCCTTCACCGCGACATCGAACAGCCGGCCCGGCTGCGGCGCCCATTCGACGTCGATCCAGCGGCCCGGATCACGGCGATGGATGCGCTGCGCGACGCGGCAATCCGTCGTATGGATCGCCATCCCGAGGCCGATGCCGATGTAACCCATGATCGCGTCGCCCGGAATCGGCCGGCAACACGCAGACAGCTGCACGGACATCCCTTCGGTGCCGGTAATCACCACCGGCGGCGCATGATGCGCGGGATGCCGCTCGGCGCGCGGCAGATCGTCGTCGGCGTCGCGCCCGCTCATCAGCACCTCGATGCGCTTGGCCATCACCGCGGCGACACGGCGGCCGAGACCGATATCCGCGAAAATCTCCTGACGGCTCTTGTTGCCCGTCCACTGCACGAGCTTCTCCCACACTTCCGGTGCAACGTCGGCGAGTGCGAGACCGTAACCCTTCAGGCTCTGATCGACGAGCCGCTCGCCGAGCTGCACGGACTCGTTCAGGCGCATCGTCTTCAGGTAGTGACGAATCGCCGAGCGCGCCTTGCCGGTGCGCACGAAGCCGAGCCACGCCGGGTTCGGCTTCGAGTACGGCGCGGTGATCACCTCGACGATGTCGCCGCTCTTCAGCTCGGTACGCAGCGGCAGCAGTTCGTTGTTGATCTTCACGGCCACGCACTGGTTGCCGAGATCGCTATGGATCGAATACGCGAAGTCGAGCGCCGTTGCGCCGCGCGGCAGCGCCATGATCTTCGACTTCGGCGTGAACACGTAGACCGCGTCGGGGAACAGGTCGATCTTCACGTGTTCGAGGAATTCGCTCGAATCGCCGGCTTCGCTCTGGATGTCGAGCAGCGATTTCAGCCACTGATGCGCGCGCTTCTGCACGTCGTTCAGATCCGCGCCGCCGTTCTTGTACAGCCAGTGCGCGGCGACACCGGCCTCGGCGATCTCGTGCATCTTGCGCGTGCGTACCTGGAATTCGATCGGCGCGCCGAACGGACCGACGAGCGTCGTGTGCAGCGACTGGTACCCGTTGATCTTCGGAATCGCGATGTAATCCTTGAACTTGCCGGGTACCGGCTTGTACAGCGCGTGCAGTGCGCCGATGCACGTATAGCAGTCGAGCGGGCTGTCGACGACGACGCGAAAGCCGTACACGTCGAGCACCTGCGAGAACGACAGCTGCTTGTCGCGCATCTTGCGGTAGATGCTGTAGATCGTCTTTTCGCGGCCGGTGATCTCAGCATCGATCTTCGCGTCGGTCATCGCGCGTTGCGCGGCCTCGAGAATCTTGCCGATCACTTCGCGACGATTGCCGCGCGCGGCCTTCACCGCCTTCTCGAGCGTCGCGTAGCGATGCGGGTTGAAGTTCGCGAAGCTCATGTCCTGCAGCTCGCGATACGTGTTGTTCAGCCCGAGACGGTGCGCGATCGGTGCATAGATGTCGAGCGTCTCGCGCGCGACGCGGCGACGCTTCTCCATCGGCACGGCGCCGAGCGTACGCATGTTGTGCAGGCGATCGGCGAGCTTCACCAGGATCACGCGCACGTCGCGCGCCATTGCGAGCAGCATCTTGCGGAAGTTCTCCGCCTGCGCTTCCTCGCGGCTGCGGAATTCCATCTTGTCGAGCTTCGACAGGCCGTCGACGAGTTCGGCGACCTTCGGACCGAACCGCTCGGCGAGCTCGCTCTTGGTCACGCCCTGGTCTTCCATCACGTCGTGCAGCAGCGCCGCCATCACGGCCTGCGCATCGAGCTTCCAGCCGGCGCAGATTTCGGCGACGGCGACGGGATGAGTGATGTAGGGTTCGCCGCTCTGGCGATATTGACCGAGGTGGGCTTCGTCGCTGAAGTGGAACGCCGCCTTGACCTCTTTGATTTCGTCCGGAGGGAGATACTCGGCAAGCGCGGCGGTCAGTTTCGCGATCGAAACGACGCCGTGCTTGCGCGGCTGCTCCGGCGTGGCGGTCGGCCCGAACAGATGCCGGAAGGACTGTTCGAGGACCGCGTCGATGTACTGGCGCGCAGGCGACCGGACCGTGGCTTCGGTGGTCGACTCCGCGGAGGCGGACGATGGGGTGGTGCTCATATTCGCCTCCAGGTCAAATCGTTGCGCGCAGGGACTACATGGCTGGATCGGGCCGGGTGCGCGTTACACCGGCACCTTCTTCAACATCTCGACGCCGACCTGGCCGGCGGCGATCTCGCGCAGCGCGACGACGGTCGGCTTGTCGCGGCTTTCGATCTTCGGCGTATGGCCTTGCGCGAGCTGCCGCGCGCGATAAGTGGCGGCGAGCGCCAGTTCGAAGCGATTCGGGATTTGCTTCAGGCAGTCTTCGACGGTAATGCGAGCCATGTTGGTAATTCCTTCTGAATATAGTCCTTATTCTACCTTATGTCCCTCGACCCTCGCGTCATTCCGCATGGGGCAGATGGATGCCGAGTTCGATGAACAGCTCCGCGTGTCGCGCGTACTGCGAAGCAAAGCGCAGACGCGTCGCCGCGACGATGCATTCGAGTTCGGCCAGCGCGCGATCGAAGTTCTCGTTGATCACCACGTACTCCGCTTCCGACGCGTGCGCCATCTCGCTGCCCGCGGCGAGCAGCCGCCGCGTGATCACGTTCGGCTCGTCCTGGCCGCGCTTTTTCAGGCGCTCCTCGAGCGCATCGAGCGACGGCGGCAGGATGAAGATGCCGACCGCGTTGCGGAACTGCTTCTTCACCTGTTGCGCGCCCTGCCAGTCGATCTCGAGCAGCACGTCGTGGCCGTTCTTCATCTGCTCTTCGATCCAGACGCGCGACGTGCCGTAATAGTTGCCGTGCACTTCCGCGCTCTCGAGGAACTCGTGCGCCGCGTGGCGTGCGCGGAAGTCCTCGACCGTCGTGAAGTGGTAGTGCTGGCCGTCCTGCTCGCCCGGACGCGGCTTGCGCGTCGTGTACGAAATCGACAGGCAGATGTCGCGGTCCTTCGACAGCAGCGCATTCACGAGCGTCGACTTGCCGGCGCCGGACGGCGCGACGACCATGAACAGATTGCCGGGATAGACGCCGCCGTGCAGCGAATGCGATGCGTGGCCGTCGCGGTGGGAGTCGGTCATGTCAGCCTCCGTCGCGCCGGGCCGCATGCTGCCGAATCGGCGTTGCGCAGCGCGCCGCGCTGCGTCGCGCCGAACGGACGTCGTGAACGTGGGGGTCGTTTCATTTCGGTTACTCCAGGTTTTGCACTTGCTCGCGCATCTGTTCGATCAGCAGCTTCAGCGCCATCGACGCGTCGGCGAGTTCCTTCGCCGCCGCCTTCGAGCCGAGCGTGTTCGCTTCGCGATTCAGTTCCTGCATCATGAAGTCGAGACGCTTGCCGACACGGCCGCCCTTCTCGATCACGTGACGCGTTTCGTTCAGGTGCGCGGTGAGCCGCGACAGCTCTTCCGCGATGTCGATCCGGATGCCGTACATCGTCACTTCCTGCCGGATGCGCTCCGCGGCTTCCTCGCGCGTCACGATCGTCGCGCTGCCTTCGGGCGCCGCGATGCCGAGCGCTTCCTGCAGCCGCTCGACGATCTTCTGCTGATGCTTCGCGATCAGCTCCGGCACGAGCGGCGTAATGCGCGCGACGATCGCTTCCATTTCCGTGACGTTCGACAGCAGCATCGTCGCCAGTTGCGCGCCTTCGCGCGAGCGCACGACGACGAGTTCGGCGATCGCTTCCTTGCCGCACGCGAGCACCGCGTCGCGAATCGCGTCCGCCGACACGCCGCTCTCCGCGAGCACGCCCGGCCAGCGCAGGATCTCGCCGGCGCGCAGGCGGCCGACGCCGGGGAACGTGTCGAGCACCGCGCGCTCGAGTTCGGCGAGCTGGCCGAGCGCCGACTGATTCAGCGCGCCCGCGCCGATGCTCTGTTCGCCGCGCTGCAGGTTGATGCGCACGTCGACCTTCCCGCGCGACAGCTTGTTCATCAGCATTTCGCGCAGTGCGGGCTCGCATGCGCGCACGTCGTCCGGCATGCGGAAATTCAGGTCGAGGAAGCGCGAGTTCACGGTGCGCAGTTCGACCGACACGCTGGTGCCGCCGTTGCCGGCGGCCGTCGCGAGTTCACGCGTCGCGCTCGCGTAGCCCGTCATGCTGTAGATCATGGTTCGTCTCGCCGTCTGGTGCCCTTGCGGGCGGGAATATGTCGAGGCGCCCGGCGCATCGGAAAGCGCGGGGCGGGAAGCGCGCATTATCCCATTTTTGCGCCGTCCCCCGCCGGGCAACCGCGCCGTTCGGCGCTAGAATCGGGGTTTCGTCTCCGTCCAAGATTCCCCCATGACGTCCACGTTTTCCCGCCCGAGCGGCCGCCGCGCCGACGAACTGCGCAAGGTCGCGCTCACGCGCCACTACACGAAACACGCGGAAGGCTCCGTGCTCGTCGAATTCGGCGACACCAAGGTGATCTGCACCGCGAGCGTCGCCGAACGCGTGCCCGACTTCCTGCGCGATCGCGGACAAGGCTGGTTGACCGCCGAGTACGGAATGCTGCCGCGCGCGACGCACACGCGCAGCGACCGCGAGGCCGCACGCGGCAAGCAGACCGGCCGTACGCAGGAAATCCAGCGCCTGATCGGCCGCGCGCTGCGCGCGGTGTTCGACCTGGAAGCGCTCGGCCCGCGCACGATCCATATCGACTGCGACGTGACCCAGGCCGACGGCGGCACGCGCACGGCGAGCATCACCGGCGCCTTCGTCGCCGCGCACGATGCGGTGTCGACGCTGATCGCGGCCGGCAAGCTCGTGCGCTCGCCGATCACCGACCACGTCGCAGCGATCTCGGTCGGCGTGTACGAAGGCGTGCCCGTGCTCGATCTCGACTATGCGGAAGACTCGCGCTGCGACACCGACATGAACGTCGTGATGACCGGCGCCGGCGGCTTCGTCGAAGTGCAGGGCACGGCCGAAGGCGCGCCGTTCTCGCGCGCCGAGATGAACGCGCTGCTCGACCTCGCGCAAAGCGGGATCGGCCGGCTCGTGCAGCTGCAGAAGGACGTACTGGGTGCCGGCCATGTCTGACGATCGCATCGGCGCGCCGCTGTCGCGCATCGTTCTCGCGTCGAACAATCCCGGCAAGCTGCGCGAGTTCGCCGCGCTGTTCTCGACGGTCGGCATCGAGATCGTCCCGCAGGGCGAGCTGGCGGTGCCCGAGGCGGAAGAGCCGTTCGGCACGTTCATCGAGAATGCGCTGACGAAGGCGCGGCACGCGTCGCGGCTCACCGGGCTGCCCGCGATCGCCGACGATTCGGGGCTCTGCGTGCGCGCGCTGCGCGGCGCGCCCGGCGTCTATTCCGCGCGCTACGCGCAGCGCGCGGGCCGCGACAAAGGCGACGCGGCGAACAACGCGTATCTCGTCGAGCAGCTGCGCGGCGTCGACGACCGGCGTGCGTACTACTGCTGCGTGCTCGCGCTCGTTCGCCATCCGGACGATCCGGAGCCGCTGTTCGCCGAAGGCCGCTGGACCGGCGAGATCGTCGACACGCCGCGCGGCGCGCACGGCTTCGGATACGACCCGCATTTCTATCTGCCGTCGCTCGGTGCGACGGCGGCCGAACTCGAGCCGGACGTGAAGAATGCGCACAGCCATCGCGCGCTCGCGTTGAACGCGCTGCTGGCGCGGCTCACGGAGGAAGCATGAACGCCGCCGATATCCGCGCGCTGCGGGAGGACAGATGAGCCAGGCCGCGCAAACCGGTGCACGCGTCGTCGCGACGTTCACGTCGCCCGGCCAGGTGCGACTGACGTCGCTGCCGCCGCTCGCGCTGTACGTGCATTTCCCGTGGTGCGTGCGCAAATGCCCGTACTGCGATTTCAATTCGCACGAGTGGAAAGGCGAGCGCTTCCCGGAAAGCGACTATCTCGACGCGCTGCGCGCCGATCTCGAACACGCGCTGCCGCTCGTATGGGGACGCCAGGTGCATACGGTGTTCATCGGCGGCGGCACGCCGAGCCTGCTGTCGGCGGCCGGCCTCGACCGGCTGCTGTCCGACGTGCGCGCGCTGCTGCCGCTCGACGCCGACGCCGAGATCACGCTCGAGGCGAATCCCGGCACGTTCGAAGCCGCGAAGTTCGCGCAGTTCCGCGCGAGCGGCGTGAACCGGCTGTCGGTCGGGATCCAGAGCTTCAACGAAGCGCATCTGAAGGCGCTCGGCCGCATTCACGACACCGCGCAGGCGCGCGCCGCAGTCGAGATCGCCGCGAAGACGTTCGACAACTTCAATCTGGACCTGATGTTCGCGCTGCCGAACCAGACGTTCGACGAATGCCGCGCCGACATCGAGACCGCGCTGTCGTTCGCGCCGCCGCATCTGTCGCTGTATCACCTGACGCTCGAGCCGAACACGCTGTTCGCGAAGTTCCCGCCCGCGGTGCCCGACGACGACGCGTCGGCCGACATGCAGGAATGGATCCACGCGCGCACGGCGGAGGCCGGCTACGAGCGGTACGAGGTGTCCGCATACGCGAAGCCGAATCGTCAGTGCAAGCACAACCTGAACTACTGGCGCTTCGGCGACTATCTCGGGATCGGCGCGGGTGCGCATACGAAGCTGTCGTTTCCGAACCGGATCCTGCGGCAGGCGCGCTACAAGCATCCGGCCGCCTTCATCGAGCATGCGATGGCCGGCACGCCGGTACAGGAAGAACGCGAAGTCGGCGCGCGCGATCTGCCGTTCGAATTCATGCTGAACACGCTGCGGCTCGTCGACGGCTTTCCGGTGCACAGCTTCATCGAACGTACCGGCCTGCCGATGAGCACGATCGAGCCGGCGCTGCAGGAAGCGGAACGGCGCGGACTGATCGTGCGCGACTTCACGCGGATCGCGCCGACGCCGCTCGGCCAGCGTTTCCTGAACGATCTGCAGGAACTGTTCCTGCGCGACGATTGACGATGAGCGCGGCGGCATTTCGGTTACAATGCCGCCTCGTGTGGAAGCGTGGCCGAGCGGTTTAAGGCACTGGTCTTGAAAACCAGCGACGGGAAACCGTCCGTGAGTTCGAATCTCACCGCTTCCGCCAGGAAGTTCACCGAACCCCGTCCATTCTTCGAATGACGGGGTTTTCGTTTATCGGGCCCGCGCCGCGCGCTCCGCGGTTCGGGTTTCAAGACCGTCTCGACGGCGCCGCGCCGCGCGCCGGATCCCGTTACAATCCCGCGCTCCGATCCGCGAAACGGGAAACCATGTGATGAAGTCCTTCCTCGCCTCGTCGCTCGCCGCCCTGCTTGCCGCCGCCGGCACGCCCGCGCTCGCCGATACGACGCCTGCCGGCGACGCGCAGACGCAGTCGTGCGCGATCGCGTACGTGAAAGGCGTCGGCGGCTCGCCGCGCAGCCTGCGCGAATATCTGGCCAGCCCGACGCCGTACAACTATCTGAAGGACAACGAGCTCCAGTGCAAGGTGTCCGACGACGGACGCGCATCGAACTGCACCGGCGTCACGTATATCCGCAACGAACAGGTCAGCGTGTACGACGATTCGGACCCGACGACGCTGACCGTCGTCGCGCCGGTCGAACTCGATCACGGCCGAAGCTATCCGGTGATCCTCGTCGTGCAGCGAAAAGACGCGCGCTGCAAGCAATGACGATCGACCCGGCGCGCGGGGCGCTGCCGCGACCATGACGCGCCGGCGGTCTTCCGTCTGCGCCGCCATCGCCTAGAATTCGATCAGCACGGCGACACGACCGCCGCCTGTTCGATGCCGCACGCGCGACCGGTGCGCGCGGCACACGGAGACCGCCATGACCGAACTGTCGACCGCGACCGAACACGTCGATTACGAAGGCTTCGAAATCCATGTCGTACCGGGCCACGCGCCCGGCAGCGACACGCGCTACACATACACCGGCTATGTGTGTCATCCGGGCGCGAATCCGGCGCTGCCCGGTCACGCGGTGCCGTTCCACGCGGACGGCGAGGAAAGCTTCGCAAGCGTCGACGAAGCCGTTCGCGAAGCGGTGCATATCGGCAAGAGCATCGTCGACGGCACACATCCGGACCTGTCGGTTCTGTCGCTCGTTACGCACGGGTATTGAAGCGGGCCGCGAGCGGCGCGCCGCATGCAGCAGGTTTCGGTTTTGCAACAGGCGGCCGTTCAGCTCGAACGTGACGGCGACCGATGCACGTCGGTAGACAACACGCATGCGCGTGCCGGCGTGGCATGCGCACCGCGGTCTGCGCGACGCGTGACGGCACGACGCACACCGGCCGGCGAGCGCCGGTCCATCAGCGATCGCGACATCGCGCATTATGCGTTTCTCCCGATATCGCCGCGACGCCGGGCGCCTATCATTTTTTTATCGTCACTCCCGGCCGTCATTCCATGCGCGCCCTTTCCCGTCCGAACGTCGACCGGCTGCGCGTCGCCGCGCTGGTCGCGGTCTCCGCGCTTGCCGCCTGCACGATCACGCCGCCGTCGCCGCATGCGATCGTCACGATTCCGTCGGTCACGCGCAGCGCAAGCGCCGAACAGTACCGCGTCGAAATTGCGCGGCGCGTCGCGGAGCGCAATCCGTCGGGCATGCTGCGCGGCACGCCGCAGGCAATGCTGCGTTCGCTGGTCGTCGTCGCGTTCACCGTCGACCGCAGCGGCCGCGTCGTGAACGCGTCCGTCTACCGGAGCAACGGCGACAGCGAAGCGGAAGCGCTCGCGCTCGCGTCGCTGCGCCGCTCGGCCCCGCTGCCGCCGCCGCCGTCGCGGCTGCTCGACGGCAACGGCCAGGTCGAGGTAATGGAAGGCTGGCTCTTCAACGACGACGGCCGCTTCCAGTTGCAAAGCACGGCGTCGGCACAGGCGCAGTCGCTCGACTGAACGCTCGCGGCCCGCGATTGCCCGCGCGCGGCCGCGCTCGCTATAATTTTCCGCACTTCGCGCGGCCATCCTCCCGCGCGCGCGTTCGTACGCCGCACCCGGCATGCGAGCCGACCACGCCGGCACCGGGCGGCGGCGACGTACCCGTCTCCATCGTCGACCGGCGGGTGACGTCCCGCGCCAGCGCGCGTCCACGCCGCCACCGCTTCATTTGCTCGGCTGTCATCGGCAGGTGTTTCCGCCTGCCGGAACGCATGGACAGCCGACCGCCCCACGACAAAACGGAGACATCCATGTCCGCATCTCCCCCGGCCGTTGCACATGCAACCGGTTCGGCCGGCGCCGCTAGCCACCGGCGCATCGTGTTCGCAAGCTTCATCGGCACCGCGATCGAGTTCTACGATTTCTACGTGTATGCGACCGCCGCGGCGCTCGTCATCGGTCCCGTGTTCTTCCCGAACGGCTCCACGACCGCGCAGGCACTGTCCGCGTTCGTCACGTTCGGCATCGCATTCGTCGCACGCCCGATCGGCTCGTTCCTGTTTGGGCACTTCGGCGACCGGATCGGCCGCAAGTCGACGCTCGTCGCATCGCTGCTCGTGATGGGCATCTCGACCACCGCAATCGGCTTCGTGCCCGGCTACGACGCGATCGGCACGCTTGCACCGGTGCTGCTGTGCGTGCTGCGCTTCGGTCAGGGAATCGGCCTCGGCGGCGAATGGGGCGGCGCGGCATTGCTCGCGACCGAGCATGCGCCGCAAGGCAAGCGCGGCTGGTTCGGCATGTTCCCGCAGCTCGGCCCGTCGGTCGGCTTCCTGATGTCGAACGGGCTGTTTTTCGCGCTCGCGCTGTCGCTGTCCGACGATCAGTTCCGCAGCTGGGGCTGGCGCATCCCGTTCCTCGTGAGCGCGGTGCTCGTCGCGGTCGGCTTGTACGTGCGGCTCAAGATCGCCGAAACGCCCGCGTTCCAGGCCGCGCTCGAGCGCAACGAGCGCGTGCGCGTGCCGGTCGCGACGCTCGTCACGCAGCACTGGCGGCCGACGCTGCTCGGCGCGCTCGCGATGGTCGTCTGCTACACGCTGTTCTATATCTCGACGGTGTTCTCGCTGTCGTACGGCGTGTCGACGCTGCATATTCCGCGTCAGAGCTTCCTCGGGCTGCTGTGTTTCGCGGTCGTGTTCATGGGGCTCGCCACGCCGCTGTCGGCATGGGCGTCGGACCGCTTCGGCCGCAAGCCGGTGCTGGTGGCCGGCGCAATCGCCGCGCTGCTGTCGGGTTTCGCGATGGCGCCGCTGCTCGGCAGCGGCTCGATGCCGCTGGTCGCGCTGTTCCTGACGCTCGAGCTGTTCCTGATGGGCGTCACGTTCGCGCCGATGGGCGCGCTGCTGCCGGAGCTATTCCCGACGAACGTCCGCTATACGGGCGCCGGCGTCGCGTACAACCTCGGCGGCATTCTGGGTGCGTCGATCGCGCCGTACATTGCGCAGTTGCTCGCGGCGCGCGGCGGGCTGTCGTGGGTCGGCGGCTATGTGTCGGTCGCGGCGGCGATCAGCCTCGTCGGCGTGCTGCTGATGCGCGAGACGCGCGACGCGTCGCTCGTGTGAACGTCCGGGGCGACCCGGGTTGTGCGGCGGCGGGCTCTGCCTATACTCGGTGCTGGGTGCGCCGCTGCGCACCCACGGGATCCGCTACAGAAGGAGCCGCCGCCATGAACGTCCGCCTCGGCAACGCCGATTTGATCCTGATCCTGGCGCTCGCGCTGGGCGCCGCGCTGCTGCTCGCGCTGCGCTTCCGGCCGAAGACGTGGCGCGGGCTGCTGCTCGAAGCGCTGCTTGCCAACGTGGCGGCGATCGCGGCGGTGCTGACCTTCGAGGCGCTGCTCGCTTGACGGGCGGCGCCGCGCCGCGTCACGCGGTGAGCCGCGCGAGCCGCGGCTCGTGCGCGGCGCACACCGCGTCGATTGCTTCGAGCGCGTCGGCAACCGACGGTATCGCGCCGGGGTCGCCGATCGACAATGCGTTCGGTGCGCCGCCGATCCCGCAATGGTGGCGCGACGTCGCGACGAAAATCATCACGGCCGGCCGTTGCAGCGCGCGGGCCATGTGCACGAACCCCGTATCGACGCCCACGACGAGTGCAGCGCGGCCGATCGCCGCGCCGAGCTCGCGCACCGACATCGCGGGCAGCACGACGGCGCCCGGCGCGCGCGCGGCGATGTCCCGCGCATCGTCATGCTCGGCA
The DNA here is from genome assembly GCF_902499135.1 of Burkholderia dolosa. GTDB lineage: Bacteria > Pseudomonadota > Gammaproteobacteria > Burkholderiales > Burkholderiaceae > Burkholderia > Burkholderia dolosa. The sequence continues at coordinate 11,570 of NZ_CABVPR010000023.1, forward strand.
CTCGATCCCCAAGGCACCAGCACGCGCACGCCGCGCGCCATCATCTTCGCGGCGAGCGCGGCCCAGCGGTCGGCCGGCCATTTCTTGTCGGGATTCGACGTCGCGTGGAACAGCAGCATGAACGGCGCACCATCGGTCACGGCAGCCGGCAGCTTCGCATCCTGCGGCGCAACGATCCCGTAGTCGGCGACGCCTTCCGGCACGTAGCCGAGCGCCTCGCCGGCGCTCACGCGCATGCCGTGCCACGCGTCGCAGTGCGGCCGCGGACCGAAGCGATCCGAATAGGCGAAGCGCGCGCCCGTCTCGCCGAGATCCTGCGTCTGGTAGCCGAAGCGACGCCGCGCACGCGCGAGCGCGGAAATGATCGCGCTCTTGTATACACCGTGCAGATCGATGACTGCATCGTAGCGATGCGTGCGCAATGCGCCGATCGATGCGGAAATCGCCTTCAGATCGCCGCCGTTGCGCAGCTTCTTGAATCGGCGCAGCGGCGCGCACAACACGTTCGCGACGCCAGGATGCCAGCGCACGACCTCGGCGCAGGACTCGTCCACCGCCCAATCGACCGTCACGCCGGGAAAGGCGCGATGAATGTCTGCAACGACGGGCAGTGTCTGGACGACGTCGCCAAGCGACGTCACTTTCACGATGAGGATGCGTTTCACGTTGTGTGGGGAATGGCCGGCCATTCGGCATGCTAACGACGGTTACGGGGTACGGACATTACGTCCGCATTACATTTGCAACGAAATGTATCGTTTTCGTGGAAATTTGTCGCGTCCGTGGCGGCCGGTTCTTCTTATAATGCGTTCTTTGCCTCCGGCCCGTGCCGATGCCCCGTCCCGCCCTTTCCGCCCTCCCCGCGCTGTTTCCCGCCCTCACCCGCCGCTCTTTGCGAATCTGGCGCCAATATGGCGTGTTCTGGCTCGGCGCGATCGCCGTCGGCCTCGCGGCCGTGCTCTATGCGCGGCTGATCGATTGGGGCTACGACACCTTCCGCACGATGCGCGATCACGCGCCGTGGCTGCCGCTGCTGCTGACGCCGGCGATCGCCGCGGCGTCGGCATGGCTGACGCGGCGCTTCTTCCGCGGCGCCGAAGGGAGCGGCATCCCGCAAGTCATCGCGACGCTGCATGCGCGTCCCGGCGCATTCGGCGCGCGGCTGCTCACGTTGCGCATCCTGTTCGGCAAGGTGCTGATTTCGTTCCTCGGCATTCTCGGCGGCTTCACGATCGGTCGCGAGGGCCCGACCGTGCAAGTCGGCGCGGCGCTGATGTTCAACCTGCGGCGCTTCTATCCGCGCTCGAACGCGCAGATCGAGCGTCAGCTCGTGCTGGCCGGCGCGGCGGCCGGGCTGTCGGCCGCGTTCAATACGCCGCTCGCCGGGATCGTGTTCGCGATCGAAGAACTGACCCGCAGCTTCTCGTCGCGTGCGAGCGGCGTGCTGATCACCGCGATCATTCTGGCCGGCGTCGTCGCGCTCGGCCTGAACGGCAACTACACGTACTTCGGCACGATCGACACCGGTCCGCAATTCCCGAAGCTGCTCGCGGCCGCGGTGCTCGTCACCGCGATCGTGACGGGTATCGCGGGCGGCCTGTTCTGCTGGCTGCTGCTCAATACCGGACGCTGGCTGCCCGGCCGCGTGCTCGGCCTGTATCGCGAGCGGCCGATCGCGTTCGCCGCGCTGTGCGGCTTCGTGATCGCCGTCGCCGGCCTCGTGTCGGGCGGCACGACGTTCGGCAGCGGCTACGCGGAAGCGCGCGGGCTGCTCGACGGCCACGAACGGCTGTCCATGCTGTATCCGTTCCTGAAGATGGTGTCGATGGTCGCGTCGTACCTGCCCGGCGTGCCGGGCGGGATCTTCGCGCCGTCGCTGTCCATCGGCGCCGGTTTCGGCAACCTGCTGCACGTCGTGTTCGACGGCATGAGCCTGCCGATGCTGATCGCGCTCGCGATGGTCGGCTACCTCGCCGCAGTCACGCAGTCGCCGATCACGTCGTTCGTGATCGTGATGGAAATGATCAACGGGCATTCGCTCGTGATTTCGCTGATGGCCACCGCTCTGGTGTCGAGCCGCGTGTCGCGCTTCTTCGCGCCGCCGCTGTACGAAACGCTCGCGCTGCGCTATCTCGCGCCGCCGGCTGCTGCTGCCGAATCCGCCGCCGCAGCAGCGACGGCGACGACGAGCGTCACCGAACCGCAGGATGCGGCCGCCGCGCCCGCCGATCCGCTCGACACGCTGCGCGACGACGGCGACAGCGCACCGGCCGCGGCCGATTCGAGCGGACCCGCGAGCGGCGACAGGCCGCGCGATGCTCAATAGATGACCACGGGCGCCGGCCGGTAATACACAGGCCGGGCCGGCACGACGATGCAACCGGCCAGCGTGACGGCGACAAGCGCGAGCACGATCCAGGTTCGTTTCATCGCATGCCTCCGTCAGGCCCAGTGACCGCGGGTCCAGACCCAGTTCGGACCGCGCGGGTCCCAATGTCCGGGCACCCACCGCATGCCGATGCGCTCGGCTTCCCAGTGACCGCCGATCCACACGTAGCGACCGTGTTCCCAGCGCCAGTGACCGTGCTCCCACACGTAGCCGACGCGGGCGGCCGGCACGATCTCGTAGCGCATCGGCGGCGGCGCATGCGGCGCAACGATGATCACCTCGTCGGTACGCACGGCCACCGGCTCCGTGACGACCATGCGGGCCGGCCGCGCGAACGCCCGCGCGTCGACGAGAATGTCGTCCGCACGCGCGGCAAGCGGCGCCGCGACAGCCGACACGCCCGCGGCGAGCAGCGCGAGCGAAACGATACGACGTTGAACGGAAGAGACAGCCATCACGACCTCCTGTTTGAACGAATCACGCGAGCGTATTCGTTCAATGCGGGAGAGTCGCCAACGGCCGACAGGCGCCGTGTTACGACGGGCCCGAAAGTGCAACAGCGCGTAAGACGCGCACGGCGGCACACGCCGCCGTGCGGAAAGGCAACCTGAGACGGTCAGGCTTGCGGGATCTCGATCTTCACTTCGAGCACCTCGAGATCGTCCTGACGCTCGAGGCTCACACGGATGTCATCGTCCGAAATGTGCACGTACTTCGAGATCACGGCGACGAGCTCTTTCTGCAGCGCCGGCAGGTAATCGGCCGGTGGCCGGCCGCCGACCCGCTCGTGCGCGATGATGAGCTGCAGGCGCTCCTTCGCGACCGATGCGGATTTCTTCTTCTCGCCGAGGAGAAACGAAAGAATGGACATGAGCGGCCTCCGTTACTTGCTGCCGAAGAGGCGCTGCAGCAGGCCCGGCTTCTGGTATTCGGTGAAACGCAGCGGCTTGTCCTCGCCGAGGAAGCGCGCAACGATGTCCTTGTACGCTTCGGCGACGTCGGTGCCGTCGAGGTGCACGGCCGGCAGGCCCTGGTTCGACGCATGCAGCACGGCTTCCGACTCGGGCACCACGCCGATCAGCTTGATGCGCAGAATCTCGCTGATGTCCTCGAGCGACAGCATCTCGCCTTCGCTCACGCGCTTCGGGCTGTAGCGCGTGATCAGCAGGTGCTCCTTGATCGGCTCCTTGCCCTCGGTCGCGCGCTTCGTCTTCGACGACAGGATGCCGAGGATGCGGTCCGAATCGCGCACCGACGACACTTCCGGGTTCGTGACGATCAGCGCTTCGTCCGCGAAGTACATCGCGTGCAGCGCACCGGCTTCGATGCCGGCCGGCGAATCGCAGACGATGTATTCGAAATCCATCGCGGCCAGGTCGTTCAGCACCTTTTCGACGCCGTCACGCGTGAGCGCATCCTTGTCGCGCGTCTGCGACGCCGGCAGGATGAACAGGTTCTCGCACTTCTTGTCCTTGATCAGCGCCTGGTTCAGGTTCGCTTCGCCCTGGATCACGTTCACGAGGTCGTATACGACGCGACGCTCGCAGCCCATGATGAGATCGAGGTTGCGCAGGCCGACGTCGAAGTCGATCACGGCCGTCTTGTGGCCGCGCAGCGCGAGGCCGGACGCGAAGCTCGCGCTCGTCGTCGTCTTGCCCACGCCGCCCTTGCCCGAAGTCACCACGATGATTTTTGCCATTTACCCAATACCCTGTGTTCGTCAATGAGAGCCGATCGGTCCGTCTGGTGCCGCGTGAATCACGTCAGGCGCAGCGGTTCGATCATCAGTTTTTCCTCTTCGAGCCGGATCTGCACCGATTTGCCCAGTACGTCGGCGGGCAGCGGGTTCTCGGTCGTTCGATAGATGCCCGCGATCGAGATCAGTTCCGGCTCCAGACACGTGCAGAAGATGCGCGCGTCGTGATTGCCGTGCACGCCCGCGAGTGCGCGGCCGCGCAACGGCGCGTAGATGTGGATGTTGCCTTCCGCGATGATCTCGGCGCCGTGGCTGACGGGCGCGAGCACCACGAGGTCTCCTTTCGCGTAAATCTGCTGCCCCGAACGCAACGGACGGTCGATCACGAGCGTCTGGCTGCCTGCCTGCGCCGACGCGGGCTCGGACGCCGGTTCCGCCGCCGTATCGGCCACCGCATCGGCGGCGGGCGCCGTCGCCGACTCCGCGTCCTCCGCCGGCTTCGCGGCCGGCGCGCGACGATCGCGCGCCTCGAGCAGCGGCAGGCCGGCTTCCGCCGCCCAGCCCTGCGTGGCCGACGCGACGACGCCGACCGGACGCATCCGCACGTCGTTCAGCATCTGACGGATGTCGGCGAGCGCGACGCGTTCGCCGTCCGCGAGGCGGCGGACGTCGATCGCGACGACATCGTCGGCAAAAAATTCGGGAGTCGCTTCGAAGCGCTTGACCAGTTCGGCGCGCAACGCATCGAGATCGGTCGTCTTCACGGTGAACAGCAACGTATCGACCGATCCGCTGCGCAGCTCGAAGAATGGCGATTTTTTAAGCGACATGGACACTCTGCAAAAATTTTTTGCGTATTTTACAGGCGTCCACGCGTGCGGCCATTATTTTTGGGAGGCGGGGAAACGGCGGCCGGCGCGAGTGCGCGAGCCGGTTGTCGAGCATCGGACGCGCCCGGCACGTCGGTCATCGCATCGGGCGCGCGGCCGTTTTACGCGGCATCACGGCTTGCCGACCTGCGACACGAACAGCGATTTCATCGCGCCCGGCATCCGGGCGATCGGCGCGCGTTCGCCCGTGTTGCCGAACCCGGCGCGCTCGTAGAAGCGGATCGCATTGCGGTTCGCGTCGGCGATCCATGCGTAGACGTCGCGCGCGCCGCGCTCGGCGAGCCACGCGGTGGCCGTCTCGAGCAGCAGCACGCCGCCGCGCAGATGGCGCACCGCATGCGCGACCCATAGCTCGCTGACGAACGCGCGGCGCTCGGGCGTGTTGTCGAAATACGCGCCGATCATGCCGGCCGGGTGGCCTTCGGTGTACAGCAGGAAAGTGGTCGACTCGTCGGACGTCGCGCGCTGCGCGGCTATGGCCGCCGCCGCGTCCGAATCGACGGTAGCAATTCGGCCTCCGGCGCTTCGCCGGGTGCGTAGGGCTCACGCAGCGACGCGGCGCGGAGTTCGCGATACACGCTGCCCTGGTCGGCAGCGATACGACGAACGGTCAAGGTCGAACTCATGCAGGCACAGCCCCCTTCGGACAGCAAGCTATTAGCTTCAACCGAAAGCGGGGGGTGAGTCAAATCGTTATTTTCAAATGGCGGCGCGGCACGAAAGGCGGCAGGCCGCGCGCGGCGAGCCGTGTGCATGTGCAGCATTGCCGCGGCGCGCGGTGCCATGCGGGCGCTGTCGTCCGGCAACCCGCGCGGCTCTCCGTATCGCGTACGAAAATCGCGCATCTCGACAAGGCACGTGTGTCTATGTGTCGTAACGAAAGGTAATGCGGATGCGCAAAAGTTCGTGTCGCCCGCCTCCGTCTGCTCGTCCGTCGTGCGGCGATTATTGCAATGCACCATTCGTTGCATGTCGGGTACCCGGCAGACATGGCGGTAGCGTCGCGCCATTCGTCTGAACAACGCATGGGCGGCGCAGATCCATTCGGCCAGCAAAGCTACGTTTCAATCGACCCGCTGCGGCGCTTCGTCGTCCGCGTCGCACGCCGTCCGCCGTTTGGAGCTTCGTGCCTAGCACGAAGGTTTGGAAAGCGTGCGCGCGGATCGTATAACTGGCAGAGGCGGGCCACCATCCGGCGCCGCATGCCTGCACCGCGGCCGAAGAAAACGATTCGAACTGCAGACATCGCCGCCGCGCGCCGAGCGCGTCCGGGCAGGCGGGCAGGAAGGAGACGACGATGGCAATGACGGACGGACCGACCGCGGACTGGTCGGATGGCAAACGTTATCTATGGCTGCTCGGCGCGCTGACGATCACGCTGCCGATTTTCGCCGCCCAGCTTGCGTTGTCGACCGGCATTCACGTGTTCTGGTGGTTCGGGCCGTTGTTCGCGTTCGGCGTGATTCCGATTCTCGACACGCTGATCGGCGACGATCGCGACAATCCGCCCGAAGCCGCCGTCCCGCGGCTCGAACGCGACCGTTACTATCGGCTCATTGTCTATCTGGCGACGCTCGTCGAATACGTCGCGTTTTTCATGTGCACGTGGATCGTCGGCACGCATGCGCTCGCGTGGTACGACTATGTCGGCTTCGCACTGTCGCTCGGCGCCGCAACGGGCATCTCGATCAATACCGCGCACGAGCTCGGCCACAAGACGAACCGTTTCGAACGCTGGCTCGCGAAGATTACGCTCGCGCCGGTCGCGTACGGACACTTCTATGTCGAGCACAACCGAGGACATCACGTACGCGTCGCGACGCCCGACGATCCGGCGAGCGCGCGCTACGGCGAGTCGTTCTGGGCGTTTCTGCCGCGCACGGTGACCGGCAGCATCCGCTCCGCATGGCGGCTGGAAAAAGCGCGGCTGGCGCGGCTCGCGCATTCGCCGTGGACCTGGCGCAACGAGGTACTGCACGCATGGGCAATGACCGTCGCCGTGTGGGGCATCGCGATCGCGATGGCCGGCAAGATCGCGATCCCGTTCCTCGTGATCCAGGCCGTGTACGGCGCGTCGCTGCTCGAAGTCGTGAACTACGTCGAGCACTACGGGCTCGGCCGCCGCAAGCTGCCGAACGGCCGCTACGAACGCTGCACGCCGCAGCATTCGTGGAACAGCAATCACGTGGTCACCAACCTGTTCCTCTATCAATTGCAGCGGCACGCCGATCATCATGCGAACCCGACGCGCTCGTACCAGGCGCTGCGCCACTTCGACGATTCGCCGCAGCTGCCGGCCGGCTACGCGACGATGATTCTGCTCGCGTACGTGCCGCCGCTCTGGTACCGCGTGATGAATCCGCGCGTCGTCGCGCACTACGGCGGCGACATCGCACAGTCGAACATCAAGCCGTCGATCCGCGACAAGGTGCGCGCGCAGTATCGGGCCGCCGCATGACCCGGCGGCAACGCGCGCCCACGCTTACCGCATGCCCAAAACGAAAAACCCCTTGATCCGTTCGGATCAAGGGGTTTCGTGTTCTGGCGGAGAGGGTGGGATTCGAACCCACGGTACGGGGAAACCGTACGCCTGATTTCGAGTCAGGTACATTCGACCACTCTGCCACCTCTCCTTTTACTGCACTTCCCCGGTTGGTCGTTTCCGGGAAAGCAAAGATTATAGAACGATCTCTTCGAAACTTCCAAGCCCTTTTTGCAAATTTTTTAGAGGCCGTCGGAAGCATGCCGGCAAGCGCGCTCACGCAGCCTGTGCCGGCGCGTCGATTCGTTCCAGTCCGCCCATGTACGGACGCAGCACCTCCGGCACGGTGACCGAACCGTCCGCGTTCTGGTAGTTCTCCAGCACGGCGACCAGCGTGCGGCCGACCGCGAGGCCCGAACCGTTCAGCGTGTGTACGAGCTCCGGCTTGCCCTGCGCATTGCGGAAGCGCGCCTGCATCCGGCGCGCCTGGAACGCCTCGGTGTTCGAGCAGCTCGAAATCTCGCGATAGGTGTTCTGCGCAGGCAGCCACACTTCGAGATCGAACGTCTTCGCGGCCGAGAAACCCATGTCGCCGGTGCAAAGCGTGATCACGCGGTACGGCAGCCCGAGCTTCTGCAGGATCGCTTCCGCGTGGCCGACCATCTCGTCGAGCGCCGCGTACGACGTTTCCGGCGCGACGATCTGCACCATCTCGACCTTGTCGAACTGGTGCTGACGGATCATCCCGCGCGTGTCGCGACCGTACGAGCCGGCTTCCGAACGGAAGCACGGGGAATGCGCGGTCAGCTTGATCGGCAGCGCCGACGCGTCGACGATCGATTCGCGCACGGTGTTCGTCAGCGAAATCTCGGACGTGGAGATCAGGTACTGCGTGACCGTATTGTCCGCGCCGCCCTTCTCGACGCGGAACATGTCGTCGGCGAACTTCGGCAGCTGGCCGGTGCCGTACAGGATCTCGGGGTTCACGATGTACGGCGTATACGTCTCGCTGTAGCCGTGCTCCTGCGTGTGCGTGTCGATCATGAACTGCGCAAGCGCGCGATGCAGCCGCGCGATCGGGCCGCGCAGCATCGTGAAGCGCGCGCCGGCGAGCTTCGCGCCCGTCTCGAAATCGAGGCCGAGCGGCGTGCCGACATCGACGTGATCCTTTACCGGGAAGTCGAACTGGCGCGGCGTGCCCCAGCGGCGGAGCTCGACGTTGTCGGTTTCGTCCTTGCCGACCGGCACGCTGTCGTGCGCGACGTTCGGAATGCCGAGCATCAGCTCGGACAGACGCGCCTGGATGTCGCCGAGCTTGGCCTCCGACGCCTTCATCTCGTCGCCGATCCCGCCGACCTCGGCCATCACCGCCGACGTATCCTCGCCCTTGCCCTTCATCGCGCCGATCTGCTTCGACAGGCTGTTGCGGCGCGCCTGAAGCTCTTCGGTGCGGGTCTGGATCGCGCGGCGTTCCGCTTCGAGCGCGGAAAACGTGGCGACGTCGAGGATGTAGCCGCGATCGGCGAGGCGCTTCGCGACGCCGTCGAGGTCTTTGCGCAGCAACTGGATGTCGAGCATGGGAGGACTTGGAAAATCGTTGTGTAAGACGGGAATTCTAACGCACCGCGGCATCGCGACGGCACTGGTCGAACGGACGATGCCGCAAGCGCACGGTGGCCGTGGCAGTATCGCCGTGCCGGGGCGCGTGTCCGCCGCGGGCCGATCGCCTCGTGCCGCGTTGCGACCGGCGGCCCGGACACGCGACTGACGGCCGGCGCCGCGCTGCCAGTGCGGCGGCCGCCCCCTCCATCACCACGCAAAGGAGCACGATGGCCATCGAACTGGACAGAGAGGTACGCGATCGAGCGATCGCGTCGCTGCAACGCTATTTCATAGAAAACATGGACGAGCCGATCGGCAACATCCAGGCCGGCGCGCTATTGCACTTCTTCGTCGAAGAAATCGGGCCGGCGATCTACAACCTGGCGATCGCCGATGCGCAGCAGCGGCTGCACGCGCGGGTCGCCGAGCTCGACATCGAATGCCATGAAGCGCCGTTCGAATACTGGAACAAGCAGCCGGGCCGCAAGCGCTGACGCGCCCCAACGCACCGGTCGACCGCACGAGCGCGGCCGCGCGCGGCTCGTCAGTCCTTCTTCCCCGCTTCGCGGTCGAGCTCGCGCAGCCACGCGAGCTTGTCGGCGATCTTCGATTCGAGCCCGCGCGGCACCGGCTTGTACCAGCGCGGCTCGCGCATCCCGTCCGGCAGATACGTCTCGCCGGCCGCGTACGCGTTCGGCTCGTCGTGCGCGTAGCGGTACGCGTGGCCGTAGCCGAGCTCCTTCATCAGCTTGGTCGGCGCATTGCGCAGATGCACGGGCACCTCGCGCGACTTGTCCTGCTTCACGAACGCCATGGCCTGGTTGAACGCCATGTAGCCCGCGTTGCTCTTCGCCGCGCACGCGAGATAGATCACGGCCTGGCCGAGCGCGAGTTCGCCTTCCGGAGAACCGAGCCGTTCGTAGGTTTCCGCTGCGTCGTTCGCAATCTGCATCGCGCGCGGATCGGCGAGGCCGATGTCCTCCCACGCCATCCGGACGATGCGCCGCGCGAGATACTTCGGATCGGCGCCGCCGTCGATCATCCGGCAGAACCAGTACAGCGCGCCGTCCGGGCTCGAGCCGCGCACCGATTTGTGCAGCGCCGAGATCTGATCGTAGAAGTTGTCGCCACCCTTGTCGAAGCGACGCGCGTTCAGCGTCATCGCGTTGCTGACGAACTCCGCATCGATCGTCGCGACGCCGGCCGATGCAGCGGCCGTCTGAGCCTGCTCGAGCAGGTTCAGGAACCGCCGTGCGTCGCCGTCCGCATAGCCGATCAGCGTATCGACCGCGTTGTCGTCGAATGCGAGGCCATCGAGCGCGATGTCCTGCGCTCGCTTGAGCAGCTGGCGCATCTCGTCGTCGGTCAGCGACTTCAGCACGTACACCTGCGCACGCGACAGCAGCGCCGAATTCACTTCGAAGCTCGGGTTCTCGGTCGTCGCGCCGATGAACGTCACGAGTCCCGACTCGACGAACGGCAGCAGCGCGTCCTGCTGTCCTTTGTTGAAGCGGTGGATCTCGTCGACGAACAGAATCGTGTGGCGGCCCGTGCGGTTCAGCGTGTCCTTCGCCTGCTCCATCGCGTCGCGGATGTCCTTGACGCCGCCGAGCACCGCGGACAGCGCGATGAATTCGCAGTCGAACGCGAGCGCGGTGAGTCGCGAGAGCGTCGTCTTGCCGACGCCGGGCGGGCCCCAGAGGATCATCGAATGCGGCTTGCCGGATTCGAACGCGAGCCGCAGCGGCTTGCCCTCGCCCAGCAGATGCGTCTGGCCGATCACCTCGGCGAGCGTTTTCGGCCGCAGCGCCTCGGCGAGCGGCCGGCGCGGCTCGACTTCAAACAGGTCGGACATGAACCTCGCTCCACATCAAACGATAGCGGCCGAACAGGCCGCCGGACCCGACATTATGACAGCGGCGCGACCGCACCGCGGCCGCCGCCTGCGCGTTGCGCCGGCCGCCGATGCGCGCCGGAAACGACACGGGCCTGCCGTTGCCGGCAGGCCCGTGGCGGAAAAACGGCGCAGCGACGCTTAGCCGTTGATCACGTCCGCACCCTTCGGTACGACGAACTTGAACGTATCGCTCTTCAGCGGCGGATTCGTCTGGATGTTCGTAAACGTCAGCAGCGTGACGTTGCCGAACACGTCGTGCAGCTCCATCGCGGCGAGCGTGCCGTTCCGGAAGCCGATACCGATCCGCTGGAACTGCGTGTCCTGCGCCTTCGGCTGCATCTCGAGCCACTCGATGCCGCCCTTTTCGCCCGCATCGCGCAGCGTATAGCTCTTGTCGAGATCGTTGCTGCCGAACAGGATCGCGGCCGGGCTCGCGCCGAGCGCGCCGTTCAGCTTGCGCTCGGTGACCTGGTTCAGGTCGCGGTCGTACACGTAGAGTTTGTCGCCGTCGGCCTGCAGCACCTGCTGGTACGGCTTCTGGTACGTCCAGATGAATTTGCCCGGGCGCGAGAACACGAACGTGCCGCTCGAATTGTCGGTCGGCTTCGGCGCGGCCTGCGCGGCGCTCTCGCCCTTGGCCGGCGCCTTGACGATCTGCTGCGTGAACTCGCCCTTCGCCGAGCGCACCTGCGACACGAAGGCCTTCAATTGCTCGGTGCCGCCCGCGAACGCGTGCGTCGCCGCGAGCATCAGCGATGCGCCGGCGAACGCCGCGCCGAGCCAGCGCCGCGTCGAACGAAGGGAAAGGGCGAACGAAAGTTGCTGCATGGTGCGGTTTTCTCCGTGGGTGGCCGGCGCTGCGGGCGCCGCGGACTCATTCCGCGTCGCGCACCGGCACAAGAATTTCGCGGTTGCCGCTCGACGACATCGCCGACACGAGCCCCGACTGTTCCATCTGTTCGAGCAGCCGGGCCGCGCGGTTGTAGCCGATGCGCAGATGGCGCTGCACGAGCGAGATCGACGCGCGGCGGTTCTTGATGACGATCTCGACCGCCTGGTCGTACAGCGGGTCAGACTCGCCGCCGGCTTCGCCGGTTCCCGCGCCGGCCGAACCCTCGTCGCCGTCGGCGGTGCCGCCTTCGAGCAGCCCTTCGACATAGTTCGGCTCGCCCTGCTCCTTGAGCTTCTCGACCACGCGATGCACTTCGTCGTCGGACACGAATGCGCCGTGCACGCGCACCGGCAGCCCGGTGCCGGGCGGCAGGTACAGCATGTCGCCCATCCCGAGCAGCGATTCGGCGCCCATCTGGTCGAGAATCGTGCGCGAGTCGATCTTCGACGACACCTGGAATGCGATCCGCGTCGGCACGTTCGCCTTGATCAGTCCGGTGATCACGTCGACGGACGGACGCTGCGTCGCGAGAATCAGGTGGATGCCGGCCGCACGCGCCTTCTGCGCGATCCGCGCGATCAGCTCCTCGACCTTCTTGCCGACGACCATCATCAGATCGGCCAGCTCGTCGATCACGACGACGATGTTCGGCAGCCGGCCGAGCGGCTCCGGATCCTCGGGCGTCAGGCTGAACGGATTCGGAATCTTTTCCTCGCGCTTCGCCGCCTCGTCGATCTTGTTGTTGTAGCCGGCGAGGTTGCGCACGCCGAGCTTGCTCATCAGCTTGTAGCGGCGCTCCATCTCCGCGACCGTCCAGTTCAGCGCATGGCCGGCCTGGCGCATGTCGGTGACGACCGGACACAGCAGATGCGGAATGCCTTCGTACACGCTCATTTCGAGCATCTTCGGATCGATCAGGATCAGGCGCACCTGCTCGGCGGTCGCCTTGTACAGCAGCGACAGGATCATCGCGTTGATCCCGACCGACTTGCCGGAACCGGTCGTGCCGGCCACCAGCAGGTGCGGCATCTTCGCGAGATCCGCGCACACCGGCTTGCCGCCGATGTCCTTGCCGAGGCTCAGCGTGAGCGCGGACGACGCGGCCGCATAGACCTCGGAGCCGATGATCTCGGACAGATGCACGGTCTGGCGGCGCTGGTTCGGCAACTCGAGCGCCATGTAGTTCTTGCCCGGGATCGTCTCGACGACGCGGATCGACACGAGCGACAGCGAACGCGCGAGATCCTTCGCGAGGTTCACGATCTGGCTGCCCTTCACGCCGGTAGCCGGCTCGATCTCGTAGCGCGTGACGACGGGGCCCGGATAAGCGGCGACCACGCTCGCCTCGACGCCGAAGTCCTTCAGCTTCTTCTCGATCAGCCGCGACGTGAATTCCAGCGTGTCGGCCGAAATCGACTCCTGCGTCTTCGGCGCGGGGTCGAGCAGCGACACCGGCGGCAGCGTCGAATCGCCCGGCAAGTCGGTAAACAGCGGCACCTGCCGCTCGCGCTCGACGCGCTCGGACTTCGCCGGCGTGACGACCGGCGGCACGATCGTCACCGGCTCGTGATCCTCGATGCGCACGCGCTCCTCTTCGACCTTGCCCTCGCGCCGCACGGCCGCCGCCTCGCCGAGCTTGCGGTCGCGCTCGGCCTCGCGGCGCAGCTTCGCGACGTTGACCGCGGACAGGATCGCGCCGCCGACGCGCTCGGCAACCGACAGCCACGAGAAGCGGAAATACAGCGACAGCCCGATCGCGAGCGCGATCAGCAGCAGCAGCGTGCCGCCGGTGAAGCCGAACGCGTGCGACATCGCGCCCGCGACGGCCTCGCCGACGACGCCGCCCGGCGCGCGCGGCAGCTGCACCTTCAGCGACCACATGCGCAGCGCTTCGATGCCGTCGCACGCGAGCACGACGAGCACGAACGAGAAGATCTCGGTGAGCCAGCCGATCGGCCGCTCCGGCTCGTCGGGAATCGCTTCGTGACGCGTGATGCGGCGATAGTTGACCGCGATGCGCCGCGCGAGCGGCACGATCAGCCAGTACGCCGACAGACCGAACAGCAGCAGGATGATGTCGGCTGTCCATGCGCCGACGCGGCCTGCCCAGTTCGAGATGTGGTCCACCTGCGCGGCGTGCGTCCAGCTCGGATCGCGCCGGCTGTAGCTGAGCAGGGCCATCACGAGAAATGCGCAGAGCGCGACCTGGAGAATCCAGCGGATCTCCGTGAGGAGCTTCGACATCCGGTGCGGCAACGCCTGTGCCTGAGCGGAATAAGGAGCTTTTGCCATGAATCCGTATAAAGAGGACGGGCCGCGGCCCGCCTGTCGTTCGATCGCGCTTATTGTAAACGCTGCATCGCGCGGCCAAGTGTAAATGACGGTTACTTGTGCCGCGGCGGCGCCCGCGCCGCGCGTGCGGACGCCGCGCAAAACGCTATCGCCGCGATTGAAACTGCCGTTCGGCAACGCAGCAACGGGGCCTTTATAATGCGCGTCTGATACCCATCTACGACGGCATCCCGGTCAACCCAGACCGTCCGGCGCGCGCCATTCGCCCGCCGCGGCCGCCTTTTACGGATTCGCACATGTCCACGCCCAAACACGCCAAAGTCCTGATTCTCGGTTCCGGCCCCGCCGGCTACACGGCCGCCGTCTATGCCGCGCGCGCCAACCTGTCGCCGGTGCTGATCACCGGCATCGCGCAGGGCGGTCAGCTGATGACCACGACGGACGTCGAAAACTGGCCGGCGGACGCGAAAGGCGTGCAGGGGCCGGAGCTGATGGCGCGCTTTCTCGAGCATGCCGAGCGCTTCAACACCGAAATCGTATTCGACCACATCCACACGGCGAAGCTGCACGAAAAGCCGATCCGGCTGATCGGCGATTCGGGCGAATACACGTGCGACGCGCTGATCATCGCGACGGGCGCGTCCGCGCAGTATCTCGGTCTGCCGTCCGAGGAAGCGTTCATGGGCAAGGGCGTGTCGGCCTGCGCGACCTGTGACGGCTTCTTCTATCGCGGCCAGGAAGTCGCGGTGATCGGCGGCGGCAACACGGCCGTCGAGGAAGCGCTCTATCTGACCGGCATCGCGAAGAAGGTCACGGTGATCCACCGCCGCGACAAGTTCCGCGCGGAGCCGATCCTGATCGACCGTCTGCTCGAGAAGGAGAAGGAAGGCGTCGTCGAGATCAAGTGGGATCACGTGCTCGACGAGGTGACCGGCGAGGAATCCGGCGTCACCGGCCTGCGCATCCGGAACGTGAAGACCGGCGCGACGCAGGACATCGCGGTGCAGGGCCTGTTCGTCGCGATCGGCCACAAGCCGAACACCGACCTGTTCCAGGGCCAGCTCGAGATGAAGGACGGCTACATCCTGACGAAGAGCGGCCTGCAGGGCAACGCGACCGCGACCAGCGTGCCGGGCGTGTTCGCCGCCGGCGACGTGCAGGACCACGTGTACCGTCAGGCGATCACGAGCGCGGGCACCGGCTGCATGGCCGCGCTCGACGCGCAGCGCTACCTGGAGAGCCTGCACGACAAGAAGTAAGCGGCGAGCCTTTTTCGCGCCGGGCGCTACAATGGCGTCCGCTGCCGCGAAGCGGGCCGGGCCGAGCCGCTGCATCGCGCAGCGGCTTTTTTGTGCCCGCGCGCCCGAACGCGCCTGCCCTGCGTAACGAATCATGGCGAAGAACCTGCCCCATCCAAGCGATCCCGCGAAGCGGCAGATCGCCGCCCGTCCCGTGAATCCCGCGCCCGCGGCACCGCCGCCCGCGCCCGCTGCGGCCGCGCTGCGCGGCCAGGGCCTCGCCGGGCTCGGCGCATTGCGCAGCGCGCTGCAGGGCGAAGCCGAGCGCCGCGAGCGCGCGCGGATCGAAACCGCGCACGCCGCACGCCAGGCCGAAGCCGACGCGAACCTGTTCCGCAACGAAATCGGTGCGATCCGGCCGCTGAACGCGCCGCCGCGGGCCGCATCCGGCCGCACGCCGCCCGCACCCGTGCCGAAACAGACGCAGCGCGACGAGGAAGCGGTGCTGAGCGCGACGCTGTCCGACGAATTCGATCCGGAGACGCTGCTCGACAGCGACGAGTCGCTGTACTACCACCGTCCCGGCATCAGCCGCGACGTCGTGCGCAAGCTGCGCAGCGGCGCGTGGATCGTGCAGGCGCAGCTCGACCTGCACGGAATGCGGCGCGACGAGGCGCGCGACGCGCTCGCCGAGTTCATCCGCGAAGCCGGCAAGAAAGGGCTGCGCTGCCTGCGCGTGATTCACGGCAAAGGACTCGGGTCGATCGGCAAGGAGCCCGTGCTGAAAGGCAAGGTGCGCGCGTGGCTCGTCCAGAAGGAAGAAGTGATCGCGTTCTGCGAAGCGCGCGGCCACGACGGCGGCGCCGGCGCGGTGCTCGTGCTGCTGCAGCCGCTGGCGGCTCATGCGGACCGGGGGCCGCGTGCCGCATCCTAGACTGACGCTCGCGATCGCGGTGCTCGAGGCGATCGCGACGCTCGCGTTCGCGATCTCGGGTTTCATCGAGGCGCGCAAGAATCGTCTCGATTCGGTCGGCACGTTCGTCGTCGCGCTGGCGACGGCGTTCGGCGGCGGCACGCTGCGCGACATCCTGCTCGAGCGCCGGCCGTTCTACTGGGTCGTGCACGACGACTACGTGATCGCGATCTTCGTGCTGGCGCTGTTCGCGCCGTTCGTGCTGCGGATGCTGTCGCGGCTGTCGGCCGAGCGGATGCTGCTCGTCGCCGACGCGATCGGGCTCGGCATCTTCAGCATCTCGGGCACCGCGATCGCGCTCGAAGCCGACATGCCGCGCTTCATCGCGGTGATGATGGGCGTGATCACCGGCGTGGTCGGCGGGATCATCCGCGACGTGCTGTGCAACGACATCCCGCTGATCCTGCGCGACTCGCGGCCTTACGCGACCTGCGCGTTCGTCGGCTGCTGGTTCTATCTGCTGCTCGTGTGGCTGCAGTGCGATCTGGTGTACAGCGTGCTGCTCGCGACGGCGTTCACGCTCGTCGCGCGGCTCGTCACGTTCAAGCTGGACGTGCGGCTGCCGCATTGACGCCGGCGCGCCGTCACGCGCATCGTCGGCGCACCCAAACGAAAGGGGCCGTTCGACACGGCCCCGTTCCTTCCGTTCAGCGCGTCGCGCGCTGCATCGTCACGCGATCCGCTCTTCCGACGCCGGATCGAACAGCACCGCCTTCGACACGTCGAACAGCAGCGACTGCGTCTGCCCCGGCTGCGGATTCGCGGCCGGATGCACGCGGCTCACGATGCGCTTGCCGTTCACCTGCGCGAACACGTGCGTATCCGGCCCGGTCGGCTCGGTCACGTCGACGCGCACGTCGATCGGCTGCAGACGCGACGCTGCGCCGTTGTGCGCGCTGCGCGCATCGGTGATGCGCTCCGGCCGCAGCCCGAGGACCACTTCGCGGCCGACGTACGACTTCAGCTTCGCCGCGTCGAACGGCAGGTTCAGCGCGGTGCGTGCGAGGCCGGTGTCGATCTCGAGCGCGACGCCGCTGCCCTGCTCGGCCAGCTTGCCGTTGATGAAGTTCATCGGCGGCGCGCCGATGAAGCCCGCGACGAACAGGTTCGACGGCGAGTCGTAGATTTCCTGCGGCGCGCCGAACTGCTGGACGACGCCGTCCTTCATCACCGCGATCCGGTCGCCGAGCGTCATCGCCTCGATCTGGTCGTGCGTCACGTAGACGATCGTCGTGCCCAGGCGCTGATGCAGCAGCTTGATTTCCGCGCGCATCTCGATGCGCAGCTTCGCGTCGAGGTTCGACAGCGGCTCGTCGAACAGGAACAGCGCCGGATCGCGCGCGAGCGCGCGGCCCATCGCGACGCGCTGACGCTGGCCGCCCGACAGCTGGCCCGGCTTGCGGTCGAGCAGGTGCTGGATCTGCAGCATCTGCGACACGCGATCGACGATCTGCTGCTGCTCGCTCTTCGGCACCTTGCGGATGTTCAGGCCGAACGAGATGTTGTCGCGCACCGTCATCGACGGATACAGCGCGTACGACTGGAACACCATCGCGATGTCGCGGTCCTTCGGCGACAGGTCGTTGACGACCTTGCCGTCGATGCAGATCTCGCCGCTCGTGACGGTCTCGAGCCCGGCGATCATGTTGAGCAGCGTCGATTTCCCGCAGCCCGAGCCGCCGACGAGAATCAGGAACTGTCCGTCCTCGATCTCGATGTCGACACCCTTCAGGACCGGCACCCCGTTCGGGTAGGTCTTGTACACGTCACGGATGGAAAGGCTTGCCATGCTGTGAATCCTCTGTCTCGTCTCGCGCGGCGCACGTCGGCGCCGCGTCGGGTTCGTTTCGATGCGCCGCGCGCGATGCGCGGCCGGTTCGTCGTATCGGATGAAGCCGCGCTTACCCCTTCACCGCGCCCGCCGTCAGCCCGCGCACGAAGTAGCGGCCGGCGATCACGTAGACGAGCAGCGTCGGCAGCGCGGCGATGATCGCGCCGGCCATGTCGACGTTGTATTCCTTCACGCCCGTCGACGTGTTGACGAGGTTGTTCAGCGCGACCGTGATCGGCATCGAATCGACGCCGGAGAACACGATCCCGAACAGGAAGTCGTTCCAGATCTGTGTGAACTGCCAGATCAGGCACACCATGAAGATCGGCAGCGACACCGGCAGCAGGATCTTCGTGAAGATCGTGAAGAAGCCCGCGCCGTCGATGCGCGCGGCCTTCACGAGTTCGGCCGGCACGCTCACGTAGAAGTTGCGGAAGAACATCGTCGTGAACGCGATCCCGTACACGACGTGCACGAACACGAGGCCCGGAATCGTGTTCGCGAGGCCGAGCATTCCCTGCAGACGCGCCATCGGCAGCAGGATCACCTGGAACGGGATGAAGCAGCCGACGAGCATCATCGTAAACAGCGCGTCCGCGCCGCGAAAGCGCCAGTGCGTGAGCACGTAGCCGTTGAACGCGCCGATCAGCGACGAGATCAGCACGGCCGGGATCACCATCTGCAGCGAGTTCACGAAGAACGGCTTCATCCCGTCGCAGCGCACGCCCGTGCATGCGCCGCTCCACGCCTTCACCCACGGCTCGACGGTCCAGTGCTCGGGCGGCGTCAGCAGGTTGCCGGTGCGCAGCTGGTCGAGGTCCTTGAACGACGTCGACAGCATCACGTAGATCGGGAACAGGAAATACAGCGCGAACAGGATCAGCGCCGCATAGATCACTGCCCGGCTGATCGTCATCTTAGGCTGCATTGCGGGTGCTCCTGGATTCCATATACATCAGCGGCACGAGCACCGCGACCACGGTCGCGAGCATCATCACCGACGACGCCGCGCCGAGCCCGAGCTGGCCGCGGTTGAACGAAAACGTGTACATGAACATCGCCGGCAGCGACGACGACGTGCCGGGTCCGCCCGCCGTCAGCGCGACGACGAGGTCGAAGGTCTTGATCGTGATGTGGCAGAGGATCAGCAGCACCGAGAAGAACACCGGGCGCATGCTCGGGATCACGATCTTGCGGTAGATGGTCGGCAGCGTCGCGCCGTCGACCTGCGCGGCCTTGAAGATCTCGCCGTCGACGCCGCGCAGCCCCGCGAGGAACAGCGCCATCACGAAGCCGGTCGACTGCCACACGGCCGCGATCACCACGCAGAAGATCGCCTTGTCCGGATCGTCGAGCCAGCCGAACGAGAAGCTCGTCCATCCCCAGTCGTGCATCACCTTCTCGAGACCGAGACCGGGGTTCAGGATCCACTGCCACGCGGTGCCGGTGACGATGAACGACAGCGCCATCGGATACAGGAAGATCGCGCGCAGCGCGCCTTCGTTGCGGATCTTCTGGTCGAGCAGGATCGCGAGGAACAGCCCGAGCGCGACGCAGATCGCGATGAACGGAATCCCGAACCAGCCGAGGTTCGCGGCGGACGTCCACCACACGTCGTTCTGGAACAGATCCGTGTAACGACCGAAGCCGTCGAATTCGTAGTTGGGCAACAGCCGCGACTTCGTCAGCGACAGATAGCCGGTAATCAGGATGAAGCCGTAGATGAACACCACGGCGATCGCGACGCTCGGCGCGAGCACGAGCTTCGGGATCCAGCGATCGGCGAACGCCGACATCGGCGACGTGCGCCGCGCGACGGCAGCGCCGGATCCGTTTCCGCTAAGAGGGGCAGCCACTTGATTCGACTCCTGGAACGAGGGCGACGCGGGCCGGGCCGGCGTCGTGTACGGCGCGGGCCCGCGGGCGGGCCCGTTTGCTGCACGTGCGGGAACGCCCGGCCGACGACGCGCGGCGGCCGGGCGTCCGTCGCGTTACTTCACCTTCGCGGCCTTCGCGAGCGCAGCGACCGCGCTCTTCGAATCCTGCTGCGAGTTCATGAACTTCGTCACGACGTCGGTGATCGCGCCGGCCGTTGCGTCGCCCTGCGCCATCCCGTGCGCGAGCGACGGCACGTAGCCGCCGGACTTGATCGCGGTCTGCTCGTCGGCATACGACTTCTTCGCGCAGTCGTCGAACTTGTCCATCTTCACGCCGAGGCGCACCGGGATCGAGCCCTTCAGCAGGCTGAACTGCTCCTGGAACTCCGGCGTCATGATCGTCTTCGCGAGCGCGAGCTGGCCCGGCGTCGCGGCCTTCTCACCCTTCTGCTGGAAGAACACGAACGAGTCGACGTTGAACGTATATGCGTTCGCGGTGCCCGGCACCGGCGCGCAGATGTAGTCCTTGCCCGACTTCTTGCCAGCGTTCTCGAACTCGCCCTTTGCCCAGTCGCCCATGAACTGCATGCCGGCCTTGCCGTTGATCACCATCGCGGTCGCGAGGTTCCAGTCGCGGCCGTTGCGGCCCGAGTCGAAGTAGCCCTGGATCTTGCGCACCGTGTCGAACACCGACACCATCTGCGGCGACGTCAGCGTCGCCTGGTCGAGATCGACGAGCGCCTTCTTGTAGAACGCGGCGCCCTGCGACAGCACGACGTCTTCCCACAGCGTCAGGTCCTGCCACGGCTGGCCGCCCATCGCGACCGGCTGGATGCCCGCGGCCTTCAGCTTGTCGGCCACCGCGAAGAATTCCGGCCACGTGGTCGGCACCTTCGCGCCGACCTTGTCGAGCGCGGCCTTGTTGATGTACAGCCAGTTCACGCGGTGCACCGAGAACGGCGCGGCGACGTAGTGGCCCTTGTACTTGACGATCTTGTCGATTTCCGGCGGCAGGTTCTGCTTCCAGTCGCCGGCGACGGAATCGATGTTGACGAGCACGCCCTGATCGGCCCACTCCTGGATCAGCGGGCCCTTGATCTGCGCGGCCGACGGTGCGTCGCCGCTGATCACCTTGGTCTTCAGCGCGGTCATCGCCGCTGCGCCCGCGCCGCCCGCGACCGCGAAGTCCTTCCACACGTAGCCCTGCTTCTGCAGGTCGTCCTTCAGCACGCCGACGGCCTTCGACTCGCCGCCCGACGTCCACCAGTGCAGCACCGTTACGTTCTCGGCAGCCTGCGCCGCCGCGGCGCCGGCCATCAGACCTGCGGCGCACAGCGCGCCCATGATCGAGCGAACTTTCATTACTTATCTCCTCCAGACTGAATCAACTCGTGAAGTTCCCTCACCGGGAACGGCTTCTTGACGACGACGGGAAAATCGAGCCGCGAGACGCGTACAGCGTACGGGGCCGACGACCGGCCGGGCTCTTACAGAAAGCGTGACTTGAGATTCAACTGCGCGTCTCCTCTTGTGTTTCTGGCCCGCCGCGATGCGGCGCGAGCCCGGGGCCGACGGCGCGCGGACGATGCGCGCCGCCAATGTCCGTTAACATTCGGCACAAGGCGTTCCCGAAGGCGAAGCACGCGCAGTTCATCGACCGCACTTCATTTTTTCTTCACCCGGGTGCTACCCCTTGCGGCGGATTGTAGTTAAACTACAATTCAGTGTCAAAAATATTTTTATCGCACTACGGATCGCTTCCGAGCTACCCAACCCGGCGGAGACACATGCATACCGATTCCAGCTTTACCTTCGTACTTTTCGGCGGCACCGGCGATCTGTCGATGCGCAAGATCCTGCCCGCGCTGTTCGAAGCGCACCGCGCGAACATGCTCGCGGACGGCGGCCGGATCGTCGCCGTCGCACGGCACGAATCGGATCGGGCAGGCTATCTCGAATGGGTCGACACGCACGTGAAGCCGCATGCGGCGAAGGCGGCCGGCAAAGCGTTCGACGATGCGGGATGGCAATCCTTCCTCGAACGCATCGAGTACGTGAAGCTCGATCTCGGCCGCGCGGAAGACTACGTCGTGCTGCGCGACGCGATCGCGTCGCTGCCGGGCATCCGCGTGTTCTATCTGGCGACCGGTCCGTCGCTGTTCGTGCCGATCTGCAAGGCGCTCGCGTCGGTCGGTCTGAACGAAGGCTCGCGCATCGTGCTCGAGAAGCCGCTCGGCTACGATCTGCGCTCGTCGAACGCGATCAACGATGCGGTCGGCGAGATCTTCGCCGAAGAGCAGATCTATCGCATCGATCACTATCTCGGCAAGGAGCCGGTCCAGAACCTGCTCGCGCTGCGCTTCGGCAACGCGCTGTTCGAACCGCTGTGGCGCCGCGAATGGGTCGAGAGCATCCAGATCACGATCGCGGAAGAGCTCGGCGTCGAGGCGCGCGGCGACTTCTACGACAATACCGGCGCGCTGCGCGACATGGTGCAGAACCACCTGTTGCAGCTGCTGTCGATCGTCGCGATGGAGCCGCCGCATTCGATGGATTCCGACTCGGTGCGCGACGAGAAGCTGCGCGTGCTGCGCGCGCTGAAGCCCGTCGATCCGCGCGACATCGGCAAGGTCGCGGTGCGCGGCCAGTATCATGCGGGCGTGATCAAGGGCGTGCAGGTGCCGGCGTATGCGACCGAGCCCGGCGTGAAGCCCGACAGCCAGACCGAGACGTTCGTCGCGCTGAAGGCCGAGATCGAGAACTGGCGCTGGGCCGGCGTGCCGTTTTTCCTGCGCACCGGCAAGCGGCTTGCCGATCGCGTCGCGGAGATCGTCGTCAACTTCCGGCCGGTTCCGCATTCGGCGCTCGGCCCGACCGCGCTGCGCCCCGGCGCGAACCGCCTCGTGATCCGGCTGCAGCCGAACGAGACGATCCGCCTGTACTGCCTCGCGAAGCAGCCCGGCGAAGGGATGAACCTCGCGAGCGTGCACCTCGACCTCGCGTTCGACCAGTTCTTCAAGGAAGGGCAGATGGAGGCGTATCAGCGCCTGCTGCTCGACGTGATCAACGGCCGTCTCGCGCTGTTCGTGCGTCGCGACGAGCAGGAAGCCGCATGGCGCTGGGTCGAGCCGATCCTGAACGAATGGGCGCGCTCGCTGAAGCCGCCGAAGCCCTATGCAGCCGGCACGTGGGGGCCGGCCGCGTCGAGCGCGATGCTCGCGCAGCACGGCACCTGCTGGCTCGAGGAAGAAAACTGATGCACGCACGTTGCGCGCTGCGACATCGCGGCCGCAACGTGCGCATGATTCACACGATTTGAACAGACAAAGCAGTCCGGAGGAGATGTGATCGAGATCCACGCTTTCGACACCCAGGAAGCGCAAAGCGAAGCGCTCGCGCGCGCCGTCGGCGACGCGCTGCGCGCCGCGCTCGCCGGCCCCGAGCGCCCGACGCTCGCGGTGTCCGGCGGCACGAGCCCGCGCCCGTTCCTGCAAACGCTGTCGCATGCGGCGCTCGACTGGGCCGGTGTCGACGTCACGCTGGTCGACGACCGCTGGGTGCCGGACCACAACACGGCGAGCAACGCGCAGCTCGTGCGCGACACGCTGCTGCAGCACGCGGCAGCCGCGGCCCGCTTCCTGCCGCTCGTCGACACGCGCGTCGCGCTCGACGCACACGTCGCCGCGCTGAACGCGAATCCCGACTACCGCGTGCCGAATGTCGCGGTGCTCGGCATGGGCGAGGACGGCCACACGGCATCGATCTTCGCCGACGCGCCCGAATGGGATCACGCGATCACGACGCCCGAGCGCTTCGTCGCCGTCCATCCCGGCGCTGCGCCGCACGCGCGCGTCAGCTATTCGCTCGATGCGCTCAAACGCGTCGACCGCCTGTTCCTGCTGATCGCAGGCGCGGCCAAGCGCAACGTGCTCGACGCCGCAGCGGCCTCGCTGCAGAAGAATGCGATTTCCCAACTGGCCAACGACAAGGGGACCAAGCTCGATGTCTACTGGTGCGCAAAGTAAGGCCGTCGTCGCGGGCCAGCACGCCGACGGCCCGCGCCTGCTCGCGGACGTCGGCGGCACCAACGCGCGCTTCGCGCTGGAAACCGGCCCGGGCGAGATCACGCAGATCCGCGTGTACCCCGGCGCCGACTATCCGACGCTCACCGACGCGATCCGCAAGTATCTGAAGGACGTGAAGATCGCGCGCGTGAATCATGCGGCGATCGCGATCGCGAACCCGGTCGACGGCGACCAGGTCACGATGACGAACCACGACTGGAGCTTCTCGATCGAGGCAACGCGTCGCGCGCTCGGCTTCGACACGCTGCTCGTCGTAAACGACTTCACCGCGCTCGCGATGGCGCTGCCGGGCCTCACCGACGCACAGCGCGTGCAGATCGGCGGCGGCACGCGCCGCCAGAACAGCGTGATCGGGCTGCTCGGGCCGGGCACCGGGCTCGGCGTGTCGGGACTGATTCCGGCCGACGACCGCTGGATCGCGCTCGGCAGCGAAGGCGGCCACGCGTCGTTCGCGCCTCAGGACGAGCGCGAGGATCTCGTGCTGCAGTACGCGCGCAAGAAGTTTCCGCACGTGTCGTTCGAGCGCGTGTGCGCGGGTCCTGGGATGGAGATCGTGTATCGCGCGCTTGCCGCGCGCGACAAGAAGCGCGTAGCCGCGAGCGTCGATACCGCGGAGATCGTCGAGCGCGCGCATGCGGGCGACGCGCTCGCGCTCGAAGCGGTCGAATGCTTCTGCGGGATCCTCGGCTCGTTCGCGGGCAGCGTCGCGCTCACGCTCGGCGCGCTCGGCGGCGTCTATATCGGCGGCGGCGTCGCGCTGAAGCTCGGCGAACTGTTCACGCGTTCGTCGTTCCGCGCGCGCTTCGAGGCGAAGGGCCGTTTCGCGCACTATCTGCAGAACATTCCGACGTACCTGATCACCGCCGAGTATCCGGCGTTTCTCGGCGTGTCGGCGATCCTCGCCGAGCAGCTGTCGAACCGTTCGGGCGGCGCGTCGTCGGCCGTGTTCGAGCGGATCCGCCAGATGCGCGACGCGCTGACGCCGGCCGAGCGCCGCGTCGCCGATCTCGCGCTGAACCATCCGCGCTCGATCATCAACGATCCGATCGTCGACATCGCGCGCAAGGCCGACGTGAGCCAGCCGACCGTGATCCGCTTCTGCCGCTCGCTCGGCTGCCAGGGGCTGTCCGACTTCAAGCTGAAGCTCGCGACCGGCCTCACCGGCACGATCCCGATGAGCCACAGCCAGGTGCATCTCGGCGATACGGCCACCGACTTCGGCGCGAAGGTGCTCGACAACACGGTGTCGGCGATCCTGCAGCTGCGCGAGCATCTGAATTTCGAGCACGTCGAAAACGCGATCGAAATCCTGAACGGCGCGCGCCGCATCGAGTTCTACGGGCTCGGCAACTCGAACATCGTCGCGCAGGACGCGCACTACAAGTTCTTCCGGTTCGGGATTCCGACGATCGCGTACGGCGATCTGTACATGCAGGCCGCGTCGGCCGCGCTGCTCGGCAAGGGCGACGTGATCGTCGCGGTGTCGAAGTCCGGGCGCGCACCGGAGCTGCTGCGCGTGCTCGACGTCGCGATGCAGGCCGGCGCGAAGGTGATCGCGATCACGTCGAGCAACACGCCGCTCGCGAAGCGAGCGACCGTCGCGCTCGAGACCGATCACATCGAGATGCGCGAATCGCAGCTGTCGATGATCTCGCGGATCCTGCATCTGCTGATGATCGACATTCTCGCGGTCGGCGTCGCGATTCGCCGCGCATCGCCGAACGACGAGCTGCCGGAAGCGCTCGCGCAGGCAAGGGCGCGCGCGAACGACGACGAAACGGCCGACGTGCTCGACTGGCTGAGCCACGGCGCATCGCCGGCGGCGAAGGACGTCGCGCGGGATTGACGCTTCGGCGAAACGCCGTCGATCCACGACACCCCGAACGCTGGACTCAGGCCCGGCGTTCGGGGTGTTTCGTATGTGCTGCACCGCCCCGCACCACAGCGGCCCGGCAGGCATCGACGATGCCGTCTGCCGAGGGCTGCGCGTGACGTCATACGTTCGTACACGCTCT
Source organism: Burkholderia dolosa (assembly GCF_902499135.1). Lineage (GTDB taxonomy): Bacteria > Pseudomonadota > Gammaproteobacteria > Burkholderiales > Burkholderiaceae > Burkholderia > Burkholderia dolosa. The sequence goes on from NZ_CABVPR010000023.1 coordinate 37,729, forward strand.
TATTTTCGAACCAGTCCAATTGTCAGCAGTTGCCCAAGCTCGGTAACTTCCTTCACTCCGCGTGATGCCGCCATTCCGGTCCGACGCGAGAAATGACACGTTTCTCACGGAACGCCGATTGGCATCGAGAGCATCACCTTCATCCAGTTTGCGGAGGGGGGGTATGTCTAGACCACGTTTTTCAGCCGCATGGGTAGCAGCAATGCGCATTTACGCGCCGATAAATTCCGCGGAGAAAGTCGCGCTAACGATTGGGGGAAACGTGGCCACCAATATCCAGCGATGGGACAAAGCAGAAGTGTCAAATCCCGCCTTCGCTGGGAGGCAGCACCCTGGACGATAGGCAGGGGATCGTTCTCTTCGAGGTTTTAGCCTCGTCGATAGCCTGAGAGAGGAATATTATAATGAACAATACCTATGCCTTTGGTATACATCGAGATCTCACGCCGATGGAGCTGTTTTTCCTTGTCTTTATCGATGAGACATGCAAGGAGCTTGGTGTTGACGATGTAGCAGCAGTGGTTGCCATTGTGGCCGGTCAAAATTGGATGCCAACACGAGCGAAGCCCTTTGGTACCACGCCGGGCACTTCTGTTGCGTCGATATTGAGTCGCAAGTATCTGGACTACGATTTGAAGAAGAAGATCCTCCCAACGCTGACCAATGCCAGCGTTAAGCGCTTGAGGTTCATTCTGGTAAGAAACATTGGGGTTTTCGTCGGGCGCGCGGTTCCTGTCGTTGGCTGGGTCATTGCTGCCAAGGATGTCACGATGATCAGCATTCGTTCCGTGTCGCGCTATAACGCGCTTGTTAGGCCTGAGGACAAGGTGTTCTGATGAATCAGCTTACATGGAACGAGTTTGAGGATTTTGTGAGAAGGGAGGCCGGTGTCAGCCCCAGAAAAATTCTCACAAAAGGTCATGCCGTCGAGGGAGATCTGGATATCACTGGCGACGATGCGGTTGAGTTTATGGAGAGCTTCTTCGATAAGTTTCCGGTGCAAGTTGGAGATTTTGAATTCAATCGCTACTTCTCAGGAGAGGGCTTTAGCTTGATTGAAGTGGCGCGACTGGCTTTCTCCAGAAAACGCCGAGAAAAATATGACAAAGTGCCACTGACTCTAGGCATGCTCTATCAGGCTATTTTGGATGGGGAGTGGAACAATCAGCGCTTGGAAAGTCTGCCGCGTTGATTGCACCTCGCCAAATAGACCGGTTTATTTTTTAGGCGATGTGTTGGATCTGTGCCCACCTCTGGAGTGTGCCATGAGACAAAATCCGCTGGTCCGGGGCGTGATGTTTGGAGTACTGGCGTTAGCGGCACAATCGGGCCATGCAACGGATGCAACGTCGTCGCCGCAAGCCGGCGCCCGAACCTGCGCGCGGAACTACAAGGACATGGTGCTCGCCGAGTGCATCGCGACCGCTTATCGGAATGAACCGTCCGCCGCGATGGACGCGGGAAGCAGTGTCAGTGCGCTGATGGACCGGACCGACTTCGATCTGGAGCGGAACCGCGACGCGAGCAAGTCGCTGGTCAATCGCTTTCTTGCACGCGACTATCGCAATCCGGTCGTCCAATCCGAAAGCAAAGGCGCGGCATTTGATTTTTGAAATGCCTGGATCTGTATCACAGCCAGGAGCTCGAGACCGAAGTCAGGCGATTCGTGACCAACCCGAAGCGCAGCTATCGACTCGAGAATCGCTCGTCAGGCCGTTCAAGGTGATGCGGACGCGGAAATAACCCAATGCATGACCCGTATCGCCGGCTGGCCGGGTTACATCGGCATGGTGTTCGCCCGGGTTGTCGCGTGGACGAATATCGGCGACATACTCGCGCCCTCCGTCAGTTCCGCCGCGCAGCTCACGCCCCCGCCTTCACCGGCCGACCATGCCAGCGCAGCACGAGATAACGCCCGACGAAACACAGCACGCCCGTGACGCCGATCGTCACGCCCATCGCGAACGGTGTGCCGTCGGCGAGCGCGCCGATCACGACGCTCGCAAGCGCACCGAGCGCGAGCTGCATCGCGCCGAATACGGCCGCCGATGCGCCCGCGTTGTGCGGATAGCGGTGCATCAGATCGGTCGTGCAGTTGGCCGACAAAATCCCGACCACGCCGACGACGAAGAACAGACACACGACGATCGACCACAACCCGCCCCATCCGGTCAGCGCGACGAGCGCGACCGCGAGCGACGCGATGCAGCTCACAAGCGACGCCGCCGCAATGATCCGCAGCGAGCCGATGCGGCCGACGAGCCGCGTGTTCGTGAAGTTGCCGATCATGATCCCGACGACGTTCAGCCCGAACAGCAGCCCGTAATGCTGCGGCGACACGTGGAAATACTCGATGTATACGAACGGTGTCGCGGTGATGTACGAAAACATCGACGCGAACGCCATCCCGCCGCACAGCATGTGTCCCCACGCGACCGGATCGGCCAGGATGCGTCCGTACGCGGCGAACGACGCGAGCACGGCGGCGCTCTTGCGCCGCTCCTTCGGCCAGGTCTCGGGCACACGCAGATATGCGGTTGCCGCGCACAGCGCGCCGAATGCGGCAAGGACGACGAACACGCCGCGCCAGCCGGAAAAGCGCAGGATCTGCCCGCCGATCAGCGGCGCGAGCAGCGGACCGACCGCGGTGACGATCGCGACCATCGACAGCACCTTCGCCGCATCGCTCGGCTCGTGCGCATCGCGCGCGATCGCGCGGGCGAGCACCGATGCGGCGCCCGCACCGAGCGCCTGCAGGAAGCGCACGACGATCAGCATGTCGATCGAGGCCGACACGAAGCATCCGATGCTCGCGAGCGTGAACAGCGCAATGCCGCCGAGCAGCACGGGACGCCGCCCCCATGTGTCGGACAGCGGACCGTACAGCAGCATGCCGATCGAGAAGCCGGCCATGAAGCTCGTCAGCGTGCGCTGCGCGGCGCCGGCGCTGACGGAAAAACCGTCGGCGATCGACGGCAGGCTGGGCAGATACATGTCGGTGGCGATCGGCCCGCAGGCGGCGAGCGCGCCGAGCAACAGGATCAGCCGGGCATCGGGCCGGCGCCGGACGACGTGGGACATGGGATTCCGGATTGAAACCCGCGCGCATCGCGGCGCGCGTGGCGGTGAAGACGGGGCCGCGCCGCACACGGCGCGCTCAGGCTCATGATTGTACGCGCAACTTTTTCGCACGCCCCCGCGCCCGCGCACGCACGACGGCGCAAGCGGGCGCGGAATGCGGGCCCGACCGCCCGCGATGCGTTGCCGAATTGCATTAAGCTTGCGTCCGTCGTCCGAACAATTGCGCCGTAAATCGATGACCGCTTTCCTGCTGATCTGGAGCCCCAAGAAATGGCCGTGGCCCGAGCTGCCCGACGTCGCCGCGCGCGTGAAGGCCGGCGACGCCGTGCACGACGTGTGGGGCTGCGGCTTCGCACGCGGCATCCTGCCGGGCGACCGCGTGTTCCTGCACCGCGTCGCGCAGGAGCCCAAGGGTGTGTTCGGCTCCGGCTACGTGACGCGCGCGCCGTATGAAGTGCCCGATCCGGCGACGAAGCGCAGCTACCGGCTACGCATCGATTTCGTCTACGACTGGCTCGTCGATGCGCACCGGGAAGTCGTGATCCCGCGCGACGCGCTGCGCGTACATCCGTACTCGGTGCAGACCTGGGATGCGCAAAGCTCCGGCACGTCGATCAAGCCGATGGTCGAAGGTCCGCTCGAGAAGCGCTGGGCGGAGCTGACCGGCAAGCGCAAGCCGCCGCGATAACGCCGTCGTGCCGGCGCAGCGGGCGCGACGGCGCCGCCGGTCCCGATCCCCGCGCGCCGAAAGGCCGCACGCCGGCCAGCCGGCTCGCCGCACGCGTCTCCGGTACAATCGGACGATCGTTCCGCCCAGGCACCGCGGCCCGTGCACCGGCCCCCGCGCCTCTCTCTCGCAGGTTTCGCCCATGTCCAACAATCAGCTCCTCTTCGAACGCGCGCAAAAGACCATTCCCGGCGGCGTGAACTCGCCGGTGCGCGCATTCCGGTCCGTCGGCGGCACGCCGCGCTTCGTCGCGCGCGCGCAAGGCCCGTATTTCTGGGACGCCGACGGCAAGCAATACATCGACTACATCGGCTCATGGGGCCCGATGATCGTCGGCCACGTTCATCCGGAAGTGCTGTCGGCCGTGCAGAAAGTGCTCGCTGACGGCTTTTCGTTCGGCGCGCCGACCGAAGCCGAGATCGAGATCGCCGAGGAAATCTGCAAGCTCGTGCCGTCGATCGAACAGGTGCGGATGGTGTCGAGCGGCACCGAGGCGACGATGAGCGCGCTGCGCCTTGCGCGCGGCTTCACCGGCCGCAGCCGCATCGTGAAGTTCGAGGGGTGCTACCACGGCCACGCCGACAGCCTGCTCGTGAAAGCCGGCTCGGGGCTGCTGACGTTCGGCAACCCGACGTCGGCCGGCGTGCCCGCCGACATCGCGAAGCACACGACCGTCCTCGAATACAACAACGTCGCCGCGCTGGAAGAAGCGTTCGGCGCGTTCGGCGACGACATCGCCGCGGTGATCGTCGAGCCCGTCGCGGGCAACATGAATCTCGTGCGCGGCACGCCGGAGTTCCTGAACGCGCTGCGCGCACTGTGCACGAAGCACGGCGCCGTGCTGATCTTCGACGAGGTGATGTGCGGTTTTCGTGTCGCGCTCGGCGGCGCGCAGGCGCATTACGGCATCGCGGCCGACCTCACCTGCCTCGGCAAGGTGATCGGCGGCGGGATGCCGGCCGCCGCGTTCGGCGGCCGTCGCGACATCATGGCGCATCTCGCGCCGCTCGGCGGCGTCTATCAGGCCGGCACGCTGTCGGGCAACCCGATCGCGGTCGCCGCGGGCCTGAAGACGCTGCAGCTGATCCAGGCGCCCGGCTTCTACGACGCGCTGACCGCGCAGACGCAGCGCCTCGCCGACGGCCTCGCGGCCGAGGCGCGCGCGGCCGGCGTGCCGTTCGCGGCCGACTCGATCGGCGCGATGTTCGGCCTGTACTTCGCCGAGCGCGTGCCGACCAGTTTCGCGGAAGTGACGAAGAGCGACATCGAGCGCTTCAACCGCTTCTTCCATCTGATGCTCGACGAGGGCGTGTATTTCGCGCCGTCCGCGTACGAGGCCGGCTTCGTGTCGAGCACGCACGACGATGCGGTGATCGACGCGACGCTCGCCGCCGCGCGCCGCGCGTTCGCGGCGCTCGCCGCCTGAGCCGGGCCCGCGCGCATGTTCTCGGACATCGACTTCGCCCACATGCAGCGCGCGCTCGCGCTCGCTGCGCGCGGCATGTATACGACCGCGCCGAACCCGCGCGTCGGCTGCGTGATCGTCAAGGACGGCAGCGTGATCGGCGAAGGATTCACGCAGCCGGCCGGCCAGGACCACGCGGAAGTGCAGGCGCTGAAGGATGCGCGTGCGCGCGGCCACGACGTGGCGGGCGCGACCGTCTACGTGACGCTCGAGCCGTGCAGCCACTTCGGCCGCACGCCGCCGTGCGCGAACGCGCTGATCGACGCGCGCGTCGCGAAGGTCGTCGCGGCGATGGAAGATCCGAACCCGCAGGTGTCGGGGCGCGGGCTGACGATGCTGCGCGACGCGGGCATCGACGTGCGCTGCGGACTGCTCGCGCATGAAGCCGGCGAACTGAACATCGGCTTCGTATCGCGGATGACGCGCGGCCGCCCGTGGGTACGGATGAAGACCGCCGCGTCGCTCGACGGGCGCACCGCACTGCCGTCCGGCGAAAGCCAGTGGATCACCGGCGAAGCCGCACGCGCCGACGGCCACGCATGGCGTGCGCGCGCGTGCGCGATCCTCACCGGCATCGGCACCGTGCGCGAGGACAACCCGCTGCTCACGGTGCGCGGCATCGACACGCCGCGCCAGCCGCAGCGCGTGCTGATCGACAGCCGCCTCGAGCTGCCGCTCGATGCGCGTCTGCTCGAAGGCGCGCCGCTGCTGATCTTCTGCGGCCGGCTCGACGCCGGCAGCGAAGCGCGCGCCAATGCGCTCGAAGCGCGCGGCGCGGAAATCGTGTCGCTCGCCAACGCGCACGGCAAGGTCGACCTGCCCGCGATGCTGTCGGCGCTGGGCGCGCGCGGCATCAACGAACTGCACGTCGAGGCCGGCCACAAGCTGAACGGTTCGCTGCTGCGCGAGCAGTGCGTCGACGAATTGCTCGTCTATCTCGCACCGAGCCTGCTCGGCGCCGACGCGGCCGGCATGTTCGACGTCGCGGCGCCCGCGAATCTCGACGCGCGCACGCGTCTCGCGTTTCACAGCGTCGAGCGGATCGGCGACGATCTGCGGATCCTGGCGCGCATCGCGCCGCCTCCCGCCACTTCTTGAACGGAATCATCACGATGTTTACCGGAATTGTCGCGGCCGTCGGCCGCATCGAAACGATCAAGCCGCTCGGCGCGTCGCCCGATGCGGGCGTGCGTCTGACCGTGCACGCCGGCGGGCTCGATCTCGCCGATGTCGCGCTCGGCGACAGCATCGCGATCCAGGGCGCGTGCATGACGGTGATCGACAAGACCGACACCGCCTTCGACGTCGACGTGTCGCGCGAAAGCCTGAACCGCACGGTGGGCCTCGCGGAACCCGGCGAAGTCAATCTCGAGAAGGCGCTGCGCGCACACGACCGGCTCGGCGGACACATCGTGTCGGGCCACGTCGACGGCCTCGGCACCGTGTCGCGCTTCGCGCCGGTCGGCGAATCGCACGAGTTGCGCATCGTCGCGCCGCGCGAGCTCGGCCGCTATCTTGCGTACAAGGGATCGATCACGGTCAACGGCGTGAGCCTGACCGTCAACGCCGTCGACGATCGTGCCGACGGCTGCGAATTCTCGATCAACCTGATTCCGCATACGGTCGAAGTGACGACGCTGCGGCATCTGAAATCCGGCGACAAGGTGAACCTCGAAGTCGACATGATCGCGCGCTACGTCGAGCGGATGCTGTCGGCCGCGCAGGGCGTGCCTCAGGATTGACGGACGCGTCGCACGTCGCAGCGACGCGGGCAGCGACCGCATTGCGGGACGAACGACGGCGCTCCGACGGCACGCGGCTCGCGCGCGGTCGGCCGAACGGCCAACGACGAGCACAGGTCATCCCGCCGCGCTAAGATGCGACGGCAGCGGTTCAGGCGCCGCAACGTACGGCGCACCGGCTGTCTCTCATCCTCAAGGAGTCGTTCCCATGTCCATCTCGATGTACCAGGCTTCGCTGCCCGTCCTGATCCGCGGCCTGACCAACCTGCAGCACATCCTCGGCAAGGCGCAAGCGCACGCGGCCGAGAAGCAGATCGATCCGTCGGTGTTCATCGGCGCACGCCTTTATCCGGACATGCTGCCGCTCGTCCGTCAGGTCTACATCGCGACCGATACGGCGAAGGGCTGCGCAGCGCGGCTGGCCGGCGTCGACATTCCGAGCTTCCCCGACGTCGAACAAACGTTCGACGAGCTGCATGCGCGGATCCAGAAGACGATCGACTATCTGAAGCGCTTCGATGCCGCGCAGATCGACGGCACCGAGTCGCGCCAGATCGTGCTGAAGATGCGCGTCGGCCCGATCGAGTTCACCGGGCAGTCGTACCTGCTGAATTTCGTGCTGCCCAACTTCTTCTTCCACGTGACAACCGCGTACGACATCCTGCGCCACAACGGCGTCGAACTCGGCAAGCTCGACTATCTCGGCGGCCGCCACGACAACGCGTGACGCGCACCGGGCGCGATCGGCGCACGCGAGCGCCCGCGCCCGAAGCGGCAACGGCGCGGCGATCCGTCCGGGCCGCCGCGCGGGTCCGCGGCACAGCGTTTGCGTGCGCTCCGGGCCGCGCCCGGCCGGTGCCGGCCGAAACGCCGTCCGGCTGGCGTAAAATACGCACTTTCCTCTTTCTCGCCCCCTTATGACGCTCGCCTCCACGCCCGACATCATCGCCGAGCTGAAAGCCGGCCGGATGGTGATCCTCGTCGACGAAGAAGACCGCGAAAACGAAGGTGACCTCGTGATCGCCGCCGAATTCGTCACGCCGGAAGCGATCAACTTCATGGCCAAGTACGGCCGCGGCCTCATTTGTCTGACGTTGACGCAGGAACGCTGCAAGCAGCTGCATCTGCCGCTGATGACATACCGCAACGGCACGCAATACGGCACCGCGTTCACGGTCAGCATCGAAGCGGCCGAAGGCGTGACGACCGGCATCTCGGCCGCCGACCGCGCGCACACGATCGCGACGGCCGTCGCGCACGATGCGCGTCCCGAGCACATCGTGCAGCCGGGCCACGTGTTCCCGATCATGGCGCAGCCCGGCGGCGTGCTCGTGCGCGCCGGCCATACCGAGGCGGGGTGCGACTTCACCGCGCTCGCCGGCCTCACGCCGGCCGCGGTGATCTGCGAGGTCATCAAGGACGACGGCACGATGGCGCGCCTGCCCGACCTGATCGAATTCGCGAAGGAACACGGGCTGAAGATCGGCACGATCGCCGATCTGATCCAGTATCGGAGCCGCACCGAATCGATCGTCGAACGGATTGCCGAGCGCACGATGCAGACCGCGTACGGCCCGTTCCGCGCGGTGCTGTACCGCGATCAGCCGACCGGCTCGCCGCACATCGCGCTGGTGCGCGGCGAACCGTCGCCGGATCTCGACACGCCGGTGCGCGTGCACGAGCCGCTATCGGTGCTCGACCTGCTCGAGACGGGCGTGTCGACCCACTCGTGGACGCTCGACGCCGCGATGCGCGAGATCGCGCAGCGCGACCTCGGCGTGATCGTGCTGCTCAATTGCGGCGACACGAAGGAACATCTGATCGACGTCTTCAAGGCGTTCGACGAGGAAGAAAAGGCGGCCGTGCTGAAACGCCGGCCGGTCGATTTCAAGACGTTCGGCATCGGCGCGCAGATCCTGCGCGATGTCGGCGTCAGCAAGATGCAGGTGCTGTCGAATCCGCGCAAGCTGGGCAGCATGTCCGGCTACGGCCTCGAAGTCACGGGCTTCATCCCGATGCCCGGCGGCGAAGCCAAGTCCTGCCCGGCGTCGAACGCGTAACCCGCCACGGCGCTTTCGCCCAATAACCGTTCATCCACACCACGGACAAGATCATGGAAATCGGACAATACCAACCGAATCTCGAAGGCGACGGCCTGCGTATCGGCATCGTGCAATCCCGCTTCAACGAGCCGGTCTGCAACGGCCTCGCCGATGCGTGCGTCGAAGAACTCGAACGCCTCGGCGTCGCCGGCGAAGACGTGCTGCTCGTGTCGGTGCCCGGCGCGCTGGAAATTCCGCTCGCCCTGCAAAAGCTCGCGGAAAGCGGCCAGTTCGACGCGCTGATCGCGCTCGGCGCGGTGATCCGCGGCGAGACCTACCACTTCGAACTCGTATCGAACGAAAGCGGCGCCGGCATCATGCGCATCGGCCTCGACTTCAATCTGCCGATCGCGAACGCGGTGCTGACGACCGAAAACGACGAGCAGGCCGTCGCGCGCATGACCGAAAAGGGTCGCGACGCCGCGCGCGTCGCGGTCGAGATGGCCAATCTGACGATGGCGCTCGACCAGCTCGGCGACGACGAGGACGAAGAGGAAGACGAAGACGACGAAGAGGAGCGCGCATGAAGAAGAGCGCCCGCCGACAATCGCGCGAGCTGGCGACGCAGGGCCTGTATCAATGGCTGCTGTCGAACGCGTCCTCCGGCGAGATCGACGCGCAGCTGCGCGGCGCGCTCGGTTACGACAAGGCCGACAAGGACCTGCTCGACGCGATCCTGCACGGCGTGATTCGCGAGCATGCGACGCTCGTCGAAGCGATCGCGCCGGCGCTCGATCGTCCGATCGATCAACTGTCGCCGGTCGAGCGCGCGGTGCTGCTGATCGCGACGTTCGAGCTCACGCATCACATCGAAACGCCGTATCGCGTGGTCATCAACGAAGCGGTCGAACTCGCGAAGACGTTCGGCGGCTCCGACGGCTACAAGTATGTGAACGGCGTGCTCGACAAGCTCGCCGCGAAGCTGCGTCCCGCCGAAACGCAGGCACGCCGCAACGGCTGATCCGGTGAGTCCACGGGCGCGCGAGCGCCCGTTTTCTCGCCGCTTTCCGGTTTTTCCGCCCTACCCGCCCGATCGATGAATACCACCGCCGATTCGCTCGTCACGCTCGCCGCACGCGTCGACGCGATCCAGCCCTTCTACGTGATGGAGCTGATGAAGGACGCGCAGCGGCTTGAAGCCGCCGGCCGCGACATCATCCACATGGGCATCGGCGAGCCGGATTTCACTGCGCCGGAGCCCGTTGTCGAGGCGGCCGCGGCGGCGCTGCGGCGCGGCGTCACGCAGTACACGAGCGCGCTCGGCATCGCGCCGCTGCGTGAGGCAATCGCCGCGCACTATGCACGCGCATACGGCCTGACGGTCAGCCCCGAGCGGATCGTCGTGACGGCCGGCGCGTCGGCCGCGCTGCTGCTCGCTTGCCTCGCGCTCGTCGGTCGCGACGACGAGGTACTGATGCCCGACCCGTCGTACCCATGCAATCGGCATTTCGTTGCGGCGGCCGAAGGCCGTCCGGTGCTCGTGCCGAGCGGCCCGGACAAGCGCTTCCAGCTCACCGCGGACGACGTCCGCACGCGTTGGGGAGAACGCACGCGCGGCGTGCTGCTCGCGTCGCCGTCGAACCCGACCGGCACGTCGCTCGAGCCGGACGAGCTGAAGCGGATCGTCGAAGCCGTTCGCGCACGCGGCGGCTTCACGATCGTCGACGAGATCTACCAGGGGCTCAGCTACGATGCGGCGCCGGTGTCGGCGCTGTCGTTCGGCGACGACGTCGTCACCGTGAACAGCTTCTCGAAGTATTTCAGCATGACGGGCTGGCGCCTCGGCTGGCTCGTCGTACCGCCCGCGCTCGTCGGCACGTTCGAGAAGCTGTCGCAGAACCTGTTCATCTGCCCGTCCGCACTCGCGCAGCATGCGGCGCTCGCGTGCTTCGAGCCGGAGGCACTCGATATCTACGAGGCGCGCCGCATCGAATTCAAGCGCCGCCGCGACTTCATCGCGCCGGCGCTCGAGCGGCTCGGCTTTACGGTACCCGTGATGCCGGACGGCGCGTTCTACGTGTACGCGCATTGCGGCGGCGTCGCGCATGCGGCGGCCGGCGACAGCGCGGCACTCACGCAGGCGATGCTGCACGACGCGGGCGTCGTGCTGGTGCCGGGCATGGACTTCGGCGTTCATGCACCGCGCGACTATATCCGGCTGTCCTATGCGACTGCGTACGCGCGGCTCGAGGAAGCGGTCGAACGGCTTGCGGAGCTGTTCGGGCAGCACTGAACGCGCGAGCCTGACGTCGCGGCCGATGCGGCGCACGGCGTCGGTCCGGTGTCTGCGGCCCAAAACAAAAAAGCACCCGATTCGGGTGCTTTTTTGTTTGCGCTCCGGAACGCCGGCCGCGTAGCTTCACCGTTCGAGCCGTTACGCGCCCAGCTCCGGATGGTCCGCGTGTGCCTGCTTCGCGGTGTCGGCGCTCGCGTCGTCCTGCTGCGGTGCGCCCTTCGGGGCCGCCGTCTTCGCCGACATCGGCTGTGCCGCGTCGAGCGTCACGTGCACGCGCTTCGCGCCGCCCGCCGCTGCCGTCACGGCAGCCGCTGTGACGATCGGCTTGGCCGGCTGCGCAGGCGCCTGCGGCGCATTGACCGGCACGTTGCGACCGCGCGCGACGTCGCGCAGGCGGCCGCGCTCGGCCATCACCTTCGCGCCGTATGCGTTGTCGTCCGGATTCGTCGAGCCGTTGTACAGACGCAGCCCGTTCGCGAGCGAGCCGCCGCGCGCGATGCAGTCCTTCAGCACGAGCGCGCCGACCTGCAGATTCGCGAGCGGTTGCAGCGCGGTGTCGGTGCCGCCGAAATACTCGAACTTGTCGGAATGAACCTTCGACATGACCTGCATCAGCCCCTGCGCGCCGACGCCGCTTTCGGCGTACGGGTTGAAGCCCGACTCGATCGCCATCACCGACAGCAGCAGCAGCGGATCGAGGCCGACATCACGGCCGGTCTGAAACGCGGCCTTGACCAGTTGGCCGAGCGGTTCCTGTGCGACGTGATAGCGGCGCGACAGATAGGTGGCCACGAGCGCCTGTTCGCGGTTCGACGCGAGCGCGCGATCGTCGCGGGCTTCGGCCGGCACGCGCTGCGTCGGGATCAGCTTTGCGAGTGCGACCGGAGATGGGCCGTTACGGGCCGGGTCGGACGCGTCGTTCTGCTGCACGGCCGCTTCCGGCGCGACATCGAGGCCGACGGCCAGCGCGTCCGTTTCGGGACCGTCGTCCTGTTGCGGCTGCGCGCCGGCAGGCGCGAAGTTCGGCAACGGATGGCCGGACAGAAGGCGGGCCGGCCCGGCCTGCACGGCCGCGGACACGACCGGCATCAGCTTCGCGGCGAGCGTGCCGCGCACGGTCGGCAGCAGCCACAGGGCAAGCGCAACCGCGACAGCGAGACAGCCGACAATGCTGAACAGATGGTGACTGACACGCGTCCCGCGACGCAGCACGTCGCGCACGAACTGCGCATGCTGCTCGCTGGGACGCCACGATAACCAAGCGTTCATTCAGATCATCTCCCATGAACATGACTCGTGCGGCTCGCTCAGCTCGATGGCGAGACGGAAAACGCGCCGCGGAATCACGACGCCGTCCGCCTTGGTTGGGACGGGCAGGCATCGGAGAAACGGTATAAGACCGTTCGGGGCCACGGCATTAAGACGGCCGGCACCTTCGCACACTGGGCGAGGCGGGCATACGCGGTGGCACCCACGCAAAAAACCAGCGTCTGGTGGCGCTGGCAGGGACTACGACTCAAGGCCGTCGAATACGCCGTGCAGGTATCGGCGGACGGTGACGCGCTGCGTCAAAGATCGGTGATTGGCGGCTCGAAGCCTTTTACCCTGCAACCAATGTGAGCGGATTCTAGCAGGGTTTTATAGATCGTCAACACTACAAAACTTCAAAATTATAACAAAAAGTAATTTAAGACGGCCCTTCAGATCGCGATCCCGCGGCCGTAGGGCGTTTGTGCGCCGTCGACTTTTTTCATGACCGGCACGTCGAGGCGGCGGGACGGGTAAAATCGGCGCTCGATTCGGGGCCGCAGCAGGCCGCTGCGCCCGCCCACCGCCGCGCGCGCTTGCGTGCAGCCCGGACCTTCTTCATGAAATACAAAGACTTACGCGATTTCATCCAGCGCCTCGAAGCGCTCGGCGAACTGCGACGCGTGACGCAGCCCGTGTCGCCCGTGCTCGAAATGACCGAGCTGTGCGACCGCGTGCTGCGCGCCGGCGGCCCCGCGCTGCTGTTCGACGCGCCGTCCGGCTACGCGTTCCCGGTGCTCGGCAACCTGTTCGGCACGCCGCGGCGCGTCGCGCTCGGCATGGGCGTCGATGCCGGCGACGACGCCGCGCTGGCGTCGCTGCGCGATCTCGGCCGACTGCTGTCCGCGCTGAAGGAGCCCGATCCGCCGAAGAGCCTGAAGGACGCCGGCAAGCTGCTGTCGCTCGCGAAGGCGGTCTGGGACATGGCGCCGAAGTCGGTGTCGGCGCCGCCGTGTCAGGAGATCGTGTGGGAAGGCGCCGACGTCGACCTGCACCGGCTGCCAATCCAGACCTGCTGGCCCGGCGATGCGGGCCCGCTCGTCACGTGGGGACTGACCGTCACACGCGGGCCGAACAAGTCGCGGCAGAACCTCGGCATCTACCGTCAGCAGCTGATCGGCCGCAACAAACTGATCATGCGCTGGCTCGCGCATCGCGGCGGCGCGCTGGACTTCCGCGAATTCGCGTCGAAGAACCCCGGCAAGCCGTATCCGGTCGCGGTCGTGCTCGGCGCGGATCCGGCGACGACGCTCGGCGCGGTCACGCCCGTGCCGGACTCGCTGTCCGAGTATCAGTTCGCCGGCCTGCTGCGCGGCAGCCGCACCGAGCTCGCGAAGTGCGTGACGTCCGGCGTGGACACGCTGCAGGTGCCCGCTCGGGCGGAGATCGTACTGGAAGGCTTCATCCATCCGCAGGACGGCACGCCCGCGCCCGCGCCCGCCGATGCGCCGCCGCGGCCGACCGGCAGCGCGTCCGCCGCGTACGAGCACGCGCTCGAAGGGCCGTACGGCGATCACACCGGCTACTACAACGAGCAGGAGTGGTTCCCCGTGTTCACGGTCGAGCGCATCACGATGCGCCGCGACGCGATCTACCATTCGACCTACACCGGCAAACCGCCCGACGAGCCGGCCATCCTCGGCGTCGCGCTCAACGAGGTCTTCGTGCCGCTGCTGCAGAAGCAGTTCGCCGAAATCACGGACTTCTACCTGCCGCCTGAAGGTTGCAGCTACCGAATGGCCATCGTGCAGATGAAGAAGAGCTACGCGGGCCACGCGAAGCGCGTGATGTTCGGCGTATGGAGCTTCCTGCGGCAATTCATGTATACGAAGTTCATCGTGGTCGTCGACGAGGACGTGAATATCCGCGACTGGAAGGAAGTGATCTGGGCGATCACGACGCGCGTCGATCCGGTGCGCGACACCGTGATGGTCGACAGCACGCCGATCGACTACCTCGATTTCGCGTCGCCGGTCGCGGGTCTCGGGTCGAAGATGGGGCTGGACGCGACGAACAAGTGGCCGGGCGAGACGAACCGCGAATGGGGCCGGCCGATCGAGATGGACGCAGCCGTGAAGGCGCGCGTCGACCGGCTCTGGCAGGAGATCGGACTGTAGCCCGCGCGGCCGGCGCCCGCCGGCCGACGCGTTGCCCGCACCGCACACGAAACGACGATGAGTTTTCCACCCGCCTCGATGCTGTCCGACGGATTTTTCCTGTCGCTGTCGCTTTGCCTCGACATCGGCCTCGTGAACGTCGCGATGCTGTCGCTGACACTGTCGCACGGCTTCCGCCCGGGCTTCTGGCTCGGCATCGGCTCGTGCGTCGGCGATCTCGTCTACGCAGCGCTCGCGCTCGCCGGCATGGCCGTGCTGCTGCAATTCGAAGCCGTGCGCTGGATCGTGTGGATCGGCGGCGGCGCCGTGCTGCTGTTCCTCACGTGGAAGATGGCGCGCGAAGCGCTCGCGCCCACCCAAGCCCCGGACGGCGGCGACGGCGCCGAAGACACACCGCAGCCGCGTGCCAGCGCGCGACGCAGTTTCGTACGCGGGATGCTGCTCGCGATGTCGTCGCCGAGCGCGATCCTGTGGTTTGCGGCGGTCGGCGGCGCGCTGATCGCGAAAGCCGGCGCAACCACGCCGGCGACCGCGTCGGTGTTCCTGTCGGGTTTCTTCCTCGGCGGCCTCGCGTGGACGCTCTTCATGTGCACGCTCGCGAGCCAAGGCCGCAAGCGCGCGGGCGCGGGGCTGATGCGCGCATGTCACGTCGCGTCGGCGCTGCTGTTCGCCTATTTCTCATACAGCGTGATCGTCGGCGGCTATCGCGACCTGATCGCGCATGCGGTGTAACGAGTCGAATCGCCCCCCTCGAACAAAAAACGGCGCAATGTCCTGATCGACATTGCGCCGTTTTGCCATGACACGGCTGGGGGCAACGCGATCAGCGACGCCAGCCGGGCCCCCAATAACCGTGATGGCGCCAGTACGGACGGCCATAATAGCCGCCGACGACGACAGCCGGCGGCGCATAGTAGGCCGGCGCCGGCGCGTAATAAACCGGCGGTGGAGGCGGCGGCGCGTAGTACACGGGCGGCGGCGGCGCATAGACCGGATATGCCGGTGCGACCGGGATACCGATGCCGACCCCGATCGACACGTGGGCCTGTGCGGCGCTCGCCGCACCGAGGCCCAGCGCGGCTGCGGCGATGAACGGAATGAGCTTTTTCACTTCGATTCTCCTGCTGGAGCGGTATTTTTTGCGCTCCTGTCGGCAACGGCGGGCATGCACGTCGCATGCAAGCAATGTAGCGAAATCCCGGCCCGCGTGTATCGCGCATTTGTTGCAAATTGCAATTGGGCGCAATCCCATTGCCTGTTTGGGCGCTCCACGAGGCGGCCGGTCGGCGTTGCGGATTGCGCGATTTCGCCCACAGAGCCGGGGCGCCGCGCGCCGATCGGTCGATTTTACCGGGCCACGCAGCAACGATCGGTACGCCGGCGTAATGAACAATTACAAATTTGAGACAGAATCCCGTCAAGGACGTTCGCGCAAACCTCGTTACCGGGGTCGGTTCGAAAACGTCGACGCCTGTGCCGAGCCGGGCCCGCTCGCGCCGACAACCGCGGTCGCCGGCTCACGCAGCCGACAACGCCCACCGCTTGCTCGAGCCGCATATCGAGATGGCCGCCTGCGCGTACCTCGATCGCGCCCGACGGCCGCCGCAATCCTGCGATACTGGCGCCTACCCCGTTTTACGCTTCGTGAGCCGCCATGTCCGTTCCCGATACCCCTCGCCTCGGCTTCATCGGCGCCGGTCGCCTCGCGCGCTGCGTCGCGCAGCGTTTCGCGCAGGCCGGCTTTCCTGTCGTCGCGATCGCGAGCCGCACGCGCGAATCGGCCGCGGCCGTTGCCGCGCGCATCGACGGCTGTCAGGCGGTCGACACGCCGCAGCACGTCGTGGACGCCGCCGACCTGATCTTCCTGACGGTCCCTGACGATCATCTGGCATCGAGCGCCGCCGCGCTGCGTTTCGACGCGTCGCGCGCCGCCGGGCAGGCGCTCGTTCATTGCAGCGGCGCGTCGCCGGTCGACCTGCTCGATCCGGCGAAGCGTCAACGCGCGGCGACCGGCGGCTTCCACCCGCTGTACCTGTTCGGCGGCACCGACGCCGATCTCGCGCGCATCGACGGCTGTTCGGTCACGATCGAGGCCGACGGCGCACTGCACGCAACGCTCGTGCGCCTGGCCGGCGCACTCGGCTGCCATCCGCTGTCGATTCCGGCGGGCGGCCGGATGCTTTATCACGCGGCCGCACACTACGCGGCGAGCTTCGCCCTGTGCGGGCTGTCGGAAGCCGTCGAGCTGTGGCGCGACCTCGGCTTCGACGAGGAAGCCGCGTTGCGCGCGCTGCTGCCGATGCTTGCCGGCACGATCGAGACCGCTCGCGACAAAGGGCTCGCGAACGCGCTCGCGGGCCCCGTGTCGCGCGGCGATACGACGATCGTCGAGCGCCAGCTCGCACTGCTCGAAGCGCGCGGCGGCGATCACGCGACGCTGTATGCGCTGATGACGCGTCGTGCGGTCGCCCTCGCCGCGAAGCGCACGGTGCCGCCCGCGTCGCTGCCGGCGCTCGCCGAAGCGGTCGAAACGTCGCTCGCGCGTGCGGCGGCGCACCCCTCCCCTTCGCAAGACGAGGCGTGATATGGTGTCGGCCGATGCGCCGCCATCCGGCGTTGGCGGCCGCACGCTACTCGACTGTATAAAAAGGATGCCAACGATGTTCGGCGAGATCGCCCGTTTTCTGCTCAATACCGTCTTCACGCTGTTCGGCGCCGCGCTGATCCTGCGGGTCTGGATGCAAGCCGTGCGCGTGCCGCCGTATAACCCCGTCACGCAAGCCGTGCTGCAAGCGACGAACTGGCTCGTGCTGCCGCTGCGCCGTGTGATCGCCGGCGTACGCGGCATCGACTGGGCAAGCGTCGCCGCCGCACTGCTCACCGCGCTCGTGTACGTCGTCCTGATGGTCGTGATGGCCGGCTTCGATCCGGCGTCGGTGCTCGCCACGCTCGTGGTCGTCGCGCTGCTGACCGTCGTGAAGTGGGCGCTCAACCTGGTGATCTGGATGACGATCCTGATGGCGCTGCTGTCGTGGCTCAATCCGGCTTCGCCCGCGATGCCGATCCTCTACCAGCTCACCGCGCCGTTCCTGAATCCGCTGCGCCGGATCATCCCGAATCTCGGCGGCATCGACCTGTCGCCGATCCTGCTGTTCGTGATCGTGCAGGTGCTGCTGATGATCGTCACGCGCGCCGCCGTGTCGCTGACGATTTTCGGCATCTGACGCATCGCGCCGGCGCGCAGCTCCGCGCCGATAACTCGCGGCGAAAACGTTACGCCGCCGGCCCCTGCGCCGGCGGCCCGTCGAGCGTGTCGATCACGCCGAAGCGCGCCGGAATCATCGCGTAGCACACGCGCACCTTCTCGCGCGACAGCCGCTCGAGCAGCCGCTGCGCGTCGTTCTCGCTGACGATGAACTCGACCTCGATCGCAAGCGAGCCCTGCAGTTCGAAGAAGCGGTCCTCGTGCAGCACGCGATGCTGGCCGAAACCGGCCATCGCGCGAAACGCGGAGCCGCCTGCAACGCCCATCCGGTTCCCTTCCTCGAGCAGCCATTCCCACAGCGGCTTCCAGTGCAGCCGGTGCTGCTCGTGTACGTAGAAGCGCAAGAACACCTTGTCCATCGCAGCCTCCGATGCCGGCGGGCTCAGGCCGCTGCGAGCCACGCGCGCGCGGTCCACATGCCGAGCGCCGTCAGCGTGAACGATCCAGTCAAGTGTAGGGCAGCCACCGCAAACGCCCATCCGAATTCGCCCTGCAACGCGTGCGTCATCACCTCGACCGAATAGGTCGAAAACGTCGTGAGTCCGCCTAGAAAACCGGTGATCACGAACAGCCGCCATTCGGGCGGCAGCCCGACCCGCGTCGTGAAGACGACGGCCGCGACGCCGATCACGTAGCCGCCGATCAGGTTCGCCGCGAGCGTGCCGAGCGGCACGGCCGGAAAGAATGCGTTCAGCGCGAGGCTCAGGAACCAGCGCAGCAGCGCGCCGAGCCCGGCGCCGACGAAAATCGCGACGATCGAATAGAACAAGGGCACTCCTCGTGCGGATGGCGGCGACGCGCCGCGTGTCGGAACTGTATGCGTAATTGCATCGCGGCGGCAATTCGGCCGTTCGGACGGCTATTCGGCGCCGATGCAGGTTTTGCGCCGCTGCATTTTTCATTTCCGCGCCATTACGCAGTTCATTACGGATTCATTTCCGGATTTCCGATTATCCGGATGATTTTCGGGTTCGCTCGAAGCATGACGATCGGCAGCCTGAAACTCTTGATACACGGCCGTTCTCGGCCGATGCCCGACACGTGGTTTCCCTTATCTGACATTCCCGAATCGGGCCGTTATTCGATGTACCCGTTCGCGGTTATTTCGTAGACTTCAATCGACCACCCGCTCCAATCCGCATGGAGACCCGAAAATGAAGAACATCCGCGTGTCGTCCATGCTGATTCCCGCGCTATGCGTGTCGCTCGCCGCGCCGCCCGTCGTGCTGGCTGCCGGCAACGGCCCGCCGTCCTATGTCGAGGGCACGCGGCCGCCTAAAGGCTATGCGCGCCCGCCGTTCCATACGAAGCCGCTGCTCAATTCGTCGAAAGTATCCGGCCTCACGCCCGCACAGGCGCGCCATGCGTATGGCTTCGACGCGCTTGCGAACCAGGGCGACGGAATGACGGTCGCGATCGTGGACGCGTACGACGATCCGAAGATCGAAGCCGATCTCGGCACCTTCAGCAGCACGTTCGCGCTGCCGCCCTGCACGACCGCGAACGGCTGCTTCACGAAGATCTATGCGAGCGGCAGCAAGCCGCGCACCGATTCAGGGTGGTCGCTCGAAACTGCGCTCGACGTCGAGTGGGTGCATGCGATCGCGCCGAAAGCGCGGATCGTACTCGTTGAAGCCGCATCGGCCAGCTTCGCCGATCTGATGGCAGCGGTCGACGTCGCCGTACGGCGCGGCGCGTCCGTCGTGTCGATGAGCTTCGGCGCCGGCGAATTCGGCGGCGAGACGAGCCTCGACAGCCATTTCACCGTGCCCGGCGTGACGTTCGTCGCGTCGTCGGGCGACAGCGGCAGCGGCGCCGAATATCCGGCGGCATCGGCATACGTGGTGTCGGTCGGCGGCACGACGCTGTCGGCGGATCGCACCGGCAACTACATCGGCGAGACGGCATGGAGCGGCAGCGGCGGCGGCGTGAGCGGCCAGGAAGCCGAACCGTCGGGCCAGGCGACGTGGCCGATTCCGGTCGCCGGCAGCCGCGGCGTGCCGGACGTCAGCTACGACGCCGATCCGTCGACCGGCTTCGCCGTGTACGACTCGGTCAACTACAACGGACGCTCGGGCTGGTTCCAGGTCGGCGGCACGAGCGCCGGCGCGCCGCAGTGGGCCGCGCTGTTCGCGATCGCGAACTCGATGCGCGCAGCGATCGGCAAAGGCCCGTTGACCGGCACGTACGACCGGCTGTACGCGGCCGGCAAAGCCGCGTACGGCAGCGACTATCGCGACGTAACGACCGGCAGCAACGGCAATTGCGGCATGCTCTGCACCGCGTCGGGCGGCTACGACTACGTGACGGGCCTCGGCTCGCCGCAAGCCGCCTCGTTGATACCGGCGCTCGTCGGCCAGCCGTAGCAGTCGCCGCGCGTGTGCCGCTTGCCGTTTTGCTGGCCGTTTCGCTCGCACCGCGCCGTCACGTGCCGCGCCATGCGCGGTCGAGCGCGCGCAACGTCGCGAGCGCGCCGCCCTTCAGTCCGATCACGTCCGCGCGGCGCGCGTGCGCTTCTCGCGCGTTGATGCGGATCACGTCGGCACCGAGCCGCTCGCCGATCAGACGCACGGTCGGAATCGCGGTGCCCGCGCCGATTTCGACGACCGCCACACGGCCCGCCCGTGCAATCCAGCGCTCCATCGCGCGCTCCTGCGCTTCGTAGCGCGCACCGAGCCAGCCCGTATCGCCGAACATCAGGATGTTCGGTCGCGCGAGGCCGCCGCAGTGCGGACAGCGCGGCACTTCGCCGACGAGCGTACACGCAGCTTCGTCGACGTCCGGCACGAACGGTGCGGCGTCCCACGTGTCGTCCGAGCACGGCCGCAGGCATTGCATCGCGTGAATCGATCCGTGAATTTCGACGATCCGCTCGGGATCGAAGCCGGCTTTCTGGAACTGCCCGTCGACATTGCTCGTCAGCACGAAACCGCCGTTCGGCATCGTGTCGATCCAGCGGCGCAGGATCGCGAAGCCCGCATGCGGCACCGTCGCGCGGTACAGCGCGAGACGATGTCCGTAGAAGCCCCACGCGAGTCGCGCACGCGCGCGAAACGCGTGCGGCGACGCGATCTCGTGGAACGCGAAACGCTCGTGGCGCAGCGCCGGATACGCGCGCCAGAAACCGTCCGTGCCGCGGAAATCGGGCAGCCCCGAATCGACGCCGATGCCGGCGCCCGCGGTCACGAGCAACGCATCGGCACGCGCGAGCGCGTCGACGGCGCACGCGACGAGATCGGCAGGCAGGCGCGCGGCCGCGGCAACGGACGCGGCATCGGTGGAATCGGTGGAATCGGTGGAATCGGTGGAATCGGTGGAATCGGTGGAATCGGTGGAATCGGTGGAATCGGCGGAATCGGCGGAATCGTTGGAATCGGGAAACGACATGATGGCGGGCGGCAGCGGCGTCGAGCGAGATCGAACTGGCGTCGGCGATCATACGCCGTTTCGCTCGCGACGATAGTTCCGTTTCGCGAGTCGAGTCGATTCGCTTCGCGCCGGATACGCGATCACCGTCGCCGCACGCGTCACCGAACGGACAGCGCACGGAACGCCGCGTGCACGCGTGCATGGCATTCGAAGCCGATGCCCGGCGCGCTCGGCAACGCGGCATAGCCGGCGTCGACGCGCTCGCCATCCGCCAGTCCGCTGAACGGATGAAACGCGAACGGATTGACTTCCGCGCCGCCGAGCCCGAGCGCGGCAACGACGTGCAGCGAGAACAGATGACCGCCGTGCGGCCAGAACGCGTCGCGTCGCCAGCCTCGCGACACGAAGTGATCGACGATCTGCAGATAGCCGGACAGTCCATAGCAATGGACCGGATCGAACACGAGGACGTCGCGGTCGCTGCGCAGGCCGCCGTAGCGATCGAGCAGCTTCGCCTCCGCGAGCGAGAACAGCGCTTCGCCGGCCGCGATCGGCGGTGCGTATTGCGCGGCGAGCTGCGCATGAAGCGGCAGGTCGAGCGGATCGCAAACGTCCTCGAACCACCACAGGCCGAACGGTGCGAGCATCGCGGCCGCATCGCCGGCGTTCGTCGCGTCGTACGCGTTCATCGCATCGACCGCCAGATGCGCGCTGTCGGCAAGACGCGCGGCGGCCGCTTCGATGCGCCGTCGGTCGACGTCGAGGTCCGTCGCGCCGATCTTGATCTTCGCGTGCGTGTAGCCGAGATCGACGATGCGGCGCATCTCGTCGGACAGCCGCGCGAGATCGTCGCGCGGATAACGATAGCCGCCGCCCGCATATACGCGCACGCGCGCCGTCCGAGCCGGCGCCGCGCGGCCGAGCCGATCGGCGATCAAGCAATGGAGCGGCACACGCGCGATCTTCGCGGCGGCATCCCAGATCGCCATGTCGAGCGTGCCGACCGCGACGCATCGTTCGCCGTGTCCGCCGGGCTTTTCGCCGGCCATCATCGCGCGCCACGCGCGCAGCGGGTCGAGGTTCGTGCCGGCGTCGTCCGCGAGCGCTTCTGCGGCGGCAAGCAGTCGCGGCGCAAAGCGTTCGCGGATCAGGCCGCCTTGCGCGAAGCGGCCGGCCGATGCGTATCCGTAGCCCGTCACCGGACGTCCGTCGCGCACGACGTCGGTCACGATCGCGACGATGCTCGTCGTCAGGCCGCCGGACGCAATGGCCGGATCGTCATAGCGGGAAACCGGAATCGCCTGCTCGCGGATGTCGAGGATGCGCATCGTCGTGGTTCGCTCGAAGTCGTCAGGAAGCGCTTCGACGCTCTACCACTGAAGCGTGCGATGCGTCGGAGCGACAGTTCGATCGCAGCATCATAGGCGTTCGCGCGATGCATTGCAGACGCCGCGCGAACGCGCGATCCGGGCAGCCGCAACGTCACTGTGAATTCGACGCGCGTGAGCGTCGACGTATCGATGCGCGCGATGCGGTAAAACCAGCATTGCCGCGCTCGCGATCGGTAAGCGATGCCGATCCCGGCTCCGCTTTCGCATCGCTCCGAATCGACGGCACGTCGGTGCGAATCGTCGGAATGCTCACTATCGTTCGTCGATCCGCTACGACGATCCGCACGCGCTGACGGTCGACGAACGCGAGTTGTTCCGCCCCTACTCGAAACAGCTTGACCACGCGATCGATCACGCGTACTGTGGGCCACTGAAGTTTTCAAGAAGCGCGATTGCTGTTCATCATCCACCGCGACGAGCGCGGTATTCGTTGTCCTCTCCCTCCTTGATTCTTTTTCCCGCGTCCGTTCGTGGCGCATCTGCACGTTCATTTTCAGGAGATCCAACATGGATACCGGTACCGTCAAGTGGTTCAACGACAGCAAGGGCTTCGGCTTCATCACGCCCGACAACGGCGGCGACGATCTGTTCGCCCACTTCTCTGAAATTCGCGGCGACGGCTTCAAGACGCTCGCCGAAGGCCAGAAGGTCAGCTACGAGACCAAAAAGGGCCCCAAAGGCCTGCAGGCTTCGAATATCACTCCGCTTTAATTCCGCACGCTGCCGGCGCCCGTCGCGCGGCAGCATGCAATCGCGGCGCCTCGCGCTGCCTGCATCGGAGTGCCAACACATTCCGATGCAGAGGTCCGATCCGGCTCCGCCCGCTTTCGCGTGCGGACGTCGGTCGTGTGTGCGTCAACGTACACATGCGTCCGATGCGGCGTACGCGCACTTGCGCACGGCGGGATCGGGCGAGGCCCGCTCATCGCGTCGCGCAAGCGGCGCAGCAGGAGAACCTGCATGACCCGAATTCCGTCCCGCGGCAACAAGACGCCGCCGAGAAACAAGCACGCGCTTGCGTTGCCGAAGCTCGGCACTGCGTTGAACTGGGTAGCGCCCAAGCTCGAGCCTGTCACGAAAGCGCGCGCAAGCACCAGGAAGCGCACGCCTGCTTCACCGCAATGACCAATCTGTCCGCCGACAGATTCGTCTACCCGAAATCGTTCTGCTACGACACGCGTGCACCGCGCGTCGATTACCGATGCAACGATCGACGCGCATCCTGCGTGTGAGCGAAATAGCGATTCGCTTCACGTCGCGCGATCGAACCCGACATCGCGACGATACGACTGCACCGGTCGTGCCCGTTCGTCATCCGATATATCGAAGCGCGCCTGCGCCGATCCGTCGTTCGTGTACATCCGAAATTGAGATGGACACCCGACGAACGACGCGCGTATGATCGATTCATCGAGCACGCGTTGTCCTCCGGCTGCTCGCTTCTTCATCTGCCCTCTCGCTGCATTGCGCGTCGTGTCACGCGCATGGTTTTGTCCCTTTCACATCACCCGTATCGCCGTCCAGCGGTCATGCGGCTGAACGCGCATATCGACGCAATCCGTCGCAAGCGCGCCTCAGGAGTTCATCATGAGCATGCATCTCTATCGCGGATTCGAAATCTATCCGCTCATTTATCCGCACGTGCCGGCCATCAACGGCAGTGCCCACAACTACGATGCGGGGTTCGACGCGGCAGTGAAGATCTGCCTGCGCGGCACCACCGACACGGTGACGCAAAGCCAGACGTTCCGCTTGCTCGATCGCGCGCCGTTCGGCACCGCGGGCGACGCACGTCGCGCGTCGGTGCGCTACGCCGAAAACATCATCGACGACAATCGCGACAAGCAGGATTTCTTTCCCAGCGCGTCCTGACGCGACGCGCGACGGCAATACGAACTGCCCGTTATCCGGAGGACGAAATGATCATCGACGAACTGCTTGGCCTCGTCAGGCGACGCGAAGTCGCGTGGAGCGACGTCGCGCTGCCTGCCGAAATCGCCGACTCGGCACTCGGCCATCAACCGGCGCTGCAGATGTTTGCGGCCGTTCGCGCGCTGTCGATCGGCGCCGGATATTCGGAATTCGAATCCGATGAAATCGCGAGCGCCGTGATGACGCGGCTCGGCTAGCCGGATTCCCGCCCACCGTTTCGAAACAGGATTCCCATGACGACCATTACGCTGAAGGCCAACGAACCGATCGACGTCGCGCTCCGGCGATTCCGGCGAGACATCGAGAAAACCGGCCTGATCCGCGAATTGCGCAGCCGCACCAGCTACGAAAAACCGACCGCGGAGCGCAAGCGGAAAAAAGCGAGTGCCGTTGCGCGACAGCGGCTGCGAACGCGACGTTTGTTGCCGCCGCGCAAAATGTACTAGGAGAGCGCCGTGTACGACATGCCGAGCGAAGAGCCGCCATTTTTCCCGCTCACGAAATGCGAAGTCGATTTCGATCGACAGAAAGACATGGTGATGCTGCTGCCGAGCTTCTACGCGTTCGGATGCGAGTACACGAGCCGCGGCCTTCTGATCGGGCGCGACGATGCGTTCCGGCTGATCGCCGCGATCGAGAAGGCGCTCAGTGTCGACGCATGAATCAACGTTCACGCACGACGGTGTAGCGGCGGCATGATGCGACCTCGTCGACGAGCGCCCGGCGCCGTGCCGATCCATGCCGATTCGTACGAGCGGGCGTCGCGCCGGCGCATGCATCATCCGTTCTTGCCCGATCGTGCATCCGCCGCACGACCCGGTGCGCGTTCGTCATTGCGGGCCGCTGCGTCATGCTTCACGTGATCGATGAATGCGCGCAGCTTCGGCGCGATCTGCCGGCGGCTCGGATAGTAGAGAAATACACCCGGCATCATCGGCGCGAACGGCTCCAGCACTTGCACCAGTTTTCCCGCCTTCAGCCCTTCGGCGACCATCGGTTCGGGTAGTTGCGCAAGGCCGACGCCTTCGAGCGCCGCACCGAGCACGGTCGGAAAATCGCGCGCGACAAGCGGCCCCGACACCGCGGCCTCGATCGTGCGGCCGCCGTCGTCGAACGACCACGGCGCGAGCGCGCCGTTGGAGCGCCGCCATCGCACGCATGCATGGCCGCGCAGATCGTCGATGCGTTCGGGACGGTCATGATCGGCGAAGTACGCCGGGCTTCCGACGACGACGAAACGAAACGGCGGTGTCAGCGGCACCGCGACCATGTCGGCGGCAACGAACTGACCGAGCCGCATGCCGGCATCGAACCCTTCCGCTGCGAGATCGACCAGCTTTTCGCTCGCGTCGATCTCCACCTCGATCTCCGGATACGCATTGCAGAACGACGCAATCAGCGGTTCCAGCAGAATCGGCACCACCGCGCGCGGCACCGACAGACGCAGCAAGCCGGCCGGACGCCGGCCGAGTTCGCGCGCGGCGTCGCTGGCGGCGACCAGCTCTTCGAATGCCGGCTTCGCACGCGACAAGAATCGTTCGCCCGCTTCCGTCAAGCCGACGCTGCGCGTCGTGCGGATGAAAAGCGCGGTGCCGATGCGCGATTCAAGCGCGCGCACAACCTGACTCACCGCCGACGGCGTGACGCCGAGTTCCGCAGCGGCCCGGCGAAAACTGCGATGCCGGGCGACGCTGAGAAACGCTTCTACGCCATCGAGCGCGCCCTGCCTGACTGTGAAGTTCTGCTTCATAGCGCATCGACATTGTCGTGAATAGTCGCTCGCGAGAGGCCATGGTACACCTACGCATGCCGATCGCGCGCCGCACGAAGCGCGACGCGCGGCCCGGAAATCCGCTGGAAATCGTGGAGGAACGCCGCAATGAGCGATGCACTGGATGGCGTGCGCGGGCACTATCGCGCGACCGGTCTGACCGAGCGGCTCAAAGCTGCGCTCACCGTGTTCGGACCCGACGAACCGCTGCTCGAACCGCTGCAACTGGAAGCCCTCGACCAGTTTCATACGCGTGGACTCGCTGCGACCGCGGAACTCGCCGAACTCGCCGGGATTACCGCCGACATGTCGGTACTCGACGTCGGTTCCGGTATCGGCGGGCCGGCCCGCGTTCTCGCTTCAACGCGCGGCTGCCGCGTTGTCGGCATCGAACTCAGCGAACCGTTCGTCGATGCCGCGCGCTATCTGACCGAGCGCACCGGACAGAGCGAACGAGTGTCGTTCCGTAGCGGCAGTGCGCTGGAACTGCCGTTCGAAGACGGCCGTTTCGATGCCGCGTTGCTTCAGCATGTCGCGATGAACATCGCCGATCGCGCGCGGCTTTACCGCGAGATTCGGCGCGTGCTGAAGCCGCGCGGCAAGTTCGCGACGTTCGACGTCGTCGCCAACGGCAACGAACCGCACTACCCGGTCCCGTGGGCACGGACGCCGGACACGAGTTTCCTGCTAACCGCCGACGCAACGCGCGATGCGATCGAGCACGCAGGCTTCCGCACGCTCGCATGGCAAGACGACACCGCGAGCGCGAAGGCGTGGATCGCGCAACGGCGCATGTCCGGCCCGCCGACGTCGCCGCATCTCGGCATGGTGCTCGGGCCGGACTTCGCGCAATTGTTCGCGAATCTCGCACGTAATCTCGTCGAAAGCCGGGTCGGCATTTTGACCGCGGTATTCGAGGCGGCGCCGGTCGAGATACAGAACCGGACGGAGAATCGGTCATGACACCCTCGACTGCTTCCGTCGGTACCGTTCCGTCGCGTCGCGCATCGCGCAGCGTGCTCGCGACCGCATCGCTGACCGTGCTGTGGACGCTGCTGATCTACCGGCTGCCGATTATTCCGGCCAGCGGCGTGCCGACTACCGCACGCCAATTGGCCGTCCACGCGCTCGTCGCGGCTGGTCTGTGGATCGGTCTCGAGCGCGCCGATTTGACGCCCAACCAACGCCGCACCACGTGGCTTGCCGTGGTGATTCCATACACGTTGTGGTTTGCGGTCGCGTGGAGCGCGTCGATCAACGGCGTGTTCCGCGTCGACGCGTCGCCCTCGTCGGTGCCGTTGCTGCCGCTGGCGATCTTCGTACCGGTGCTGATCGGTGCGCCGATGTTGTTGTCGTCGACGCGCATTGGCCGGGCGCTCGATGCCACGCCGACAAGCTGGCTCGTTGCCGTTCAGCTCTATCGCGTACTCGGCAGCTGGGCGCTCGCCGCGTGGCTGCGCGGGCAGATGCCGGGTGCATTCGCGTTGCCCGCGGGAATCGGCGACGTGCTGACCGGCGTGCTCGCGTTGCCGACGGCGATCGCCGTCGCGACCGGTACGGCCGAAGGGAGGAAAGCGGCCATCCTGTGGAACGTCTTCGGCCTCGCGGATTTCGCCGTGGCGGTCACGATGGGCATGATCACTTCCGCGGGGCCGCTGCAGCTGATCTTTCCAAAAGTACCGAGCATCGGCGCCGGCGCATATCCGGATGTGCTGACGCCGGCATTCGTCGTGCCCAGTTCGATCCTGTTGCACGTGCTGTCGCTGCGGCAGTTGGTGCGGCGATCCGGCGAGTGATCTTGTTTGCGCATGCGGGGCGCGCGCGTGTGCGCTGAGCGGAACAGAGCCGGAAAATCGGTGAGGCAGGCGGCCGGTGAGGTGCCGCAACGAACCATCCACGCCTGCTATGAAAAGCGCGGCTGCGCCTCTCGAATCCGGCGATACGCGTCAGGCGGCTCGCTCCGCCGCCGCTTGCCATCCTGCTAGAAACCCCTGTAGAATTGCGCGTTCTGCGGGCGTCGTATAATGGCCATTACCTCAGCTTCCCAAGCTGATGACGTGGGTTCGATTCCCATCGCCCGCTCCACTTTCCGGCTGCAACGCAGCCCGCGCATGAGCCGCCTCGTCGAAGGCGGCTTTTTTGTACCATGTGCCGGTTCCTCCGGCGCATCGCGCGAACGGGCCGTCGCCCGTAACCGAGCCTTTCTCTCTGTCACCGATGATGCACGACGATCCGAACGAAGCCGGCCTGCCGCCGCATGACGCCCTTCCCGACGAAGCCGCCGACGGCGCCGACCAAGTCAATCCGCTGCACCGCCGCCGCATCCGCAGCTTCGTCACGCGCGCCGGCCGAGTGTCGACCGGTCAGCGCCGCGCGCTCGACGAGCTCGGCCCGCGCTTCGTCGTCCCGTACGCAGCCGAGATTCCCGACTGGAATGCCGTCTTCGGGCGTAGCGCGCCGCGCATTCTCGAAATCGGCTTCGGGATGGGCGCATCGACGGCCGAAATCGCCGCAAATCGCCCGGACGATGACTTCCTCGGCGTCGAAGTGCACGAACCGGGCGTCGGCGCACTGCTGAAGCTGATCGGCGAACAGGATCTGTCGAACATCCGCATCATCCAGCACGATGCGGTCGAGGTGCTCGAGCACATGCTGGCGCCCGAAAGCCTCGACGGCGTGCATATCTTCTTCCCCGATCCGTGGCACAAGGCGCGTCACCACAAGCGCCGGCTGATCCAGCCGCCGCTCGTCGCGCTCCTCGCGTCGCGCCTGAAGCCCGGCGCGTACCTGCATTGCGCGACCGACTGGCAGAACTACGCGGAGCAGATGCTCGAAGTGCTCGGCGCCGATCCGTCGCTCGAAAACACTGCCGCCGATTACGCGCCGCGCCCCGACTATCGGCCGGTCACGAAGTTCGAACGACGCGGGCTGCGGCTCGGCCACGGCGTGTGGGATCTCGTGTTCCGCAAGCGCGCGGGCTGATCGGCGGGCGTGCGCCGGCGACTATCTCGTCGGCCGCTTCAAAACAAACGGCCCGACCGGCATCTACCGATCGGGCCGCTTCACCCCCGCGCGCGACGCGCACACGCCACTCAAGCCCAGTTCAACCACCCGCTGTAACCGACCAGCAGCACGAACAGTCCGAACAGGATCCGATACCACGCGAACACCGTGAAATCGTGCGTCGCGACGTAGCGCAGCAGCCAGCGCACGCACACGAACGCGCTGACGAACGCCGACACGAGGCCGACCACGAACAGGCCCAGCGAATCGACCGTGAACGCATGCCAGTCCTTCACGGTTTCGTAGAGCGTCGCGCCGAAGATGATCGGAATCGCGAGGAAGAAAGAAAACTCGGTCGCCACACGTCGATCGAGGCCGAACAGCATCCCGCCGATGATCGTCGAGCCCGAGCGCGACATGCCGGGAATCAGCGCGAAGCATTGCGCGATACCGACCTTCAGCGCATCGAGCGGCGTCAGCGCATCGATCGACTGCACGCGCGGCGCAACGCCGCGCTCGCGCTGCCGCGCCTCGGCCCACAGGATGATCGCGCCGCCGACGACGAGCGCGAACGCGACCGGCACCGGCGAGAACAGCACGGCCTTGATCTTCTTCTCGAACAGCAGGCCGAGTGCGATCGCGGGAATCGTCGCGATCACGACGTTCAGCGCGAAACGCTGCGCGTCGGGCCGGCTCGGCAGCCCCGCGACGACGGACACGATGCGTTGCCGATACTCCCAGCAGACCGCGAGGATCGCGCCGAACTGGATCACGACGTCGAAGGTCTTCGCGTGCGAATCGTTGAAATTCAGGAAGCTGCCCGCGACGATCAGGTGGCCGGTACTCGATACCGGCAGGAATTCCGTCAGCCCCTCGACGACGCCGAGGATCAATGCCTTGCAGATCAGGATCCAGTCCATCCGTGGCCCAACTCCGAAGTGGTCGAAAGAAAGGGCCACGATGCCGCCGCGGCCCGTCCGGCCGCGCGGCGCGACGTCACTTCTCGACGATCGCTACGCGTATGCCGTTTGTAAGAATCGTAATTGTACCGGGTTCGTAGTTCACGCCGGCAAATTGCAACTGCTCGGGCTTGAACGTATAGATCGGATAGTTCGTCAGCAGCTGGGTGGCGAGCAGGCCCGCGGCCGCGCCGACTTGTTGCGTGTACATCTGTGCGTCGCCGTCGAGCACGAGACTGTCGACGGCCGGCGCCTTCAGCACGACCGAGCGGCTCGGCGCGTCGTACGCGAGCTGGCCGGACACCGTGAACTTGCCGCTCACCGGCGCGCGCAGGAACGGGCTCGCGAAGTGCGCGTCCAGCTGCACCGCGATGCGGTTCTGGTCGGGCAGCAGGCTGACGGCCGGATTCGCGAGCGACACGTCGACGACCTGCGCGACCGTCTTCTGATACGGAAACTTGCGCGCGACGGCTTTCTGCACGTCGCTGCGCGAGAACGTGTAGTGATCGGGAATGAACGGAAACGTCGATGCGCACGCGGCAAGCGATACCGATACGCCCACGGCGCCGACACACATAGCCAGAAAACGGCGCCGACCCGGCGCGCAAGATGCGGTCATGCTCAACACTCTCCTGTATCGGGCGCCGAAGCGCCGGCCGAAACCTGCGCTTCAGCGCGTGCTGCCAGCTTTTTCGTGCGCCGTACCCGCACGCGCTTTACCGCGCGTTCGCGACGCGCTGCGACGGCTGCGTGTCGGCCTCGAGGCGCGCGAGCCACACGAGCGCATCGTCGCGCGATGCACCGCACATGTCGACGGACGGCTGCAGCCCCGAGCAGCACGCCGGGCGCTCGGGCCGGCCGAAGATTCGGCAACGCAAGTCGTCGCCGAGTTGCACGCAGCGCACGCCGGCCGGCTTGCCATCGGGCATTCCCGGAATTGGACTCGAAATCGACGGCGCGATGCAGCACGCGCCGCATCCTTCGCGGCATGCATGCGGCGGCGGGACGTCGGCGCGCGCCGGGTGGACAGGCATTTCGACGGACACTCGGCTCTCTCTGACGAACGACGAAAAACGAAAAAACAAAAAACGGTGCGGCAACCCGACGCAGCGCGCGGCAGCCTTACCCGGCATTGTGCCATCGGTGCTGCGACGTTATTACACAATGCAGCCGAATCGCGCGTTCATATACTCGAACGCGTCTAATAGAAAGAAGCGCGAGATCGTCATGCGTCCCGGTTCCGTCGACACCCTCTTCCGTCCCGATCTGCTCGCGAAGTACGGCACGAACGGGCCGCGCTATACGTCGTATCCAACTGCGCTGCAGTTCCGCGACGATTTCGACGCAGCCGATTACGTGCGCGCGGCCGGCGATCCCGGCGCGTCGTCGAGCGACCTGTCGCTGTACTTCCACATCCCGTTCTGCAATACGGCGTGCTTCTACTGCGGCTGCAACAAGATCGCGACGAACAACCGTCGCCGCGCGCGCCCGTATCTCGACCAGTTGAAGCGCGAAATCGCGCTGCAGGCCGCGCGGTTCGATCCCGCGCGCGCGGTCACGCAACTGCACTGGGGCGGCGGCACGCCGACCTTCCTGTCCGACGACGAAACGGCCGAGCTGATGGCGGCCACGCGCGAGCATTTCACGCTCGCGCCGGACGCCGACGCGGAGTTCTCGATCGAGATCGATCCGCGCACGGTCACGCCGGCGACGCTCGTCCATCTGCGCACGATCGGCTTCAACCGGCTGAGCCTCGGCGTACAGGACTTCGACCCGGTCGTGCAGCACGCGATCAACCGGATCCAGCCGCTCGAGATGACGGCCGACCTGCTGTCGGCCGCGCGCGCGACCGGCTTCCATTCGACGAGCGTCGACCTGATCTACGGGCTGCCGCACCAGACGGTGTCCGTATTCGCGCGCACGCTGGAGACGATCATCGAGCTCGCGCCGGACCGGCTGTCGGTGTTCGGCTATGCGCACATGCCGCATCTGTTCAAGATGCAGCGGCAGATCGACGATGCGGCGCTGCCGTCGCCCGACACGCGCATCGCGCTGCTCGGGCTCGCGATCGACATGCTGACGACGGCCGGCTACGTGTACATCGGCATGGACCACTTCGCGCGACCGTCCGACGAACTGGTGCGCGCGCAACGAAACGGCACGCTGCAGCGCAATTTCCAGGGCTACAGCACGCGTGCGGATACGGATCTGATCGGGATCGGCGTGTCGTCGATCGGCAAGGTCGGCGACGTGTACGCGCAAAACGCGAAGGACCTCCCGGCCTATGGCGCCGCGCTCGATGCGGGCCGGCTGCCGATCGCGCGCGGCGTACGGCTCAGCGCCGAAGATCGCCTGCGCCGCGACGTGATCACGCAGCTGATGTGCAATCTCGAGCTGCCGTTCTCGCCTATCGACGCCGCGCACGGCATCCGCTTCGCCGATCATTTCGCGCGCGAACTCGATGCACTGCGCACGTTCGAGCGCGACGGGCTGCTGACGATCGCAGGCGATCGGCTGACGATCCATCCGGCCGGCCGGATGGTCGTGCGCAACATCGCGATGGCGTTCGACGCGTACGTCGGCCGCACGCCGCGGCAGCACTATTCGCGCACGGTGTGACCGACGCCACCGGCCGCATGCGTGCGGCCGGTTTGCTAAAGTGTCGGCTTACGCTTCGCCGGAATCCGCACCATGCGCACCACCCAAGCGACCCGCGCGGTCGAACGCCTGAAAGCCCGCTCCGGCAACCCGCAGTTCGCGGCCGTCGCAACCGCCGCCGGCCTGTTCTATCTCGTCGACCGCTCGAGCGGCACCGCCGAGAAGCGCTGCGAACCGCTGCCGCTCGACGAGTTCGTCAAGTTCGTCGATCAGTTCGGTCCCCCAAAACCGCGCAAGGCGAGCAAGCTCGATCTCGCGTTCGACGCGCAGATCAAGCGGAGCAAGGGATAAACGCCGTTGCAGGCCGCCTGAAGGCTTGTCGGGCGCCCTGTTTGGTACAATCACGAAGTTTTTCTCTCCCCGCTGATAGCCGCTCAGGCTGCATGACCACACCATGAATATCGAAAAAGCGCGTTTCAACATGATCGAACAGCAGATCCGGCCGTGGGATGTGCTGGATCTGGACGTCCTGGGCCTGCTGTCGATCGTCAAGCGTGAGAATTTCGTCCCGGCCGAACACCGTGCGCTCGCGTTCGCCGATCTCGAACTGCCGCTGCCCGGCGGCCGCAAGATGCTGTTCCCGCGCGTCGAAGCGCGCGTGCTTCAGGAACTGGCGGTCAAGAAGCACGAGAACGTGCTGTTGATCGGCGCCGGCTCCGGCTACCTGACCGCACTGCTCGCGCATCGCGCGCAGCACGTGACGGCCGTCGAGATCGATCCGGCGGTCGCGAAGTTCGCGGAAGAGAACCTGCGCAACAACGGCGTGACGAACGCGGAAGTCGTGCTCGGCGACGGCTCGCTCGGCTGGCCCGACAAGGCGCCGTACGACGTGATCTGTGTCGCCGGCGGCCTGCCGGTCGTGCCGCAGCAGATGCTCGAGCAGTTGAAGATCGGCGGCCGCCTGTCGGCGTTCGTCGGCGGCCGGCCGGTGATGAAGGCGCAGATCATCACGCGCATCGACGACAAGCAGTACCGTGTCGCGGACGTGTTCGAGACCTACGTCGACCATCTGGTGAACACGTTCGAACCGTCGCGGTTCAAGTTCTGAGCGGCGGCCCTATATGCAGATCCTGACACCCGCGATGCTCGCGGAATGGCTGCGTGACCCGGCGCGGCCCGCGCCGGTCGTCCTCGACGTGCGCGAGCCGTGGGAAATCGCGACCGCGCAGATCGCCGGCAGCGTGTCGATTCCGATGCAGCAGATTCCGGCGCGCAGCGAAGAGCTCGACGACGAAGCGGAAATCGTCTGCGTGTGCCATCACGGGATGCGCAGCGCGCAGGTCGCGATGTTCCTCGAATCGCGCGGCTTCACGAAGCTGTACAACCTGCAGGGCGGAATCGACGCGTGGTCGCGCGACGTCGATCCGTCCGTGCCGCGCTACTGACCTTTCCGGCGGCGCTTCACGCGCCGCCGCACATCGCGGGCCGGCACCGCCGCCCGCTCGCTGCTTCGGCGGCCGGAGCGTGCAATGTGCGCGCCGCCCGCCTTCCCGCTACTCCGTTTCCTTCAGTGCATCCGCAACGATCGAGAACAGCTCGACGATCTGCGCTTCGTCGACGATCAGCGGCGGCGAGAACGCGAGAATGTCGCCCGTGTAGCGGATCATCGCGCCCTTCTGGTAGCACTTGACGAACACGTCGTACGCACGCGTGCCCGGCTTGCCGTCGCGCGGCTTCAGCTCGACGCCGCCGACGAGGCCGAGATTGCGCACGTCGATCACGTGCGGCGCCTCCTTCAGCTTGTGGATTTCGCGCTCGAACACGTGCGCCATCTGCGCGGCGCGTTCGAACAGCCGCTCGCGCTCGTACAGGTCGATCGTCGCGCACACGGCCGCCGCCGCGAGCGGATGCCCGGAATACGTGTAGCCGTGGAACAGCTCGATGCCGGCCGGCGCGCCGTCGACGATCGTGTCGTGGATCGCGTCGCTCGCCGCGACCGCGCCCATCGGCACCGCCGCGTTGCTCGTGCCTTTGGCCATCGTCATCAGGTCGGGCGTCACGCCGAAGTACTGCGCGGCAAACGGCGCGCCGAGCCGGCCCCAGCCGGTGATCACCTCGTCGAAGATCAGCAGGATCCCGTGCTTGTCGCACAGCTCGCGCAGCCGTTCGAGATAGCCCTTCGGCGGAATCAGCACGCCGGCCGAGCCGGCGACGGGTTCGACGATCACCGCGGCGATCGTCGACGCGTCGTGCAGCGCGACGATCCGTTCCAGCTCGTCGGCAAGATGCGCGCCCCACGCGGGCTGCCCTTTCGAGAACGCCGCCTCGCCGATGTTCAGCGTATGCGGCAGATGATCGACCGACGGCAGCAGCGCGCCCGAATACGCGCGACGGTTCGGCGCGAGCCCGCCGACCGAAATGCCGCCGAAGCCGACGCCGTGATAGCCGCGCTCGCGCCCGATGAAGCGCGTGCGCTGCGCTTCGCCGCGCGCGCGGTGATACGCGAGCGCGATCTTCAGCGCGGTATCGACCGCCTCCGAGCCCGAGTTCGTGAAGAAGACGTGATCGAGCGTGCCGGGCGTGTGGCGCGCGATGCGCGTCGCGGCTTCGAACGCCTTCGGGTGGCCCATCTGGAACGTCGGCGCGAAATCCATTTCCTCGGCCTGCTTCTGGATCGCGGCGACGATCTCGTCGCGGCAGTGGCCGGCGTTCACGCACCAGAGCCCCGCGGTGCCGTCGAGGATGCGCCGGCCGTCGTGCGACGTGTAGTACATCCCTTTCGCGGATACGAGCAGCCGCGGCGCGTCCTTGAACTGGCGGTTGGCGGTAAACGGCATCCAGAACGCGGACAGGTCGGGCGTGTTCGTTTGCTGCTGGCTCATGGCGGCTCCTCGTGAGATCGGGCGGCGCAGCGCGCGCTGCGCCGGCGTGGTGCGACGCGTGGCAAATCGAACATCGAGTGTAGGCACCGAAACGGTGAAGCACAACCGTGCACCAATAGCGCTCGCACGGCTGCACCGCAACGGCTCGCGCGTGCCGCAAAACGCGTCATGCGCGCCGCGCGATCGCGCGCACGGGCACGCGGGGCGTGCATCCGCGCGACTGGCACATGCCTTGCGTTATTCCGTGCGTCGGCGCCGCCGCGGCGCACGCACATCCAACACGTCAAGGGGAACCCGATGAAACGTCGCAGTCTGCTGAAGTTCGGTTCGATGGCCGGCGCGCTCGCGCTGGCGGGCAAGAGCCCGTTTGCGCATGCCGCCGATACGGGCACCGGCCCGATCAAGGTCGGCATCCTGCACTCGCTGTCGGGCACGATGGCGATCTCCGAAACGTCGCTGAAGGACACGGCGCTGATGACGATCGCCGACATCAACAAGAACGGCGGCGTGATGGGCCGCAAGATCGAGCCGGTCGTCGTCGATCCGGCGTCGAACTGGCCGCTGTTCGCCGAGAAGGCGCGCCAGCTGCTCACGCAGGACAAGGTCGCGTGCGTGTTCGGCTGCTGGACGTCGGTGTCGCGCAAGTCGGTGCTGCCGGTGTTCGAGGAACTGAACGGGCTGCTCTACTACCCGGTGCAGTACGAAGGCGAAGAGATGTCGCGCAACGTGTTCTACACCGGCGCCGCGCCGAACCAGCAGGCGATCCCGGCCGTCGAGTATCTGATGAGCGCGGAAGGCGGCGGCGCGAAGCGCTTCTTCCTGCTCGGCACCGACTACGTGTATCCGCGCACGACGAACAAGATCCTGCGCGCGTTCCTCAAATCGAAGGGCGTGAAGGAGACCGACATTCAGGAGGTGTATACGCCGTTCGGCCACAGCGACTACCAGACCATCGTCGCGAACATCAAGACGTTCTCGCAAGGCGGCAAGACGACCGTGATCTCGACGATCAACGGCGACTCGAACGTGCCGTTCTATAAAGAGCTCGGCAACCAGGGGATCAAGGCAACCGACGTGCCGGTCGTCGCGTTCTCGGTCGGCGAGGAAGAGCTGCGCGGGATCGACACGAAGCCGCTCGTCGGCCACCTGGCCGCGTGGAACTACTTCATGTCGGTGAAGAACCCGACGAACACCAAGTTCAAGGACCAGTTCGCCGCGTGGGTGAAGGCGAACAACCTGCCGGGCGGCGCGAAGCGCGTGACCAACGATCCGATGGAGGCGACCTATGTCGGCATCCACATGTGGAAGCAGGCCGTCGAAAAGGCGAAGAGCACCGACGTCGACAAGGTGCGCGTCGCGATGATCGGCCAGACCGTCGCCGCGCCGTCGGGCTTCACGCTCGCGATGGACGGCAACCACCATCTGCACAAGCCGGTGATGATCGGGGAGATCCGCGGCGACGGGCAGTTCAACGTCGTGTGGAAGACGAAGACCGCGGTGCGCGCGCAACCGTGGAGCCCGTTCATCGCGGGCAACCAGGGCAAGCCGGACGTCGTCAGCTCGATCCCCGCGTTCCTGCGCCGGCAGCGCGCGGCATTGGCCTGACGCGATGCGGGACGTTGCTTGCGTGCGCAACGTCCCGCGCGCAACGGGTTTCGCGCGGCGACGGCGCGGCACAGCATCGCACGGCCGCAGCGCCGTTGCATGCCGGATCGCAACGCCGCTGCCGTCGCTGCAATTGCTGAAACCCACGCGGTCCGCGCACCGCCGCCCCGAGCCACCGCTTCCCTACGCCTGACAGGATTTCCGATGCCACCACGCTTTCGCCGGGCCGTCGCCGTCGCGGCCGTCGCCTGTGCCGCCGTCGCGGGCACGCTGCCGCGCACCGCATGCGCGCTGACGGCCGCCGACACCGCCGCGCTCGCCGGCGACGATTTCGACGCGAAGACGGCCGCGATCGAACGGCTCGCGACCGACACCGATCCGCGCGCGGTCGCATTGCTCAACGCATTGTCGACCGGCGACGCGCTCGCGACCGGCGACGCCCGTGTGCTGATCCAGATCGGCGACACCGCACACGACGCCCTCACGCAGGCCGCGACGCCCGCCGGCGATGCGCAGCCGGTGATGCTGAACAACCTGCTGCGCACGAAGATCGCCGCGGCGTTGTCGGGCCTCGCGCTCGCCTCGCCCGACGTCGCCGCGCGGCGCGACGCGATCGACGCGCTGCTGAAGTCGCCCGATCCGGCGCTGAAGCCGATGATCGAGCGGGCGCGCGCGAAGGAAACCGATCCGTCGCTCAAGCGCCGCCTCGACGCGCTGTGGGCGATCGCCGCGCTGCACGATCCGGATCCGGCGAAGCGCCTCGAAGCGGTGCAGGTCGTCGCCGCACGCAGCGATCTCGACATGATCGAGCAGCTGCGCCCGCTCGTCGCGAAGAACGCGGACGGCAGCTTCGCGGAGCCCGACGCGCGCGTGCGCGACGCGGCCCAGCACGGGCTCGATGCGCTGCATGCCCTGCAGCGGCGCGGCGAGATCGCCGGCACGCTGTTCGCCGGGCTGTCGCTCGGCAGCGTGCTGCTGCTCGCGGCGCTCGGCCTCGCGATCACGTACGGGCTGATCGGCGTGATCAACATGGCGCACGGCGAATTCCTGATGATCGGTGCGTACGCAACCTACGTCGTGCAGACGCTGATCCAGCGCTATGCGCCGGCCGCGTTCGACTGGTATCCGCTCGTCGCGGTGCCCGCGTCGTTCGCGGCGGCCGCGCTGGTCGGCATCGTGCTCGAGCGGCTCGTGCTGCGGCACCTGTACGGCCGCCCGCTCGAGACGCTGCTCGCGACGTTCGGCGTGAGCCTGATCCTGATCCAGGCGACGCGGATGCTGTTCGGCGCGCAGAACGTGCAGGTCGCGAACCCGTCGTGGATGAGCGGCGGCGTGACCGTGATGCAGAGCCTGATCCTGCCGTACAACCGGCTCGCGATCCTCGCGTTCGCGCTCGCGGTGGTCGCGATCGCGTGGGCCGTGCTGACGAAGACGCGGCTCGGCCTCTTCGTGCGCGCAGTCACGCAGAACCGCCGGATGGCCGCGTGCGTCGGCGTGAAGACCGCGCGCGTCGACGCGTATGCGTTCGCGTTCGGCGCTGGCATCGCGGGGCTCGGCGGCTGCGCGCTGTCGCAGATCGGCAACGTCGGCCCCGACCTCGGGCAGAACTACATCATCGATTCGTTCATGGCCGTCGTGCTCGGCGGCGTCGGGCAGATCGCCGGCACCGTGCTCGGCGGGTTCGGGCTCGGCCTCGTCAGCAAGGCGATCGAGCCGTTCTGGGGCGCGGTGCTCGCGAAGATCGCCGTGCTCGTGATGATCGTGCTGTTCATCCAGAAGCGTCCGCAGGGGATGTTCGCCCCGAAGGGACGCAGCGCGGAGGCTTGACGTGACTTCCCTCACCGATTCGTTGTCGAACCCGGTCGCCGATGCGTCGACGCCGTCCGGCGCGGCCCGCACGCACGAACGCTTTGCGCTCGGCCTGCCGCCGCGTCCCGCGCTGCTGTCGCGCCGCGCGTGGCTGGCGCTCGTCGCGCTGTGCATCGCGATCGGCATCGGCGTGCCGCTCGCCGCGCTCGTCGCGCCCGAGTCGAGCGCGTTCCATCTGTCCGCGTACGCGATGACGCTCGCCGGCAAGCTGATGTGCTATGCGATCGCCGCACTCGCACTCGATCTCGTGTGGGGCTACTGCGGAATCCTGAGCCTCGGCCACGGGCTGTTCTTCGCGCTCGGCGGCTACGCGATCGGCATGTACCTGATGCGCGAGATCGGCCGCGACGGCAAGTACGGCAGCGACCTGCCCGACTTCATGGTGTTCCTCGACTGGCATCAACTGCCGTGGTACTGGAGCGGCACGCAGCATCTCGGCTGGGCGCTCGCGCTCGTCGTGCTCGTGCCGGCCGTGCTCGCGTGGGTATTCGGCTTCTTCACGTTCCGCTCGCGCGTGAAAGGCGTGTATCTGTCGATCATCACGCAGGCGCTGACGTTCGCCGCGATGCTGCTGTTCTATCGCAACGAGACGGGCTTCGGCGGCAACAACGGCTTCACCGACTTCAAGCGGATCGCCGGCTTTCCGATCACGTCGCCCGGCACGCGCACGGTGCTGCTGCTGCTCACGTTCGCGACGCTCGTGCTCGCGTTCATCGCTGCGCGCGCGATCGTCACCAGCAAGCTCGGCCGCGTCGTCACCGCGGTGCGCGACGGCGAGGCGCGGCTGATGTTTCTCGGCTACAGCCCGCTCGCGTACAAGCTGTTCGTGTGGACCGTGTCGGCCGTGCTGTGCGGCATCGCGGGCGCGCTGTACGTGCCGCAGGTCGGCATCATCAATCCCGGCGAGATGTCGCCGGGCAATTCGATCGAGATGGCGATCTGGGTCGCGGTCGGCGGGCGCGGCACGCTGATCGGGCCGATCGTCGGCGCGTTCGCGGTGAACGGCGCGAAGAGCCTGTTTACCGCGTACTTCGCCGAATACTGGCTGTTCTTCCTCGGCCTGATCTTCGTGCTCGTGCCGCTGCTGCTGCCGCGCGGGATCGTCGGCGTCGTCGAGAGCGCACTCGCGAAAGGGAAACGCAGATGAACGGAACGGCACTCTATCAATTCACGCCGCCGCCCGAAGACGAACTGCTCGCGGTCAGCGGCACCGCATCGATGGGGCGCGTCGTGCCGGAAGGCATCGACACGTCGCACGGCACGATCCTGTATCTGGAAGACATCGAGGTGAGCTTCGACGGCTTTCGCGCGCTGAACAAGCTGTCGCTCGCGATCGACGCGGGCGAGCTGCGCTGCGTGATCGGCCCGAACGGTGCAGGTAAGACGACGATGATGGACGTGATCACCGGCAAGACGCGTCCCGATGCCGGCAAGGTGTTTCTCGGCCAGACGATCGATCTCGCGCGGATGAACGAGCCGGAGATTGCGCGCGCCGGCATCGGCCGCAAGTTCCAGAAGCCGACCGTGTTCGAGCAGCATCCGGTGTGGGAGAACCTCGAGCTCGCGATGCAGACCGACAAGGGCTGGCTCGCGTCGCTGCGCGCGCGGCTCGATCGCGCCGCGCAGGCGAAGATCGAGGAAACGCTCGCGCTGATCGGCCTCGAGAGCCATGCATTTCGCGCGGCGGGCGAGCTGTCGCACGGCCAGAAACAGCGGCTCGAGATCGGCATGCTGCTGATGCAGCGCCCGGCGCTGTTGCTGCTCGACGAACCGGCGGCCGGGATGACCGACCACGAGACGATGGAGCTCGCCGAACTGCTGAACACGCTGCGCGGCACGTGTTCGATGATGGTCGTCGAGCACGACATGGATTTCGTCGCGGCGCTCGCGGGCGACACGGGCTGCGTGACGGTGATGGCCGAAGGCGCGGTGCTCGCGCAAGGCACGCTCGACCAGGTCAAGCGCGACGAAGCGGTGATCGGGTCTTACCTCGGACGTTGATGCGATGCTGAAGATCGAAGCGCTGAACCAGTACTACGGCGGCAGCCATATCCTGCGCAACGCGACGCTCGCCGCCGAAGACGGCAAGCTGACCGTGCTGCTTGGACGCAACGGCGTCGGCAAGACGACGCTGCTGCGTTGCCTGATGGGCGTCGTCGCCGCGAAGAGCGGCACGATATCGTGGCGCGGCGCATCGCTCGGCGCGCTGCCGCCGTATGCGCGCGTGGCGGCCGGCCTCGCGTACGTGCCGCAGGGCCGCGACATCTTTCCGCGGCTGACCGTCGAGGAGAACCTGCTGGTCGGCGCGGCGAGCCGCAGTGCGCCGTCGAAAGTGCCCGACCGCATCTACGAACTGTTTCCGGTGCTGAAGGACATGCGCGCGCGGCGCGGCGGCGACCTGTCGGGCGGCCAGCAGCAGCAGCTCGCGATCGGCCGCGCGCTGATGAGCGACCCGCAGCTGCTGATTCTCGACGAGCCGACCGAAGGCATCCAGCCGTCGATCATCCAGGACATCGGCCGCACGCTGCGTCAGCTCGTCGACGAATCGAAGATGACCGTGCTGCTCGTCGAACAGTATTACGATTTCGCGCGATCGATCGCCGACCGCTATTGGGTGATGAGCCGCGGCGAGATCGTCGCGGGTGGCGATGCGTGCGATATGGATGCGAATGGTGTGCGCGAGATGATCGCGGTGTAACGCGGCGGCGAGCCGCGGCGCGGTGCGGATGCGGCAGTGCGCCCGCCGGTCGGCCCGGCTGCCGACCGCGCTGCGACGCGCAACGCCCGCGCTTTCGCGAACACGGCAGCGGCATTATTGTTCCGGTAACATCCGTGTTCGCCGCGCGCCCGCTCCCTTCGTTTTCCTTTCGTCGCCGATGTCCGCCCACGATTCCCATGCATCGCTGTCCCGCCCCGCCGTCGCCAAGTCATGGCATGGCCGCCTCGAACTCGGCTTCGAGCGGCACGGCGCGCGCACGACGCTCGCGCACCGCCTGCACGACGGCCCGCTGCGCGTGCAGCGGCCGCTGTACCCGGAAGGCGATGCGATCTGCCATGCGGTGCTCGTTCATCCGCCGGGCGGCGTCGCGGGCGGCGACCGGCTCGACATCGACATCGCGCTCGGCGACGACACGCACGCGGTACTCACCACGCCCGGCGCGACCAAGTGGTACAAGTCGAACGGGCTCGAGGCCACGCAGCGCATCGGCATCGTGCTCGGCCGGAACGCGAAGCTCGACTGGCTGCCGCAGAACAATCTGTTCTTCGATGCCGCGCACGCGTCGCTCGACTTCACGGTGGCGCTCGGCGCAGGCGCGAGCGCGATCGGCTGGGACGCGACGCAGCTCGGCCGGCAGGCGGCCGGCGAAGCGTGGTCGGCCGGCCGGGTCGCATCGACGGCCGCGCTCGTCGATGCCGACGGCCGGCCGCTGTGGACCGAGCGCGCGCTGCTCGACGCGCACGACCCGCTGCGTGCCGCGCCGCAGGGCCTCGCCGGCTTTCCCGCTTACGGCACGCTGTGGGTGGTCGGCGCCGCGTGCGACGCGGCGCTGGCCGAATCGCTCGCCGAACGGATGCCGTTCGACGACACGCTGCGCGCAGGCGCGACGTGCGTAACGCCGGGCGTCGTGATCGTGCGTGCGCTCGCCGCGTCGATGGAAGCGCTGCAGCGCCACTTCGCCGACTGCTGGCTGCATCTGCGGCCGATCGTGCACGGCGTCGACGCGCGACCGCTGCGGCTCTGGCAAACCTGATTTCCGCCGGCCG
The DNA here is from genome assembly GCF_902499135.1 of Burkholderia dolosa. Lineage (GTDB taxonomy): Bacteria > Pseudomonadota > Gammaproteobacteria > Burkholderiales > Burkholderiaceae > Burkholderia > Burkholderia dolosa. The sequence goes on from NZ_CABVPR010000023.1 coordinate 80,916, forward strand.
CGCGCACCAGATCGGCGCAACGCCGCCGCAAGCACCGCACCTTCGTCACGCATCGCGCATCATGAGCGCGCATCGTTCGGCGACATACGCACACGCGACACGCATTGGCATGCGCCTTGCTGCTTACGAAACCGATAGACGGCGCACGCGCGACGACGCGGTGCTACGATGAGCCGCGCATGCGAATCGTTGCGTACGCATCGACAAAAATTACGATTTCCTGAACGCCCGCCTTCATGAAACTGACTCCCCGAGAAAAGGACAAGCTGCTGATCTTCACCGCAGCGCTGCTGGCCGAGCGCCGTCGCGCGCGCGGGCTGAAGCTCAACTATCCGGAGGCGGTCGCCTTCATCACCGCCGCGCTGATGGAAGCGGCGCGCGACGGCAAGACGGTCGCCGAGGTCATGCATTACGGCACGACGCTGCTCACGCGCGACGACGTGATGGACGGTGTGCCGGAGATGATTCCCGACATCCAGGTCGAAGCGACCTTTCCGGACGGCACGAAACTGGTGACCGTCCACCACCCGATTCCGTGAGCGAGGCAGCGCGCATGATCCCCGGCGAAATCCTCACCGACGATGGCGACCACGAACTGAACGCAGGCCGCGCGACGCTGACGCTCGTCGTCGCGAACACCGGCGACCGCCCGGTGCAGGTCGGCTCGCACTATCACTTCTTCGAAGTCAACGACGCGCTGTCGTTCGACCGCGCGGCCGCGCGCGGCTTCCGGCTGAACATCGCGGCCGGCACGGCCGTGCGCTTCGAGCCGGGCCAGACGCGCACCGTCGAGCTCGTCGCGCTCGCCGGCGATCGCGCCGTCTACGGTTTTCAGGGCAAGGTGATGGGGCCGCTGTGAGCGGCGCCCCGCCCCTCTTCAGGAACAGCACGACATGACACTACGCTTGAGCCGCCGCGCGTACGCGGAAATGTTCGGCCCGACGACGGGCGACCGCGTCCGCCTCGCCGATACCGAACTGCTGATCGAGATCGAACGCGACTTCACGACGTACGGCGAGGAAGTGAAATTCGGCGGCGGCAAGGTGATCCGCGACGGCATGGGCCAGTCGCAACGCGTGGCCGCCGACGTGCCCGATACGGTGATCACGAACGCGGTGATCCTCGATCACTGGGGCATCGTGAAGGCCGACATCGCGATCAAGCACGGTCGCATCGCGGCGATCGGCAATGCGGGCAATCCGGACATCCAGCCGGGCGTGACGATCGCGATCGGCGCGGCGACCGAAGTGATTGCCGGCGAAGGGCTGATCGTGACGGCCGGCGGCATCGACACGCACATCCACTTCATCAGCCCGCAGCAGATCGACGAGGCGCTCGCGTCGGGCGTCACGACGATGCTCGGCGGCGGCACGGGGCCGGCCACCGGCACCAATGCGACGACCTGCACGCCCGGCCCGTGGCACATGGAGCGCATGCTGCAGGCCGCGGACGGCTGGCCGATCAACCTCGGCTTCCTCGGCAAAGGCAACGCGAGCCTGCCGCAGCCGCTCGTCGAGCAGATCGCGGCCGGCGCGATCGGCCTGAAGCTTCACGAGGACTGGGGAACGACGCCCGCGGCGATCGACAACTGTCTGTCGGTCGCCGACGACACCGACACGCAGGTCGCGATCCACACCGACACGCTGAACGAAGGCGGCTTCGTCGAATCGACGGTGGCCGCGTTCAAGGGACGCACGATCCACACGTATCACACCGAAGGTGCGGGCGGCGGCCACGCGCCCGACATCCTGAAGGTGTGCGGCGAGTCGAACGTGCTGCCGTCATCGACCAACCCGACGCGTCCGTACACGATCAACACGCTCGACGAACATCTCGACATGCTGATGGTGTGTCATCACCTCGATCCGTCGATCGCCGAGGATCTGGCTTTCGCCGAGTCGCGGATCCGTCGTGAAACGATCGCGGCCGAGGACATCCTGCACGACCTCGGCGCGCTGTCGATGCTGTCGTCCGACTCGCAGGCGATGGGCCGCGTCGGCGAAGTGATCATCCGCACGTGGCAGACCGCGCACAAGATGAAGGTGCAGCGCGGCACGCTGCCCGAAGATTGCGCGCGCAACGACAACTTCCGCGCGAAGCGCTACGTCGCGAAGTACACGATCAATCCGGCGATCACGCACGGCATCGCGCACGAAGTCGGTTCGATCGAACCCGGTAAATGGGCCGATCTCGTGCTGTGGGAGCCCGCATTCTTCGGAATCAAGCCGACGATGATCCTGAAGGGCGGGATGATCGCGCTCGCGCAGATGGGCGACCCGAACGCGTCGATTCCGACGCCGCAGCCGGTTCACTACCGCGAGATGTTCGCGACGCGCGGCGGTGCGCTCGCGCGCACGTCGCTGACGTTCGTATCGCAGATGGCGGCCGACGCCGGCATCGCGCAGCGCTACGGCCTCGCGAAGCGGGTCGTTCCCGTGCGCAACTGCCGCAACGTGACGAAAGCCGACATGATCCACAACGCGTGGCGTCCCGCGATCAGCGTCGATCCCGAAACGTACGACGTGATCGCCAACGGTCAGCTGCTGACCTGCGAGCCCGCGTCGGTGCTGCCGATGGCGCAGCGCTATTTCCTGTTCTGATTTCCGCTTCCCTTTCTGCACTCATGCGCACGCTCGACAAACGCATCGCCCCGAACGTGAAACTGGCCGCGTCGCTGGTTGCGCGCGCACCGACTCTCACGCTTGCGTACGACGCCCGCTGCAAGAGCCGCGTCGCGGCGACGCTCGACACCGGCGAGGACGTCGCGGTCGTGCTGCCGCGCGGCACCGTGCTGCGCGACGGCGACGTGCTCGTCGCCGGCGACGGCGCGCTCGTGCGCGTCGCCGCTGCGCCCGAAACGGTGTTGCTCGTACGCGCGGCCGATCCGCTCACGCTGATGCGCGCCGCGTACCACCTCGGCAACCGTCATACGCCGGTGGAGATCGGCGACGGCTACCTGAAGCTCGAAGCCGATCCGGTGCTCGCGGACATGCTGCGCCGCCTCGGCACGCAGGTGGACGAAACGAGCGCGCCGTTCCAGCCGGAGGCCGGCGCATACGGCGGCGGCCACAAGCACGGGCACGACGCGACGTTCGCCGAGGATTACGCGCTCGCGCAGCAGGTGTTCGGCGAACATCACGGCCACGCGCATTCGCCCGGTCATTCGCACTCGCACGGTCACGCGCATTCGCACGCACACGACCACGGCGGTGCTCACGAGCACGATCACGCGCACGGCCCCGGCTGCACGCACGGCCACGACCATGACCACCACTGAACTCGTCGCGCTGCTGCACCTCGCATCGCCGGCACTGCCGATCGGCGCGTTCAGCTATTCGCAGGGGCTCGAAGCGGCGCTCGACGCGAACCTGATCCGCGACGCCGACACCGCGCGCGACTGGATCGCAAGCGGCCTCACCGACGTGCTCGCGCACGGCGAGCTGCCGTTCGTCGCGCACCAGCTCGCGCGCTGGCACGCGCACGACGCGGACGCGCTCGCGCGCGAGAACGCATGGTTCGTCGCGAGCCGCGAATCGGCCGAGCTGCGCCGTGAAACCGAACAGATGGGATGGTCGCTCGCGCAGCTGTGCGCGTCGCTCGAATGGGGCGATGCACGACGCCGCGCGACGCTCGCGTCGATCTCGCCGATCGCGCTGCCGACCGCGTTCGCATACGCGGCCGCCGCGCACGACGCCGGCACCGACGCCGCGCTCGCCGCGTACGCGTTCGGCTGGGTCGAGAACCAGACCGCTGCGGCATTGAAGGCCGTGCCGCTCGGCCAGCTCGCCGGCCAGCGCATCATCGTCGCGCTGCGCGGTGCGATCGACGCGGCCGTGCGCCGCGCGCTCGCGACGCCGGCCGACGCCGTCAACACGTTCGCGCCGCAGCTCGGCATTTTGTCCGCGCGGCACGAAACCCAGTATTCGCGGTTGTTCCGCTCCTGAGCCACGACGCACCACACCATGAACGCACCCGCTCCGTCCTCGTCCCGCCGCACGAAGAAACTGCCGCCGCTGCGCGTCGGCATCGGCGGTCCCGTCGGCTCCGGCAAGACCACGCTGCTCGAAATGCTGTGCAAGGCGATGCGCGACCGGTACGACCTCGTCGCGATCACCAACGACATCTACACGAAGGAAGACCAGCGCCTGCTGACCGTCGCCGGCGCGCTGCCCGAGGAACGGATCATGGGCGTCGAGACGGGCGGCTGCCCGCACACGGCGATCCGCGAGGATGCGTCGATCAACCTCGAGGCGGTCGACCGGATGTTGTCGCGCTTTCCGGACGCCGACATCGTGTTCATCGAATCGGGCGGCGACAACCTCGCGGCGACGTTCAGCCCCGAGCTGTCGGACCTGACGATCTACGTGATCGACGTCGCGGGCGGCGAGAAGATTCCGCGCAAGGGCGGCCCCGGCATCACGAAGTCGGACCTGCTCGTGATCAACAAGACGGATCTCGCGCCGCTCGTCGGCGCGAACCTCGACGTGATGGCGTCCGACACGAAGAAGATGCGCGGCGAACGGCCGTACGTGATGACGAACCTGAAGGCGCTCGACGGCGTCGCGGACGTCGTCGCGTTCATCGAGAAGAAGGGATTGCTGACGGTTTGACCGGCTAAGCGGTCAGCGGAGCGACCGGCCGCGCAACCGGCGACGTAGCGGCGCCCGCGCTGCACGCGCCGGCCGCGCGGGCGCGGCTACGCGTCGTCCAGGCCGGCGGCCGTGTCGGCGGC
>NZ_CABVPR010000024.1 GCF_902499135.1 Burkholderia dolosa
ACGCGCGTGCCGGTGCGCGGCGCCGTCGAGCCGCGCCGGCTGCCGGCCGACATCGCGACGCCCGGCGGCTACCGGCTCGCGATCGGGCCGCGCGGCGCGCTGATCGAAGGCTACGACCGCGCAGGCCTCTATTACGGCGTCCAGACGCTGTTCTCGCTGGTGCCGGCCGGCGGCGGCACGATTCCGGCGATGCTGATCGACGACGCGCCGCGCTTCGTGCATCGCGGGATGCACGTCGACCTCGCGCGCAACTTCAAGCACCCGGCGACGCTGCGGCGCCTGATCGATCAGATGAGCGCGTACAAGCTCAATCGCCTGCACCTGCATCTGTCCGACGACGAAGGCTGGCGCATCGAGATTCCGGGCCTGCCCGAGCTGACCGACGTCGGCGCACGGCGCTGCCACGATCCGAGCGAGACGCGCTGCCTGCTGCCGCAGCTCGGCTCCGGCCCGGACAACCGTTCCGGCGGCGGCTATCTGACGCGCGACGACTACGTCGCGCTCGTCCGCTACGCAGCCGACCGTTTCGTCGAAGTGATCCCGGAGATCGACATGCCCGCGCACGCGCGCGCGGCCGTCGTGTCGATGGAAGCGCGCTATCGGCGCCTGCACGCGGCGGGCCGCGAGCAGGAAGCGAACGCGTACCGGCTGCTCGATCCGCAGGACACGTCGAACCTGCTCACTGTGCAGTTCTACGATCGCCGCAGCGATCTGAATCCGTGCGTGCCGGGCGCGCTCAACTTCGCGACGAAGGTGATTCGCGAGATCGCGTCGATGCACGCGGACGCGCAAGTGCCGCTGCGCATCTGGCATTTCGGCGGCGACGAGGCGAAGAACATCCTGCTCGGCGGCGGCTTCCAGCCGTTGAACGGCACCGACCCGAACAAGGGGCGCATCGATCTCGCCGCACAGGACAAGCCGTGGGCGCGTTCGCCCGCGTGCACGGCGCTGCTTCAGCGCGGCGAGATCAAGTCGATCGACGAGCTGCCGACGCGTTTCGCGAAGCAGGTGAGCGCGATCGTTGCCGCGAACGGGATCGGCACGATGGCCGCGTGGCAGGACGGCATCAAGCACGCGAACGGACCGCAGGACTTCAGCACGCGCCGCGTGATGGTGTCGCTGTGGGACACGATCTTCTGGGGCGCGTCGGACAGCGCGCGCGATCTCGGCAACCGCGGCTATCTGACGGTGCTCGCGCTGCCCGACTACCTGTACTTCGACTTCCCGTACACGCTGAACCCGCGCGAACGCGGCTATTACTGGGGTTCGCAGGCGACGGACGAATACAAGGTGTTCTCGCTCGCGCCCGAGAATCTGCCGCAGAACGCCGAAGTGATCGGCGACCGCGACGGCAACGCATTCGAAGTGACGGGCACCGGCGCCGCGCCGCGCATCGAAGGGATCCAGGCGCAGGCGTGGGGCGAAGTGATGCGCAACGATACGTTCCTCGAATACATGGTGTATCCGCGGCTGCTCGCGCTTGCCGAGCGCGCGTGGCATCGCGCCGACTGGGAGCTGCCGTACACGGCCGGCGTGCGCTACAAGCGCGGCGACACGCACCATGTCGATACGGCCGCGCTGCAGCGCGACTGGGCCGGCTTCGCGACGCTGCTCAAGCAGCGCGAACTGCCGAAGCTCGACCGTGCGGGGATCGGCTACCGGAAGCCGACGTTCACGGTGACGGGCGAATGAACGGATGCCGGGCGGCGCGTCGCGCGCGGCCGCCCGGCCGTCTTTCGGCGTCGGCGCCGCGGCGGCGCGAGATTGTCGCGAAGCGCTTCGTCGTTTTCGCGTCGGATCGGAGCGCTCGCTCGAACGGCGCTCTTTCTGTCTTTGGCGATCGCACGTCGGCGCGGAACGGACGATAAAAAAACGGCTTGCGACGCATCGCAAGCCGTTGTCGTGTTGCGGGCCGCGCCGATCCGCGTCGCGGACGGCGCCGCTTCGTCGCGTCAGGCCGGCTGTGCGGCGGTGCCGCCGCCCGCCGACGGCAGACGCGCACCAAGCTGCTGCGCGTAGCGCGCGGCCGCGTTGCCGCACACGATGTGGAACGTGTCGGCCGACACCCACGCGACGTCCAGCGTGCCGAGCCGCTCGCGATCGACGGCCGACGGGTCGAGCACCACGACGCGCAGACGCGTGGCCGCGACCGCATCCAGCGACGCGACGTTGGTCGCGCCGCCGAACACCGCGAGCCAGCGCGTCGGCTCGGGATCGAGCGGGCCGGCGTCCGCGCCTGTGACCGGCTGCGCGGCGGCGGCCGGCGACGTTGCGGCTGCGCCCGCCGCGCCGCTGCCGATCGCGGAGCGCATCTCGTCGGCGATGATGTCGGCCTCGGGCCCGATGATCACCTGCACGCTGTTGCCGCCGCGCTTGAGCACGCCGCGCGCGCCGATCGACTTCAGTTCCGGCTCCGACACCTTCTCCGGATCGACGACGGTCAGGCGCAGGCGCGTCGTGCACGCGTCGACGACGGTCAGATTGCCCGCGCCGCCGAGCGCCGCGATGTAGCGCTGCGCGCGCGGCGCGGCAGCACCGGCCGCCGCGCCTGCCGGCGGCGCCACGAAGCCGCCCGCTGCGTACGACTGCGCTGCCGCATCGGCGGTTGCCGGCTCGCGGCCCGGCGTCGCCATGTTGAACTTGCGGATGAAGAAGCGGAACAGCGCGTAGTACGCGATGCCGTACGCGATGCCGAGCGGAATCGCGATCCAGCCCTTCGTCGACAGCCCGTAGTTCAGCACGTAGTCGATCGCGCCGGCCGAAAACGTGAAGCCGAGCTTCACGCCGAGAATCTGGCAGATCGCGAGCGACAGCCCGGTGAGCACCGCGTGGATCACGTACAGCACCGGCGCGAGGAACATGAAGCTGAATTCGATCGGCTCGGTCACGCCGGTCAGGAACGACGTGAGCGCCATCGAGAACAGCAGGCCGCCGACCATCGCGCGGCGCTCCTTCGGCGCTTCGTGCAGCATCGCGAGACACGCGGCCGGCAGACCGAACATCATGATCGGGAAGAAGCCGGCCATGAACGTGCCTGCGGTCGGGTCGCCCGCGAAGAAGCGATGCAGGTCGCCGTGCACGATCTCGCCGCCGGCGGGCGGCGTGAAGTTGCCGAACACGAACCATGCGAGCGAGTTGATGATGTGGTGCAGGCCGGTGACGAGCAGCAGCCGGTTCAGGAAGCCGAACACGAACGCCCCGATCGCGCCCGCCGTCGTCAGCCACTGCCCGGCCGCATCGATCGCGTGCTGGATCGGCTGCCATACGTATCCGAACACGATGCCGAGCACCACGCATGCGAGGCCAGTGATGATCGGCACGAACCGCTTGCCGCCGAAGAACGCGAGGTAGTCGGGCAGCTTGATGTCCTTGTAGCGGTTGTACAGCAGACCGGCCACGACGCCCGCGATGATCCCGGACAGCACGCCCATGTTCAGCTTCGGGTCGATGTCCTTCATGATCGCGGTTTCGATCAGATAGCCGATCGCGCCCGCGAGCGCCGCGACGCCGTTGTTGTCCTTCGCGAAGCCGACCGCGACGCCGATCGCGAACAGCAGCGGCAGGTTGTCGAAGATCGCGCCGCCGGCGTCGGCGATCATCTTGATGTTGAAGACGTCCGGTTGCCCGAGCCGCAGCAGGATGCCGGCAACCGGCAGCACCGCGATCGGCAGCATCAGCGCCCGGCCCAGGCTCTGTATCTTCAGAAACGGATTCCCGTCCATTCAGTCCTCCAATCCATGTCTCGTCGTTGACCTAATTGCTCTCGTAGTAAAACGGGCCGCGAACCCGTCGTCGACGCTCAGTCGAGCGGCCAGACCTCGCGGCTTGCTGCCCTTACCGCCTGCGCCGAGTCGAGTGCGAGCAGATCCTGCGCGCGCTGGCGACACAGCTGGTAATCGAGACGGCGCACGCGCGCCTTGATGCCCGGCACCGATACGGGATCGACCGACAGCTCGGTCACGCCGAGGCCGACGAGGATCGGCACCGCGAGCGGATCGCCGCCGAGCGCGCCGCACACGCCGACCCACTTGCCGTGCCGCTGCGCGCCGCGCACCGCGATGTCGATCAGGCGCAGCACGGCCGGATGCAGGCCGTCGGCCTGCGCGGCGAGATCGGCCTGGCAGCGGTCCATCGCGAGCGTGTACTGCGTGAGATCGTTGGTGCCGATCGACAGGAAATCCGCATGCTGCGCGAGCTGATCGGCGAGCAGCGCCGCGGACGGCACCTCGACCATCACGCCGACCTCGGCCGGCTCGGTGCGGCCCTGCGCGCGCGCGAATTCGTCGATGCGCTTCCTGATCCGCACGAGTTCGCCCGCGTCGGTGACCATCGGCAGCAGGATGCGCACCGCGCCGAACGGCTTCACCGCGAGCAGGCCCTGCAACTGGTCGTCGAGCAGATCCGGGCGCACCTGCGCGACGCGGATCCCGCGCAGGCCGAGCGCCGGGTTCGGCTCGGGCGGCAGCGTCAGATAGTCGACTTCCTTGTCGGCGCCGACGTCGAGCGTGCGGATGATCGCGGTGCGGCCCTGCAGCGCGTCGACGATCGACTGGTAGCTCTGCCGGTGCTCGGCGACGGTCGGTGCGGTCTGGCGATGGATGAACATCAGTTCGGTGCGCAGCAGGCCGACCGCGTCCGCGCCGTTGTCGACCGCGGTGTTCGCATCGTCGAGCGTCGCGATGTTCGCGGCGACTTCGATCGCGCGGCCGTCGACCGTAGTCGCGGCTTCGCCGGCCCGCTGCCGGTTCGCGTCGCGCACGCCGGCCAGCCGCTCGCGCTCCTGGCGCGCGCGCTCGACGTCGAGCGCGGTCGGCGCGTGCTCGAGGCGCCCCGCGCTCGCATCGACGACGACCTGCGTGCCGTCCGGAATCGCGTACAGCGCATCGCCGACCGCGACGAGCGCCGGGATGCCGAGCTGCCGCGCGATGATTGCCGCGTGCGACGTGGCGCCGCCGCGCGCCATCACGAGCGCGGTCACGCGTTGCCGATCGAGCGACGACAGATCGGACGGCGTGAATTCCTCGGCCGCGAGCACCGCCTCGCCCGGCAACGCGCGAGCCGCGCCGCTCGTGTGGCCGAGCGCGCGCAGCACGCGCTTGTCGATGTCGCGCAAGTCGGCCGCACGCTCGGCAAGCAGCGCGTCGTCGAGCTTCGACAGCGTGTCGATCTGCGCGCGGATCGTCTCGTGCCACGCGTAGCCGGCGCTCTTGCCGAGGCTGATCAGATCGCGTGCCGCGTCGACCAGCGTCGGATCCTCGAGCAGCACGCGATGCACCGCGAAGATGCCGGCTTCGCCGACCGCGCCGCGCGCCGACGCATTGCGCACCGTTTCGTCGAGCTCCGCATCGACCGCCTTCAGCGCGTGGTCGAGCCGGCGGCTTTCGACCGCGGGCGTGCCGGCCGCCTGCTCGGGCGGGACGATCGGCGCGTCGTCGAGCCGCACCAGCGTGCCGACCGCGATGCCGGGCGCCGCGCATACGCCGGCGAGCGTGTTCGGATCGAGCGCCGCGCCGTCGCGCGACGCGTCGCTGCGCACGCACGCGCGCGGCGCCGGCGAACGCAGCCGGGCCGGCTTTTCGTCGGCCTCGCCGTGCGCTTCGCGCAGCAGCTCGTTCGCGACCGCGTCGACGGCCTGCTGCGCGTGTGCGCCGCGCGCGACCAGCGCGACGGTCGCGCGCTCGCCGGCGCCGAGGCCGAGCAGGCCCACCACGCTTTCGATCGGCGCCTTGCGGCCGTCGAAATGCACTTCGACGTGCGCATCGAGCCCGCGCGCGGCTTCGCGCGCACGCGCGGCCGGCCGCGCATGCAGGCCGCCCGGCTGCGTCAGCACGATCTCGCGGCGCACTTCGTTCATCGCCGCGGCGCCGGCCTGCGCCGCGTGCGCCGCCGCTTCGCCCTTGCCGCGCAGCGTGAGCAGCGGCGTCTCGCCGGCGGTCGCGAAGCCGCTCGCGCGCTCGACGACATCGAACGCATCGGAATTCGCGATCGCGATCACCGATACGAGCGAATGTGCGCTGCGCGCGACCGCGTCCTGGTCGAATTCGATCAGCAGATCGCCCGCGTCGACGCGCGCGCCGGGCTCGACATGCGCGGTGAAGCCCTGCCCGTTCAGCTCGACCGTATCGATGCCGATGTGCAGCAGCACTTCCGCACCGTGCGGCGTCGTGATCGTCACCGCGTGCCCCGTGCGTGCGAGATGCGACACGATGCCCGCACACGGCGCGACGAGCGTGCCCGCAAGCGGGTCGATGCCGATGCCGTCGCCGAACATCCCGCCGGAGAACACCGGATCGGGGACGTCGGCCAGCGCAACGATCGGCCCCGTCAGCGGAGCAAGCAGAACGATCTGGTCGTGGGTGGGGCTCTTCAACTGGGACTCCTCGGCGCGTCTCATCGGCTGTCTCGGCTATCAGTGCGTTTCGGTGACTTTGTTCAGGTGGCGCGGCGTGTCGGGATTGCGGCCGCGCGCGACGGCGAGATCGGCTGCCATCACGTAGAACGAAAGAATGGCGGCGATCGGGTCGAGCGCCGGATGTTGGGACTGCGCGAGCGGCAGCGCGGTGCCGGGCACGCGCGGCGTGCCCGCGGGTGCGGCGACCAGCACGGCGGCGCCGCGTGCGCGCATGTCGTCGGCGAGCTGCAGCAGCCCGGCCTGCTCGGGGCCCGGCGGCGCGAACACGAGCAGCGGATAGTCGCGATCGATCAGCTCCATCGGGCCGTGACGGACTTCGGCGCTCGAGAACGCCTCGGCCTGGATGCCCGACGTCTCCTTCAGCTTCAGCGCGGCTTCCTGCGCGATCGCGAGGCCGAGGCCGCGGCCGATCACGATCATCCGCTCGACGCCCGACAACGCGGCGACGGCCGGCGACCAGTCGAGCCGGCTCGCTTGCGCGAGCACGTCGGGCAGCCCGCGCAGCGCGGTCATCAGCGCCGCGTCGCGCTGCCAGAACGCGACGATCTGCGCGGACAGCGACAGCATCGCGACGTAACTCTTCGTCGCGGCGACCGACAGCTCGGGGCCGGCCAGCAGCGGCAGCTGGTGTTCGCACGCGTCGGCGAGCGGCGACGGCAGCACGTTCACCGCGGCGACGGTGCGCGCGCCCGCTTCGCGCAGCGCGGCGATCGTATTGACGAGATCGGGACTCTTGCCGGACTGCGAGAACGCGATCGCGAGCTGATCCTGCACCTTCAGCGGCGCCTGCTGCAGCGTCGCGACCGACATCGGCAGCGACGCGACCGGCACGCCGAGGCGGCTCATCGTCAGGCTCGCGAAATAGCTCGCGGCGTGATCCGAGCTGCCGCGCGCGACCGTCAGCGCGACGGCCGGCGGATGGTCCATCAGTTGACCGGCGAGCGCTTCGACGCGCGCCGTATCGGCGAGCTGCGCGGCGACCACGTGGGCCGACTCGCGCGCTTCGTTAAGCATATTCGACAATCGATTCTCCTTCGACGTAGGTCGCGGTGAGGTTCAGGTCGCGGTCGAACACCACGAGGTCGGCCCACGCGCCGCGCTCGATGCGGCCGCGATCGGCGAGGCCGAGATAGTCGGCCGCATAGCGCGACATCCGGTTCGACACGTCGGCGATCGGCAGCCCGAGCGACACGAGATTGCGCAGCGCCTGATCCATCGTCAGCGTGCTGCCGGCGAGCGTGCCGTCGGCGAGGCGTACGCCGCCGAGACATTTCGTCACGTGCTGGCTGCCGAGCCGGTATTCGCCGTCGGGCATCCCGGTGGCCGACGTGCTGTCGGTCACGACGTACAGGCGCGGAATCGCGCGCAGCGCCGCCCGAATCGCGCCCGGATGCACGTGCAGCAGATCGGGAATGATTTCCGCGTATTCGGCATGCGCGAGCGCTGCGCCGACAAGGCCCGGATTGCGGTGATGCAGCGGCGACATCGCGTTGAACAGGTGCGTGAAGCCGCACGCGCCGTGCTTGAGCGCCGACACGGCGTCGTCGTAGGTCGCGAGCGAGTGGCCGAGCTGCACGCGTACGCCGCGCGCGGCCATCTCGCCGATAATCTCGATGTGGCCGGCGATTTCCGGCGCGAGCGTGACGACGCGGATCGGCGCGATCGACAGGTACTTCAGCACTTCGTCGAGTACGGCCGACACGGCCGCGTCGGGCTGCGCGCCGAGCTTGCCGGGGTTGATGTACGGCCCTTCGAGATGCACGCCGAGCACGCGCGCGCCGCCCGGCGTGCGTTCGCGCGCGGCGGTGCCGAGGTTCGCGACGACGTCCATCAGCTCGTCGCGCGGCGCGGTCATCGTCGTCGCGAGCAGGCTCGTCGTGCCGAACTGCGCGTGCGTGCGCGCGATCGTCTCGATCGCGTCGCCGCCTTCCATCACGTCGGCGCCGCCGCCGCCGTGCACGTGCAGGTCGATGAAGCCGGGCAGCACGTACGGCGCGTCGTTTCGAGCCGGATCGACGGGCGTGCCGTCGAGCACGGTGATGCGGCCGTTCTCGGTGGCGAGCGAGCCGTGAATCCAGCCGTCGGGGGTCAGGATGTTTCCAGTCAGCATGACGTTCTCTTGATGATCCGGTGACGCGGGCAGCCGCGTCGTGGGTTCCAGTGCGTTGCGTTTCGGTGCGCGCGTCGCGCGGGCAATCTCGCGCGTCAGCGTTTCAGTTCGGCGACGAAGTCGTAATAGTCGTCGCGGCAATACGTTTCGGTTACTTCGATCGCGCGCTGGTCGGCGCCGTAGCCGATCCGCGTGATCACGAGGAGCGCCGCGCCGGGCTTCACCGCCATCCATTTCGCGATCTCGCGCGTCGCGTTCACCGCGCGAAAGTGCTGCAGCGCGCGCACGACGTTCATGCCGCGCGCGTCGAGATAGTCGTACAGCGACGCGCCGAGCGTATGCGGATCGGGCACCACCGCGGCCGGCAGCGTCGAATGCTCGACGGCCATCACGATGCCGTCCGCGCGGCGCAATCGTTCGAGCCGCGCGACCGTCGCGCCCGGCGCGAGGCCGAGATGCGTGATCTCGTCGCGGCTCGCCGCGCGCAGCGTGCGCGACAGCCACACGGAATCGGGCGTGAAGCCGCGCTGCTGCATCTTCGCGGTGAAGCCGACGAGATGCGACAGCGGATCGGCGACGCGCGGCGTGATGAAGCTGCCCGCACCGCGTGCGCGCTTGATCAATCCCTGCTCGACGAGCAGCGCGAGCGCGCGGCGGGCCGTGATCCGCGACACGCCGACCGACACCGACAGCAGCCGCTCCGACGGCAGCGCCTCGCCGGCCTGCCATGCGCCGCCGTGAATCGCGCTCGCGAGATTGCGCGCGAGCTGCAGATAGAGCGGCGTGTCGGCGAGCGGATCGGGCGCGAGTTCGGACCAGCCGATTTCCATGTGCCTCCGGGTGTCGGACGACGACGTCGAGCCGTCGAAAGTGAACGCATTATATAACCACAATAATACCAGTCAACGAACTGGTATTAGACTGCACCGAACCCGCTGGAAGCCTTGCCGGGCAAGCGTTTTAGTCGCGGCAAAGCCTTTGTTTACAAAGCAGTGCCGGATAGGGATTTACCCGAGGTGGTATGCAGACGGGACGGGTCGTGCATCGGCTTTGCCGCGCGTTCGGCGCCGAAAATGAGACCAGAATAGAACCAATTCGGCCGACTGGTATGCATCGGCCGGCGGCGGCCGTCACTGAAATTCGCGGCTCCACGTATGCAGACCGCCGAGCATCGGCGTCAGATCCTCGAAATGCTGCGCGACGAGGTGGCGCACGTTGCTGACGACCTGCCACACGCCCGACGCCGCGAGCAGCCGCGAATCGAGCGTTTCGCGGCGCTGCCGGGCCAGCAGCTCGGGCCGCACGATCACGTTCACGCAGCCCGTTTCGTCCTCGAGCGTCATGAACAGCACGCCTTTCGCGGTGCCCGGCATTTGCCGCGCGATCACGATCCCGCACGCGCGCGCAAGCCGGCCGTTGGGACGATCGCGCAGCTCGGCCGCCGACGACAGCCGCTGCGCGCGCAGCGCGGGCCGCAGCAGCGCGACCGGGTGGCGATTCAGCGTCAGGCCCGTCGTGTGATAGTCGGCGAGGATGTCGTCGGCTTCGGACGGTGCGTCGAGCGCCGGTTGCTCCGCTTCGTCGATCGGCGCGACCGCGAGCAGATCGCGCTCCGGCACCGCGGCGACGGCCTGCCACAGTGCGTCGCGGCGATGACCGGCGAGCGTCTCGAGCGCGTTCGCGGCCGCGAGCGCTTCGAGATCGCGGCGCTCGAGCTGCGCGCGGCGCCCCAGCGTGTCGACGTTCTCGAACGGCCGCGTCGCGCGGGCGGCTTCGATGCGTCGCGCGGCCGCCTCGCCGAAGCCGCGCACGAGCGACAGGCCGAGCCGCACCGCGGGCTGGCCGTGCGGCGGCGGCTGGCCCGGCAGCGCTTCGAGCGACGTCTCCCAATTGCTTTTCGTGACATCGACCGGCAAGACCTGCACGCCGTGACGCCGCGCGTCCTGCACGAGTTGCGCGGGCGCATAGAAACCCATCGGCTGGCTGTTCAGCAGCGCGGCGAGGAAGATCGCCGGTTCGTGGCATTTGAGCCAGCTGCTCGCATACGCGAGCTTCGCGAAGCTCGCCGCGTGGCTTTCGGGAAAGCCGTATTCGCCGAAGCCTTTGATCTGCTCGAAGATCTGCTCGGCGAATTCGCGCGTGTAGCCGCGCTCGAGCATCCCGTCGACGATCTTGTCGTGATACTTGCCGAGATCGCCCTTGCGCTTCCATGCGGCCATCGCGCGACGCAGTGCATCGGCCTCGTCCGGCGTGAAACCCGCGGCGACGATCGCGATCTGCATCACCTGCTCCTGGAAGATCGGCACGCCGAGCGTACGTTCGAGCACCTTCCTGAGCGCCTCGTTCGGATACGTGACCTCGCCCTCTTCTTCGCCGGCCATGATCCTGCGCCGCTTCAGATACGGATGCACGGCTCCGCCCTGGATCGGCCCCGGCCGCACGATCGACACCTGGATCACCAGATCGTAGTATTCGCGCGGCTTCAATCGCGGCAGCATCGACATCTGCGCACGCGATTCGATCTGGAACACGCCGACCGTGTCCGCGCGGCAGATCATGTCGTACGTGTTGTTGTCTTCCTGCGGGATGTGCTGGAAGCCGAACGGCTTTCCATCCGGCCGAGGTCCGCGCCATTCCGTCACCATGTCGAACGCACGATGCAGCGCCGACAGCATCCCGAGCGCGAGCACGTCGACCTTCATCAGCCCGAGCGCTTCGAGATCGTCCTTGTCCCACTGGATCACGCGCCGCCCGTCCATCGCCGCGTTCTCCACCGGCACGAGCCGCGTGAGCTTGCCGCGGCTGATCACGAAGCCGCCCGAATGCTGCGACAGATGGCGCGGAAAGTTGAGCAGCCGCGCGGCGAGTTCGGCCCATGCGTTGATCAGCGGCGTAGACGGGTCGAGCCCGACCATCGCGAACTGCTGCAGCAGATCGCGGCTGCCGTCGAACCAGCGATGTCCCTTCGCGACACGATCGACCAGCATCGGATCGACGCCGAGCGCCTTGCCGACTTCGCGCAGCACGCCGCGCGGGCGGTACGTCGATACGGCAGCGGCGATTGCGGCGCGTTCCTTCCCGTATTTTTTGTAGATGTGCTGGATCACTTCTTCGCGGCGCTGATGCTCGAAGTCGACGTCGATGTCGGGCGGCTCGCCGCGCTTCTCGCTGATGAACCGCTCGAACAGCATCGTGCTCTGGTCGGGATTCACTTCGGTGATGCCGAGGCAATAGCAGACGACCGAATTCGCCGCCGAACCGCGCCCCTGGCACAGGATGTTCTGGCTGCGCGCGTATTTGACGATGTCGTAGACGGTCAGGAAGAACGGTTCGTATTCCAGCTTCGCGATCAGCGCGAGTTCATACCGGATCTGCTTCGCCACTTTCTCCGGCACACCATTTCGATAGCGTCTGAATACACCTGCCCACGTCTCTTGTCGCAGATAACTGGTCGGCGTGTGTCCGCGCGGAATGATCTCGTGCGGGTATTCATACTTCAGATCTTCAAGTGAAAAGTCGCAGTCGTCGAGAATCGCACACGTCTGCGCAATCTCCTCCGGCGAAAACAGCTTGGCGATCCGGTTGCGCCCGCGCAGATGCTGCTCCGCATTCGACGCGAGCGCATACCCGCATTCCGGCACCGGCATCCCGAGCCGGATCGCCGTCATCACGTCCTGCAGCGGCTTGCACGAGCGCTTGTGCATCGTCACGTCGCCGAGCGCGACGACCTGCACGCCGCGCCGCTTGCCGGCCGCGCGAATCTCGTCGGCTTGCACGCCGTCGAGCGCGCGCTGCAACTGCACGAGCCCGAGCCGCGCGCGCTCGCCGAACGTCGCGCGAAACCACGCGACCTGCGCGTCGAGCACATCGGCGCGGACCGGATACGTCGGCACGAGAATCGCGAAGCAGTCGCGCATGCCGCGCAGATGTGCGACTGCTTCGGGCGGCCTCGACAGCATGCGCGGCGTCAGCTTGTACGTGCCCTTCGGCGCGTTCATCCGCAGCCATGAGATCAGTTCGGACAGGTTGCCGTAGCCTTCGCGGTTCTGTGCGAGCAGTACGAGCCCGAACGCGCCGGGGCCCGGATCGTAACCGGGTGCGACTTCGTCCGGCGTGACCTCGAAGTACGAACCGATGATCAGCGGCAGCCCTTTCGCCTTGGCCGCGACATGCATGCGCGGCGCGCCCGCGAGCGAGCATTCGTCGGTGATCGCCATCCCGCGATAACCGAGGTCGACCGCGCGCTCGACCAGTTCCTCCGCATGCGACGCGCCGTGCAGGAACGAGAAGTTCGAACGGCAGAACAGTTCCGCGTAATCGGGCAGCGACCTGGATTCCGCAACCATCGCTGCTCACCCGAACAGGCCGTGCAGAAACCAGTGCGGATTCGCCTGACTGCTCATCCGCTCCTTGAATACCCAGTAGCACGCACCGGCTTCGTCCTGCGCAACCTGGTAATCGCGCGCAACCGTCTGGCCGTCGAACCACCCGGCCTCGATTCGCTCCGGCGACGACATCATCCGCAGCTGCGTATGGAACACCGGCCGGTTCTCGCGCACCAGCAGCGGCAACGGCTCCGCCAGCAGCCACGCGGGACGCGGCGACACCGCCGGCGGCACGCCCGGCGGCTTGCCGGCCTGGGCATCGAGCGGCAGCCAGCGGTTCGCCGCCTCGGGCCGATGATCGGCTGCCGGCACCGCGCGCAGCACGTTCTCCGCGCCGAGCCGCGCGATCAGCAGTTCGCACAGCCGCGCACGCGTCTCTTTCGTGCCGCCCGGCTCGGGGAAAAGATCGTCGGGCGGCGGCGCGACCGATTCGACGCGCGTGGCCTTCAGCGTCACCGCGATCACCGCGGCCGGCAACTCCACGCGCGCAAGCCGTTCGCCGAGCAGCCGCATGAAATGCGCTTCGTCGCGCACGGGCGTCGCGAACGCGAGTTCGAGCGGCGTCGGCGGCACGGCCTGACGGCCGCGCTCGTGCTCGAGCCCGAACGTCATCGCGGCCAGCGACAGCTGTCGCGCAGCGAGCCAGCCGCACAACTGCACCACGAGCCGCCGCGCGGCGAACAGCACGGCTTCTGCATATTCGACACGCTCCGGCAATTCGAGCCGCACGTCGAACACCGGCGGCACCGGCATCCACGCGATCGGCTCGACCGCATCGCCGTACGCACGATCGAGCGCGGCGAGCAGCGCGGGACCGCAGCGGCGCTGCAGCCCCGCGCGCGGCAGCCTGCGCAGATCGGCAAGCGTGCGGCAGCCGAGGCCGTCGAACCAGCCCGCATGCGCGCGCGCATCGCGCAGCAGCCCGCAAGGCAGCCCGTCGAGCGCGCGAACGAACGACGCATGACCGATGACGCGCCGACGAACGCGTGCGCGCGCCGACACGCGCGCGAGCAGCCACGCGCCGCCCGCGGTGGGCGCGGCCGACACGCGCGCCGCATAGCCGAGTGCCGCGAGCGTCGCGCGCACCTGGCGGCACAGCGACGGCAAGCCGCCGAACAGGCGCAGGCTCGGGCCGACGTCGACGATGAGCGTCGCTTCGTCGTCGAGCGCAACGCACGGCGAGAAGCGCAGCAGCGCGAGCGCGACTGCGCGCAGCGCATCGGCCTCGCGCGCCGGATCGCGTTCGACGAGATGCGTGTCGGGCGCGAGCGTCAGCACGCCGCCGCGCTTCATGCCCGCGCATACGCCCTGCCGGCGCGCGGCCGCATCGGCGATCAGCACGACGCCCTGCTCGAGCACCGCACAGCCGGCGCCGCCCGCGTCAGACGGCGGCGCGGCGCACACGTCGAGCGGCAGGCGCGGCAGATGGATGCCGAGCAAGACGCGCATAGCGGCTCTCCACGATGGGTGACGGCAAATCGAGTTCGAGCGGCTCGCTGCGCGCGGGCCCGCGGCGCTTGACGATGTCGAGCGACACGCCGCCCGGCACCGGATACAGCGCAATGCGCAGCACGGCCGGCGACGGCTGCCGCGCAACCTGCAGCGGACGCAGCATCACGAACAGCGTGTCGCCGGTGCGTGCGGCCGCGAGATGCAGGCGCCGCAGCGCATCGGGCCGCGCGTCCTGCCACAGCAGTAGCGCGCCGCAGCAGCCGGCCTTCAGCGCCTGCTCGGCGGCCCACAACGCGTCGGCCCGGCTGCCGGCGCGCAGCCACAGCAGCGCATCGGTCGGCACGCCGAGACCGGCCAGCGCGTTCGCATGCGGCACCTGCGGCGGCGCGACGAGTGCGAGCGGCCGCCGCGCGCTGACGGTGCGTGCGAGCGCGGGTGCGAGCAGCCGCATCTCGCCGCAGCCCGGCTGTGCGGCGAGCAGCTCGACGAGCCCGCCGACCGGCCAGCCGCCGCCCGGCAGTTCGGCGGACAGCGGCGCGAAGCCCGTGTCGATCGTGCGCGGACCGCCGCGCGCGAGCTGCGAGCCGCGCCACAGCGACGGATGAAGGGTTTCGGGAGACAGGGATGAAGCGGACATCATGCGGCTCAATGCTGTATGGATATACAGTATAGAGGAGCGCAGCGGGCGCTGTCAGGCCCAACAAAAAGGGACATGAAGACGGAGGTTCGGGAGGCCCGCAGGCGACCGCACACGGAGCGGCGAGCGCTCGGCCGCCCGTCGCCCAACGCGTCGGCGACGGCTGGCCGCTCCCGGACGTGACGTCGCGCGTGCCCGATTCCGGCCGCCGCCTTCTCCCCGCCGATACGAAACGGGCCGCCCGATCGACGCGGAACGACGATCCGCGCCGCACGGACGGCCCGCTCACGCGGCCGGCGACTCAGCCCAGCAGCAGCGCGTCGTCGTCGAGCTGCTCGTGCCGCACCTTCTCGAACATCTGCAGCAGGTCCGGCACGTCGAGCCCGCGGCGCGCGTCGCCCGACACGTCGAGCACGACCTGCCCCTGATGCAGCATCACCGTGCGGTCGCCGTAATCGAGCGCCTGCCGCATGCTGTGCGTGACCATCATCGTCGTCAGCTTGCTGTCGGCGACGATGCGCGCGGTCAGCTCCAGCACGAACGCGGCCGTCTTCGGGTCGAGCGCGGCCGTGTGCTCGTCGAGCAGCAGGATCCGCGACGGCCGCAGCGATGCCATCAGCAGGCTCACCGCCTGCCGCTGGCCGCCGGACAGCAGTCCGATCCGGTCGGTCAGCCGGTTCTCGAGGCCGAGGTTCAGCAGGCGCAGCTTGTCGCGGAACAGTTCGCGCGACGGACGATCGAGCGCCGCGCGAAACCCGCGCCGCACGCCGCGCGCCATCGCGAGCGCCATGTTCTCCTCGATCGTCAGCGCTTCGCAGGTGCCGGCCATCGGATCCTGGAACA
Organism: Burkholderia dolosa; assembly: GCF_902499135.1. GTDB lineage: Bacteria > Pseudomonadota > Gammaproteobacteria > Burkholderiales > Burkholderiaceae > Burkholderia > Burkholderia dolosa. The sequence continues at coordinate 15,840 of NZ_CABVPR010000024.1, forward strand.
CGCGCGCGACGAGATGCGCGCGATCCCACGCCGGCTGGCGCGTGACGTCGGTGCCGTCGATCGCGATGCGCCCCGCATCGACGCGCTGGTCGCCACTGATCGCGTTCAGGAACGTCGACTTGCCGGCGCCGTTCGAGCCGATCACCGCGACGAACTGGCCGTCGGGAATCTCGAGCGACAGCCCGCGCAGCGCGCGCGTCTCGATCGGCGTGCCGGGGTTGAACGTGAGCTTCAGGTCTTGTGCGGACAACATGTCAGGCCCCTCCGTTCTTGCGCGCGAACAGCTTCTTGCGCGTCGCCGGCAGCACCAGCGCGATCGTGACGAGCGCGGCCGTCACGAGGTTCAGATCCTGCGCCTTCAGGCCGATGAATTCGCTGTTCAGCGCGAGCGCGATGAAGAAGCGGTAGACGATCGCGCCGAGCACGACCGCGAGCGTCGTCAGCACGAGCCGGCGCGCGGGCAGCAGCGTTTCGCCGATGATCACCGCCGCCAGCCCGATCACGATCGTGCCGATCCCCATCGAGATGTCGGCGCCGCCTTGCGTCTGCGCGAACAGCGCGCCGGCGAGCGCGACGAGCGCGTTCGACAGCGCCATCCCGGCGAGCGTCGCCCGGCCCGTCGCGATGCCCTGCGCGCGCGCCATCCGCGGATTCGCGCCGGTCGCGCGCATCGCGAGGCCGAGCTGCGACGAGAAGAACCAGTCGAGCCCGAGCTTCGCGACCACGACGACGATCGCGAGCAGCGCCGGACGCAGCACGTAGTCGGGCAGCCAGTCGGGCTGCAGCACGGTGAACAGCGTCGGCTCGGTGATCAGCGGCACGTTCGGCCGCCCCATGATCCGCAGGTTCACCGAATAGAGCGCGATCATCATCAGGATGCTCGCGAGCAGATCCATGATCTTCAGGCGCACGTTCAGCCAGCCGGTGACGAAGCCCGCGACGGCGCCCGCGACGATCGCGAGCGCGGTCGCGGAGAACGGGTCGTAACCGGCGGAGATCAGCGTCGCGGCGACGGCGCCGCCGAGCGGAAAGCTGCCGTCGACGGTCAGATCGGGGAAGTTGAGGATGCGAAACGAAATCAGCACCCCGAGGGCGACGAGACTGAAGATCAGCCCGATCTCCAGCGCACCCAGAAACGAGAACAGAGACATGATGGGGAAATCCTGTTGCCTCCCGGCCGGACGTGTACGGCCAGGGCGAAAACGAACGGGCGTCGCCGGGTAGGCGCGCCCGTCCGGCGGTTTCGATCGGGCCCGGATCGGGCCTGCCGGCGCGGCGACGAGCGTGCCGCGGCTTACTTGATGACCGTCTTCGCTTCCTTCACGAGATCCGGCGCCAGCGTGACGCCCTGCTTCGCGGCCGCGCCGGTGTTCACGAACAGTTCGAGGTTGCTGCTCGTCTCCGACGCGATCGCGCCCGGCTTCTCGCCCTTCAGGATTCGCGCGACGATCTTGCCGGTCTGCCGGCCGAGGTCGCCGTAGTTGATGCCGAGCGCCGCGATGCCGCCGCGCTTCACGCTGTCGGTGTCGCCGGCGACGAGCGGGATCTTCGCCTCGTTCGCGACCTTCACGAGCGCCTCGTACGCGGACACGACGTTGTTGTCGGTATTCGTGTAGATCACGTCGACCTTGCCGATCAGGCTCTTCGCGGCCGGACCGATGTCGACCGTGCGCGGCGCGGCCGCTTCCTTGAGCGTCATTCCCTGCTTCGCGAGCAGTTCCTTCAGCTCCTTCACGACGACGACCGAATTCGCTTCGCCCGGGTTGTAGACCATGCCGACCGTCTTCGCGTTCGGGACGACGCGCTTGATCAGCGCGACTTGCCGATCGAGCGGCAGCTTGTCCGACACGCCGGTCACGTTCGTGCCCGACGGGCCCCAGCCCTTCACGAGCTGCGCGGCGACCGGATCGGTCACGCCCGAATAGACGACCGGCACGCTCTTCGTCGCCGCGACCACCGCCTGTGCGGCCGGCGTCGCGATCGCGACGATCACGTCGGGCCGGTCGCCGACGAACTTGCGTGCGATCTGCGCGGCCGTGCCGGTGTTGCCCTGCGCGCTCTGGTATTCCCACTTGAGCTTGTCGTCGCCATAGCCTTGCGCCTTCAGCTCGGCGCGCACGCCGTCGCGGATCGCGTCGAGCGCCGGATGGTCGACGATCGACAGTACCTTGACCGTCTGCGCATGCGCGGCGGCGGCCAGCGCGAGTGCGGCCACGCCGGTCGTGATCGAACGGATTGCGAGAGTCTTGAAACGCTTCATGGGTGAGTCTCCCCCGTATTGTGTCGGTTCTGGATGATGGATTCCCGCCGCCGTCGCGCGAGCGTCGGCGCGCATGCGTCACTGCGCAACCGGCTCGCGTGCGCGCCCCGGGGAGGTGCGCTGCGGCGAACGCACGAGGATACCATTTCCGCAGACCACCGCCTGACTGCGCGCTTTCGCGCACCGCGCCGGCGGCCGTGCCGGACATGCGCGCCGGCGCGCCTGCAACGCCCGACCCGCGGCGCTCGCGCCGGCTTCGGCCGCAACGCGCCGGCCGCGCGCGCCGCTTTACGCTATGCTGTCGGCCGGCTCATACCACGCGACCGGAGGGCACATGAAACGGGCGATCCGTGCGGCTGCATTCGCGGGCGTCGCGCTGGCGCTGACGTCGCCGCGTGCGGCGTTCGCGCTGACCGACGGCGATGCGCAATACGACCAGTGCATGCTGCAGGCACTGCGCGAAAGCCGCAACGGCGCAGCGGCACAACTGATCCAGCGTTCGTGCGACGCGCTGTACCGCAACAACGCGATGCTGCTGCCGCGCGAGCGGCGCTACCACGAGTGCGTCGTGCAGTCGTTGCCCGGCGTGCGCGACAACTACGCGATTCAGCAGATCATGGCGATCTGCTCGAGGCGCGGCGAGATGTGAGCGTGATACCAACGCCGCCGGCCGCTCGGCGGTTTCGCTCGTGAAACGGGCCTGCGCGATGCAGGCCCTTTCGTTTCGGCGGCGTTTCAGCGGCGTTTCAGTGGCGTTTCGGCGAAGCGCCGTGCAGCAGTCGGGCGTCGGGCCGTTGGCGCATCCGGCGACGTGCCAGCCTGCAACCGCACGAAAAAAAGGCCTGCACGCATGCAGGCCTTCGTTCGGTCGACGGACCGCGTTCAGAACGACGCGACCATCGAGCCTTTGAACTGCTTCTTGATGAATTCCTTCACTTCCGGCGACTGATACGCCTTCACCAGCTTCTTCACCCACGGCTGGTCCTTGTCCTTCGTACGCACGGCGATCAGGTTCGCGTACGGGCTCGTCAGCGATTCGAGTGCGATCGCATCCTTCGTCGGCTGCAGGTTCGCGGCGAGCGCGTAGTTCGTGTTGATCACCGCTGCGTCGACGTCCGGCAGCACGCGCGGCAGCTGCGCGGCATCGAGTTCGGAGATCTTCAGCTTCTTCGGGTTCTCGGCGATGTCGAGCACCGTCGCGTTGTTGCCGCCCGTGCCGGCGCCCGCCTTCAGCTTGATCACGCCTTGCGTCTGCAGGAGCAGCAGCGCGCGGTTCTCGTTCGACGGATCGTTCGGCACCGCGACCTTCGCACCTTGCGGCAGATCCTTCAGCGACTTGAACTTCTTCGAATACACGCCGATCGGCGAAATGTAGGTCAGGCCCGCGCTGACGATCTTGTAGCCGCGCTGCTTGACCTGGCTGTCGAGGTACGGCTGGTGCTGGAAGCTGTTCGCGTCGAGGTCGCCCGCGTCGAGCGCCGCGTTCGGCTGCACGTAGTCGTTGAACTCGACGACCTTCACGTCCAGGCCTTCCTTCTCCTTCGCAACCTTCTGCACGACGTGCCACACTTCCGCATCCGGGCCGGCGACCGTACCGACCTTGATCACCTTGTCGTCGGCGTGCGCGCCCGCCGACAGCGTCAGCGCGGCACCGGCGGCCAGCACGGAAAATACTTTCAGGAGACTGCGACGCTTCATCTGTTTCTCGCTTTCTTGCTAACTGGAAAAGGGGCGCGATACGGGTATGCCCCGACTCGCAGGAAGGGGCAAATGGTGTCACAGGATCGGCGGGAAGTGAAATACATCCCGCTCATATGGGTATGCACCGCGACGGTGCCGGCGTAGCGCGGCCGGGCGCCCGCGCACCGGCCGCGTCATCTGCAGCTGCGCCTCATGCGACCGCCGCTTCGCCGGCCGCCCGCGTGTCGAACGCCGGCTCGGCCGACCGTCGCGCTGGCTTGCGCGGCGGCGCGCCGTCCGCGTCGGCGAGCCGGAACGCGCCGACCGCGTCGCGCAGCCGCGCGGCCTGTTCCTGCAGCGACGCGGCCGCCGCCGCGGCTTCCTCGACCAGCGCCGCATTCTGCTGCGTGACCTGGTCCATTTGCGTGACCGCGCGCCCGACCTGCGTAATGCCGCTCGCCTGCTCCTCGGATGCCGCCGCGATCTCGCCCATGATGTCGGTCACGCGCGCGACGGCCTGCAGGATCTCGCCCATCGTCGTGCCGGCCTGGCCGACGAGCGTCGAGCCGTTGCGCACGCGTTCGACCGAGTCGACGATCAGCTCGCGGATCTCCTTCGCGGCCGTCGCGCTGCGCTGCGCGAGCGAGCGCACCTCGCCGGCGACCACCGCGAAGCCGCGCCCCTGCTCGCCCGCACGCGCAGCCTCGACCGCCGCGTTCAGCGCGAGGATGTTGGTCTGGAACGCGATCCCTTCGATCACGCCGATGATGTCGGCGATCCTGCGCGAACTGTCGTCGATCTCGCCCATCGTGCCGATCACGCGGTTCACGACGTCGTGGCCGGCGCGCGCGATCTCCGATGCGTTGTTCGCGAGCCCGCTCGCCTGACGCGCGTTGTCCGCGTTCTGCTTCACCGTCGCGGTCAGCTGCTCCATGCTCGCGGCCGTTTCCTCGAGCGACGCGGCCTGCTCCTCGGTACGCTGCGACAGGTCGTCGTTGCCGGACGCGATCTCGCGGCTCGCCGACGCGATCGCTTCGGCGGACTGCCGGATCCCGCCGAGCGTCGCCTGCAGGCGCGCCTGCATGTCGCGCATCGCCGCCATCATGCTGGTGCGATCGCCGGCGCGCACCGGCACCGGCTGCGTGAGGTCGCCGTGCGCGATACGCAGCGCGAGCGCCGCCGCTTCGTCCGGTTCGCCGCCGAGGCTGCCGCGTACGTTGCGGATGATCACGAGCATCGCAGCGCTGATCACGAAGCCGATCACGAGCACGACCGCGAGATGGCCGAACAGCGTCCGGTAATAGACGGTATCGATGTCCTTCAGGAACACGCCGCTCGAGATGTTCCAGTCCCACGGCGCGAAGCGCGTGACGTAGCTGATCTTCGGCACCGCGGTCTCGCTGTGCGGCAGCCGCCCGCGATATTCGGCGAAGCCGCTGCCGGTCGCCTTCGCCGCGTTCAGGATCGTCACGAACAGCGGCTTGCCGTCCGGATCGAGATAGTCGCCGACCTGCGTGCCGACGAGCTTGGGCAGCGTCGGATGCATCAGCACGACGGGCTTCGAATCCATCACGAATACGTAGCCGGAATCGCCGTAGCGCATCGCGGACAGCGCCGCCAGCGCGTCGCGCTTCGCGTCGGCTTCCGACAGCGTGCCGGCCTGTGCGAGCGCCTGGTACGCGTTCACGATGCCGGCCGCCGATTCGACGAGATTCGCGATGCCTTCCTTGCGTTCGGCGAGCATCGTCGCGCGGGTCTCGTACGCGCTCCACGCGCCGACGCCGAGAAGGCCGATCCATACCAGCGCAAGCGCGAGCCACAGCTTGCGGTTCAAACTCATTCTGCTCATCTGCGTGCCTCAGTCGAAATCGATGCTCGCGATGCGCGCGAGTCGCCTGCCGCGCGCAAACGGTTGCCCCCGTATTTACGGCACTGCGACTTACAACTTGAATACTGTGCCGCGCGATGCGGCCCGCACTGCACGACACATGACGCACGGTGTGCTACAAGATCGGCTGGCCCGCGCGCGAAGCACGGGCGATATTCCGGGACTTTCCATGTACGTCATCGACATTCACTACACCGCGTCGCTCGATCGTATCGACGATGCGCTCGAACGCCACCGCGCCTATCTGCAGCCGCTGCTCGACCGCGGCGTGTTCATCGCCGCCGGACCGAAGGTGCCGCGCGACGGCGGCATGATCCTCGCCGCACGCATCGACCGCGACGAGCTCGAAGCGATCCTGAAGACCGATCCGTTCGTCACCGACGGGCTCGCGACGTATCGCGTGACCGAATTCAGGATCACGCGCGCCGCACAGGGATTCAACGTGCCTGCGTTGCCGTAACGCGCGGCGGCGAAAGCGGTATCGATCGGGGAAAGAAAGGAAATGCGCGACGGTGCGGGGCCGCACGTCGCGCGAGCGCGGGCGCGCCGCCGTGAGCCGCGCGGCGCATCCGACGCGCGGCAGCGCTGCTCGACGGCCCGGAAGCGGCTCAGCCGATCAACAGCTTCAGATCGTGAACCCACGGGCCGGGGCCCTGCCCATCGCGCACGAACAGCCGCAGCTTGCCGTCCGGATCGAACACGTAGCTCGCGGCCGTGTGATCCATCGTGTAGCTGCCCGGCGTCTTGCCGGGCACCTTCGCGTAATACACGCGGAAATCCTTCGTGACCTTCTTCAGCGCCGCTTCGTCGGCCGGCCGCAGGCCGATGAACGACGGATCGAACGCGGACACGTACTGCGCGAGCAGCGCGGGCGTGTCGCGCTCCGGATCGACGGTGACGAACAGTACCTGCACGCGCTTCGCCGCATCGGGGCCGAGCTGCTTCAGCGCCTCGGACAGTTCGGCCATCGTCGTCGGGCACACGTCCGGGCAGTGCGTATAGCCGAAGAACATCACGACGGCCTTGCCCTTGAAGTCGGCGAGCGTACGCACCTTGCCGGTCGTGTCGGGCAGCGCGAAATTGGTGCCGAACTGCGTGTTGCCGGTGATGTCGAGATTCTGGAACTTCGGCGCGTTGTCGCATCCGGCGAGCAGCAGCGCTGCCGCGAATGCGCACGCGAGCATCCAGCGTTGGCGCACGCGGCGCCCGAACCGTGAATGGAGCATTGCGTTCAAACCGTGCGGTTACACGCCGAGCAGCGGGCGCGCATAGTGATCGACGAGCAGCGCGGCGAACAGCAGCGACAGATAGACGATCGAGTAACGGAAGGCCTTGCGGGCGAGCGCGTCCGAATAGTCGCGGTAGATTTTCCACGCATACGCGAGGAACACCGCGCCAAGCAGCACCGCGCTCGTCAGATAGACGGCCCCGCTCATCCCGGAGATGAACGGCATCATCGTGACCGCGAACAGGATCACCGTATACAGCAGGATGTGCAGCCGCGTGAACTTCTCGCCGTGCGTGACGGGCAGCATCGGCAGCCCCGCGTTCTCGTAATCCTTGCGGCGATAGAGCGCGAGCACCCAGAAATGCGGCGGCGTCCACACGAAGATGATCAGCACGAGGATCCACGCGTCGCCGGGCACCGCGCCGGTGACCGCCGCCCAGCCGAGCGCCGGCGGCATCGCGCCCGACGCGCCGCCGATCACGATGTTCTGCGGCGTCATCGGCTTGAGCAGCAGCGTGTAGATCACCGCATAGCCGACGAAGGTCGCGATCGTCAGCCACATCGTCAGCGGGTTCGTGAACGTATAGAGCGTCCAGGCGCCCAGACTGCCGAGCACCGCGGAGAACAGCAGGATCTGCGGCGTCGTGATCTCGCCGCGCGCGGACGGGCGCCACGCGGTGCGCCGCATCATCGCGTCGACCTTCTGCTCGACCAGACAGTTGATCGCGAACGCCGCGCCGGCGAGCAGCCAGATGCCGACCGTGCCGCCGATCAGCACGTGCCACGGCACCATGCCGGGCGTCGCGAGGAACATGCCGATCACCGCACAGAACACCGCGAGCTGCGTGACACGCGGCTTCGTCAGCGCCATGTACTGGGAGAACCGGCTACCGGGCGAATGGGACAGGGTGCTTTGCATGGGGACGGTCACGCCGGGGCGGCGTCGCGCGCAGGCTGCACGACACGGCCGGGGCGGCTTGAAAGGATGCGAAAGTTTAACATGACGACGAGCAGCAGCAGGATCGCGGCACCGCCGTTGTGCGCGACCGCGACCGGCAGCGGCCACTGCAGCACGATGTTCGTCAGGCCCGTCGCGAACTGCAGCAGCACGACCAGCAGCACGCCGTTCGCGGGCCGCCGCAGCGACGCGAAACGGCGCATCCTCAGTGCGAACGCAACCAGATAGGCGACCACCACGAACGCGAACGTGCGGTGTGTCCAGTGGATCGCGACCAGCGCGTCCTGCGTGATCGCGTCGCCGTCCTTCGTCATCCCGAGCGCGCGCCACAAATGGAAGCCCTGCTCGAAGTTCATCGGCGGAATCCACTGGCCGTTGCAGGTCGGGAAGTCGGTGCACGCGAGCACCGCGTAGTTCGTGCTCACCCAGCCGCCGAGCGCGATCTGCACGACGAGCAGCACGAGCGCCGCGAGCGCGGCCGCGCGATAGCGGCCGGCCTCCGGGTCGTACGACGGCAGCGGCGTCTGCCGCGCCGCGAGCCAGCCGAGCGTGCCGAGCAGCGTGAGACCGAGCAGCAGATGGGTCGTGACGATCACCGGCTGCAGCTTCATCGTGACCGTCCACGCACCGAACACGCCCTGCACGACGATCAGCAGCAGCAGGCTCGTCGGCCACCACGGCGACACGTGCAGCGGACGGCGGCGCCACCGCGCCGACCACGCGATCACGACCTGCGCGATGATCAGCACGCCGATCGCCATCGCGAAATAGCGGTGGATCATCTCGATCCACGCCTTCGTCATGCTGACGGGACCGGTCGGCATCGCCTGATGCGCGGCCGTGATCGCGGCGTGCGCGATGAACGGCGACGACGTGCCGTAGCAGCCCGGCCAGTCCGGGCAGCCGAGCCCCGAATCGGTCAGCCGCGTGAAGCCGCCGAACATCACGAGGTCGAGCGTCAGGAACGTGGTGACCCACACGAGCTTGCGGAACTTGTCGTCGTCGGCCTTCACCCACACGTACGACAGCGGCAGCAGCGCGATGCACAAGCCGATCAGGCCGAGTTGCAGTAGATACGACATCGGAATGGTGCCTCGTTGGATTGCCTTAGCCGATGCTCGACCACTTCAGCAGCTTCGTGACGTCCGTCTTGATCTTGCTGGGGTTCGGGTCCTTCGGGAAGCGCATCATCAGGTTGCCGTTCGGATCGACCAGGTACAGATGGTCGCTGTTCTGCGTGCCGGCGTCGGCGGGCAGCCATGCGGCGACCGCGGCGGGATCGGCGACGAGGCGCCGCGTGTCCGGATACGCGTCGAGCACCTTCTGCGGAATCGCGCCCGCATCGCTGCGCAGCCACACCATCGTGATCCGGTGCCGCTCGCCGGCCTGCGTGACGCGGATCTGCCGCATGAAATAGAGCTTCTTCGCGCACGCGTCGTCGCATGCGCTGCGGTCGGTCATCACGAACAGCCACACGCCGCGCAACGACGACAGCGGCACCGTCTTGCCGGTTTCGTCGGTTACCGTGAGCCCGGCCGGAATCGGGCGTTGCGGCTCGATCAGCGTGCCGTAGTTCGTCGATCCGCCCTTCGGCTTGATCACGTAATAGGTGAAATACGACGCGAGCATCGGCGCCGCGCACACGAGCCCCAGCAGCACCAGCATCCAGCGGCCGCGCTTGCGGGCCGCCGGCGAGATCGGCTTCGCGGCCGGACCCTGACGGGAAGATTCCATGGACAATTCAGACCTCTCGAAACGAACCCGCGGCCTGGCGGCCGCGTCCGGGCATCGCGCTCATGCGCCGGCCGACTTCTTCGCCGCACGCCTTGCCGCGTACAGCCCGAAGCCGAGCGCGGCAGCCGCAATGCCCCACCACTGAAACATGTAACCGTAATTGCGCTCGACGCCGGTCGTCGCCGCCGGCCAGTCGCGCACGAGCTTGTCGCCGTCGTCGCTCGTCTGCTGGATCACGAACGGCTGCAGCGGCAGCCCGGTTTCCTTCGCGTATGCAGCGACGTCCAGGTTCTGCCGGATCTTCTGGTGCGCCGCCGAACCGCCTTCGCCGAGCTCGAACGCGCGCGACGCGTCCGCGCGCGCGATACCCTCGATCTCGATCTCGCCTTCCGGCGTCGGAAACGGCTCGATCGCGGTGCGGTCGGCGATGTTGCGCGGCAGCCAGCCGCGATTGACGAGCACATAGCCGCCGCCCGCGAGTTTAAACGGCATCACGACGTAAAAACCCGGCTGGTCGTTATACGGCCGATTGTCGAGGAACACCGCTTGCTCGGGGATGAAGCGGCCCTTCGCACGCACCCGATGGAACTCGATCGACGCGAGCGGAATCGGCTGCGCACCGATGTCGACCGGCGGCGCGTGCTCGTAGCGGACGATGCTCGCGTGCAGCGCTTCCTTCTGATGCGCGCGGTCGCGCTGCCAGAAACCGAGACGGATCGCGGACGCGACCACGACGAGAATCAGCAGCGCCGGAAGCCAGCGGATCTTCATCGGGCCGCCCGCGGGGCGCACTCGCAAAAGCGAAGTGCGATAATTATCCTCTTCCTTTCGAATTGCCGTCGTCCGGTTCGTGTCATGCACATACTCGTTCCCATCGCCTTCGTCCTCATCATCGCCAGCATGGGGTCGGCGCTCTATTTCATGATGCACGACCGCGGCCATACGAAGCGCATGGTCTGGTCGCTCGCCACCCGTGTCGGGCTGTCGATCTCGCTGTTCCTGTTCATCCTGTTCGCGAACTGGATGGGCTGGATCCATTCGACCGGCTTGCCGATCGGGCGTTGATCCGCTCGCCGTCGCGGCCGATGTGACATATCGCCGCACGGATGCGCGACCAAGCAAAAGCGCCGCCTGACTGAGTCGCGGCGGCGCCGGGGTGCGGTTGCCGGCAGCGTTCGCGCCGTGCCCCGCGAATGAAAACGGCCCGCGCATCGCTGCGCGGGCCGTTTTTCCATTTACAGCCAGTAGACGACGACGTACAGCCCGAGCCAGACGACGTCGACGAAGTGCCAGTACCACGCAGCGCCTTCGAACGCGAAGTGATGATCGGGCTTGAAGTGGCCGCGGATCATCCGCACCAGCACCACCGCGAGCATCGTGCCGCCGAGGAACACGTGGAAGCCGTGGAAGCCGGTCAGCAGGAAGAACGTCGACCCGTAGATGCCCGAGCCAAGCGTCAGGTTCAGTTCGTTGTACGCGTGGAAGTATTCGAAGCCCTGCAGGAACAGGAAGCAGACGCCGAGCACGAGCGTCGCCGCGAGCCATGCGATCGCCTTCTTGCGGTGATCGTCGCGCAGCGCGTGGTGCGACACCGTCAGCGTCGCGCCCGACGACAGCAGCAGCGCGGTGTTCAGCGTCGGGATCGGCCACGGACCCATCGTCTTGAAGTGGCCGGCGAGCTCGGCCGGCCCTTCGTTCGGCCACACGGCGGAGAAATCCGGCCAGATCAGCTTGTAGTCGAGGCTGCCGAGCTGGTGCAGCGCGATTTCGCGCGCATAGAACAGCGCACCGAAGAACGCGCCGAAGAACATGACTTCCGAGAAGATGAACCAGCTCATGCTCCAGCGGTACGAGCGGTCGACGTTCTTGCCGTAATGACCGCCTTCCGATTCGGCGATCGAATCGCCGAACCAGTGGTACAGCGTAAAGAGCAGCCACAGCAGGCCGACCAGCGACGTGTACGGTGCCCAGTCGTGACCGTTGAGCCAGAGTGCGAACGATCCGAGCATGACCAGCAGGCCGACGGCCGCGCTGATCGGATGCTGCGACGGATGCGGCACGAAATAGTACGGGGTCTGGTTTTGACCGCTCATGCTTGATTCTCCACTTCAGTCCAATTTGTGTACCGGAAAACGCTCCGGCCATATTTCTTGCGCGACGCGACGGCCGCCGCTCTTTTCCTGCACGCAGCGCCGCGGCGCTGCGCACTGCATTGTTTCGCGACCGCGTCAGCCGACGACGGCCCGCACGATCAGGATCAGCACACCGATGAACACACCGGCCGCGATCAGCGCGACGATCAGCACGTGCAGCGGATTGAGCTGCGTCGCGTCGGCTTCCAGGTCGCGCCGCTTGCGCACGCCGAAGAACGACCACAACACCGCGCGCAGCGCCTGACCGAATCCGCCGCCCTTCACCTCCGTCATCGCCGCCTCCGTCGTCATGCACCCGGCGCCGTCGCGCCCTGCGCCGCGGTGGTACGCGTCGCGGGCGCCGGCGTGGCCGGCGTGTTCAGCTCGAAGAACGTGTACGACAGCGTGATCGTCTTCACGTCCTTCGGCAGTTTCGGATCGATCACGAACACCACCGGCATCTTGCGCGACTCGTTCGCGGCCAATGTCTGCTGCGTGAAGCAAAAACACTCGATCTTCTTGAAGAACTCCGTCGCCTGCTTCGGCGCGTAGCTCGGAATCGCCTGCGCGACGACCGGCCGGCCCTGCCCGTTCGTCACGTCGTACACGATCGTCGTCAGCTCGCCCGGATGCACGTCCAGACTGTTGTGCTCCGGCTTGAAACCGAGCGGGCCGCGCGCGTTCGCGTCGAACTCGATCGATACGGTGCGGCTGTAATCGACCTGCGTGTTCTTCGCCTCGCGCTCGCTGACGTCGCGCTGCAGCAGGTTGTTGATGCCCGTGATCTGACAGATCGCGCGATACATCGGGATCAACGCGAAGCCGAAGCCGAACATCAGCCCGGCGACGACGAAGAGCTTCACCAGCATCGAACGATTGAACGCGCGATCGGCGGCGCCCCCTTCCGGCTTCGACATACGACGACTTCCTCGCTACTGCGTCAGTTGCTGCGTCAGTGAGTGGACAGCCACCACTGCTTGATCACGACACCCACAAAAAAGACGGCGACGATCACGAGCAGGATCAGGCCGAGCCGCTTGTTGCCCGCGCGAATCTGCTCGGGCGTTCGTCTTTGCTGTGGATTCCGGTTCATCTGAAACTTCGGTTCGGCGCCCCGCCGCGCCTGCCTGCACGGCAGGCCGCGGCGGAACGCGCGGTGAAACTTATTCGACGTGCGGCGGCTGCTCGAACGTATGGAACGGAGCCGGGCTCGGCACCGTCCACTCGAGGCCGGTCGCGCCGTCCCACGGCTTGTCCGCCGCCTTCTCCAGCTCGCCGCCGCCACGGTAGGCCGGCAGCGCGACCGCGAACAGGAAGTACACCTGCGCGAGGCCGAAGCCGAATGCGCCGATCGTCGCGACCTGGTTGAAGTCCGTGAACTGCGCCGGGTAGTCCGCATAGCGGCGCGGCATGCCCGCGAGACCGACGAAGTGCATCGGGAAGAACGTCAGGTTGAAGAAGATCATCGACGCCCAGAAGTGGATCTTGCCGCGCGTCTCGTTGTACATCCAGCCCGTCCACTTCGGCGCCCAGTAGTACCAGCCCGAGAACAGCGCGAACAGCGAGCCGGCCACCAGCACGTAGTGGAAGTGCGCGACCACGAAGTAGGTGCCGTGATACTGGATGTCGAGCGGCGCCATCGCGAGCATCAGGCCCGTCAGGCCGCCGAACGTGAACACGAACAGGAAGCCGATCGCGAACAGCATCGGCGTTTCGAACGTCATCGAGCCGCGCCACATCGTCGCGAGCCAGTTGAACACCTTCACGCCCGTCGGCACCGCGATCAGCATCGTCGCGTACATGAAGAACAGCTGACCGGTGACCGGCATGCCGGTCGCGAACATGTGGTGCGCCCACACCATGAACGACAGGATCGCGATCGAAGCCGTCGCGTACACCATCGAGCTGTAGCCGAACAGCGTCTTGCGCGAGAACGCCGGGATCACCTGCGACACGATCCCGAACGCCGGCAGAATCATGATGTACACCTCGGGGTGGCCGAAGAACCAGAAGATGTGCTGGTACATCACCGGGTCGCCGCCGCCTGCCGCGTTGAAGAACGACGTACCGAAGTGACGATCGAACAGCACCATCGTGATCGCGCCCGCCAGAACCGGCATCACGGCGATCAGCAGGTACGCGGTGATCAGCCATGTCCACGCGAACATCGGCATCTTCATCAACGTCATGCCGGGCGCGCGCATGTTCAGGATCGTCACGACGATGTTGATCCCGCCCATGATCGACGACGCGCCCATGATGTGGACCGCGAAGATCGCGAAGTCCATGCCCGGGCCCATCTGAGTCGACAGCGGCGCGTACAGCGTCCAGCCGGCGGCCGTCGCGCCGCCCGGCGCGAAGAACGAACCGACCAGCAGCACCGCCGCGACCGGCAGCAGCCAGAAGCTGAAGTTGTTCATCCGCGCGAACGCCATGTCGGATGCGCCGATCTGCAGCGGAATCATCCAGTTCGCGAAGCCGACGAACGCCGGCATGATCGCGCCGAACACCATGATCAGCCCGTGCATCGTCGTGAGTTCGTTGAAGAACTCCGGACGCATGATCTGCAGGCCCGGCTCGAACAGCTCGGCGCGGATGCCGAGCGCCATCACGCCGCCCGACAGGAACATGATGAACGAGAACAGCAGGTACAGCGTACCGATGTCCTTGTGGTTGGTGGCGAACAGCCAGCGTCGCCAGCCGTGCGGTGCTTCGTGCGCGTGGTCGTCGTGCGCGTGGCCCGCGGCTACGTCGTGCCCGATGCTAGACATGAGAATCTCCTAATGCGAATACGTCGACAAACACTGCGACACGTCAAGCCGCCGGGCCGATCTCGACCCGTCGCGCTGCCTTTGCGTCGGCCCCGCCCGTGATCGTTTCCGGCTTTTTCAGAACGATGTGGTCTTCCGCCACGCCTGCCGCCTTCAGCGCGTCGCGCACGGCCTGTGCGCGCTGCTTCGCGAGTTCGGCGTTCGCGTCGGCCGAGCCGGTCTTGTCGGTGAAGCCCGACAGCGCGAGCTTCGCGTCCGGATGCGCGTTCGCATAGTCGGCCGCTGCGGCGATCGCCGCTTTCGCGTCGGCCGGCAGCGTGCTCTTGCCCGTCTCGAAGTAGATGGTCGACACCGCAGCCGCGGCCGACGCCGATGCTGCGGCCGGCTGCTCGGCTGCGCCCGACGCGGCTTGCGCCGGCGCCGAAGCCGCTTCGGCCGATGCCGCTGCGCCTGCGGTGTCTTCCGGCATCTTGCCGTTACGCGCGTCGGCCACCTGCTTCGGCTGCAGCAGATCGTTCTTGTGGTTGCCCCACGAATTGCGCTCGTACGTGACGACCGATGCGATATCGAGATCGGACAGCGACGCCCACGACGGCATCGCGCCCTTGCCGTGCAGCACGCGCTCGAGGTGCGCGGCGATCGGACCGTTGACGATCGGGCTGCCGTCCATCGCCGGGAATGCGCCGAGGCCCTTGCCGTTCACCTGGTGGCAGGCCGCGCAGTTCGCCTTGTAGACTTCCTCGCCGTGCGCGACGAGTTCGGCCATCGTGTACACCTTGTTCGGATCGACTGCCGCGCCGGCGAGCTTCGCCTTCTGCGCGCCGACCCACTTCGCGTAGTCGTCGTCCGACAGCACTTCGACGACGACCGGCATGTATGCATGCTCCTTGCCGCACAGCTCGGTACAGAAACCGCGGTACGTGCCGACCTTGTCGGCCTTGAACCACGTATCGCGCACGAAGCCCGGAATCGCGTCCTGCTTCACGCCGAACGCGGGCACGTACCACGAGTGAACGACGTCGTTCGCGGTCGTGATGATGCGGATCTTCTTGTTGACCGGCACGACGAGCGGGTTGTCGACTTCCTGCAGATAGGTTTCGGTGATCGGCTTCTTGCCCATCACTTCGTCGCGCGGCGTCGTGAGCGTCGACAGGAACGAGATGCCCTCGCCCGGGCCCTTCACGTAGTCGTAGCCCCACTTCCACTGGTAGCCGGTGACCTTGATCGTGAGATCGGCATTCGTCGTGTCCTTCATCGCGACGACGGCCTTCGTCGCCGGGAGCGCCATCAGCACGACGATGACGAACGGCACGATCGTCCAGATGATTTCGACGGTCGTGCTTTCATGGAAATTGGCGGCCTTGTGGCCCTTGGATTTGCGGTGCGCGAAGATCGAATAGAACATCACGCCGAACACGCCGACGAAGATCACCGTACACAGGATCAGCATCATCGTGTGGAGATCGTAGAGCTCCTCGGCGATCTTCGTGACGGGCGGCTGCAGGTTGATCTCGTTGACGCGGGGGCCGCCCGGGCTGTCACCGACCGCCAGAGCGGCGCCGGCAAAGAGCAATCCGCTGCATGCCAGCACGCCCATGAGGGCTCGCTTGATTGTTTTCATAGCATCCTTACCCAAAATTTCCATTCAAACCCTCCCCCGTCGCGAGCCCGCGGCCCTGCTGCAGGCCGGTGCCCGGCGCGTCAGCCGCAGCGCCGGAGCGACACGCGCAGTTCGTCGGCGAACTGCGCACGCTTGTACTGCGCGAGATGCTGCCCGATTACGACGGTCTGCCCGCGCGATACCAGCCGAATCGGATCGCGTGGCGTCGCGCCCGGCTCGACCCGCACCCAGCGCGGGTTGAATTCGATCTGCGTGAGCCGCTCCGCCTCCATTCGCTCGATCACGAGCCGGTGCGGAAACAGCCTGATGCGCTCGTAGTCGACCGCGTGGCGTGCATAGATCGCGAACGCGACACCGACCGCCAGCAACTCGATTCCGGTGAAGGGCATGACGAGCCAGGCCCCCCGCCACATCAGCAACGCCGCGATCACCAGCGAGAAGCCTGCGAGCGACGCGTAAAACAGCACGAATTGACGCGGCGACACCGAACAGTTGCGTTTCATCAGCCAGTCTGCGAGGACCGGTTCGCCGTCCGCCGTCTCCGCCAACACCGTCGCTGCTTCCATCGCCGCCTCACGCGAATGGCATGCGATGCATGCCTGCATCGGACTCGCCGCCCCGTATTGCGGGGACCCCGGGACGACAAGCTGACGCATTATAGGCGGGTTCAATGGCATCCACAAGCAAGCGCCGATCGGCCCGCAAGCCAAGCGCGACAAGCTTTCCGGCCATTTTTCGCGTCAATTCCATCGCGCTTCGCGCCGCTAATTTCGGACATAACAAAACCCCTCTTTACCGCTTTACCGATTCTTCGGACGCCCCTTTCCGATGTCCTCGATGCGCACGATCCCGTGCCCTTCGGCGGTCGTGCGCGGCGCGGCTTTCCATGCGTGGCCGTAGATCACTTCGAACGTCAGCGGGATCGTGCCGTCCGCGCGCCGGCGCGCGTGCAGCGCGTCGCCGAGCGCCGCGCGGAAACGCCGCGACGCGTGCTGCGGCGCGGTGCGCGCAAACGGATACGCGCCCCAGCGACGCACGTCGGCCAGCAGCGAATCGGGCGATTTGTACGTGACGGTGAGCACTTCCTGGTCCATCACCGGGATCTCGAAGCCGCTCTCGACGAGCATGTCGCCGAGGTCGTGCATGTCGACGAAATCGATCACGCGCGCGGCGGGCGGCGCGATCCCGAGCGCCGCTTCCGCGTCCGCGCAGGCGGCGCGCAGCTCGCGCAGCGTGTCGGGGCCGAGCGTGCTGAACATCAGCAGGCCGTTCACGCGCAACACGCGCTGCCATTCGGGCAGCACGGCGTCGGGACGCGAATGCCAGTGAAGCGCGAGATTCGACCAGATCAGATCGAACGTGCCGGCCGCAAACGGCAGCGCGGAGAAATCGGCCTGCGCGACGCGCGGGCCACGCGGACCCAGCGCACGGCCGAGCGACGCGGGCAGCCAGCGGCGCCAGCTCGTCTGCTCGGTCTCGCGCTGACCGGCCCGCGCGAGCATCGCGCCGGACAGATCGACGCCGAACACCGGCGCTTCGGGGAACCGCGCGCGCAGCGCGGGCAGGTCGTCGCCGGCGCCGCAGCCCGCATCGAGCACGGCCGCCGGAGTCACCTTGATGTATTCGAGACGCTCGCACATCCGCTGCGCGATCTCGCGCGGCAGGAACGCGACCGCGTCGAACGCGGCGGCGCGGCGATCGAAGATACGCCGCAGGCGCCGGGCGTCATTGGCCGGACGGCTGGATGAAGTCGAAGCTGGGGACATGTCGGGCACACTGGCGAAGAGCCCGAAGTATACTCGCTCGCCCAGCAGGCTTCAGCGAAGCGGGGCGGCGTGGAGTGTCCGAGATGAATCGTCGTTCCGTCCCGCGCACGATGCGCGTCGTTTTGTCGCATGCACGCATGCTCGCCGCGCGCGCCGTCACGATCGCGCTGCCTAATCGGTGCGCGCTGTGCGGCAATTTGTCACACGCGGCGATCTGTGCGGCTTGCGACGCCGCGTACTGGAACGAAGCGCGGCTGCGCTGCGACGCGTGCGCGGTGCCGTTGGGCAGCAATCGGCGGCGATCGCCTGCCGCGGGTGCAGCGGCGTATCGGTGCGATGCTTGTCGCGCCACGGCTCCGCCGTTCGATGCGACGCTCGCGCTCGCCGATTACCGCGCGCCGCTCGACGGGCTCGCGCGCGGGCTGAAGTTTCATGCGCGACTCGCGCTCGGCGCGGAGTTCGCCGCGCGGCTCGCCCGGCTGATCGACGATACGCCGGGCACCGGCGGCTTCGACGTCGTCGCGCCGGTGCCGCTGTCGCACAAACGGCTCGTCGCGCGCGGCTACAACCAGGCGTGGGCGATCGCGCGTCCGCTCGCGCGCCGGCTCGGCGTGCGCGCCGAAGCGGCGCTGCTCGCACGCGTGATCGAAACGGCGCCGCAGTCGCGGCTCGATCGCCGCGCGCGCCGCGGCAACGTGACGGCCGCGTTCGCGGTCGCCGGCGACGTCGCCGGTCGCCACGTTGCGCTCGTCGACGACGTGATGACGTCCGGCGCGACGCTCGCGGCCGCCGCTCAGGCGCTGAAGGCGGCGGGCGCTGCACGCGTGACGAATCTGGTTGCGCTGCGCACCGCCAGAGATTAATTAGATAGAGGCCGGCTGCAGGAATGCGGCCGCGGCCATCACGAACCGGCTTGTCGGGACGGCGCAGCGCACGTCCGGGCTGGCCCAGCGAAACCGGAACATGTTCAACGTCGTCCTCGTCGCCCCCGAAATTCCGCCGAACACCGGCAACGTGATCCGCCTGTGCGCGAACACGGGCGCCCGTCTGCACCTGATCGAACCGCTCGGCTTCCCGCTCGACGACGCGAAGATGCGGCGCGCCGGCCTCGACTATCACGAATACGCGCAAATGCGCGTGCACGGCGACTGGGACGCGTTCGTCGCGGCCGAAGCGCCGGACCCGGCGCGGATGTTCGCGTTCACGACCCGCGGCTCGGGCCGCTTCCACGACCGCGCGTTTTTGCCCGGCGACTGGTTCGTGTTCGGCTCGGAGACGCGCGGGCTGCCGGCCGAGCTGCTCGAGCGGTTTCCGGGCGAACAGCGCGTGCGCCTGCCGATGCGCCCGGGCAACCGCAGCCTGAACCTGTCGAATACGGTCGCCGTCGTCGTGTTCGAAGCGTGGCGTCAGGCAGGCTTCGAAGGCGGCGCGTAATCGTCGAAGCGAAGCGCAGCGCGGCCGGCGGGCCGCGGCTAAATGCGCGCGAGCCGCGCGCGATACAAGTCGTGGATGTCGGAAGAAAAGCACGCGAATATCACGCGTGCGATGCCCGGCGCCTGCGGCAGCGTTTCGATGACGGTGCCGACCGCGATGTCGACCGCCCGGTCAGCCGGATAGCGGTAAATCCCGCAGCTGATCGCCGGAAATGCGATCGACGTCGCACCGACTTCGTCGGCCAGTTCGATCGCACGCCGGTAGCACGATGCGAGCAGGTCGGGCTCGCCACGGTCGCCGCCGTGCCAGACGGGGCCGACCGCATGAATCACGTAGCGCGCCGGCAGCCGGTGGCCGCGGGTAAGCTTCGCGTCGCCCGTGTCGCAGCCGCCGAGCGTGCGGCATTCGTCGAGCAGGCCGGGGCCTGCCACGCGATGAATCGCGCCGTCGACACCGCCGCCGCCGAGCAGCGAGCCGTTCGCCGCGTTGACGATCGCGTCGACGTCGAGAGTCGTGATGTCGACGAGTTGCGCGTCGAGCGTGGTGGAACCGATCTTCAGCATGACAACCTCGCGCTAAGCCGGAAGACGGTTCAAGCGTAGTGCGCTTTCGCGCGGCGTGCTCGGCACGAGGCCGTCAGAAGAGACGTCGATCGGCCGACTATTCGGCGCGCGCGTCGCGCCGCAGCAGACCGCTGACCGCGTCGCGCGGCGCAATGCCGTCGAACAGCACGCCGCACACGGCTTCGGTGATCGGCATTTCGATCGACTGCGCGCGCGCGAGCGCGAGCACCGCCTGCGCGCAGCGCACGCCTTCGGCGACGTGGCCGAGCGCACCGAGGATGTCGTTCAGCGAGCGGCCGGCCGCCAATTGCAGGCCGACCGTGCGATTGCGCGACAGGTCGCCGGTCGCGGTCAGGATCAGGTCGCCGAGGCCGGTGAGGCCCGTGAAGGTTTCCGCGCGGCCGCCGAGCGCGACGCCGAGCCGCGACATTTCGGCGAGGCCGCGCGTGATCAGCGCGGCGCGCGCGTTCAGCCCGAGGCCGAGACCGTCGGCGATGCCGGTCGCGATCGCGAGCACGTTCTTCACCGCGCCGCCGACTTCGACGCCGACCACGTCGTCGCCCGTGTAGATCCGCATCGCACCGTGATGAAACGCCGCGAGCGTGCGGTCACGGCATTCGGCCGACGTGCTCGCGACCGTCAGCGCGACCGGCAACGCGCGCCCGACTTCGCGCGCGAAACTCGGCCCAGACAGCACGCCGTTGCTGTGCTGTTCGGGCAATTCGGCCGCGATCACCTGATGCGGCAGCAGATGCGTATCGGCTTCGAATCCCTTGCACACCCACACGATGTGCGCGGGCACGCAGCCCGCGTCGCGCATCGCGCGGCACAGCGTGCGCAGCCCGGCCACGGGCGCGGCGATCACGCACAGCGCGTCGCCGGCCGCGCCGTGCGCGAGCGCGACGCCGAGGTCGGCGTCGTAGCGCAGCGCATCGGGCAGCGCGATGCCGTCCAGATAGCGGGAATTTTCGTGGCGGGCCTGCAGCCCGGCGATGAGCGCGGCGTCGCGCGCCCACAGAAGCGTGTCGTGCCGCGCGGCCAGATGACCGGCGAGCGCGGTGCCCCAGGCACCGGCGCCGAGAACGGCTACTTTCATACCCAGCACCGGTCCGGAGTGAAACGTCAGTTCAGCGTCGTGCCGTTCGGTGCGCCCGCTGCGGCGCCGGCCTGCTGCTGAAGCTGCGCGAGACGCTGCTCGTACAGCGCCTGGAAGTTGATTTCCGCGAGGTGGATCGGCGGGAAGCCGGCGCGCGTGATCGCGTCGGCGATGTTCGAGCGCAGATACGGGAACAGGATCGTCGGGCATGCGATGCCGACCAGCGGATCGAGCTGCTCGTCGGGAATGTTGCGAATGTCGAAAATCCCGGCCTGCTTCGCTTCGATCAGGAACGCGACCTTGTCCTTCACTTTCGCGGTGACGGTGCCCGACACGACGACCTCGAACACGCTCTCGGCCAGGCGCTCGGCCTTGACGTCGACTTCGACTTCAACCGACGGCATGTCCTGCTCGAGGAAGATCGCCGGCGAATTCGGCTGCTCGAGCGACATATCCTTCAGGTAGACGCGCTGGATGTTGAAGAACGGTTGGTTTTCGACGTCGGACATGGTGTTTCCCTAAAAGTGGTGACGGGCGGCCGGACTGTTCGCCGACCGCCTCGGATGAATCCTGCGCGCGGACCGCTCGCGGCCGGCGGCCATTCTGCCCTAATCAGGCCGCTTGCAGAAGCGGCAACAGGCCGCCCTCGCGATCGAGCTTCGACAGATCGTCGTAGCCGCCGACGTGCGTGTCGCCGATGTAGATCTGCGGCACCGTGCGGCGGCCGGTGCGCGACATCATTTCCTCGCGGCGCGCGGGATCGCGGTCGATCAGCACCTTCTCGATCTGCTCGACGCCGCGCAGCTTCAGCAGGCGCTCGGCCTGCATGCAATACGGACACACCTGCGTGCTGTACATCAGAACCTTGTTCACTTCGCCACTCCTTGTTTGACGACCGGCATTCCGGCCTGCTGCCAGGCGGCCACGCCGCCGTCGAGCACGTGCACTTCGGCGTAACCCGCCGCCTGAACCTCGCGCGCCGCCTTCTGCGACTGCTGGCCGTTCTGGCAGACGAGCAGCACCGGCGTGCTCTTGTTCTTCGCGATCTGCGCAATTTTTGCGCCGATCTCGCCGGCCGCGAGCTGACGCGCCGACGGCAAGTGACCCGCCGCGAATTCGGATGCGGGGCGCACGTCGATCACGACCGCGTTGCGGCGGTTGATGAGCTGCGTCGCCTCGGCCGCCGACAGGCCGCCGCGACCGCGGCGCAGCGCCGGCCACGCCAGCAGGCCGCCCGACACCAGCAGGATCGCGATGAGGGCCAGGTTCGTGTAATCGGTAAAGAACTTCACGGAATTCCGCCGGAAAAAGAGAAATCGGAAAAGGACAATCCCGCCATTATAAAATAACCGTCTTGCGCGATGGCGGGCCCGGCTCGGGGCGCCGCGCGGCGCGCACCGCTTCCTTCACTACCGACCGCAAGATCCATGTACAAACTCGTTCTCATCCGCCACGGCGAATCGACGTGGAACAAGGAAAACCGCTTCACGGGCTGGGTCGACGTCGACCTCACCGAACAGGGCCGCAACGAAGCCTATCAGGCCGGCGAATTGCTCCGCGACGCCGGCTACACGTTCGACATCGCGTACACGTCGGTGCTCAAGCGCGCGATCCGCACGCTGTGGCACGTGCAGGACCGGATGGATCTGATGTACCTGCCCATCGTCCACTCGTGGCGGCTGAACGAGCGCCACTACGGCGCGCTGTCGGGGCTGAACAAGGCGGAAACCGCCGCGAAGTTCGGCGACGAACAGGTGCTCGTCTGGCGCCGCAGCTACGACACGCCGCCGCCGGCGCTCGAACCGACCGACGAGCGCGCGCCGTACGGCGATCCGCGCTATGCGAAGGTGCCGCGCGAGCAGCTGCCGCTCACCGAATGCCTGAAGGACACCGTCGCGCGCGTGCTGCCGCTCTGGAACGAGTCGATCGCGCCGGCCATCCGCGCCGGCAAGCAGGTGCTGATCGCCGCGCACGGCAACTCGCTGCGCGCGCTGATCAAGTATCTCGACGGCATCTCCGACAGCGACATCGTCGGCCTGAACATCCCGAACGGCGTGCCGCTCGTGTACGAGCTCGACGAGAACCTGAAGCCGATCAAGCACTACTACCTCGGCGACCAGGAAGCGATCGCGCAGGCGCAGGCCGCGGTCGCGAAGCAGGGCAAGGCGGGCTGACGCCCGCCGTCGCGCCGGCCGGTCCGGCGCGAAACCCGGGCGCGCCGCGCGAACCTTCGCGGCCCGGGCACTGTCGAACGGGCTTGCGAATTCCGGCACGGCCCTGTCGCGGCAGTCGGCCGGCGCCTTTCGCACCGTTGCACTGACGTTTCGGGCGAACAGTTATACTTGTCCGCTACATCCCCGCTACCGCCACGCGCTTCCCGACCGCACCAGACTCTCTATGCGAATGAAATTGAAGAACATCGGCCTGATTGCCGCGGGCCTCGCCACGGGCGTGTTCGCCACGCTGCAGATTTCGGCGTCGGCCGAGCAGACCGTCACGGCACCGCTTCCCCTCGACCAGCTCCGCCTGTTCGCGGAAGTGTTCGGCCAGATCAAGCGCGAGTACGTCGAACCGGTCGACGACAAGAAGCTGCTGACGGCGGCGATCAAGGGCATGGTGTCGAGCCTCGACCCGCATTCGTCGTTCCTCGACAAGACCGACTACGACGAACTGCAGGAGCAGACGAAGGGCCGCTTCGCGGGCCTCGGCATCGAGATCTCGCAGGAAGACGGCCTCGTCAAGGTGATCTCGCCGATCGAAGACACGCCCGCGTTCCGCGCCGGCATCCGTCCGGGCGACCTGATCACGCGCATCAACGACAAGCCGGTGCGCGGCATGACGCTCGACAAGGCCGTCAAGCAGATGCGCGGCGAGCCGGGCACCAAGGTCACGCTGACGATCTTCCGCAAGAGCGACGACCGCACGTTCCCGGTCACGGTCACGCGCGCGATCATCAAGGTCCAGAGCGTCAAGATGAAGATGCTCGACCCCGGCTACACCTACATCCGCATCACGAGCTTCCAGGAGCGGACGGTACCCGATCTCGCCGCGAAGCTGCAGGACATCGCGCGTCAGCAGCCGAACCTGAAGGGCCTGATCCTCGACCTGCGCAACAACGGCGGCGGCCTGCTGCAAAGCGCGGTCGGCGTGGCCGGCGCGTTCCTGCCGCCGGACTCGGTCGTCGTGTCGACCAACGGCCAGATCCCCGATTCGAAGCAGGTCTACCGCGACACCTACGACAACTATCGGCTGCCGACCTTCGACGGCGATCCGCTGAAGAACCTGCCGCCGATCTTCAAGACCGTGCCGATGGTCGTGCTGACGAACGCCTACTCGGCGTCCGCGTCGGAAATCGTCGCCGGCGCGCTGCAGGATTCGAAGCGCGCGCTGATCATGGGCAAGACGACGTTCGGCAAGGGCTCCGTGCAGACGGTCCGTCCGATGACGGCCGACACCGCGCTGCGTCTGACGACCGCGTACTACTACACGCCGAGCGGCCGCTCGATCCAGAACAAGGGGATCACGCCCGATCTGCCGGTCGATCAGTACGCGGACGGCGATCCGGACGACGTGCTCGTGACGCGCGAGGTCGACTACACGAATCACCTCGCGAACACGCAGGATCCGAACGAGAAGAAGGAACAGGAAGAGCGCGAGCAGCGCCGGATGGACCAGTTGCGCATCCTCGAAGAGCAGAACGACAAGAAGACGCCGGAGCAGCGCCAGAAGGATCGCGATCGCAAGCCGATCGAGTTCGGCAGCGCCGACGACTTCATGATGCAGCAGGCGCTGAACAAGCTCGAAGGCAAGCCGGTCCAGGAATCGAAGTCGCTGCTCGCGGAGAGCACGACGAAGAGCCCGGCCGGCAAGGCGGCTGCCGCGGCCGCGGCGAAGGGCTCCGGCGCGAAGCCGGCGTCCGCACCGAAGCCTGCGTCGGCCGCTCACTAAGCGCCGGCCGGCATCCGACGGGCCATCGCGGGAACACCGCGATGGCCCGTTTTTCATGCCCGTCTAGAATACGAACATCCGTCCCGCCGCGCGTGCCGCGCGCTTCGCCCGACAGTCCCCATGAACGACGACCAACTCCTTCGCTACTCCCGCCACATCCTCGTCGACGAAATCGGCATCGAAGCGCAGCAGCGCTTCCTCGATGCGCACGCGATCGTCGTCGGCGCCGGCGGGCTTGGCTCGCCGGCGGCGATGTACCTCGCGGCATCCGGCGTCGGGACGATCACGCTCGTCGACGCGGACACGGTCGACCTGACGAACCTGCAGCGGCAGATCCTGCATGAAACGGCTTCGGTCGGCCGCAGCAAGGTCGAATCGGGGCGCGACGCACTCGCGCGGCTCAATCCCGAGATTACCGTGCACGCGATCGCGGAACGCGTCGACGACGGATGGCTGAATGCGCACGTGCCGCACGCGACGGTCGTGCTCGACTGCACGGACAACTTCGCGACGCGCCATGCGATCAATCGCGCGTGCGTCGCGCACGGCGTGCCGCTCGTATCGGGTGCCGCGCTGCGCTTCGACGGGCAGATCAGCACGTTCGACTTCCGCGATCCGGCCGCGCCGTGCTACGCGTGCGTATTTCCGGAGGATCAGCCGTTCGAGGAAGTCGCGTGCGCGACGATGGGCGTGTTCGCGCCGACGGTCGGAATCATCGGCACGATGCAGGCTGCCGAGGCATTGCGTGTGATCGGCGGGATCGGCACGACGCTCAACGGGCGGCTGATGATGCTGGATTCGCTGCGGATGGAATGGACGACGATGAAGATCGCACGTCAGGCCGACTGCCCGGTGTGCGGCAATCGGCACTGACGCACATCGCGCGTCATGCAAGCGATGCGCGTGCGCCGATCGACGCAGGCGCGGCACGCTGCAGCGGCGTCACATAGCAATCGATTCGGTTACGCGCCTACGCGGCGGCATCCGCGCGCGGCTCGGCAACTGCGAGCCGCTTGAGCGCCGCCTGCACTTCTTCGGGCTCGAATGCGGCGAGCACGTCGGCCGTCGGCTTCTCGAGCGCCTTCAGATGCGCACGCAGGATCTCCTGCTTCACGACCAGCAGCTGGCTCGGATGCATCGAGAACTCGGTGAGTCCCATCCCGAGCAACAGACGCGTGAGCGCCGGGTCGCCGGCCATTTCCCCGCACACCGACACCGGCACGCCCGCACGCCGTGCTTCGCGCAGCGTGTACGAGATCAGATGCAGCACCGCCGGATGCAGCGGGTCGTACAGGTGCGCGACCGCGTTGTCCGCGCGATCGATCGCAAGCGTGTACTGAATCAGGTCGTTCGTGCCGATCGACAGGAAATCGAAACGTTTCAGGAACAGCGGCAACGCGATCGCCGCGGCCGGAATCTCGATCATCGCGCCGACGCGCACGTTCGGATCGTATGCGAGCCCTGCGTCGTCGAGCTGGCGCTTCGCCTCGCGTAGCAGGTCGAGCGTCTGGTCGATCTCCTGCGCATGCGCGAGCATCGGGATCAGAATCTTCACCTGCCCGAATGCCGATGCGCGCAGGATCGCGCGCAGCTGCGTGAGGAACATCTGCGGCTCGGACAGGCTCCAGCGAATCGCGCGCAGCCCGAGCGCGGGGTTCGGCGCCGTCTCGTAGCCTTCGTCGAGCGCCTCGAGCGGCTTGTCCGCGCCGACGTCGATCGTGCGGATCGTGACCGGCATCCCTTTCATCCACTCGACCGCCCGCTTGTATGCGGCGAACTGCTCTTCCTCCTCCGGCATCTCCTTCTGATGCATGAACAGGAATTCCGAGCGGAACAGCCCGACACCGACTGCGCCGGCCTCGACGGCAGCCTTCGCGTCGTCAGGCAGCTCGATGTTCGCGTAAAGATCGATCTTCGTGCCGCACAGCGTTTGCGTCGGCGAGAACTTCAGCCGCTGCAGCTTGCGCTGCTCGAGCAGCTTCTCCGACTGACGGTACGAATACTCCTCGAGGACGATCGGCGCCGGATCGACGATCACGATCCCCTGATCGCCGTCGACGATGATCAGATCGTCCTGGCGAATCAGCGCACTCGCGTGCTGCACGCCGACCGCGGCCGGAATGCCGAGACTGCGCGCGACGATCGCGGTGTGCGACGTGCGGCCGCCGAGATCGGTGACGAACGCCTGGAACGACTGCGTCTTGAACTGCATCATGTCGGCCGGCGCGATGTCGTGCGCGACGACGATCATGTCGTTCGTCCCGCTCGCAGCGGCGCCGTCGAGCGCCTGCGACGCGGACGGCGCGCCGGCGAGCGCCTTCAGCACGCGCTCGACGACCTGCTCGATGTCGGCCTTGCGCTCGCGCAGGTATTCGTCCTCGATGTCGTCGAAGTGACGCGTAAGCAGTTCGAGCTGCTCGGTCAGCGCCCATTCGACGTTGTAGCGGCGCGTGCGGATGAGATCGATGGTTTCCTGCACCAGCATCTCGTCGCGCAGGATCATCGCGTGCACGTCGATGAACGCGCTCACTTCCGACGGCGTGTCGTCGGTCAGGTCGGCGCGCAGCGCGTCGAGTTCACGATGCACGGCCTCGAGCGACGCGCGGAAACGCTCGACCTCGGCGTCGATCCGGTTCGCCTCGACCAGGTAATGAGCGACGTCGAGCGCCGCCGGCGCGATCAGATACGCTCGCCCGATCGCGATACCTCGTGAGACGGGAATGCCATGCAGCGTGAAGGACACGCGCACCTCCTCTGTACATGTAAAGCCGCGGCACACTGCTGCGATGCGCTTATGACCCCGGTTAGCGATTATAAATTCCGCGCGCCGCTGCTGGCTGCATGCAGCGCAGCATTGCGCGCTGCGCATCAATGCTGCCGACGAAAAAAATGCCGCGGAATTCGCGGCATTCTGGCTGGAAACGGCAACGATTCGGCGTGACCATCACTGGCCTTCGCCGAACTTGTCGGCAATCAGCTTCAGCAGCGCATCCATCGCTTCCTTCTCGTCCGGTCCGTCGGTCTCGATCGTCACGGTGCTGCCGATGCCGGCCGCGAGCATCATCACGCCCATGATGCTCTTCGCGTTGATCTTGCGCCCGTTGCGCGTCATCCAGACTTCCGACTGGAAGTTGCCGGCCAGTTGCGTGAGCTTGGCCGATGCGCGCGCATGCAGCCCCAATTTATTGACGATCGTGGTTTCTTGTTGAAGCATGGTTGTCGGTCGGGTCGGTCGAGGCCGCCGGCGGCGTGCGTCGGCGGTCGGGTCTAAAGCGGAAAACGGCGCGTCAGTGCGATTCGGTGCGCGGCTGCGGCTCGGGCGGAATCGGCGCGCACTGCCCGCAGCCGAGTTCGGTCGGCGGCGGCGGCGTACCGGCCGCGACTTCGTGGACGCCCTTCGCGCCGCCGCTCAGCGCCTTGTCGACGAGCTTGTCGAGCGGCATCGTACGATAGCAGACGGCGCGCACGAGCATCGGCAGATTCACGCCGGCCAGCACGCGCACGTTGTCGAGCTTCGCGAGCTGCCCCGCGATGTTCGCGGGTGTCGCACCGTACATATCGGTCAGCACGATCGCGCCGTTGTCTTCCTTGAGCCGAGCCAGTTCGGCGTGCGCGAACGCCATCACCTGCGTCGGATCGCTGTCGGCCTGCACGTCGATGCAGCCGATCCGCGCGGGCACGCCGCCGTAGATGTGCGCGATGCAGTCGCGCAACGCGGTGGCGAGCGGTGCGTGCGCGATGATCAGGATCCCGGCCATGTCAGATCGCTCCCGGCCGCCGCTGGCGGCGCAACGAGCGTAACGAGTGTGGGAAACGCTTCATGTTCAGCCTTGCAACAGTTTCAGCCCGAGCGCCGGACCTTCGGCGCGCCGATGCGGCACCGGGCAAGCGGGCATTGTAGCAGGCCGGTCGAACCACTCCGGCGGCGGGGGACCTGCGCGGCCGCCGCCGGGGTTGCGCGGGAAACGGCGCGCCGCACGCTATGCGGCCGCGCGCTCCAGCGCGTCGATGAACATCGCGGCGACGTCGAAACCCGTCTGCTCCATGATCTCGCGAAAGCACGTCGGGCTCGTCACGTTCACCTCGGTCAGCCAGTCGCCGATCGCGTCGAGGCCGACCAGCAGCAGCCCGCGCGACGCGAGCACCGGCCCGAGCGTCTCGGCGATCTCGCGATCGCGCGGCGTCAGCGGCTGTGCGACGCCGAGGCCGCCCGCGGCCAGATTGCCGCGCACCTCGCTGCCCTGAGGAATCCGCGCGAGCGAATACGGCACCGGCTCGCCGCCGATCAGCAGGATGCGCTTGTCGCCGTCCTTGATCTCCGGGATGAACTTCTGCGCCATCACGGTGCGCGTGCCGTCGTGACTCAGCATCTCGATGATCGAGCCGAGATTCATCCCGTCGGGCTTCACGCGGAACACGCCCATCCCGCCCATTCCGTCGAGCGGCTTCAGGATCACGTCGCCGTGCTCCGCATGGAACGCGCGCAGGCGCGCGGCATCGCGCGTGACGAGCGTCGGCGCGACGAACTGCGCGAACTCGCCGATCGCGAGCTTCTCCGAATGATCGCGAATCGACTGCGCGTTGTTGAATACGCGGGCGCCTGCGCGCTCGGCCAGCTCGAGCAGCCACGTCGACGTCACGTACTCCATGTCGAACGGCGGATCCTTGCGCATCAGCACCGCGCCGAACGACTCGAGGCGCCGCGCGTCGACCGGCCCTGCGTCGAACCACGTGTCGCGATGCAGGTCGTCCAGATCGCCGACGAACGCGATGCGCCGCACGTCGGCCTCGACCGCCGAACCGGTCCACGCGAGATGGCGCGGCTCGCACGCGTACACCGCATGCCCGCGCCGCGCGGCCTCCGCCATCATCGCGTAGGTCGAATCCTTGTAGATCTTGAAGCGCTCGAGCGGGTCGGCGATAAAGAGAATGTCCATGCGGGTCCTGTACGTAGCGAAGGTCCGTTACACCTGGATGGCTTCGGGATCGGTCTTTTCGAGTTCGATCGACGATGCGATCAGCGACAGCCGCGCGACGACGCCGTACATGTAGAAGCGGTTCGGCGGCGCGGCGCCCGGCTTCGCGCCGGCATCGGGCAGCGCGGTGTGCTCGAACCCGAGCGGCACGTAATGCATGCCGGGCGCGTTCAGGTTCTGGTCGCGCTCGCGGCCGCCGTGCGTGCGGTAGAAGCCGCCGACCACGTAGCGGTCGATCATGTACACGACGGGCTCCGCGACTTCGTCGCCGACGCGCTCGAACGTATAGACGCCTTCCTGCACGATCACGTCGCGCACCGCGAGGCCGGCCTTCGACTCGGCCATCCGCGCGCGCTCGGCCTTCGACATCCGGCCGATCTCGGCCGCGTCGTGCACGGTCATCACGCCGCGCCCGGCAGTGCCCGCATCGGCTTTCACGACGACGTACGGCTTCTCGCTGATTCCGTATTCGCGATACTTGCGCGCGATCTTCTTCAGCACGCCGTCGATCGCGTCGGCGAGCGCCTGCTCGCCTTCATGCGCCTGCCAATCGACGCCTTCGACGTGCGCGAAATACGGATTCACCATCCACGGATCGACGCCGACCATCTTCGCGAACTTCTTCGCGACGTCGTCGTAGCACGAGAAGTGCGTCGACTTGCGGCGCACGGCCCAGCCCGCATGCAGCGGCGGCAGCAGGTACTGCTCGTGCAGGTTTTCCAGCACGGCCGGAATGCCGGCCGACAGGTCGTTGTTCAGCAGGATCGAGCACGGATCGAAATTCTTCAGGCCCAGGCGGCGCTGCGAGCGCTCGAGCGGCTCGAGCACGATCTTCTGGCCGTCGGCCAGCGTGATCGGCGTGATGTCGGTGATGCTCGGATCGAGCGAGCCGAAGCGCACGTTCAGGCCGGCCTGACGCATGATCGTCGCGAGGCGCGCGACGTTTTCCAGGTAGAACGCATTGCGGGTCGGCAGTTCGGGAATCACGAGCAGGTTCTTCGCGTCCGGGCAGATCTTCTCGATCGCGGCCATCGCGGCCTGCACGGCGAGCGGCAGCACTTCGGCCGGCAGGTTGTTGAACGCGCCGGGGAACAGGTTCGCGTCGACGGGCGCCAGCTTGAAGCCGGCATTGCGCAGGTCCACCGAACAGTAGAACGGCGGCGTGTGTTCCTGCCATTCGAGCCTGAACCAGCGTTCGATCGCAGGCGTCGCGTCGAGGATCTTCTGCTCGAGCTCGAGCAGCGGACCGTTCAACGCGGTAACGAGGTGGGGAACCATGAATCACTCGCGAGCGGGAGAATGAAGATTGTAGAGCAATTGCCCTGCCCATTTGGGGATTGTTCCCGGCTTCGCAAGGATTTGGAGGAAGTTTCTGGCTATTGACCCGATAGCGGGCAGGGTTATGCGCTCCCGCATCGCGCATTCGAAGAAAAAAAGCCCGCCGGAAGGGCGGGCCGAAGTCGCTGCGCTCATTCGTCGCGGGCGCCGTCGTCGCGGCGTCCCGCCGTGCATCGTGGTTATTCGACGTGCTCGCCGTGCAGGATCACGTCGAGACCTTCCCGCTCTTCCTCTTCCGTCACGCGCAGGCCGATCGTCAGGTCGATCAGCTTCAGCAGCACGAAGCTCAGCACGCCGCTGTAGACCAGCGTGATCAGCACGCCCTTTGCCTGCAGCAGCAGGCTGCCGTCGAAGCCGCCGATGTCCTTCACTGCGAACACGCCCGTCAGCAGCGCGCCGAGAATCCCGCCCACGCCGTGCACGCCGAACGCGTCGAGCGAATCGTCGTAGCCGAGCTTCGACTTGAGCCACGTCGCCGACCAGAAGCACACGACGCCGGCCGCGATGCCAATCACGAGCGCGCCGGCCACGCCGACGAAGCCCGCCGCCGGCGTGATCGCGACGAGGCCCGCGACCGCGCCCGACACGATGCCGAGCACCGACGGCTTGCCCTTTGCGATCCACTCGGCAAACATCCAGCCGAGCGCCGCGCATGCGGTGGCGACCTGCGTGGTCAGCATCGCGAAGCCGGCACGGCCGTCGGCGGCCACTGCCGAGCCCGCGTTGAAGCCGAACCAGCCGACCCACAGCATCGAGCCGCCGATCATCGTCAGCACGAGGTTGTGCGGCGCCATCGATTCGCGGCCGTAGCCGACGCGCTTGCCGAGCACGAGGCACGACACGAGGCCCGCGATACCGGCGTTGATGTGCACGACGGTGCCGCCCGCGAAGTCGAGCACGCCGTCGGCCGACAGCCAGCCGGTCGGCTCCCACACCATGTGCGCGATCGGCACGTAGACGATCAGCGACCACAGCGTCATGAACACGAGCATCGCCGAGAACTTCATCCGGTCAGCGAACGCGCCGCAGATCAGCGCCGGCGTGATGATCGCGAACGTCATCTGGTAGACGAAGTACACCGACTCCGGAATCGTCGACGCGAGGTGGCTGACGGTCAGCGTCGTCGCCTTGTCGCCCTTGATGTAGTTCATTCCGTGCAGGAACACGCGCGACAGGCCGCCGATGAAGCCGTTGCCCGGCGTGAACGCGAGGCTGTAGCCGACCACCGTCCACAGCACCGTGATCAGCGCGGTGATCGCGAAGCTCTGCATCACGGTCGCGAGCACGTTCTTCTTGCGGACCATCCCCGCATAGAACAGCGCGAGGCCGGGGATCGTCATGAACAGCACGAGTGCGGTCGACGTCAGCATCCACGCGGTGTCGCCCGCGCTGATCTTCGACGAATCGACGGAGAACGGTGCGGTCGGCGCGGCGGGTGCGGCCGGTGCCGAAGCGGCGGCAGCCGATGCGTCGGCGGCGCCGGAAGCCGGTGCGGCGGCCGCGGCCGATGCATCGGTTGCAGCAGGCGCCGAAGCGCTCGGCGCGGCGGCGGCCGATGCGTCGGACGCGGTTGCGGCGGGCGCGGATGCAGCCGCGGCGGACGCCGCGTCGTCCGCAAGCGCGGAGCCGACGCCGGCGGCGATCAGCGAGCCGGCCATCAGCAGGGACATCAGAAGTTTGCGCATCTTGGGTTTCCTCTTGTCGCTCGTCTTGTTCGTTACAGCGCGTCCGCGCCTGTCTCCCCGGTCCGGATCCGGATCACCTGCTCGATCGGCGTGACGAAGATCTTGCCGTCGCCGATCTTGCCGGTGCGTGCGGCCCGCTCGATCGCTTCGACCGCCTGGTCGACGAGATCGTCGGACACGGCCGCCTCGATCTTCATCTTCGGCAGGAAATCGACCACGTATTCGGCGCCGCGGTACAGCTCGGTGTGCCCCTTCTGGCGCCCGAACCCTTTGACCTCCGTCACCGTGATGCCCGAGACGCCGAGCGCGGAGAGCGCCTCGCGCGTCTCATCGAGCTTGAACGGCTTGATGATTGCGGTAATGAGTTTCATGAAGTCCTCTCGCTGGGTTGTCCCGTCGAATCGGTTGGAATGTTGTAGCGAACTCTCTCCAGCAACTCGCATGCCATGTACGCGCAAACGCCGTGTCGAACGGCGCTCGAACGGGGCCGCATCGCGCGATGTAAGGTGCGCAGGCCCGGCCGAATGGCCAACGTGGGCCGGTTTGCTGGCGCCGCGAAAGGATCGTTGCTAGAGTGCACGCACGTCCCGGTTCGCCGGGCCATTCACCCATGCGGGCGCCGTGCCCGGAATTCGCGCTTGCCGCGCACCATTTCCGGTCATGCGTGCATCATGGGCACGTACGCAACTGAAGATGCACATTTTTTGTGCAAGGGGAATCACATGAAGCAACCCAGCGACGTTTTCAACGATCTGCAGTCGCGCGTCAGCGATCTGCTGAAAAACTCGCCGGCCAAGGATGTCGAGCGCAACGTGAAGGCCATGCTGTCGCAAGGCTTCTCGAAACTCGATCTCGTCACGCGCGAGGAGTTCGACACGCAGGCGCAGGTGCTCGCCCGCACGCGCGTGCGCCTCGAGGAACTCGAAAAGCGCGTCGCGGAGCTCGAGCAGCGGCTCGCGACACCGGAGGCCTGACGCCCCCACCCGACCGACAGGTCCGGGCGCGGCCCGCATCGCGCGGCCCGCGCCTGCCACCGAAGCCCGCTGAGCCGTTCTTCGCGGTCCTTCGCCGTTCGCGGTTCGTCGTTCCCTGGTTCGTCGTTCCGCAACCCATCGTTCTTTCCCCGCGCCACGCCGGCAAGCGCGCACCGATTCCTCCGATTCCCGCGGCACGCGGCCATGAACGGCCACCGCCGCCCATCTGCTTACAGGAGCCTCGCCATGTCGCTTGCCGTGGTGCGCAGTCGCGCGCCGGCGGCCGGCCGCGCGCCGGACGTCACCGTCGAAGTCCATCTCGCCAACGGGCTGCCGTCGTTCTCGATCGTCGGCCTGCCCGATCTCGAAGTTCGCGAAAGCCGCGAGCGCGTGCGCGCCGCGCTGCAGAACTGCGGATTCGAATTCCCCGTGCGGCGGATCACCGTCAATCTCGCGCCGGCCGACCTGCCGAAGGAGTCCGGCCGTTTCGATCTGCCGATCGCGCTCGGCATCCTCGCGGCGAACGGACAGATTCCGGCCGACGCGCTCGCCGGCCGCGAATTCGCGGGCGAGCTGTCGCTGACCGGCGCACTGCGGCCGATGCGCGGCGCGTTCGCGATGGCATGCGGCGCTGCGCGCGACTGGCGCGAGCACGGGGGCGACGTTGGTTCGGCGCCGCAGAACGATGCAGGTTCGGACGCCGACGCGCGCTCCCGCTCCCGTGTCGGCGCGGAATCGGCCGTTCCCGAGCTGTACCTGCCGCTCGACAGCGCAGCCGAGGCCGCGCTGGTGCCGGGCGTCACGGTGTTCGGCGCGCCCGACCTGCCCGCGCTGTGCGCGCACCTCGCCGGTGCGCCGGACGGGCGGCTGTCGCCGGTCGCGGCGCCGTGCGTCGACGAACTGCCGGCGCCCGCCGCGCCCGACCTCGCCGACGTGATCGGTCAGCGCGGCGCCCGACGCGCGCTCGAAGTGGCGGCCGCGGGCGGCCATCACATGCTGATGGTCGGCCCGCCCGGCGCCGGCAAATCGATGCTGGCCGCGCGGCTACCGGGATTGCTGCCGCCGCTGACCGACGACGAGGCGCTGACCTCGGCCGCGCTGCTCTCCGCGAGCCGCATCGGTTTCTCGCCCGCGCAGTGGCGTCGGCGGCCGTTTCGCGCGCCGCATCATTCGTCGAGCGCCGCCGCGCTGGTCGGCGGCCGCAACCCGCCGCAACCGGGCGAAATCACGCTCGCGCACCTCGGCGTGCTGTTTCTCGACGAACTGCCGGAATTCGACCGGCACGTGCTGGAAATGCTGCGCGAGCCGCTCGAGGCAGGCCGCATCACGATCTCGCGCGCCGCGCAGCACGCCGATTTTCCGGCCGCATGCCAGTTGATCGCCGCGATGAACCCATGCCCGTGCGGGTGGCACGGCGATCCGTCCGGACGCTGCCGATGCTCGCCCGACGTCGCCGCACGCTATCTGCGCAAGCTGTCGGGGCCGCTGCTCGACCGCATCGACATCCAGATCGACCTGCCGGCGCTGTCGCCGGCCGAACTCGCGACGCGCGCGTCCGCGCCCGGCGAACCGAGCGCCGCGGTGGCCGCGCGCGTCGCGCAGGCGCGCGCGCTGCAACTCGAGCGGCAGGGCAAGACGAATCACATGCTGACCGGGCGCGAGACCGACGAGCTGTGCCGGCCGACCGATGAAGGCGAGCGGCTGCTGCGCGAGGCGGGCGAGCGCTTCGGCTGGTCGGCGCGCGCGTATTTCCGCGTGCTCAAGGTCGCGCGCACCATCGCGGACCTCGCCGGCGATCGGCTGCCGACGGCTGCGCAGATCGCCGAGGCGATCCGCTATCGGCGTGTGCTGACGGCGCTGTGATGCCCTCTTAGGACAAAATCCGGCTGTCAAGACTTGACTTATGCACAATTCCGCGCATCCAGCCTTGAACCGACGCTCGCTGCGGCGCGTCTCCGGCGAAATTCGTATCCCGTTGTTTTTGCTTGACTTTCGCCGATTCAACGAACATGCCCGATCGGTCCAAAAGGCCGCCCCGCGTGGCTCGGCGGCACATCCGGTCCACTTTTCAACAAAGTTATCCACATACGTTGTGGACAGCCGAAAAACCCCCGCAAAATCCGGCGATTAGCGCCGAATGCTGCGAAGGAACTTTCAATTGTCACAGTGTGTCTGAGCGCCCTCGCCGGCCGGTCAATCGAGCTTGAACGATCCGAAAAACTGGTCGAACTGTTCCTGCGCGAGCGGTCCGTCGGCGATCACGACGGCCTGATACGCGTGACGGCCGCGCGCGGCGAGCCGCGCGACGATCGTCTTGCGTGCGCCGTCGCCGCCGGCAGCCGCGCCGGCCACGCGCAGTTCGACGCCGTCCACCGCTCCGCCCTTCGCAAGCGGCACGGGCACCGATGTGGTGTGCGGCGCGCCTTCGAGATTGCGGGACAGCCCCGCGCGGAGGAACTCGAGCGCCGCACGGCGCGTGTCGTCGCGGTCGTCCGGCAACGTCAGCGTGCCGACCGCGAACACCGCGCCGTCGACGTGCGCGGCCTGCATCCGCATCGGCATCGATGCACCGCCGATCGCGACCGCGCGCTCGTCGACGGTCGGCTTCGCGGGCAAGTCGATCGTATAGCCGGCGTCGTTGTGCAGCGTGCGCCAGTCGTACGACGGCGAACACGCACCCAGCGCGACGCCGACGCACGCGAGCGCGGCGAAGTGTCGCAGCCGGCGAAAAAAGGGACGCAGCTTGGCGATGGCTTGCTTCGGCATGGCTTGAATCGGGGCGGGAGAAACGGACATTATCCGCCGAACGCGAACGCCGGGATGGCACGCCGGCGCCGATGCGCATCTCGCATTCGCGCTAGAATGCGCGCAGAATTTCGCCGTTTTCCCAGCACCGGTTCGCGTCATCGACCCACTTCGAGAGCACTGCAGATG
Source organism: Burkholderia dolosa (assembly GCF_902499135.1). Taxonomy (GTDB): domain Bacteria; phylum Pseudomonadota; class Gammaproteobacteria; order Burkholderiales; family Burkholderiaceae; genus Burkholderia; species Burkholderia dolosa. Next base: position 52,826 of record NZ_CABVPR010000024.1, read on the forward strand.
AACTCCACGCCTTCCGCCCCGCGCCGTGCCGGCCCCGTCCGCTACATCGTCGCGGCCGTCGTCGTTGCAGCCATCGCCGTCGCCGGCTTCTTCGCGTTCAACGCCAAGTCGAGCGTGCCGGACGCCACGTTCACGCTGTTGTCGGGCCAGAAGGTGTCCACGTCCGGCGACCTGAAGGGCAAGGTCTACCTCGTGAATTTCTGGGCGACGAGCTGCGCGACCTGCATGCAGGAAATGCCGCAGATGGTCGACACCTACAACCGCTTCAAGGGCCAGGGGCTCGAATTCGTCGCGGTCGCGATGAACTACGACCCGCCGATGTACGTCGCGAACTACGCGCAGACGCGCCAGTTGCCGTTCAAGGTCGCGCTCGACGACGGCAGCGCGGCAAAGCAGTTCGGCAACGTGCAGCTGACGCCGACGACCTTCGTCGTCGACAAGGACGGCAAGATCCTCAAGCGCTATGTGGGCGCACCGCAATTCGCGGAGCTCGACGCGCTGCTGAAGAAAGCGCTCGCCGACAACGCGGCCTGAGCGCCGCCGGCGACGGTAACCGCAAACGCAAACGCGATCGCCGCACGCACGAAGGCCGCCCGGCCTTCTCCCCGAAACGGACCGCACGACCGGACACCCGGTTCTGCGGTCCGTCCGTTTTTCAGCGCTCGGTTTCGCCTTTCGCGGACAGCCCGTAGCGCTTCATCTTCTCGTACAGCGTCGCCTTGCCGACATGCAGCCGGTCGGCCGTCGCGGCGACCGCACCGCCGGTCTGGTTCAGCGCCTCCGCGATCACCGCGCGCTCGAACTGCTCGACGCGCTCCTTCAACGTCTGTTCGTTCGCCGGATCGTCGGCACCCGCGCCGGCCGGCGGCGGCATGTCGGCGACGCCGAGCACGAAGCGATCGGCCGCGTTGCGCAGCTCGCGCACGTTGCCGGGCCAGTCGCGCTGCATCAGGCTCGCGCGCTGCCGATCGGTCAGCACCGGCGCGGGCCGGCCGTAGCGCACGGCCGCGTCGAGCATGAAGTGCTCGAACAGCGGCACGATGTCTTCGCGGCGCTCGGCGAGCGGCGGCAGCGCGATCGTCACGACGTTGAGCCGGTACAGCAGGTCGCGCCGGAACGTGCCGGCCGCGACGAGCTCGCTCATGTCGCCCTTCGCGGCCGCGACCACGCGGCAGTTCACGCGGATCGGCTGGTTCGAGCCGAGCCGCTCGAGCACGCCGTCCTGCAGCACGCGCAACAGCTTCACCTGCAGCGCGAGCGGCATGCTTTCGATTTCGTCGAGGAACAGCGTGCCGCCGGACGCGTATTCGAGCTTGCCGACGCGGCGCTTCGCGGCGCCGGTAAACGCGCCGGGCTCGTAGCCGAACATTTCTGACTCGAACATCGGCTCCGGCAGCGCGCCGCAGTTGACCGCGATGAACGGCTTGTCCCGGCGCGGCGACAGTTCGTGCAGGCTGCGCGCGATCAGCTCCTTGCCGGCGCCCGTATCGCCGTTGATCAGCACCGACGCGTCGGTCGGCGCGACGTTCGCGATCAGCTTGCGCACCTGCTCGATCGCCGGGCTGCGGCCGATGATGCGCGGCGCGACGACGTTCTGGCCGGCCAGCTCGCGACGCAGCGCGTGGTTCTCGAGCACGAGCTCGCGCCGCTCGAGCGCGCGGCGCACCGTCTCGATCAGCCGCTCGGCGGCGAACGGCTTTTCGATGAAGTCGTATGCGCCGTCGCGCATCGCCTGCACGGCCATCGAGATGTCGCCGTGCCCGGTGACGAGGATCACCGGCACGTCGGGCACGCGCTCGCGGCACTGCGCGAGCAGGTCGAGCCCGCTCGCGCCGGGCAGCCGGATGTCGCTGACGATCACGCCGGCCGTTTCCGCGACGATCGCCTTCTCGGCCGCTTCGGCCGATTCGAAGCCGGCGACGTCGAACCCCGCCAGCTGAAGGCTCTGCACGCTCGCCCGGCGAACGAGCGCATCGTCTTCGATGTAGATCACTTGCAGCCGGTTGGCCATCGTACTCACTTGCTCCTCGCAGGCCGCGCGGCCCGCGCGTGCCCGCCCGTTCGTTGATGCCGGTCGGTCGCCGACCGGGATTGCCGCCGGCGCGCGCTCAATGCGACTGCGCCGGCTCGGACGCGGAGTCCGGATGATGCGTGCGCGCGCGCCGCAGCGTCAAGACGAACAGCGCGCCGCCCGTCGGCGCGTTGCGCGCGGTGAGCGCGCCGCCCGCGTCGCTCGCGATCGACGACGAGATCGCGAGGCCGAGGCCGAGCCCGCGCCCCATTTCCTTCGTCGTGAAGAACGGCTCGAACAGCCGCGGCAGCAGGTCGGGCGCGATGCCGGGACCGTTGTCGCGCACCTCGACCGCAAGCGTCGCGGCCGACACCGCGATCGTCACCTCGATCGCCGGCGCAGCGACGCCGGCAACCGCGTCGAGCGCGTTGCCGAGCAGATTGATCAGCACCTGCTCGAGGCGCAGATCCTCGCAGCGTGCGACGAGTTCCGGATAGTCGTGCGCGAGGTCGAGCGGCGTATGTTGCGCGGGCGACACCGTCGCGTCCTGCAGCGTCAGCGTGAGCGCGACGCCGCGCAGCCGCTCGTCGAGCAGCGACAGCACGCTGCGCAGCGCGCGCACGACGAGCGCCTGCTCGTTGCGCGGCCGCGCGCGTCCGACGAACAGCTTCAGCTGATTCGTGATCTTGCCCATCCGCTCGGTCAGCGCGGCGATCGCTTCGAGGTTCTCGCGCGCGGCCGCCTGCTCGCCGCGATCGAGCAGCACGCGCGTGTTGTCCGAGAAGCTGCGCAATGCGGCGAGCGGCTGGTTCAGTTCATGCGTGATGCCGGCCGCCATCTGGCCGAGCGCCGCGAGCTTGCTCGCCTGGATCAGCTCGTCGTGCGCGGCGCGCAGCTCCTGCTCCGCGCGGATCCGGTCGCCGACTTCCTTCTGCAACTGCTCGTTCGCTTCGGACAGGTCGGCCGTGCGCTCCTCGACGCGCCGGTTCAATTCCGCATAAGCCTGCTGCAGCAGCGCGCGGCCGCGGATCATCTCGCGCACGCGCGCCCGGCGCATCCGCCAGTAGAACGCGAGCAGCGCGACCGACACGAAGCCGAACGCCGTGACGATCGTCGCGTTGCGCGCGTCGGCGTCGATCGGCGCGATCGGCGCGAGCGTGACGAGCAACCAGTCGGGCTCGCCGATCCGGCGCTGGGTCGCGAGAAAGCGCGGCGCGCGCCGGCCCGCGCCGACCCGCACGATTTCCGCGTCCGCGCCGAGCGCCTGCTCGACGCGCAGCGGCAGCGGCGTGACCGGCTGCTGCGCGTATTGACGCGTCTCGTAGATCGATGCGGCGACGGGCCCCGTCAGTGGACGCAGCGCATGGTATTTCCACGCGGGCACGGACGACAGGAACACGACGCCGTGATCGTCCGCGACGACGAGCGGCTCGGACGCATCGGCGCCCTGGAACCATTCGAGATTCAGTTTGACGACGACGACGCCCGCGATCCGGCCGTCGCGCCATACCGGCTGCGAGATGTAGTAGCCGGGATCGCGCGAGATCGTGCCGATTCCGAAGAAGCGACCGACGCGGCCGTTCATCGCATCGATGAAGTACGGACGAAACTGGTAGCCGATCCCGACGAAGCTGTCGGGCGCGCGCCAGTTGCTGGCGGCGACGCACTGGCCGTCCGCGCCGATCACGTACGTGACGGTCGCGTGCGCGTGTTCGTTGAGGTCTTCGAGGTAGCGATTCGCGCGCGCGACGTAGTCGGCACGCTTCGGTTCGGCGAGCAGGTCCTGCACGTACGGATGGCTGCCGAGCAGATACGGCAGCGATTCGTAGCGGTCGAGCGTGCTCTTCAGCGCGTTGGTGGTGCGATCGACGCGCACCGCGGCATTGCGCTGCAGTTCGACGACGCCGCGCCGCCACGTGATCGTCCACGTCAGCGCGCACGCCGCGGCGAGCGCGGCGGCGAGCAGGGCGACGACAAGCAGGCGGCGCTTCACGGACGAGGCTTCCTGGCGATGCGGATCGCCTATTGTGTCATAGGCCTCCGGATGGCCGCCGCCGCGCGGCGCACCGCCCACCGGCGATGCCGCCGCCTGCTCGCTCATGGCGTCAGACGCCGGCCGTCTCGGTCGGCGCGACGCCGGCGCCGCCCTTCAGCGCGTCGCGCAGCTTCGAGCGGTCGAGTTCCTTCTCCCATGCCGACACGACGACCGTCGCGACGCCGTTGCCGACGATGTTCGTCAGCGCGCGGCACTCGCTCATGAAGCGGTCGATGCCGAGAATCAGCACCATCCCCGACAGCGGAATCGTCGGCACGACGGCGAGCGTCGCCGCGAGCGTGATGAAGCCCGCGCCCGTGACGCCGCTCGCGCCCTTCGACGTCAGCATCGCGACCGCGAGCAGCGTGAGCTGCTGCATCCACGTCAGTTCGATGTTGGTCGCCTGCGCGATGAACAGCACGGCCATCGTCATGTAGATGTTGGTGCCGTCGAGGTTGAACGAATAGCCGGTCGGCACGACGAGGCCGACGACCGAGCGCGAGCAGCCGGCCTTCTCGAGCTTTTCCATCAGCTGCGGCAGCGCGGCTTCCGACGAGCTCGTGCCGAGCACGATCAGCAGCTCTTCCTTGATGTACGACACGAAGCGGATGATCGAGAAGCCGGTGAAGCGCGCGATCGCGCCGAGCACGACGAGCACGAACACGAGCGACGTCAGGTAGAACGTGCCGATCAGCTTGAGCAGCGGCACCAGCGAGCCGACGCCGTACTTGCCGATCGTGAACGCCATCGCGCCGAACGCGCCGATCGGTGCGAGCTTCGTGACGATGTGCACGATGCCGAACAGCACGCGCGTGAGCCCGTCGATGAAGTCGGTGACGACCTTGCCACGCTCGCCGAGGTGCGCGAGCACGCTGCCGAACAGCAGCGCGATCAGCAGGATCTGCAGGATCTCGCCCTGCGCGAACGCGTCGACCATCGTGTTCGGAATGATGTGCAGCAGGAAGTCGACCGTCGACTGCCCGTGCGCCTTCGCCGCGTACGACGCGACGGCCTTGCCGTCGAGCGTCGCCGGATCGATGTTGAAGCCGACGCCCGGACGCAGGATGTGCGTGGCCGCGAGGCCGAGCACCAGCGCGAAGGTCGACACGATCTCGAAGTACAGCAGCGCCTTGCCGCCGACGCGGCCGACCTTCTTCATGTCCTCCATGCCGGCGATGCCGGTGACGACCGTACAGAAGATGATCGGACCGATCACCATCTTGATCAGCTTGATGAACCCGTCGCCGAGCGGCTTCATGTCGGTGGCGAGCGACGGATAGTAGTGGCCGAGGATCACGCCGACGATGATGGCGAAGATCACCTGCACATAAAGCACTTTGTAGAAGGGTTTCTTCTTCACGATGGGTTCCTGCTGAAGGTCAGATGAGCCGGTGGAACGGCGTCACGCGCGCGGACGAATGTCAGGGGAAGCCACTCGCCCGCGCGGCTGCCGTGCCGCAACAAGCGATGCCTCAGGACATCCGGAGGGGGAGGAACGCATGGGTCATCGATTGTCTCCTTTGTAGTAGTGGGCCGCAGGGCGCGGCCGTGACTTTTATATTGCAAGGGCGATGCCAGCTTTCCGCAAGGATTCAAGCCATTGTTTTCATTGTATTTCCCATAATGCGGCAAGCAAGGAAATCCGGGATTCCGGAAATCCGGAATGCATCCGTCCGGCGATCCGGACGGATGCGGGCGTTCGTCGGATGAATCGGGCCCGGCACGCGGCCGTACGACCGCGCGACTGAGCGACCGCGCGTCTACGGCGCGCGGCCCGGCAGCCACGCAGCCGGCACGACCGCCGCCGCGATGCCGAGCTGGCCGCCGCGCTGCCCGCGTTCGCCGTTACGGCTTCGACAGCGCGATATAGCGCGCGAGATGGTGATCCTCGTCGCCGAGCTGGTGATCGATCATCACGAGCCGCTTCGCGTAGTGCGACAGCGGCAGCTCCCAGGTCATCCCGATCCCGCCGTGCAGCTGGATGCTCTCTTCGGCGACGAGCGTGCCGATCCGGCCGATGCTGTACTTGGCCGCGGCGAGCGCGCGCTCGCGGACGGCGCGATCCGCATCGAGCTGCGCGGCCGCGTTGATCACCGCCGAGCGCGCCTGCTCGATTTCGATCAACAGATCGGCCATCCGGTGCTGCAGCGCCTGGAAGCTGCCGATCGGCGCGCCGAACTGCCGGCGCGTACGCAGATACTCGAGCGTCGCGTCCTTCGCGACGTCCATCGCGCCGAGCGCTTCGGCCGACAGTGCGAGCAGCCCGTAGCCGAGCACGCGTTCGAGCAGCGCCGCACCGGCGTCGCCGTCGCCGTCGCGATCGCCGAGCGCCGCGTCGGCCGGCAGCGCGACGCGCTCGAAACGCACTTCGGCCGCGCGGCCGCCGTCGATCTTCCGGTAATCGCGCAGCGACACGCCCGGCGCGTCGGCCGGCACGACGAACAGGCCGATGCCGGCCGCGTCGTCGGCATCGCCCGACACGCGCGCGCTCGCCACGAAAAACGCGGCCTGCGCGGCCTGGTCGACGACGCCCTTCGCGCCCGTCAGCACCCAGCCGTCGCCCGCGCGTTCGGCCCGCGTGCGCACGTGCGTGAGTTCGTAATGCGAGCCGGGCTCGTCGTGCGCGAACGCGGCGCTCGCGCTGCCGTCGATCAGCGCGGCGAGCTTCGCGCGATGCGCATCGCCGCCGGCGAGCGACAGCGCGCGGCCGGCGAGCAGCGCGCCGAGAAACGGCTCGACGACGAGCCCGCGGCCGATGCATTCGAACACCACCGCGATGTCGAAGCCGGCGCCGCCGAAGCCGCCGTCGGCTTCGTCGAACAGCGCGCCGATCGCGCCGAGCTCGGCGAAGCGCCGCCACATCGCGCGGTCGAAGCCGTCGGCGGACTGCGCGATGCGGTCGCGCACCGCGAACGGATACTGCTCGGCAATGAAGCGGTTCAACGTGTCCGCCAGCATCCGGCGGTCTTCTGTGTGCTGGAAGTCCATCGTCGCGCTCCTTCGTTACAGCCCGAGCATCATCTTCGCGATGATGTTCTTCTGGATCTCGTTCGAGCCGCCGAAGATCGACAGCTTCCGGTTGTTGAAGTACTGCTGCGCGGCGCTCGCCGCGCCGTCCGGGCCGATCGGCTCGCCGTCGTAGTCGGCGTCGAGCGCTTCGTCGACGAACGGCTGTGCGTACGGCCCCATCGCGCGGCGCATCAGCGACGTGATTTCCTGGCGGATCTGCGTGCCGCGGATCTTCAGCATCGAGCTTTCCGCGCCCGGCGCGCCGCCGCCCGCGACCGCGGCCAGCACGCGCAGGTTCGTCGTGCGCATGTTCTCGAGCTCGATCTCGACGCGCGCGACCCGCGCCGCGAACAGCGGATCGTCCGCGAGCGGCCGGCCGTTTTTCGTGACCTTCGCGGCAACCGCGCGCAGCCGGTCGAGCGCGGCCGTCGAGAAACCGATCCCCGCGATGTTCGTGCGCTCGTACGTGAGCAGGTATTTCGCGTAGGTCCAGCCGCGGTTCTCTTCGCCGACGAGGTTGTCCGCCGGCACGCGCACGTCGGTGAAGAACACCTCGTTCACCTCGTGCTCGCCGTCGAGCGTGACGATCGGGCGCACGTCGACGCCCGGCGTGTTCATGTCGATCAGCAGGAAGCTGATGCCCTCCTGCTTGCGCACGTCGGTGGCGGTGCGCACGAGACAGAAGATCATGTTCGCGTAGTGGCCCAGCGTGGTCCACGTCTTCTGCCCGTTCACCACGTAGTGATCGCCGTCGCGCACCGCGCTCGTCTTCACCGACGCGAGATCGGAGCCCGCGCCCGGCTCCGAGTAGCCCTGGCACCACCAGTCGGTGCCGTCGAGGATGCGCGGCAGCCAGCGGCGCTTCTGCGCTTCGCTGCCGTATCGGATCAGCACGGGGCCGAGCATGTTCACGCCGAACGGCACGATGCGCGGCGCGCCCGCGAGCGCGCATTCGTTGTCGAACAGAAACTTCTGCGCGACGCTCCAGCCGGGGCCGCCGTACTCGCGCGGCCAGTGGCTCGCGAGCCAGCCGCGCGCGTTGAGGATCGCGTGCCATTCGCGCATGTCGTCGCGCGTCAGACGCAGCCCGCCCTTGACCTTGCGCGCGATCCGCGCGGGCAGCTCGGCTTGCAGGAAGCGCTGCACGTCCGCGCGAAACGCTTCTTCTTCGGGAGTGAAATTGAGGTCCATCTCGGTTCCGTGGCGAATGCGGTGGCGTTCAGTCGATGCGGTTCAGGCTCGCGAAATTCGCGCCGCGCTCGACCAGTTCGACGAGCAGCGGCGACGGCTTCCAGAACAGCGGATCTTCGTCGGCGAACGCCCGGATGTCGGCGAGCACGTTCGCGAGGCCGACCGTGTCCGCGTAATGCATCGGACCGCCGCGATAGCGCGGAAAGCCGTAGCCGTGCAGGAATACCGCGTCGACGTCGAGCGGGCGCAGCGCGATCTTCTCGTGCACGACGTTCGCGCCTTCGTTGATCATCGCGGCGAGGTAGCGGCGCAGGATCTCGTCGTCGGTGAACGTGCGCGGCACGATGCCCTTCTTCGCGCGCTCGTGCGCGACGATCGCGTCCACGTCCGGATCGGGCGTGCCGACACGCGCGCCGTCCGGATACAGGTAGTAGCCGCGCCCGGTCTTCTGGCCGAACCAGCCGCGCTCGCACAGCCGGTCGGAAATCTCCACGTAGCGCGCGCGGGGGTCGCGCGTGGCCGCTCGCCGTTTGCGCGCGGCCCAGCCGATGTCGCCGCCCGCGAGATCGACGACCTGGAACGGTCCCATCGGAAAGCCGAATTCGCGCACCGCGCGATCGATCTGGTACGGCGATGCGCCGTCTTCCATCAGATAGTCGGCCGCGGTCCGGTAGACGGCGAGGATCCGGTTGCCGATGAATCCGTCGCATACGCCGGCGCGTACCGGCGTCTTCTTCAACTGCTTCGCGAGCGCGAACGCGGTCGCGACGACCTCCGCGTCCACGCGCGCCGGCACGACGATTTCGAGCAGCTTCATCACGTGCGCGGGCGAGAAGAAATGCAGGCCGATCACGTCGGCCGGCCGGTCGATGCTCGCGGCGAGTTCGTCGATGTCGAGATACGACGTGTTGGTCGCGAGCATCGCGCGCGGCTTGCACACGCGCGCGAGCTCCGCGAACACGGCCTTCTTCACGGTCATGTCCTCGAACACGGCCTCGATCACGACGTCGGCCTGCGCGAGCGCGTCGTACGACGTGCTGCCGGTCAGCCGCTCGAGCCGTGCCGCGCGCGCGGCCGGCGTCATCCGGCCTTTCGCGACGAGGCCGTCGTACACCTTCTCGACATGCGCGCGGCCGCGTGCGAGCGACGCTTCGTCGCGTTCGATCATCGTCACCGGCAGGCCCGCGTCGAGCGCCGCGACCGCGATGCCGGCGCCCATCGTGCCGCCGCCGACGACGCCGATCCGCTCGACGGGCCGCGCGCTCGCGCGACGCGCTTCGGGTACCTTCGCGGCCTCGCGCTCCGCGAAGAACGCATGCACGAGGCCCGCGCGCTGCGGGCTGTCGACGCATTGCAGGAACAGGCTGCGCTCGAGCTTCATCCCGGCGTCGAATGGCTGCGTGAGCGCGGCTTCGATCGCGTCGACGATCTTCGCCGGCGAGAACAGCCCGCGCGACTTCTTCGGCAATTCCGCGCGTGCCGCATCGATCGCGGCTTGCGCGGCCGCGCGATCGGAGAGTCCGTCCGCGTCGCGCGTGCGGCGCGGCGGCGCGTCGAGCGACACGAGTTCGTGCGCGTACGCGAGGCCTTCGGCGAGCGTGTCGTCGCTCTGCGCGATACGGTCGACGAGACCGAGCGCGAGCGCTTCGTCCGCGCTCGCGTGACGGCCGGTCAGCATCAGGTCCAGCGCGGCCTTCGCGCCGATCAGCCGCGGCGTGCGCTGCGTGCCGCCCGCACCGGGCAGCAGGCCGAGCGTGACCTCCGGCAGCCCGAGCTTCGCACCGGGCAACGCGAGCCGGTAATGCGCGGCCAGCGCGACTTCGAGGCCGCCGCCGAGCGTCGCGCCGTGCAGCGCGACGACGACCGGCTTCGCGCTCGATTCGATGCGCTCGCATACGTCGGGCAGCGACGGCGGCACCGGCGGCTTGCCGAATTCGCGGATGTCCGCGCCCGCGATGAAGTTGCGGCCGGCGCCGACGACCAGCACCGCGCGAATCGCGTCGTCGGCCTGCGCGGCGTCGAGCGCGTCGGCGAGGCCGCGCCGCACGTCGGCGGACAGCGCGTTGACCGGCGGATGATCGATCGTGACGACGAGCACGTCGCCGCGCCGTTCGCGCGTGACGGTGCCGGCCTCGGGGGCGGGGGAAGCGGGTGAATGCATCGTGTCTCCTTCTGCGGTACGCCGGACGAGCCGGCCGCGCGTGCGACTGCCGCTGCGACACCACGTGCGACGCGCGTGCTGCGGCCGCGCATGCGGAAAACGGTCCGGCGCGGCGCCGGGCATGACGCGATTCTCGATTGATCGAGTTTCATTGACAATCCCAGCGTGCTTTTACAAGCTGTCAAATTCGACTTGACACTGAACGGCTCGCCCGTCGAACGGGACGAACCGGAGGACACCGGCATGGACCTGAACGCGCTGACGCTGCTCGTCGAGATTCTCGATGCGGGCAATCTGAGCAAGGCCGCGCAGCGGCTCAGGATGAGCCGCGCGAACGTCAGCTACCGGCTGAACCAGCTCGAGCGCTCGATCGGCCAGCAGCTCGTGCGGCGCACGACGCGGCGCATCGAGCCGACCGAGATCGGGCTGAAGCTGTACGAGCACGGCCGGCGCATCCGCAACGAACTGCTCGCCGCCGAGGAATCGGTGACGACGCTCGGCCGCGATCTGCAGGGCCGCGTGCGGCTGTCGGTGCCGAGCGGCTACGGGCAGATCGTGATGTCCGAGTGGCTGATCGCGTTCAAGCGGCTGCATCCGGGCATCGTGCTCGACGTCGTGTTCGAGAACCGCATCGAGGATCTGATGCGCGACGAGATCGACATCGCGGTGCGCGTGATGCCCGAGCCGCCGCCGAACCTCGTCGCGCGCGACATGGGCGCGGTGCGCTACGTCGCCTGCGCGTCGGCCGCGTATGCGGCCGCGCACGGGATGCCGGCGAGTCTCGACGCGCTGTCGGCCGGCCCGGTCGTCACCGCGACGGTGGTGGGCCGGCAGCTGCGGATCGCCGCGTACCTCGGCGACGAGCGCCACGAGGTGCTGCTCGAGCCGACACTGGTGTCGGAGAACTTCGTGTTCCTGCGGCAGGCGATCCTCGCCGGCGTCGGCGTCGGCATCGTGCCGGACTACGTGGTGCACGACGACATACGGCGCGGCGACGTCGTCACGTCGCTCGACGCGTACCGGCTCAGCATCTTCGGCACGCACATGTACCTGCTGTACATGCCGAACCGGCACCACACGCGCGCGACGTCGACGTTCATAGAGTTCATCCTCGAACAGGCGGGAAAGTCCGGCCGCGGCGGGCCCGGCGCGATGCGTCAGGGTTTGCGGTCGGATGACAATCCGCCGCCGCCGCGGCGACAATAGCGCGCCGCGTGCGCGCGATGCGTGCCGCGCGCCGTTCTCGATCGAATTCACCGCTGCCGAGGGTTCAATGTTCGACCGGATTCGTCCGCCTTCGCGTCCCTGGACGCGCGTTGCCGCCATTGCGCTCGTCGCGTTCAGCGCCGCGTGCACGTCGCCGTCCGCGCCGTCGGGCGCAGTCGTCCCCGTTGCGCCCGCATCGAGCGTCGCCGTGCCGCTGCCCGGCATGCACGCGCCCGAGCTGTCGAGCGGCTGGACCGACAAGCCGGGCTGGACGTCCGAGCATTTCATGATCGCGGCCGCGAACCCGCTCGCGACGCAGGCCGGCTACGAGATGCTGAAGGCCGGCGGCACCGCCGTCGATGCGGCCATCGCGACGCAGATGGTGCTCACGCTCGTCGAACCGCAATCGTCCGGAATCGGCGGCGGCGCGTTCATGCTGTACTTCGACGGCAAGACGACGCAGGCGTACGACGGCCGCGAAACCGCGCCGGCCGCTGCGACCGAACGCCTGTTCTACGGCCCGACCGGCCAGCCGATGCGCTTCTACGAAGGCGCGATCGGCGGCCGGTCGGTCGGCACGCCGGGCGTGCTGCGCATGCTCGACGCCGCACATCGCGCGCACGGCAAGCTGCCGTGGCGCCGGCTGTTCCAGCCCGCGATCCGGCTCGCCGAACGCGGCTTCACGATCAGCCCGCGGCTCGCGACGCTGATCGCGAACGACAAGTACCTGATGAACGATCCGGCCGCGCGCGCGTACTTCTACGACAAGGACGGCACGCCGAAGGCGGCCGGCACCGTGCTGAAGAACCCGGCGCTCGCGACCGTGCTGCGCCAGATCGCCGATCGCGGCGCGAACGCGTTCTACACGGGCGCGATCGCGCGCGACATCGTCGCGAAGGTGAAGCGGCACCCGGCCAATCCGGGCGTGCTGTCGCTGCAGGACCTCGCGCGCTACCAGGCGAAGGTGCGCGCGCCGCTCTGCGCGGACTACCGGCGCTCGGTCGTGTGCGGGATGCCGCCGCCGTCGTCGGGCGGCCTCGCGATCGCGCAGATGCTCGGCATCCTCGAAGCGATGCCCGACTGGCAGCAGATCGGCGCGCAGAAGCCCGTGCGCAACGACGTCGGCTACGAGCCGACGCCGTTCGCCGCGCATCTGTTCAGCGAGGCCGGACGTCTCGCGTATGCGGACCGGGCACGCTATGTCGCCGATCCGGACTTCGTACCGCTGCCGGGCGGCAGCTGGGCGAGCCTCGTCGACAAGTCGTATCTCGCGCAGCGCGCGCGGCTGATCGGCGAACGGAGCATGGGCGTCGCGCAGGCCGGCACGCCGCAGGGCGCCGCGCTCGCGCTGGCCGACGACCGCAGCCCCGAGCTGCCGTCGACGTCCGACATCGCGATCGTCGATCGCTACGGCCACGCGCTGTCGATGACGACGAGCGTCGAGGACGCGTTCGGCTCGCGGCTGATGGTGCGCGGCTTCATGCTGAACAACCAGCTCACCGATTTTTCGTTCGTGCCGAGCGAGAACGGCCGGCCGGTCGCGAACCGCGTGCAGCCCGGCAAGCGGCCGCGCTCGTCGATGTCGCCCGAGCTCGTGTTCGACAAGAAGACGAAGCAGGTGACGCTGATCGTCGGCTCGGCCGGCGGCCCGGCGATCATCAATCACGTCGCGAAATCGCTGGTCGGCGTGCTCGACTGGGGAATGACGATGCAGCAGGCGATCGCGCTGCCGAACTTCGGGTCGATGAACGGGCCGACGCAGCTCGAACGCGGTCGCGTGTCGGACGCGCTCGTCGACGGGCTGAAGGGCCGCGGACACGACGTGCAGGTCGTCGAGATGAACTCGGGGCTGCAAGGCATTCAGCGGCTGAACGTGCAGGGACAGACGGTGTGGTTCGGCGGCGCGGACCCGCGGCGGGAAGGCGTCGCGCTCGGCGAGTGAGCGGGCGGCGCAGGCGGCCCGCTCCTTCCGGTACAGCATGCGGCCTCGCCCCGCGACGACGGCGAGATCGCGCCGGTGCCATCGCTTATGCGCGCCCCTTCCACGGCACTACACGCCGCTCGACCCAGCGCATCGCGAGATCGAACAGCCACGCGATCGCACCGATGATCAGAATCCCCATCACGACGATATCGGTGCGCAAAAAGCTCGACGCGTTGAGCACCATCTGGCCAAGCCCGGCCGTCGCGGCGACCATCTCGGCTGCGACCAGCGTCGTCCAGCCGAAGCCGATCGCGATCCGCAGCCCGGTCAGAATCTCGGGCAGCGCGGCCGGCAGCACGACGTGCCGCACGATCTGCGCGAAGCTGCCGCCGAGCGAATACGCGGCGTTGATCTGCTCGACCGTCGCCGCGCGCACGCCGGCACGCGCGGCCATCGCGATCGGTGCGAAGCACGCGAGGAAGATCACGACGAGCTTCGCCGTTTCGTCGATCCCGAACCAGATCACGACGAGCGGCAGATACGCGAGCGGCGGCAGCGGCCGATAGAACTCGAGCAGCGGATCGAGCACGCCGCGCGCGATGCGGCTCACGCCCATCAGGATGCCGGCCGGCACGCCGATCGCGGCCGCGAGCACGAACGCGCCGAACACGCGCGCAGCGCTCCACAGTAGATGCTCGGACAGCGGCAGTCCGCCCTGGATGCGACCGTGCGATGCGTCGACGAACGCGGCCCACACCGCCTCCGGTGCCGGCAAAAACAGCGGCGGCAGCCATTGTCGGTGCGTCGCGACCCACCACAGCACGGCGAGCGCCGCGACGGTGGCCGTGCTCAGTGCCGCCGTCCTGCCGTCGCCCGGCAACCGATAGCGGTGCGATCGGCGCGCAGCACGCGCTGCGCGACGCTGCGTCGCGCGGTCGTCGTGCTCGCCGCCTGCGGCCGTACGATCCGCCGCCCAGGCATCGTGAACGTCCGGGCCGTGCTGCCCGTGCAACGCGCCGATCCGGCGTCGCCCGACCGCCGCGCCATGTCGCGCGAGTTCGCTCGTCATGCGGTTTCTCCGATCGTTTCGTCGCGATGCAGATACGCGATCAGCCGCTCGCGCCACCCGATGAAATCGGGCGACGACTTCACCGCGCGTGCGTCGCGCGACTCGACGTAGCGGCGCGCGAACGGCAGCTCGAAGGTTTCCGCGATCCGGCCGGGGCCGGGCGTCATCACGATCAGCCGCGTCGCGAGGAACAGGGCTTCCTCGACGTCGTGCGTGATGAAGAACACCGTCTTGCCGGTGCGCGCCCATACGTCGAGCACGAGCGCCTGCATCGTGCCGCGCGTCAGCGCGTCGAGCGCACCCATCGGCTCGTCCATCAGCAGCACGCGCGGATCGCTCGCGAGCGCGCGTGCGATGCCGACGCGCTGCTGCATTCCGCCGGACAGCTCGTACACGCGCGCATGCGCATGACGCTCGAGCCCGACGAGCGCGAGCATGTCGCGGGCGCGCGCGTCGCGCTCGGCCTTCGCCACGTGCGCGAAGCGCAAGCCGAGCGCGACGTTGTCGAGCACGTCGAGCCACGGCAGCAGCGCGTATTTCTGGAACACGACGCCGCGATCGGCGCCGGGGCCGGTGACCGGTACGCCGTCGACGCGCACGTCGCCCGTCGTCGGCGCGACGAAGCCGGCCATGCAGTTCAGCAGCGTCGTCTTCCCGCACCCGGACGCGCCGAGCGCGACGACGAATTCGCCGGCGTCGATGCGCAGATCGACGCGCGCGAGCGCCTGCGTCGGCGCGCGCCCTCGTTCGCCGGAATAAGCGACCGAGACCTGTCGGACTTCGAGCGTGCTCATGATCGCGATGCCTCCGCGGCGCGCGGCGCGCGCCGCGCTCAGCGCGCGGCCTTCTGCACGAACTGCGGATCGACGCCGACCGAATAGTCGGACAGCACCGTCTGGATCGTGCCCTGCGATTTCAGGAACGCGGCGGTGGCCGCGAGCGACTTCGCGGCACCCGACTGCGCACCGCCGCCGAGCCACGTCGGCGACGCCTGCTCGGCCGGCGTCGGGAACGCGTACAGCGCGAGGCTCGCCGGCACGTCCTGCGCGTTCGCGCCGGACACCTTCGCGACCGCCGCGACCTGCGGCGAGCCGACCTTCCACGCGGCCGTGTTCGCACGATAATCGGCGTCGGCCGACGCGAGCACCTTCACGAAGCGCGTGACGAACTCCGGGTGCTCGCGCGCGAACTTGCGGCTCACGACGAAGCCGTCGAAGGTCGCCTTGCCGCTTTCCTTCGCGACCCGGCCGGACGTCGTCAGCACCGTGCCCGACTGCTTGACCTTCGCGAGCACCGGATCCCAGATGTAGGTCGCGTCGATGTCGCCGCGCGACCACGCGGCCGCGACTTCGGGCGGACGCAGGTTGACGATCTTCACGTCGTTCGGATTGACGCCAGCGGCCTGCAACGCGACGAGCGTATGAAAATGCGACGTCGACACGAACGGCACGCCGATCTTCCTGCCCTTCAGCGCGGCGATGCTGGTGACGCCCGAGCCGTTGCGCGCGACGAGCGCCTCCGCGTCGTTGATGTTGTCGAGCACCCAGAACAGCGAGATGTCGAGCCCCTGCGACAGTCCGGCCGCGATCGGGCTCGAGCCGGCCTCGCCGAGCTGCACGGAGCCGGACGCGAGCGCGCGGATCACGTCGGCGCCGCTGTCGAGCTTGCGGAACGTGACCTTGTAGCCGGTTGCCTTTTCGACTTCACCGCTCGCCTGCGCGTAGCGCCACGGCACGACCATGTCCTGATACGCGATCACGACTTCGCGCGATTCGGCGTGCGCCGCGCCGAGCGCGGCAAAGGCGGTCAGCGCGACGACGGCGCGGCGGACGAAGCTGAAACGGGACATGCGGCTCTCCTTCGGATGCGGGCATTGCTGCGGGAGAGCCGACTTTACGAGCTTTGCGCGCGGCGGGAGCGAACTTATCGTGCGAAGCTATCGATGCCGTTTCAGCTTTGCTTTCCACGCTCGATCGGATCGCGCGTCCGGTCGCGTGACGATTGTCGTGCGAACGCACGGGCGACAGTTGCACGAACGAAAAAAAAGCCCGCATCGCTGCGGGCTTTTTCGATTGCGGGCTTCCGCGGACGGTCGAACGCGGCCGCTCAGACCACGCCCGCGCCATGCGCCTGCAGATCGGCGTGATAGCTCGAGCGCACCATCGCGCCGACGGCCGCGTGCGTGAAGCCCATCTTGTACGCCTCTTCCTCGTACATCTTGAACGTGTCCGGATGCACGTATGCGCGCACCGGCAGATGATGCTCGGACGGCTGCAGGTACTGGCCGATCGTCAGCATGTCGACGTCGTGCGCGCGCAAGTCGCGCATCACCTGCAGGATTTCCTCTTCGGTCTCGCCGAGGCCGACCATCAGCCCCGACTTCGTCGCGACGTCCGGATGCAGCGCCTTGAAGTCCTTCAGCAGCTTCAGCGAATGCGCGTAGTCGGAGCCGGGGCGCGCTTCCTTGTACAGACGCGGCACCGTCTCGAGGTTGTGGTTCATCACGTCCGGCGGCGCGGCGTTCAGGATCGACAGCGCGCGGTCGAGGCGGCCGCGGAAGTCCGGCGTCAGGATCTCGATGCGCGTTTCCGGCGACTGCGCGCGCACTTCACGGATGCACTCGACGAAATGGCCGGCGCCGCCGTCGCGCAGATCGTCGCGGTCGACGCTCGTGATCACTACGTACTTGAGCTTGAGCGCGGCGATCGTGCGTGCGAGGTTCTTCGGCTCGTCCGCGTCGAGCGGATCGGGACGGCCGTGGCCGACGTCGCAGAACGGGCAGCGGCGCGTGCACTTGTCGCCCATGATCATGAACGTCGCGGTGCCCTTGCCGAAGCATTCGCCGATGTTCGGGCAGCTCGCTTCCTCGCACACGGTATGCAGGTTGTGCTCGCGCAGGATCGTCTTGATCTCGTTGAAGCGCGAGCTGCCGGTGGCCGCCTTCACGCGGATCCATTCCGGCTTCTTCAGCTTCTCGATCGGAATGACCTTGATCGGAATGCGTGCCGTCTTCGCCTGCGCCTTCTGCTTGGCGGTGGGATCGTAGGCAGCGGTCGCGGCCGGTTCGGCCGGTGCGGGAGAAGCGGTAACGTCAGTCATTCGAATGTTCCAGTGCGTGCGGCTTGTCGGCGGCCGCGGGTTCGCCGTCGAGGTTGGCGATCAGACGGCCCACCAGCGTGCGGGCGACGTCGTTCCAGTCGGCGGCAACCTCGAGGCTCGCCATGTCGACGGTTTCCAGTCCGGCATAGCCGCACGGATTGATCGCGAGAAACGGGCGCAGATCCATCTTCACGTTCAGGCTCAGCCCGTGATAGCTGCAGCCGTTGCGGATCTTCAGGCCGAGGGCCGCGATTTTCGCGCCTTCGTGCACGCCGGATGCCACGTAGATGCCCGGCGCGCCCGCCTTGCGGACGGAAGCGAGATTATACGCCGCGAGGGTTTCGATCACGGCCTCCTCGATCTTCGTGACGAGCGTGCGCACCATCAGCTTGCGCCGGCGCAAGTCCAGCAGCAGGTAGACGACGATCTGGCCGGGGCCGTGGTAGGTGATCTGTCCGCCGCGGTCGACCTTCACGAGCGGCACGCCGCTGTCGGCCACCAGCAGATGAGCGGGATCGCCGGCCTGGCCGAGCGTGTAGACGGGCGGATGTTCGACCACCCAGATCTCGTCGGCGGTGTCGGCCGTGCGCGCATCGGTGAACGCGCGCATCGCGTCGAAGCTCGCTTCGTACGCCTCGACGCCCCGCCAGCGCACGGTCACCGGGTGAACCGGCGCGCCGGCGGACGATTCGGGTACGGCAACGGGCGTGGACACAATGGAAACCGGCGAGACGGACATGGGCGGTAGTTTACCGAAAACCCATGCGTCTCGCCGGCCGTGGAAAGGGACTGATCGCCGGCATCCGTCCGACGAAACGAGCGTCAGACGGTGCGCCAGCCGTCGTGCAGCAGCGCGCTCACGCGTTCGCGCAGCCGCGCGAGACCGCCGAGCGCGATGTCCTTCGTCGGCCGCGACACCGAGAACGCGACGCGCGCGCCCTGCGCGCCTTCGGCGCTGAGCCACAGCCGCTCGCCGCGGCGCAGCCGGAGCGTCTCGCCGTCGACGAGGAAGTAGTCGTCGACGTCATTGCTGCGCGTCGCCCACAGCGGGCCGCATTGCACGGTGAGCCGCGTGCTGCGTTGCACCTTCATCGGCACGGTTTCTCCCGCGGGGATTTCGAACGTGATGCTTGAAGAAATTTCTTGCATGATCGACTCCGCCAAATAATGCTTCGATGGCTACAATCGTAGTCACTGAAGGGTGCCCGACCAAACGACGAATTTTCACGTCGATGTGAGGAAAATTAGCAAATGGACCTCCGCCAGCTCCCCGCGCTGAACGCGATTCGCGCGTTCGAAGCCGCCGCCCGGCACGAGAACTTCTCGCGCGCCGCCGACGAACTGTTCGTCACGCACGGCGCGGTCAGCCATCAGGTGCGCGCGCTCGAAGAGGAGCTGGGCGTGCAGCTGTTCGCGCGCAACGGCAAGCGGCTGTGCCTGACCGGCGCCGGCATGCGCTACGCGCAGCAGGTGCGCACCGCGCTGATGATGCTTGCCGACGCGACGCGCGAAGTGCGCGCGAGCGATCGCGACCGGCGGCTGGTGGTGTCGATGCTGTCGTCGTTCGCCGCGCGCTTCATCACGCCGCGCATCGGTACGTTCATCGAGCGGCATCCGGAAATCGACGTCGAGCTGCAGTCGACGAACGCGCTGACCGATTTCGCGCGCGACGACGTCGATCTCGCGATCCGCTTCGGCTTCGGCACTTATCCGGGGCTGTACGTCGAGCCGCTGCTCGACGAAGTGTTCTTTCCGGCGTGCTCGCCGACGCTCAACGGCGGCAAGCTGCCGCAGACGCCGGCCGATCTCGCCCATTACAACCTGCTGCGCTCGGACGACGAGCTGTGGCGGCCGTGGTTCGACGCGGCCGGGCTCGATACGCTGACCGAGCCGAAGCGCGGGATTCTCTATCAGGATTCGTCGAACCTGCTGCAGGCCGCGATCGACGGCCAGGGCATCGCGATCGTGCGACGCTCGCTCGCGGTGCACGACCTGCTCGACGGCCGCCTCGTGCGCCTGTTCGACATCGACGGACCGAGCCCGTGGCACTACTTTTTCGTGTGTCCGCCGCCGCTGCTCAGCACGCCGCGCGTGCAGGCGTTCAGGACGTGGATTCTTCAGGAAGTCGCGCAGTTCAAGCGGCTGTGCGACGAGCTCGATGCGCGGCGCGCGGCCGGCAAGTGCCCGGCCGAGTGCGCGCAGGAAGGCGGATGGAAGGGAATCGCCGCCCGTTCCGGCCGCTAGCGGCGAAACGGGCGGGCAGCGCGGGAAAAGCGCGCGTTACAGCACGACCTTGACCATCGGATGGCTGGTCAGTGCGCGGTAGATGTTGTCGAGCTGTTCCTGGCTCGTCGCGCGCACGGTGATCGTCAGCCCCGTGTAGTTGCCGCCGCTCGATGCGCGCTCCTCGATCTTCTCGACGTCGATTTCGTTGTCGTGCACGCTCACGACCTTGAAGATCGTGTCCTTGAACTCCGGATGCGCCTTGCCCATGATCTTGATCGGGAAATCGCACGGAAACTCCAGCAGCGACTCCTTCCGGGTCTCGATCGCTCCGGTCACCTCGATGGTTTTGGTGGGTTCGCTCATCATTTCCTCCGGGTCAGGTCGAACTGTTCAAACGCGCGCGCCTTCGCACGCTGGTACGCGTCGTACAACGCCGCGAATACGGGGCCCGGCTTGCCGCCCTGCACGGGCAGATCGTCGAGCGACGTGACAGGCAGCACTTCCTTCGTGGCCGACGAGATCATGATTTCGTCCGCCGCGCGCAGCTCGGCTTCGCTGATCTCGCGCGCAACGAAGCGGATTCCGCATTCTTCGGCCAGCTGCTCGAGCAGCGCATAACGGATCCCTTCGAGGATCTTGTTGCTGCGCGGCGGCGCGAGCAGCTCGCCGTTCTTCACGATCCACACGTTCGACGACGAACCTTCGGTCAGGTAGCCGTCGCGCAGCTGCAGCGTTTCGAACGCGTCGCGTTCGGCCGCATGCTGCGCCATCAGCACGTTGCCGAGCAGCGAGATCGACTTGATGTCGCAGTGCAGCCAGCGGCGATCCTCGGCCGTCACGCAGCGCACGCCCTTCGCGCGCTCCGCTTCGGACGGCAGCCGCAGCGGGCTCGTCATCGCGAACACGGTCGGCACCGCGTTCGCCGGGAACGCGTGGCCGCGCTTCGCGACGCCGCGCGTGACCTGCAGGTACACGAGCGCGTGCTCGCCGCCGAGCGCTTGCGCATTCGCGGCGACGACGCGCTCGATCAGCTCGCGCCAGCCCGCCGGATCGTGCGGATTGCCGATGCCGATCTTCTTCAGGCTGCGCTCGAGCCGTTCGAGATGCTGATCGATCCGGAACGGCACGTGCGCGCCGTCGTGCGCATAGACGGGAACGACTTCATACACGCCGTCGCCGAAGATGAACCCGCGATCGAGCACCGGGACACGGGCTTGCGACAGCGGCACCAGTTCCTCGTGCGAGGACACGCTCAGATAGACGATCGGTTCGAATTCGGTTTCGCTCATGGCTGTACCAGATGGGGATGAAGTCGTCGAAACAAAGGCCCGCTACGCTTACTTCTTCTTGCTGAACATCAGCAGGATCGAGTCCCAGATACGTCCGAAGATACCGGCTTCCGGCACCGCCTGCAGCGCGACGACCGGGAATTCGGACAGCGTCTTGCCGTCGGCGACGACCTTCACGGTGCCGACCTGCTGCCCCTGCGCGAGCGGCGCGATCAGCGGCGCGTTCACGTCGACTTCCGGCTTCACCTTGTCGCCGAGGCCGCGCGGCACGGTCACCCATTGATCGCTCTTCACGCCGACCTGCACCGTGTTGTCCTTGCCCTTGTAGATGCGCGGCGTCGCGATCGCCTGGCCGGCCTTGAACAGGCGCACCGCGTCGAACGCGCTGTAGCCGTAGTTCAGCATCTTCATGCTGTCCTGCGTGCGGTCGCTTTCCTTCGGCTCGCCCATCATCACCGCGACCAGACGACGCTGCGCATCGGCCGTACCCGGAATCGCGCGCTTCGCCGACGAGATCAGGCAGTAGCCGGCCGCCTGCGTATGGCCGGTCTTCAGGCCGTCGACCGTCGGGTCGAGCCACAGCAGCCGGTTGCGGTTGCCCTGACGGATGTTGTTGTACTTGAATTCCTTCTCGGAAAAGATGCCGTAGTACTGCGGAAAATCGCGGATCAGATGCGCGGACAGCTTCGCGAGATCGCCGGCCGTCGTGTAGTGGTTCGGGTCGGGCATCCCGTTCACGTCCGCGAAGTGCGTGCTCTTCATCCCGAGGCGCTGCGCCTCGTCGTTCATCATCGTGACGAACTGCGCCTCGCTGCCGCCCACCAGTTCGGCGAGCGCGATCGCCGCGTCGTTGCCCGACTGGATGATCATCCCGTACACGAGGTCGTGCACGGACACCGGCTTGTTCGCCTCGATGAACATCCGCGACTCGTCGCGGCCGACGCGGCGCACCGCTTCGCTCGGCGTGACGATCTGCTCCATCGAGATCTTCTTCTTGTCGAGCGCCTCGAACACCAGATAGGCCGTCATCAGCTTCGTCAGCGACGCCGGCTCCACGCGCTCGTCCGCATTGCCCGACGCGAGCACCGTGTTGCTGGTCGCATCGACGAGCACCCACGAGCGCGCGTTCACGCCCGGCGGCGGCACCGCGCCCGGCATGAAGGTCGCCGGTGCGCCGGTGGACTGCTCGGCGGCGGCCGGCGCAGCATGCGCAGCCTTGGCCTTGGCGGCCGGCTTCGCCTCGGCGACGACGATCGTCGACGCGAGCGCGACGGGCAGCATCACGCCGAGCGCGACGTTGCGCGCGGCGGTGCCGAAGGCGATGGAGGAAGCGAGAGACTTGAGGCCTTGGGAAGACAGACGCATGATCGATTCAGGCTGATGGCAGAAAGTGCGGCGCGAAACGCGCACGGTTGAATGGCAAGGCGGCACGCGTTCCGGGCATTCGCCCGATATTCGGGCGACGCGAAACGCGCCGGTTGGACTCGTGCGGACGCGTTCGGTTCGCGGCCGTCGCGAGCGCGCGCACGGGTGGGCGAAGCGAGCGCCGCATGGGCCCCGCCGGGCCGCGGGCGACGCGAAATGCGGCCATTATACGTGGCCGTGAAGCGCGTTTTTGCGAAGTGGGCGCCGGCAACACGCATGCATGCATCGAAAACGCGACGCGCATGCGCGGCGGCGATGCGCGGCAGAAGCCGCACGAAAGGCGCATGCAGGCCGCGTGCAAGTCGGGCACGCGGCGCGGCAGCCGCGGCGGCTGCACGGGTCGTGCGGCATCGGAGGCTCGGCTCCGCTCGATGCGATGTGTCGTGTCGCGACGAGAACGTGCCGCGACGTGACCTGACCGCTGCTCTGCACCGGCATCCGAGCGCGGCTTCCCTGCGATGTCGACGTCGCTGCCGGCCTTCCTGAAGAACGTCGCGATGCATCGCGGTCCGCGCGCGCCGGCCCCGCTTCAGCGGCTCAGCGCCATGCGTCGACGATGATGCGCTTCAGCACGTGCAGCTTGCGATGGAAGAAATGCTCGGCGCCGGGAATCACGACGACCGGCAGCTCCTGCGGCCGCGCCCAGTCGTACACCGCCGAGATCGGCACCGTGTCGTCCGTTTCGCCGTGGATCACGAGCGTGTTCTCGGGCACGTCGGCGACTTGCCAGCGGCTTGCCGCCGTCCCGACGAACACCATCCGCTCGATCGTGTCGCCCGCATCGCGCAGCCGCTTCGCGACGTGCGACAGCACGAACGTGCCGAACGAAAAGCCCGCGAGCACGAGCGGCAGGTCCGCGTACGCGGGCTGCGCGCGCATGTGCGCGAGCACCGCGAGCAGATCGTCGGCTTCGCCGATGCCGTTGTCGTGCACGCCTTCGGTCGCCCCGACGCCGCGGAAGTTCGACCGGTACACGACGTAGTCGAGCTGCACGAGCGTGCGCGCGAGCGTCTGCGCGACCTTGTTGTCCATCGTGCCGCCGAACAGCGGATGCGGATGCGCAACGAGCGCGATCCCGCGCGGCGCGGCGCGGCCGTCGCGCACCGCATCCGGCAGGTCGACCGCGATCTCGACCTGCCCGACCGGGCCCGCGATCAGCGATTTCTGCGTATGAGCGTTCATTCGGCGGCCCGCTCAGATCTTCAGGCGCTCGACGACGTTGCCGTCGCGCAGGTGCGATTCGACGATCTCGTCGATGTCGGCGCGATCGACGTACGTGTACCACGTGCCTTCCGGATACACGACCATCACCGGCCCTTCCTCGCAGCGGTCGAGACAGCCGGCCTTGTTGATGCGGACCTTGCCGGGCCCCGCGAGGCCGAGTTCCTTCACGCGCTTTTTCGCGTATTCCTGCATGGCCTGCGCGTCGCATTGCGCGCAGCTCGGGCGCTCGGCGCCCGGATCGCGCTGGTTCAGGCAGAAGAAGACGTGGTGCTGGTAGTAGGAATCCATGATGGTGACGAGCGGCCCGGCGCGGTGCCGGGCGGAGTGACGGGCGATTGCCGTTGCGCGGCGCAACGGATGGTGCGGACGATTATAGCGACCGGCGCGCGGCGCTGCCGGCGCGGGCTGCGCCGTTCGCCGCCGGGCCGCTCCGTCAGCGGCGCACCGCGGCCGGCAGCCACGCGCGCTCGACGCGCTGGCCGAGCCAGATCAGCGCCGCGTACGGCCAGATCCACGCGAGCCAGCGCGCGATGCTGTTGAAGTGCACGTAGCGGCCCTGCCGCCAGCCCGACAGCGTGAAGTCGAAGAACGGATTGACGGGCAGCAGGTTCACGAGCACGACGCCGATCAGCAGCGCGACGGCGGCGAGCGCCGCGCGCGCGGCGGCCGGCACGCGCAGCGCGACGAGCGCGGCCGCGAAGCCGATCTCGATGCCGAGCCGCGCGCCGGGCGTCGCCCATACGACGACGAGGCCCGTGGCCGACTGCATGAACGTCGCGGCCGCCTTCAGCGCGAGCGTGCCGAGCACGAACGCGATCAGCAGCCGCACGCGCGGCGCGTGGGCGCGCATCGCGAGCGACGCGATCGCCAGCGCCGGGAACAGCATCAGCGCGCCGAGCACGGCCTCCCACGCGGAATCGGACAGCCACGCGTCGATGCGCTCCGGCCATGCGCCGACGTGCCACCCGGTCGGCAGCCACGCGAGCAGCGCGTCCTGCATCGATGCGTCCGCGCGCTCCCACAGCGCGGCCGGCCAATCGCCGATGCCGAACAGGAACGGCGACGGAAACAGGATCGCGAACGGCCATAGCGCGGCGAGCAGCAGCGGCGTCGCGCCGTCGGCCTCGAACCACGCGAACCGCAGCCGCCGCAGCATGCCGCGGTCGAGCAGCGCGCCGGTGGCCGGCGCCGTGAACGCGGCGCCGAGCAGCGCGCCGAGCGCGTTCGCGGCGAGATCGAGGTTCGATGCGATGCGTGTCGGCAGATAGGTCTGCAGCGCCTCCATCGCGCCCGACAGCAGCACGCCGAGCACGAACGCGATCAGCGTCGCGGCCGCGCCGCGCCAGCGCGGATGCAGCGCGAGCACCGCGAGCGCGCCGAACGGCATGTAGCCGAGCACGTTCGTGACCACGTCGAACGCGGTCACGTAGCGCTGCATCGGCGCGAACAGATAATCGAACGGCCCGATGCCGAGCGATACCCAGCCGCCGAACGGATACAGCGACGCGTAGACGATCAGCGCCGCATAGGCGACACAGGCCTGCCGCGCGAGCGACGACGCGCGATGCGTGCCGGGCCCGTTCATCGTCGATGCGCGTCGCGCGTCACGGATTGCCCGCGTACGCCTGCACGCCGATCCACGCGGCGATCTGCGACACGAGCTCGTCGCTCGCCGCCGCGAGCGCACGCGCGCCGCCGGCCGCGTCCGGCGTGCTCGCCGGCGCGCGCGCGACGAACGTGCGCTGCCCGAGCACCTTGCCGTCCTGCATCAGCGTCGCGCGCGCGGTGACCGCGCCGTGGCTCTGCGACTCGCCGTCGAACACCTGTTCGAACTCGCTCAGGTCGACCTTCAGCGTCGGCGCGCGCACGCCGTCCGAGCCTTCGAGCACCGCGCCGCGCGCCGACAGCGCGCTGCGCAGCCGCTGCGTGAGCAGCTGCGCGGGCGGCGCGGTCCAGCGGCTGTCGCGATAGACGGCCATCCGCTGCGCATCCGCATACGCGAGCCGGTAGACGAATTTGTCCGTATCGAGCGCTTCGGGCGCAGCGACGTCGAGCACCTTCAGCGCCGGACCCGTGCCGGCCGACACGACGGGCGCGGCCGGCCCGAGGTCGTAGCGGATGTTCGACAGCGCCGCACGGTCGGCTGCGCAGCCGGCGGCGAGCACGAGCGTCAGCACGGCGAGCGCGGTCGCAGCCGGGCGCAGCGCGCGATCAAGGATTCGTGGCATGGCGTATTCCTGTTCCTGCATGAAGTTTCCGGTTTCGAGGAGCGCGATCGGGCGGCCGGTTCGCGGCCCGACGAGCGGCGCGGCGGCGCGCGTCACTTGCCGGCCGCCTTGCCGGGCCACGTGAAGCCCGGTTCGCCGGGGCCGGGCGCCGGGCCGGGCGAACCGAACAGCAGACTGCTCGGATTGCGGCCGAGTTCACCGGCGACGTCCTTCAGCTGCCGCGACGCGTCGCCGACGTTGCCCGCAAGCGCATTGAAGCGCGGCAGCGTGTCGTACTGCACGCGCGCGTTCAGGTCGTTCAGCGCGACGCCGACCTGCTCCGCGGCCGTGCCGGCCTTGTTCAGGTTCGAGACGAGCGGCCCGTTCGGCTGCAGCAACGTGTTCGCCGACGCCATCGCGCGATTGACCTCGTGCATCGTCTGCGGCAGCTCGGCGACCGCCGGGCCAAGCTGCTTCGACAGCGTCGTCACGCCGTCGGCCGCGTGCTGCAGGCTTTCGGTCGTCGCGCGCAACTGCTCGCGCATCTCCGGCGACAGTAGCTGGTTCACGCCCTTCGCGGCCTGCTCGAGCTGCCGCAGCAGCACGCCGCCGCGTTGCTGGATCTGATCGAACAGGCTCGGCCGCATCGGAATCTGCGCGATCTTCTTCGGCGACGACGGCAGCGGCGACAGGTCGCGGCCCGTGTCCTCGAGCTGCACGAACGCGATGCCCGTCACGCCCTGGAAGCCGAGGCTGCCGTACGTCGACTGCGTGATCGGCGCGTCCTGGTCGACCAGGATGCGGATCCGGATCTGGCCCGGATGCGAACGGTCGAAGCCGATCGACTGCACCTTGCCGACGTCGAGGCCGCGAAAGCGCACGGCCGCATCGGGGAACAGACCCGTCACGTTGGTGCGCGCGATCAGGTCGTACGGCACGCGCACCGTGCGGTCGACGTTGAACCAGAACACGGCGCCCGCGATCGCGAGCGTCAGCGCGATCGTGAACAGGCCGGCCCAGAACGCATGTGATTTGTTTTCCATTCGACGGTTCCTTGTTGCTTGCGCTATCGCTACAGCTCGACGCTCGACAGCGCCGGTTCGAGGGCCGCCTTCGGCAGCTTCGCGCGCCGCTCGGGCGGCAGCGCCTGCAATGCGCGGCGCCCGCGCAGCCCCAGGAAATATTCGTGGATGAACGGATGGTCGACGTTCGCGGCCTCCTCGACCGGCGCGGCGACGAGCACCTTGCGGTCGGCCAGCACCGCGACGCGCGTCGACAGCGCGACCATCGTGTCCAGGTCGTGCGTGACCATCACGACCGTCAGCCCGAGCGTGCGGTGCAGCGTCGCGATCAGTTCGACGAATTCGTCGGACGCCTGCGGATCGAGGCCGGCCGTCGGCTCGTCGAGGAACAGCAGCTCGGGCTCGAGCGCGATCGCGCGCGCGATGCCGACCCGCTTGACCATCCCGCCCGACAGCGCCGCCGGCATCTTCGACGCGTGCTTGCACGGCAGTCCGACCATCTCGAGCTTCAGCATCACGATGTCGTGCAGCAGGTCGGGCGGCACGCGGCCGAGCTCGCGCAGCGGCTGCGCGACGTTGTCGAACACCGACATCGACGAGAACAGCGCGCCGTGCTGAAACAGCATCCCGGAGCGCGTGCGCATCATCCGCGCGCTCGCTGCGTCGATCGTCGACGTGTCCTGCCCGAACACCTTGATCGTGCCCGACGTCGGCCGCTCGAGACCGAGAATCTGCCGCACGAGCGTCGTCTTGCCCGAGCCCGAGCCGCCGACGAGCGACACGATCTCGCCGCGCCGCACGTCGAAGTCGAGCTTCTGATGGACGATGTTGCGCCCGTAGCGCTTCGTCAGGTTGCGCACCTCGATCACGAGGTCGTCGTGCCGGCGCGCTGCGGCCGCCGCGGCATCGGCCGGCGATTCTGTCGACGCGTTCATCCGAGCCCCACGTTCTGGAACAGGATCGCGAACACCGCGTCGGCCAGGATCACGACCGTGATCGACGTGACGACCGACGTCGTCGTGCCTTCGCCGAGGCTCTGCGAGTTCGCCTTGATCCGGAAGCCGAAATGGCATGCGACCAGCGCGATCAGCATGCCGAACACGACGCCCTTGCCGAGCCCGATGTACAGGTTCGCGATCGGCACGACGCCCGGCAGCGAGCGCACGAAATAGTTGACGTCGATCCCGAGCACCATCTTCGCGGCGAGCGCGCCGCCGGTGAGCGCGACGATGTTGGTCCACATCACGAGCAGCGGCATCGCGACGCCGAGCGCGAGCACGCGCGGCAGGATCAGCCGCAGCCCGTGCGGGATGCCCATCACGCGCATCGCGTCGAGTTCCTCGGTCACGCGCATCACGCCGATCTGCGCGGTGATCGCCGAGCCCGAGCGGCCCGCGACGAGGATCGCGGACAGCACGGGGCCGAGCTCGCGGATCACCGACAGCCCGAGAATGTTCACGATATAGCGGTTCGCGCCGAACATCTGCAGCTGCTGCGCGGACAGGTAGCTGAGCACGATGCCGATCAGGAACGCGACGAGCGCGGTGATCGGCAGCGCCTGCGCGCCGGCGCTGTAGACGTTCGCGGACGTTTCCTTCCACGGCATCGTCTGCGGGCGGCGCAGCACCGACAGTGCGTCGAGGATCACGCGGCCGAACATCGCGATGCCGCCGTACAGGTGCTCGCCGAACGCGAAGATCGACTGGCCGAGGCGCGTGACCGGATCGATGCGCACGACGCGCTCGGGCGCCTCGCGCTGGCTGTCCAGCCGTTCGATGCGTTCGAAGATCGTGCGCTGCGTGGCGCTCAGCGCGACGCCGGGCGGCAGCTTGCGGCCCCACACGCGCCACAGCGCCTGGCCGCCGACGTGATCGAGCCGCTCGATGCCCGACAGGTCCCACTCGCTCACGCGGCCGGCCGCGATGCCGGCGACGCGGCGCGCCGCCGCGCCGCGATTGCGCGCGAGCGCGAGCGCCGTCCACTGGCCGGACAGGCGCACGATCTGGCCCTGGCTGCCGGTGTCGACCGACAGGCCCGGTGGAGTCTCGAAGTCCAAGGCGGGTGGTTTGCAAAAGGATGAAGCGGCCATTGTAGCGAACCGCCCGTCGCCGCGATGCGAGGATTTCCCGCGCGGCAGCGCAGCGGCGCCGGCCGCCGAAACGCCGGGGCGGTACGCGGCCGCGCGCGCGGACCGCCGGCCGGGCCGCGTCGGCGCCTTTCATTCTTCCGTCACGTTTCCTTTCGATACTCTCACGCGCCGCCCGTCAGGCCGTCGGCGCGCCGCCGATGCGCTGCCTACGCCGCCATCGGCCATGACAAAACCCCGAACAGGACATCCGATGCGTCTACCCCTGCCTTCCCGCCGTCGCGCGCCGGCCGCCGCCGCGCTCGCGAGCCTCGCGTTCTTGCTCGCCGGCTGCAACGGCGACGACGTGAGCGCGCCGCCGTCTTCGCAGAACGCGGCGCAGGCGCCCGCCGGCACGACCGCCACGCTCGCGCTGCTCGAAACGACCGACCTGCACACCAACGTGCTGTCGTACGACTACTTCAAGCTCGCGGCCGACCAGTCGCTCGGCTTCGAGCGCGTGTCGACGCTGATCGCGCAGGCGCGCGCGCAGTATCCGAACACGCTGCTGCTCGACAACGGCGACACGATCCAGGGCACCGCGCTGTCGGACTACCAGGCGCTCGTGAAGCCGATCGGCTGCGATCAGACGCTCGCGATCTACAAGGTGATGAACGCCGCGAAATTCGACGGCGGCGGCATCGGCAACCACGAGTTCAACTACGGGCTGCCGTACCTGTCGCAGGTGACCGGCAACACGTTCGACGTCGACGGGCTGCCGGCGCCCGCGCAGCAGAAGAAGTGCGCGGGCCCGAACTTTCCGCAGGTGCTCGCGAACGTGATCAGCGCGAAGACCAACGCACCGCTGTTCGCGCCGTACACGATCCTGACCCGCACCGTGACGGCGACCGCGCCCGACGGCACGACGGTCAGCGCGCCGGTGAAGATCGGGATCATCGGCTTCACGCCGCCCGCGATCATGAACTGGGACAAGCGCTGGCTCGACGGCAAGGTCTATACGACCGGTCTGAAGGAAACGGCCGAGAAGTACATCCCGGAAATGCGCGCGAAGGGCGCCGATCTCGTCGTCGCGATCTCGCACGGCGGTCTCGACAATTCCGCGTATTCGCCGACGATGGAGAACGGCAGCTGGTGGCTGTCGACCGTGCCGGGCATCGACGCGATGCTGATCGGCCACTCGCACCAGGTATTCCCGGACGCGGCGAGCACCGTGCCGCAGTTCAACCTGCCGGGCGTCGACAAGGTCAAGGGCACCGTGAACGGCGTGCCGACCGTGATGGCCAACTACTGGGGCAAGCACCTCGGTGTGATCAAGCTCGGCCTGAAGTTCGACGGCACGCGCTGGAACGTCGACAAGTCGCAGACGACCGTCGAGGCGCGGCCGATCCAGAACGCCGACAAGACCTACGTCGCCGCCGATCCGTCGGTATCCGCGGCGATCGCCGCCGAACACCAGGCGACGATCGACTACGTGAAGACGCCGATCGGCTCGACCGACTACCGGATGAACTCGTACTTCGCGGACGTCGGCGACCCGGGCGCGATCCAGATCGTCAACGACGCGCAGGCCGACTACGTCGCGCGCTACGTGCAGGCGAACCTGCCGCAATACGCGTCGCTGCCGGTGCTGTCGGTCAGCGCGCCGTTCAAGAGCGGATTCGGCGGCGGCAGCGACTACACCGACGTCGCGCCGGGCGCGCTCGCGATCAACAACGCGGCCGACCTGTACCTGTATCCGAACACCGTGTACGCGGTGAAGGTGAGCGGCACCGACGTGAAGAACTGGCTCGAGACGGCCGCGAAGCGCTTCAACACGATCGATCCGACCAAGGCGACCGTGCAGCCGCTCGTCAGCAGCTTCCCCGGCTACAACTTCGACATGTTCACGTCGGCCGATCTGACGTACGAGATCGACGTCACGCAGCCGGTCGGCAGCCGGATCAGGAATCTCACGTACAAGGGCGCGCCGATCGACCCGAACGCGCAGTTCATCGTCGCGACGAACAACTACCGCGCGAGCGGCGGCGGCAACTTCCCGGGCCTCGACGGCAGCAAGACGATCTTCGCGTCGCCGGACGCGAACCGCGACGTGCTGATCGCGTACATCAAGCAGCGCGGCACGATCACGCGCGCGGCCGACGGTTCGCACCGCAGCTGGCGCTTCACGAAGCTCGCGAGCTCGGTCGCGCACGTGCGGTTCTCGTCGGCGCCGAACCGGCTCGCGGACGCGGCCGCGGCCGGCCTGACCGGCATCACACAGGTCGCGGCCGACGACGGTTCGGGCAAGAATCTCGCGATCTACGAGATCGACCTCACGCAATGACGGCCAGACAAGCGACACAACCGGTCCGGACGATGCGGCCGGCCGAGTCCGGCGTCGCGGCCGCCGCGCGGCGCGTGCTCCGTGCCCGGCTCCCGCCGGCCGCGCTGCTCGCAGCGGCGGCCGCGATCGTCGCCGCGTTC
>NZ_CABVPR010000025.1 GCF_902499135.1 Burkholderia dolosa
CCGCCCGGCGCGGTCGCATCGACGATCGCGCCGTTGCCGATGCCCACACCGTTGTCGCCGTTCACGACCGTCGTCGGGCCGACCGCGATCGACTCCGCACCGACCGCGAGCGAATCGCCGGCCGTCGAATTCGCATGGAAATACTTCTGGCCGGTCACCGCGAACGACTGCAGCGCGCCGGTCAGCTGCCGCACCGTGACCGCGTCCTGCTGGCCGGTGCCGTCCGCGACGTTGGTGATCTGCCGGTACGTGCGGTTCGTCGCGTCGCCGACCGACACCGCGCCGAGCAGCGTCTGGTCGGTCGTGTCGAACGGAATCGACGCGCTGCCGTTGCGCAGGACGCCCGATGACGGCACGGTCGCCCGATCGGCGACCGAGCCCGAGCCGAGCGCGATGCTGCCGTCCACGCGCGAGATCGCGTTCGGGCCGATCGCGACGCTGTCCACGCCGATCGCCTGGCTGTCCGGCGCGGTCGAATTCGCGTGGAAGTACTTGATCCCGTGCGCGTTGATGTTGTCGAGCGCCGAGCCGACGTTGTTGTTGATCGTCGTCGAGCCGTCGGTGTTGTACGTGACGTACGACGGCGCCGAGATCGTGCCGGTGGTCGGATCGTAGGTCGCGCCGCCGCCGATCGCGCCGGCCGTGCTGTTGCCGAGGTTCGTGTTGTTGTTCGTGATCGAGCTGATCGTGGTCGACAGCGAGCCGATGCTCGTCGACGTTGCCGTAGATAGCGACGTCACGCTGCTGTTCGTCGTGCTCAGGCCGGTCGACAGCGAACCGATGCTCGACGACGTCGCGGTCGACAACGACGTGAGGCCGCTCGTCGTCGTGCTGAGCCCGGTGGACAACGAGTTGATGCTCGACGACGTCGCCGTCGACAACGACGTGATGTTGCTGTTTGCCGTGCTGAGGCCGGTGGACAGCGAGCCGATCCCGGTGGACAGCGAACCGGTAATGATCGACGTCGACGTCGACAGCGAAGTCAGGTTGCTGTTCGTCGTACTCAGGCCCGTCGACAGCGACCCGATGCTCGACGACGTGGCCGTCGACAGCGACGTGATGCTCGACGTCGTCGACGTCGACAGCGAATCGAGCGCCAGATTCGTCGAATGGAGCTGGCTGCCGTTGATCGCGTCGGTCGAACTCGCACTGATCCGCCCCGCCGCGACGTTCTGGATCTGCCGCGGCGCGGCAGCGGAACCGACGCTTACCACGTCGCCTGCTGCCGGCGTGCCGCCGGCGAACGTGTACGTTGCGCCGCCGATGACGGCGCTCGGCGTCTGCACGGCGGCCGACACCGTCGACGCGTTGCCGAGCACGACCGCGCCGTCGAGGCCCGTCGCGACGGTCACGCCGTTGCCGACGACGAACGCGTTGTTCGAATTGATCGTGTTGTTGTTGCCCAGCGAATACGAGCCCGAGCCGGTGATCGTGCTCGGATCGCCGATCGCGCCGGAGTTCGCGCCGCTGACGAGGTTGCCCGTACCGATGCTCACCGTGTTCGCGCCCGTCGCCTGCGCGCCCGCGCCCATCGCGATGGCATTCGTGCCCGACGCCTTCGCGTTCAGACCGATCGACGTAGTACCGCTTGCCGTGACGCCGATGCCGGCGTTCGTGCCGATCGCGACGTTGTCGTTGCCCGATACGAGGCTACCCGCGGAAGCGGCCAGCGTACCGTCATACGTGACCGTGCCGTCGCCCGTGCCCATCGCGACGTTGCGCGTGCCGGTGACGCCGGAGCCCGCGCCGCGCATCGCGCTCGCGATACCGCCGCCGACCGCGGTGTTCTGCGCGCCGCTGACGAGCGTGCCGGTTGCAAGACCGACGGCGACCGAACCGGTATTCGCGGTGGTCGAGCCTGCGCCTGCACCCTGGCCCGCCGCAACGGTGCCGTCGCCGATGGCGAGCGCCTGACCGCCGATCGCGAGTGCCGTGTTGCCGCTCGCTTTCGCGCCGTTGCCGACTGCGGTAGCGGCGGCATTCGTCGCCTGCGCATTCGGGCCCAGGGCGACTGCGTTGGCAGCGCTCGCCTGCGCGCTGATACCCATCGCGATACCGTAGAACCCGCTCACGGCGGACTGCCAACCGAGCGCAATGGCGTACTGATTCGTCGCACTCGCAGCCGTCCCGACGGCAATCGCGCCTTGCTGGGCAGCCGTCGCGCCCGCGCCGGCCGCGAACGTGTCCTGTGCCGAAGCCATCGCGTTCCCGCCCAATGCGATCGCCTGCAGCGCGGTGGCGGACGACGAGTCACCGATCGCGATCGCCTGACCAGAGCCATGCGTGGCGGCACCCGTACCACCCGTCGCAAAGGCACTCGGGCCGATCGCAATGTTGTTTGTGTCACTGGCCGCGGTCGAGCCCGCGGTAGCCGCGCCGACGGCGACCGAGCCTGCGCTCACCGAGTTCGCGAAACTGCCGAGCGCGCTGCTGGAGGCGCCCTGAGCCTTCGCACCTGGTCCGAGCGCCGCGGAATTGAGGCCGCTCGCGTTCGACGACGTACCGAAAGCCGACGCACCTTGAGCAGTCGCCTGCGAAAAGATCCCGACCGCCGTACCGTTGACGCCGCTCGCCATCACATTCGCACCGATCGCGATCGCACCGCTCGTGCTCGCTGCGTTTGCCGTACAACCGATCGCAATGCCATTGTTCGTGTTCGCGGTCGCGGTGCCCGGGCAGTTCGTGCCGGAAACCGCCACCTGCGCAGCCGCATCGCCGGACCACGCCAGCACGCCGCCGATCGCGGCCAGCGCCACGGCCGTCAGCGGGGACGGCACACCGCTCCACGTGCCGCCGGCTCTGTCGTCACATACGCCGCCGGCGCCGCGAATGCCGCCTTTGCCGTCGGCACGCGCGAGTTCCGACACGGCGACGAACGCGCAAAGCGACCGATTCCAGATCGTTCGAAACACCTTGTTCATGCCTTCACCTCTGCTCTTGATTGATCTATCTGATAAGGAGAACGAATTTGCAAAAACAACGACGCACAGCGACAGCACAACTGTTTCAGCTACGCCGACGGCATCGCCCACGCATTCGGGCGCACCGAAAATCGGGCGCAACGATCCACTCCGTGTGCCCGCGGCATCGCATGCGCCTCGACAAGGCGAACGAAGCCCCTCTCCACACGGAGATCAGAAAACGCGCAACAGGATCTTTAGGCCGAGACAGCCCGAAAAGACGAAGCGCCGATATGCGCCTGTCTCATGCAAACATTAGGGAGGGTTGTGACGTGCCTTCCCGCCTCGATCGACGGAAAGATCGCCAGTCAACGGACGACCGTGATGACCGTTTCGCACTGTCGGATCCGCAGCCAATCCGGCGTGACTGTATGTATTCATGTTCGTGCTCTTGTCGCAATGTGCAGCGAAATTGCGGATATCGAGGGCACCGTATCGGTGTCCCACGACCAATTTTTTGTACTTCGTTTGGACTGCCTGCGTCGTTTCTGCACTCGCTGCGGCGCATTTCCCCCAGCCCGGTCAAGCAAAAGTGCAGACTCAGCGCACCTTTAAAACTTTCGCATACGGGTTTGTAATTGTCTACAGAAAAGTTAACGAATTGTTAAATTGTGGTCTGATAAATACGATAGTGAATGTGCCGATCGAGCGCGCCGTGGCGCGGCAGCCGCGTCGATATATTCTCGCGAGCCAATGGCAGGCTTTATCGTGAAATTAACCACTCCGAGTAATCAATAGCCGCGATTGGAGTCTGTATTGCCGTCTTCATTTCGACACGGCAATGCTCGGAGGAAAGATGCGTGCGCAACTACTGCCGCGCAGTCGGCGGACATGATAATGCGGCTCGTTGAGTTTGACGTCCGGGCCGACGTCGCGACACGGACCGGGCATCGAGATCCGCTGCGGTTCGTCGAAAGGAGCCGCGCGGTGCAGTGGCCGTAACGGCCGATGACTCGATCGGCTGACCTTTAGTCCGCCGCTCACGTTCTCCGCGACGGCACGCCAAAACCGGATCGGCCGCAGTTTGGAACCGCGGCGCGCTTCAACGTGACTCGATGCCACGACTGACTGCCCGAGATGTGAAAGTGTTCCGTTGTATCGGCGGTATCGGACGCGTCGCGATCACGTCGGGGCTTCAGGCCCACGCGCATTCGCGGCCGTGCCCAAACAGAGTCCGGCACGGCCGCGAGCATGCCGGCGAGATGGCTTCACCGAAAACGTGAATCACCACCTCATCCGCGTGCATCGCACGACCGCTGCCATACAGCGCGCGATACCGGCATTGCGACGGTACTACTACCAGCCATAACGCAGCCCGGCCTGCACCGCCAGATTGCGTCGCGCGTCGCCGCCAATGTGGTGCGCGTATTTGACTTGCGTCGTCAACTGCATCGACTTGCCCAATTGCGCCGATACGCCCGCGCCCAGTTCGTACCATGTCCGCGCGAATTCGCCGGGCACCGCGCTCCCCGCGATGACGGTCGTCCCCATCGGCGTGAAGTCGTGCAGCACGTCGGCCGTCAGATACGGCGTCGCTGCACTCGTTGCCGATGCATCGGCCATGTTGGCCTTGAACAAACGGATGCCGGCCCGGCCGCGCAGCGCGTGCGTCGTATTGCCCGATACCGATGAAACCGCGTCGTCGAAGTGATTCAGATGCGTGTACTGATACATCAACTGCATCTGCGGCTCGATCGCGAACAGACCGGCGACGGCAAACGGCTGGCCGGCCTCGACCGACATGCCAGCGCCATATCCGTTCTGCACGCCCTTGCCGCGATACGCGTCGCCATACTCGGTTCGGTAGTGCGTGACTTGCGCAACCGCGTCGACGTAGCCGCTGCCGGCAAAGTAACGCGTCAGGTATGCGCCCAGCGATTGCGCATGCATTTCGGCGGTCCCCGTCTGCGTCGACAACCCGACGATCGAGCGGAGGCGATCGTCGAAGCTCGCCGACATCGAACCGATCGTGGCCGTCACGCCCGCGTGCGTGCTGCCGCTGGCTGCGTTCGAGCGCAGCGTCCAGTCCTTGCCGAACTGCGCAAAATACGTCCGCGAATCCGCGGAGAAACGCCCGGCACTCGCGTCCAGCCCGTTGCCGCCCACTCGTCCCCATACGGCATCGCGATGCGTGCCTTGCGCCCCTTCCAGTGCAGCGACATCGCCGACCCGCTCGTGCAGACGCCCGAGCACCGAGAAGCCGTAGTCGACGTTGAGCGCCGGCATCAACGCATAGCCCGCGACGGCCGGCCGATAAAGCGGCACCGGCTCCGCGCCCTGGACCGGTGCGACCGAACCCGGCGCGCCCGAGCCGGGCGTACCCGAGCCCGGAATACCGGCGTCGACGATGGTCGAGCGCAGATACCAGTCTTGTGCCGACTGAGCGCCGCCCTGGTAAAGCAGATATTGGTATGCGCCGCCCTGGACCGGGCCCGCGAGCTGGAAGCTGCCGGACGTGGACTGGACACCCTGATAGACCTGACGCTGAACCACCCGGTCCGCCGCGGCCGTCGCCTGCTGAACGCTGCTCGCGCTCGCCTGCGGACCGACCTCGACGACGAGGATCCCGTCGCCGACCGTCTTCGCGCCGACGCCGCTCGCGCGAACTGCAATCGCGGTTTGACCGCTTGCCTGCCCGTGCACGACGAGCCGGTCGGTTTGCGACGCTGCGCCGCCCTCGTTGAGCACCGTGTTGAGGACCAGCCGGCCGCCGCCCGCGTAATTGCCGCCGACGTCCAGCACGTTACCGGGCCGGCCGTTCGCCGCGGCGAGTTGCAAAGTGCCGCTGTTGGCCAGCGAGCCGCCGATTTGCAGCGTGCCGGTCGGGCCCGCGGACAACGCCGTCAGTGCATTCGCCGGTGCAAGCGTGCCGCCGTTTTGCACGGAGCCGGCGATGTGTCCGTATCCGCCGAGCGACGCACCCGACGCGACGGAGATGTCTCCCGACCCGCTCGTCGCCAGTGGATGCAACGCATCGCCGATCGCCAGCGCGCCGGCAGCGACCGTCGTGCCGCCCGCGTAGCTGTTGTTGCCGGTCAGAATCGTCGTGCCGGTCCCGCTTTGAGTCACCGCGCCGCTACCGGAAATCGTGCCGCCGTACGTGACGGTATCGGCGCGGGCAAAAGCCAGCTTGCCATTGTTCAGCACGTTGCCGACGATGCCGCCCGATGTACCGCCGTTGCCGAGTTGCAGCGTACCGGCCGAAATCGTCGTACCGCCTGTATATGTGTTGTTGCCGCCGAGCACCGTCGTGCCGGTGCCGAGCTGCGCGAGCGCGCCGCTGCCCGAGATCGTGCCGCCGAACGACACGGTATCGGATCGGTTGAACGCCAGCGTGCCGTTGTTCGTCACGTCGCCGACGATCGAGCCCGACGTGCCGCCGTTGCCGAGTTGCAGCGTGCCGGCCGAAATCGTCGTGCCGCCCGTATAGCTGTTGTTGCCCGTCAGCACCGTCGTGCCGGTACCGATCTGCGTGAGCGCGCCGCTGCCGGACACCGCGCCGCCAAACGTCGCGGTATCGGAACGATCGAACGCCAACGTGCCGTTGTTCGTCACGTCGCCGACGATCGCACCCGACGTACCGCCGTTGCCGAGCTGCAGCGTGCCGGCCGAGATCGTCGTGCCGCCCGTGTACGTGTCGTTCGCGGTGAGCAGCAACGTGCCGCCATCCGTCTTCGTCAGCGCGCCGCTGCCGCCGATCGGGCCGGTCAACGTCAGATTGCCGGTCGTCTGGAATGTCCCGCCGCCCGCGTTCAGCGTGATCGCACGCGCGGACGCAAAGTCGGCCGTATTGCGCAGCGTGCCGCCGCCGAACGACAGCGAACCGCTTGCATCGCCAAGATTGGCGTCGCCGGCCACTTGCAGCGTGCCGCCATTGACGGTGGTGCCGCCCAAATACGTGTTGTTGCCGCCGAGCACCGTCGTGCCGGTGCCGAGCTGCGCGAGCGCGCCGCTGCCCGAGATCGTGCCGCCGAACGACACGGTATCGGATCGGTTGAACGCCAGCGTGCCGTTGTTTGTCACGTTGCCCGTGATCGAACCCGACGCGCCGCCATTGCCCAGTTGCAGCGTGCCGGCCGAAATCGTCGTGCCGCCTGCATAGGTATTGTTGCCCGTCAGCACCGTCGTGCCGGTACCGATCTGCGCGAGCGCACCGCTGCCGGACACCGCGCCGCCAAACGTCGCGGTATCGGAACGATTGAACGCCAACGTGCCGTTGTTCGTCACGTCGCCGACGATCGAACCCGACGTACCGCCGTTGCCGAGCTGCAGCGTGCCCGCCGAAATCGTCGTGCCGCCCGTGTACGTGTTGTCGCCCGTGAACGTCGCCGTGCCGGTTCCGACCTTGGTCAGCGCGCCTGTCCCGCTGAACGGGGACGCTGCGGTGACATTGAAAGCGCCGGTATCGAGCGTGAGCCCGCCCGCCGCGATGTTGAGCCCGGTAGCGGTAAAGCCGCTGATGAACGCCGTGTTGCTCGCCGTTGCGCGCAAGGTGGCGCCGTCGAAGTTGACCTGCGCGGTGCCCGGTCCGCCGGTGAGCGCCTGCGTCGCCAGCGTGCCGCTGCTCGACAGATTGAGCGTGCCCTTTGCGGCGGGGAGCGCGGTCACCGTTACCGTATTGGCGGTCACCACCGCGCCGTCGGAAACTGTCAGCGTACTGCCGGTGCTGTACAGGCCGATGTTGAGCGCGCCGCCGGTGCTCAACCGGGAGCCTGCGCCGTCGACCGTGATTGCACCGGCTCCGCTCGTACTGAGGGTTAGTCCACCAATAGTGATGTTGCCGGTGGCCGTCACAGCGGCGCCGTTTGCAATGTTCAGCGTTCCGACTCCGGCGCCGTTGCCGCGGCCCAGGCCAACCGTCAAAGCTCCACCGACGTTCCACTGCGATCCAGCGCCGGAAATGCTGCCGGTACTGTTCGAGTTGCTCGCCGCAATAGTGGCGCCACCCGTCGTGAGCGTGCTTCCATTCGTTACGTTCAGCACGCCGCGACCGCCTGAAGTCTGTCCCACAGCCAGGTTGCTCGCCAAGCTGGCGGTGGCACCATTGGCAACGTTCAGCGTGCCGGTACTGCCAAGGGCCGCACCGAAGATAGTCGACGACGCCATGGACCAGCTCGAGCCCGTCCCCGTCACGGTGATGGTGGCATTGGTCGCTCCCGAACTCTGACCAATTTGATTCGTGCCCGTCGTCACGCTGGACGACAGCGTGCTGCCGTTCTGAATCGTCAGCGCGCTCGTTCCCGTCGCGGTGCCCATCTGCAGGTTGCCGATCGTCGAGTTCACCGCGCCGGAGACACCCAGCACCGTCGGATTCGGCGAGTTCGTGTTGATCGTCACCGTCGCCGTGCCGCTTGGTGCCGCGCCCGTCGACCAGTTGCTTCCCACCGTCCAGTCGCTGCTCGTCGTGCCGTGCCATACCTGCGCGGTAGCCGGCGACGACCAGCAGCCGATCGCCAGCGCGCCGATGCCGACGCTCACGACCAGCGCCTGGCATCGGCCGCTGTCCGCGCCGCTCTTGCTGCGTCGCGTGGTCAGTTCCGACGCGACCACCCAGGTGCCGAGCGCCTTCGACCAGATAATGCGGAACATGTGATTCATTGTTGTTTTCCTGTCGGTGAGTGATCGGTTCAAAGGCCCTTGCAGGTGGCAGCTCGTTGCGCCGCCGGGACTGGACATGCAAGATATCCGTCGATGCGTCGCCGCGAGGTTCCGCACTGCGCGACGCGCATCGAATCGACGCGTTATTCGAGTCTTTCGAGAACGCTTTCGAAAACGATTGAAAATGCTGCTTTCAAGATTCCGGCGCTTCCTGCCACGACGCCTGTACGGTTTCCATACCGATAAGCCGACGCACTGACGCTTCGCCTGTTGCCTGTCGCTGCGTTTCGGCATTCTCCGAACCGGCGACCGGCATCACGCGCGGCAAATAACTGCTTTGCTGAAAAGGCCATCGCGCTGTTTGCAAACCGGCCGCAACGCACACCGCGCTGCCGCATATCGCCGAAGACGACCGATCGCGCACGACGGCAGCCGCCGAACGGCGTGTCGTTCGCGCGAAAGAGTCAGTAACGGTTGAACCGGAAGTCCGCGAGCAGCACGCTCAGAGCCGGCGGGCAAACCCGCGGCGCGAATCGGAAAGCGCTGACGAAAGCAGTGATGACGCAGTCGGATGCATTCGCATCTGCGTGGAAGAAGCGTGGCCCGGCGCATCGCCAGCCCGTCGCTGTCGCAGGATCAGTACCTTTGTATTGGCATTTTGCGCACTGTGCGTCATACACCCACCCCACCAGACGGATTTCTTGTCGTGAATATGCGCAGCCGTCGCGGGCTGCGTCAGTGTTTCATCACATTACCGGCATCGATATGCATCGTCTACCGATGCCAATTCATTTTTCATTTGATTTGGCTTGCGAATTCCGTCATGTTCGATTACACCCGGGACGCCCGGTTGTCGGGCTCGACACCACAGCGCCGATCGCCTCGGAACGCCGGCATGCAGCGGCGTTTGACAAGCCATTCCGGCATCCGACGCGCGGTTGCGACGCCGGATTGCCCAGCAACGATGCTAAAGGGGGAAGATCAGACGAATGTTTGATGAATCGCCCGTTTTGTTTGGTCGGGCGTACGCGGCCCGACCGTCACGCGCAGCGAGCGCTCCACCGCCACGCGCGGACGGATTCGACGCACCGGCGCGACGCACGCAAATCGTCAATCGATCGACCGCTCAG
This sequence comes from Burkholderia dolosa, assembly GCF_902499135.1. Lineage (GTDB taxonomy): Bacteria > Pseudomonadota > Gammaproteobacteria > Burkholderiales > Burkholderiaceae > Burkholderia > Burkholderia dolosa. The sequence continues at coordinate 9,689 of NZ_CABVPR010000025.1, forward strand.
GTCGATCGATATCGCGATCGTTCAGCGACCGTTCAGCGATCGACCTTCGAATCCGATACGACGGCAATCGCTTCGACTTCGATCAGCGCGTCGGGCGAAAAGAGCGCCGCCACCTCGACGAGGCTCTCCGCCGGATACGGTGCCGAAAACCATTTGCGCCGTACGTCGACCATCTTGTCGAGATACGACATCGACGACAGGAATACCGTCGTCTTGACGACGCGGTCCATCCCGGAGCCGGCCGCTTCCAGTACGCGCGCCAGATTGCCGAAAGCGCGCTCGGCCTGGCGTTCGAAGTCGCCCGGCCCGTCGATCCGGCCGTCGTCGCCGATCGCCGGCTGGCCCGACACGAACACGAAGTCCCCTACCCGGATTGCCTGTGATAATAGGAACGGCGCATAAGGATCGGGATGGATATGTACTTGTTCGATTTTCAAGAGCGACCTCCGGGTTCGACTCGTCATCAGGGACCGCAGTATCGGTCCAGCGCCCGGGCGCAACAAATGGTCAATTCTCACCTTACGGATGAACGCTTTTAATCCATGCGCAAACTCCCTCCATTGAGCTCGCTGCGCGCGTTCGAGGCCGCGGCGCGGCGCGCCGGGTTCAAAGCGGCGGCGGAAGAACTGAATGTCACGCCTACCGCCATCAGCCATCAGATCCGCCAGCTCGAAGACTGGCTCGGCGTGAAGCTGTTCGAACGGCAGACGCGCGGCGTGCGATTGACGGAATGCGGAAAGGCGCTGTTTCCGGCGCTGCGCGACGGGTTCGACGGTTTCGAGCGCGCGATCGAAACGACGAGAAACATCGACGACGGCAAGGTCGCCACGTTGACGTCGACGGTCGCCTTTACCGCGAAATGCCTCGCCGCTCGCGCCGGCGGATTCCGCGCCGCATATCCGAACTGGACGCTTCGGCTCGACGCAACGAACGCGATCGTGGATCTCGACCAGTCCGCCCATGCATCGATCCGTTACGGGCCCGGCTATTACCCGGGCCTCGTTTCCGAGCCGCTTTTCAGAGACCACTTCGCGCCGGTATGCCGTCCGGGCTTGTCGATTACGACCGGCGACGATTTGCGGCGCGCGACGCTGATTCATTTCGACTGGGGCGCGTCCATTCGCGACGATCCGCGGGCGATCACGTGGGGACACTGGCTCGATGCCGCCGGAATGTCGGGCATCGATCCGAACGCCGGGCTGAGATTCAACGACGAGATCCATGCGATGCAGGCGACGCTCGCCGGACAGGGCGTTGGCCTGATCAGCCTGACGCTCGTCGCAGACGAACTGGCCAACGGCACGCTCGTGCGGCCGTTCGACCTGGCGCTGGAGAGCTTTCAATACGACCTCGTCTATAGCCCGCGCTCCGCAACCCGCCAGGCGACCGAAATATTGAAAGGCTGGGTTCGTCGGGAGTTCGCGAATACGCATTCGCGCGCGGCGGCCGACGCGGTGCATTGTGCGGCGACGGCGGACTGACGGTGTTCCGCGCACGCGATTTCGCCGATATGTCGCGGCCGCGATCCGTATGGCCGCAATGCGTTGCACGCAACGGGGCGCCGATCGACCCGCGATAGAAAACCGCGCCCGATGCGGCCGTCCGCTACGGCAGCACGCCGCCTGCTCAGGCAGCGCGGCGGCTTGCTGCCCGCGCGCGATTGCGCGCGATTCCGCTCACTTTCGACTCAGTCTTCATTGGTAAAGTGAGTGCGTGACAGCCGGCATCACCGGCGGCGCGCCGTCGGCATCCGCGATACAGCCGCCGACGCGCCGCTCACTGCCCCACCAGAGAAGACCATGAGACCCGACCATTCCGCAGCCGTCGACGCCGCGTCGGCTGCGGCCGTTTCCACCTCTGCCCGCGCATGGCTGTCCGTGCTGACGGTGGCCATCAGCGCATTCGCGTTCGTCACCACGGAGTTCCTGCCGGTCGGCGTACTGCCGCGCGTCGCGGCCGACTTCGGCGTGACGGCCGGCGCCGCCGGGCTGATGGTCACGATCCCGGGAATCGTTGCGTTGTTCGCTGCGCCGGGAATCGTGCTGGCCGCCGGCCGGCTGAACCGGCGTCGCGTCGTGCTGCTGTTGACCGCGTGCCTGCTCGCGTCCAACGTCATCGCCGCGCTCGCTCCGGATCTGTCGACGATGCTGATCGGTCGCGCGCTGCTCGGTGCCGCGCTCGGCGGGTTCTGGACGCTCGCGATAGCCGCCGCGACGCGGCTCGTCCAGCCGGCCGACGTGCCGAAGGCCATGGCAACGATCCTCGGCGGCGTCACATGCGCGACGGTGATCGGCGTGCCGATCGGCACCTATATCGCGGGTATCGCTTCGTGGCGCGCTGCGTTCGCGTCCACCGCGGTTCTCGTCGGCATCGCGCTCGCCGCGCAGTTCCGGCTCGTGCCGTCGCTGCCGTCGCATACCGCGATACGCGGACAAGACCTCGTTGGCCCGTTGCGCGAGCGTCAGGTGCGGCTCGTGCTGCTCGTCGCCGGCCTGCTGTTTGGTGCGCATTTCTGCGCGTACACGTACATCGCGCCGTTCGTGGTCGCGCATACGAACTTCACGATGTCGAGCGTCACGTGGCTGCTGCTCGGCTTCGGAATCGTCGGCTTCCTGTCGAACCTCGCCTTTTCGAAGGCGGTCGAGCGCGATGTGACGCGTTCCATCGTGGTCGCCGCCGTCATGCTGCTCGCCGCGCAGGCCGCGTTGCCCGTCGTCGCGCCCGTCAAGGCTGGCGTCGCCGCGGTTTTGATGCTGTGGGGCATTGCGTTCGGCGGCATCCCGCTCTGCTGCAGCGTGTGGATGCAACGCACGACGCCCGACAATGCGGAAGCCGGTTCCGCGTTGTTCGTCTGCGTTCTGCAGCTGGCGATTGCGATCGGCTCGTCGGTGGGCGGATTCGTCGTCGACCATGTCGGCTCGGCCGACGTCTTCGGCGTCGGCGCCATCCTCGCGCTGGTTACGCTGCTGATGTTCGAGCTGAAAAAGCCGGGCACCGCGCGGACGATGCCGCTTCGCGTCAGCAATGACGTGCGCGCTCGCGAATGCCCAACCGCGATGGCGCCGCGCGTGCCCGCCGGCGAAAACGAATGAAGGTACCGGGCGGCGATCGCGGCGACCGAGCATCGGCTGAGCGCATCGCCGGCCGCGTCGTCGCACGTCGTATCGGAAGCCGGCAGAGACGCCGTCGGCACAGCTCGCCGGCAGCATGCGCGACGACGTGGAAAGCGCCGCGCGAACTGCGTCGCGCCTGGATTCGACCGCACGCTATTACCGGAGGTGAACCTCGATGAACAGCAGCGAACATGCCGCCGCACGCGTCATCTCGAGAATGGCGGCCTGGCTCGAACGCGTCGATCCGGGCGCCCATCGACGCATCAAGGGTTTGAGGCTCGTGACCGCTTACGGGCTCGCGGCAGCGCTCGGCTCGCTGCACGACCTGACGCACGGTGTGCCGCCCGATGTGTCGGTCGGCACGCTCGCGGCGACGTTCGCGCTGTGGGCGAGCGTATCGGAAGCGCGTACGACCCGCGCGGAATCGAGCCGCGATCTGGTCATTCTGTGCACGGCCGCGGCCGTCGGCGCATTGACCTTTGCTTGGTCCGCGCCATCGTTCGCCGGCCTCGGCCGCGCAGGCACGGAGCTGATCCTCGTGACGGGCGCCTTCTGCGCCGGATACCTGAAGCGCTTCGGCATCACCGGCGCGGGTGTCGGGTCGCAGCTTTATATCGGCCAGCTCGCCGCATATGCAATGAATCTCGCGCCGATCGACGCATGGGTCGTCGCGCTCGCGCTGCTGATAGCGATGCTCGCCGCCATCGTGCCGCGCCTGCTGAGCGGCCCCGCCGAGCGCCCTGCCAGCTTGCCCGCACTCGCACCGGAAGCGGCGTACGGCCAACAGTCGGTATCGCCCGCATTGGCGATGGGCTTGCAGGCAGCGAGCGGAGCGCTCGTCGTGGTGCTGCTCAACGCGGTGTTCTCGCTGGAGGAATCGGCCTGGGCGATCACGGCGTGCGTCTATGTCGTCGCGACGTCGTCGGCAGGCACGGCGGACCGCGTGCGGCGACGCATCTACGGCACGCTGATCGGCGTACCCGCCGGGCTCGCGTGCTTGCCGCTCGCCGAACATTTGCCGCTCGTCGTGTGGGCAATGGCAGCGCTCGCGATGATCGTCTACTCGATGGCGTTGCCCGATCGCTACGACATCGCGTGCGGCGCGTTCGCTTTCGCGCTGATCGTGACGCTGGCCGCGAGCGGCGTGCATTCGGTCCCGCTGCTGGCCGCACGCGCATGGGAAACGCTGATCGGCGGCGCATTGGGGCTCGTTTCCGCGAGGCTGATCCTGCCTTTGAGGCCGGCGCGGTAGCCGAGCCGTCCACGTGAAAACGCCGGAAGGCGCTCTCTCGAGCATCTTCCGGCGAACGTCGGCGGCACGGAGCAATCGTCGCCGAAACGCTAGCGCGGCATCTGCTGCGCCGCACTATTCGACTTGCGGGTCCGCCGGCGCACGGGCTCCTCGGGCTGCGGATCTTCCGACATCCTCGCCAGCAACACCTGCTTCGCCTTCACGACATGCGCGCCGGCGAGCATCGCCGCGGCATCGGCGTCTTTCGCCCGAATCGCCGCGAGCAGATGACGGTGATCGTCGACTACTCCGGCGAATCGCTCGGGGCCGTATTCGTAACGCCGCCATAGCGCGGCGATGAGCAGCCAGTGCCGGTTGAGCAGCGTCACGGCGTCGGGATTCTGCGCAACTTCGCCGATCAGCCGATGCAGTTCGCGATTGGCGCGCAATACGGCCGGAAAATCGCCACTCGCGATGTTCGCCTCGACCTCCTGTTCGATTTGCTCGAGCTGCGCGAGATCGTCGGCCGTGCACCGCGACACCATCTGGCGAACGATGAGCATCTCGAGCGAGCATCGCAGATCGAAGATGTTGCTGACGAAATGCCGGTCCAGCGAACGCACGCGCGCGCCGCGGTTCGGTTCGATGACGAGCAGGCCTTCGCCGTGCAGCGCGCGCAGCGCTTCGCGGATCGGCATCTGGCTGACGCCGTAGCGGTTCGCCAGCTCCGCAATGGTGATCCGCGAGCCGAACTGAAGTTCGCCTGCAACGATGTCCTCGCGGATGCGATGCTCGATGTCCTGTATCTGAACCATGACGTTTTTGAATGGATTTTCCGCCCGCCCGATGCGACGCGCGGCGGGCGCCGCCGCGTCGGACCGTAGTGTAGCGCAACCGGCGCCAGGCCCGGCGCGGCCGCCCGCCCGCTTGCGCGCCGCGCCTGAAGCGGCAGCCGCAAGCGAACAGGCCCCGACGCGCCGCCGGGGCCGGCGCCAGCGCAATCGCCGCGTCGCGCCGCACCGTGAAGCGACGAGCGGATCAGACCTCCTCGAGTTCGCGCCGCGTCGTGTTGAGAAAGGGCGACGCGACTGCGATCAGCGCACAGCCGAGATAGCCGCACGAATAGATCGCGACCGCACGCAGCCCCCACGTGCTGAGCAGCATCGGCGCGAGCACCAGGTTCAGCGCGATCGCCAGCCGCGTCACGCACTGCGCGATGCCCGAACCGAGCGCACGAAGTTCGGTCGGGAACGCTTCCGAACTCCATACCCACGACAGCACGCCGGGACCGAACCACGTCAGCATCGAATACGCGACGAAGCACAACAGCAGCGCGACCTCGCTGTGCGGGCCGACGAATGCAATGCCCATCCCGGCGGCAAATACGGCAAGACACGACCAGATGCCCATGCGGCGGCGATCGACGTTATCGATGATCAGCGAGCCGATGAATACCGCGACCAACCCGATTACGAAGCCGGCGAGCGCGAACTCCAGCGAGCGGCTCGTGCCGAGGCCGCTGCTCGCGAGCACGAGCGGCCCCGCGATCGTCGCCACCGCACCGGCAAAGCCGTTCAGTGCGAAGAACCCGGTGACCGCCAACAGGCGGCGAAGCGCCTGGCCGCGCAGCAGGTTGCGATACTCGCGCTTCGGCACCGCGACGTTCACCGGCTCCGGAAGACCGAGCGCGCGGAAGATCTCGCGCGCCTCGTCGACACGCCCGTGCGCGCGCAACCACCGCGGCGACTCCGGCAGGAACTGACGCGCGATCAGCACGCCGAGCGCCGGGATCGCTGCGAGACCGAACAGCCAGCGCCACGTGTTTTCGCCGGTGATCGGCTGCAGCACCAATGCGAGAACGACGCTCGCGATCGCGCCGCCGAGCCACATCAGGTTCGGCAGCGACCCGGCCATGCGTCCGCGTCGGGCGCTGGGCGCGATTTCGGCGAGAAAGCTGTGCGAAGTCGGAATGTCCATCCCGACCGCGATGCCGATCACGAAACGGGCGATCAGCAGTTGCCAGACGTCGGTCACGAATGCGGAAGCCAGCGACGCAACGACGAAAAACACCAGATTCAATACGAAGATGACCTTGCGTCCGAGGCGATCCGAAAGATCGCCGAATACGACCAGCCCAAGCGCCGTGCCGATGAACGCGGCGGCGGCAAGCCAGCCCTTTTCGGTGCCGGTCAGATGCAGCTGCGGCCCGATGAACAACAGCGCAGCCCCCATCACGAGCAGGTCGTAGCCGTCGATGAATTCTCCAAACGCCACGAGCCGCGGCGTCCACACGCGGATACGGTCCGCGGCCTGCGGCGAAAGCGCCGAAATGGTTGTCATGCTCTCCTCCAGATCCGTCAATCACGTGCCCGCCGATGCGGGCCCTATGTATGGCCGGTGCGATAGCCGTCGCGTTGCCCGCCGCTTCGCACCCGGTTCGTCGCCGACGTCGTCGGCGCGGTGGCTAGAACGCCGTGCGCAGGCCGATCGTGAACGCCCACGGATCGAAGCCGGGCGTCACCTTCGCGAACGACGTCTGGTTGCCGGGCGCGGCATTCAGCGTGCCGAGGCCGATCGTGCTGTTCGCGCTGTTGAAAAGCCGCGTGTAAAGCGTGTAGAGCTGCGTGCGCTTCGAAATGAAATAGACGTAGCCGACGTCGAAGCTCGTGGCGCTGCCCACGCCGCCGACCTGCGAGCTATTGATATGACCGACGCCGAGATTGAGCTGGCCCGGACCGATCGGGGCGACCGCCGTGGTCGTCCACGAAGAGGCGAACCGGTTCAGGCTGTCGCTCGCGTACACGTAGTCGGCACCCACGGTCGCGAAGCTCAGGCTGTACGTCGCGCCGACGATGTGCGTCTTCAGGCTCGTCAGCGCGCCGTCGATGTAGTAGTGGGAATTGTTGAAGCCATAGCCGATCTTCAGGCCGTTGCGTGCGTAGATCAGGTTCGCGCCGAGGTTCTTGCCGTCCTGCGTATTGTCCTGCACACCGTTCGCGCCGGTCGAATACGTGATCTCGGACGTCAGGCCGCCGAACAGTACCGGCGTGCGGTAGCTGACCGAGTTGTTGCTGAACCCGCCGAGCCCCGAGAACGCGCCGCCCAGCGTCGTGCTCGATCGCTGCGCGCCGAAAATCTGCGACAGAACCGCCTGGTGCTGGATATTCGGTGCGGTGTAGCTGTCGAGGCGATAGGTATTCGCGTCCTCGAACAGGTAAACCCAGAACGTCGGCGCGCGGTAGCGGCCCAGCGTGACCGTCCCCTGCCTGCCGGTCAGCGCGACCCATGCTTCCCGCGTGAACAGGCCCGAGCCCGCAATCGTGCCGTCGCTGACGTTGAACTGGTTCTCGAGATGGAACTGGGCGCTCAGGCCGCCGCCCAGATCCTCGTTACCGGTCAGCATGATCCGGTTCGCCTGCAGATTGCCGTTCTGAAACCGATACAGCGTCGGATGATTCGACGGATCCGACTTCAGCGCGCCGACCCGCGAAACCTCGAAGCCGCCGTCGATGATCCCGCTCAACGTGACCGATGACTGGGCATGTGTGCTTCCTGCGACACCCAGCGCACACATGCAGAACGCCAGCCTTTTCATTTTCATTTTTCGCTTCCCCTCCGTCGTACTAATTAAAGACGCGAATAACTTCCCGCCGCAAAAGCGGCGCGGGCTAACCGCGATTCGGTGCAGGTGATTTACAGATGCGCGCCGCCGTCGACCGGAATATCGGCACCGGTGATGAACGCGCCCGCCGCCGAAGCCAGCAACAGCACGAGATGCGCCACTTCCTCCGGGACGCCCGCGCGATGCATCGGGTTCGCGTCGTGCTCGATCCGGCGCCATTCGTCGGCGTTCTCGCGCCGCCACGCATTGCGCGGCGTCGAGATCAGGCCGGGCGAAACCGTATTGAGCGTCACGCCGTTCGCGGCGTGAACGCGCGCGAGATTGCGAATCAGGTTGTGATGCGCGGCCTTCATCGCGGCATAAACGGCCAGTTCGGGATCCGGCCGGTTCTGGTTCAGGCTGCCGATCGAGATGACGCGGCCCCAGCCTGCGTCGGCCATTGCCGGCAATGCCGCCTGCAGCATTTCGACCGACGCTTCGAAATTCACGCGCGCATGCTTCGCGACCGACTCCGCCGTCACGGACGCGAACGGCTCGCGCGTCTGCGTCGAGGCACAGACGACCAGCACGTCGACGCCGCCGAGCGCTTCATTCGCGCGCTCGACCAGCCGGACACCGCTGGCCGGTACGCTCAGATCGACGTCGAGACCGACCGCGCGCGGCGAATGCGCCTGCAAATCCTTCACGAGCGCGGCGGCAGCGCCTGCATAGCCGGTCATCTCGTCGACCTGATGCGAATAGTGGATCGCGACGTCCGCGCCTTCGGCCGCGAAGAGTCGCGCGACTTCGCGTCCGATGCCAAGGCTGGCGCCGGTAATCAGCACGCGGCGGCCTGCGTGCGAAGTCAGGCGGTGCGGCTGCGCGTAATGGGTCGTTGTCGTCACAGGTGGGCTCCGGTTGTTGGCGCTATTTGAAACCCTCGGCAGCCCGCTCCACCATCCGTGCAATCCCGTAGATATGATCATAATTACAAATTCATCACGATAACTAGCGCGGTTTACTCGCGACATTTGATCATTTATGATCAAATCAGCATCACAACTCCGAACTGGAAGATCATGCGAACGCAACAGGTGACGGTGGCGAGCCGCGGCAGCGACGTACTCGGCGAATCGCCCGTTTGGGACGCGCGCGACGGCGTGCTGTATTGGGTCGACATTCGCGAAGGCGCGTTACGCCGATTGCAGATGTCGGATGACGGGCCCGGCGAGCGCACGCGATCGTTCAGGCTCGGCGTCGGGCTGTTGACCGGCGTCACCACCGCGACCGGCAACGCATTGCTGATCGGTCTTGCGCGCGGCATCGCGACGGCAGGCACGCGCGATCTCGATGCGCCGGATATCCTGCGGCCGGTTCTCGCGGCGCAATGCCTCGCACCGCAAAACAGGCTCAACGAAATCAAGACCGATCCGTCCGGGCGCATCTGGTGCGGAGCGATGTGGGACTACGCGAGGGGCCGCTCGGGCGCGCTCTACCGCGTGGACGGAACGGACCTGACGTGCGTCCGTCCGCACGTCACCGTGCCGAACGCGCTCGCGTTTTCGCCCGACGGCAAATGGATCTATTTCTGCGATTCGGCGATCGGCGTCATCGAACGCGCGCCGTTCGACGTCGAGTCGGGCCGGGTCGGCGCGTGGCACGAGCTGATCGGCGCGGCGCAGGCGCCGGGCAAGCCCGACGGACTCGCTGTCGACGCCGACGGATGCTTGTGGAGCGCCCGGTTCGGCGCGGGCTGCGTGATCCGCTTCACGCCGGACGGCAAGCGCGACACCGTGATCGAGCTGCCCGTCAGTCAGCCGACGTCGTGCGCATTCGGCGGCGACGACCTCCGCACGCTGTTCATCACCACCGCCACGCAAGGGCTCGCCGCGCACGACCTCGCGCGCGAGCCGCTCGCCGGCAGTCTCTTCTCCGTCAGGACGTCCGCAAGCGGCTTGCCGCTCGCCGACGCACGCGTGCCCGGCAGTTGAGCAGCGCGTGTCGCATGTGCGAGAACGCATCATCGGCGCACCGGCATCGCGACGCTGCCTCCACCACACCAACAACCGTTTTTCCCGACACATGAACGCAGAAATCGGCATCGACTCCATCACGCTTTCCATCGCACGCGTCACGCCGTCCACGCATTGGACGTTCGTCGAGATCGTCGACGAAGAAAACCGGATCGGCCTCGGCGAGGCCACGTTGACGGGGCGCGACAGCGAACTGCTGCGCGCGGCGAGCGACATGTTTCCGGCCATCGTCGACATGCGCGTCGATGATGCGGCCTCGTGGCTCGATACGCTCGAGCTCGGCACGATCGCCCGCGCCGCCGTGGCGTCGGCGCTCAGCCACGCCGTGACGGATCTGCGCGCGCGGATCCGCAACCGGAGCATTGCGGAGCTGCTCGGCCATCCGGTACGCGCGTTCATCCCGATGTACGCGAACATCAACCGGCGCACGCATACGCGGTCGCCAGACAGCTTCGCGCACAGCGCGCGTTCGGCCGTAGCCGCCGGCTTCTCCGCGGTCAAGATCGCGCCGTTCGACGGCGTGACGCTGTACGGCAGCGATGCACACGCGCAGCCGTCGCTGATCGACGCGGCGCTCGAGCGCATTGCCGCGGTGCGCGATGCAGTCGGCCCCGCGGTCGACGTGATGGTCGATTGCCATTGGCGGCTCAATGCACACGTCGCGCGTCAGGTGCTCGCGAGCGACGTATGCGACGGCCTGCACTGGCTCGAATGTCCGCTGCCCGAGACGCCGGACCGCCTGCACGAGCTGCGCGCGCTCCGGTCGCTGGCGAACGACCGCGGCATTCGTCTCGCCGGCTGTGAAGAGGCGATCAGGGCCGAAGGCTTCATGCCGTTTGTTGAAGCCGGCGCTTACGACGTGATGATGCCCGACGTCAAATACGTCGGCAGCGTCGACGAAATGCTGCATGTCGCGCAGCTGCTCGGCCGGCACGACGTCGAATTTTCGCCGCACAACCCGAGCGGGCCCGTCGCTCACGCGGTCAGCATGCAGATCTGTTCGCTGGTGCCCAATTTCAGACGTATGGAAATGCAGTTCGACGAAACACCGTACTTCCATACGCTCACGGGCGCGACCGTGCCCGTGCCGGACAACGGCGGCGCGCAGATCGCCAGGACGTCGGGCATCGGGATGCGGCTCGATCGCGATGCGCTCGACCCGCTGACGATACGCCGGCTGCAGTTTCATCGCGCATGCCGGGCCGGTGAGCTCGTCGTCACCTGACACGCCGACGTCTGCCGCCGGATCGGTCTTACCTCTTTCATTTGTGTCCGCCCTCTCCGTCAACCGTCACGCGATAGCCATGAGCCAGCCTACGAACGCCTCCTCACCCACGCCGGTGTCCGCACCGCCGTCGTCATTCCACGCCCACGCTGCACGCGCCTCCGGCGACGATCGCGGCACGCACGCAGACTGCCCGGTACTGATCGGGCTCGACTGGGGCACCACGTCGCTGCGCGCCTACCTGTTCGACGCGGCCGGCCGCGTCGTTGCGCAACGTTCGTCCGCGGCAGGAATCATGAATCTTCCGTGTCCCGCGGACGAAGGCGGCTTCGATACCGCATTCGACGCCGTATGCGGAGAATGGCTCGCGCAACGCGCGGACGTGCCGGTCGTTGCATCGGGGATGGTCGGCAGCGCGCAAGGATGGATGCTTGCGCCTTATGCGGAAGTGCCGGCCGGCGCCGATTCGCTCGTCCGGCGACTCGTGCAGGTTCGCACCGCACGCGGCACGACGATCTCGATCGTGCCCGGCCTGATCGAAGACGGCGAGCTGCCCAACGTCATGCGCGGCGAGGAGACGCAGATCGTCGGCGCGTCGTTGCAGAATGCGGCACTCGCAAGCGGCGGTTCGCGGATGCTGGTCGGCCTGCCGGGCACGCATGCGAAGTGGGCGATCGTCGTCGACGGGACGATTCAGCGTTTCTATACGTTCATGACGGGCGAAGTGTTCGCGGCGCTGCGCGGCCACACGATTCTCGGCCGGACGATGGTCGCGCCATCGAGCCCGCAGACCGATGCGTTTCTGCACGGTGTCGACGTCGCGCGCCGCACCGATTCGGCCGGTGTGCTGTCGACGATATTCACGATGCGCACGCTCGGGCTCACGGCGCGCCTGCGTGCCGACCAGCAATCCGATTACCTGTCCGGCCTGCTGATCGGTCATGAGCTCGCCGGACTCGAACGCATGCTGGCCGCGCAGCAGATGACGCTTCGCGAACGGCCGCCGATACTCGTCGGCGACGCATCGCTGTGCGCACGTTACCGGCTCGCGCTGTCGCTGTTCGGATGCGCGGAGGTCACGCTGACCGAGCGCGCGACCGAACTGGGCCTTTGGTCGATCGCAGTGAAGGCCGGGCTCGTTGCCGCTACGTCCGCACGCCACGCCGGCAGCCGCTGACGCACTGCATCAGCCGACCGCCCGAATCTGATCAAAAACCGCGTCGGCGTCGCGCGCATACAGCCGTTCCGCGCCGTCCGCTCGAGGGCGGCCGCGTTCGCCAGCCGCTGCATTCGAGCCGCGCATGCGCGGGCGCAGCATGCGCAGTCCATCATATCGTTGACCGCCGCAGAATCGACTACCATGAAACTGGCCCTGTGACCGGAAGCGGACAACGCGTGCGTCGTCGCGCCGCGCACAGGCTTGGGTCGTTCGCCCGGAGGTCATCATGAAAGCCAGAATGCTGGTCATCGCGTTCGGAATCGCTTGTGCGGCCGGTGTTCAACCGGCGGCCGGTGTTCAACCGGCGGCCGCGCAAACGGCCGAACAGCAGCCCGCGGTGTCGCCGCCGCAATGCGATTCCGTCAGTTTCGCGCAAGGTACGGCCGCGAATCGTGCCGCGTGCCGTCGCGTCTATGCGCACGACGTGTACGGAAACCGGACGAACGTGCCGCATTGGGCGGTCGACTACGAGTGGTGAGCGCATCGCGTCGGCCGCTTCGGGAACCGGCGCACGCGCCGCTTGCCGGCCTCACACGTTCGCCGCGCGATTGCGCGTTGCACGCGCCGCGGGCTTTCGCGCGATGCGCGTCGTGACCGCATGCTCGCCGTCGGCAGTGCGTCGCCGCGCGTGCAAATGCGTCCGGCGCGGCGCTCACGCAGCCGCGCCGGACGCGCTGACGACATCGACCGTCACTGCGGCGTGAAGCGGAACGCCGTGATCGAATGCGCGGGGAACGTCCACTGGAACGTCGACGTGCCGACGTTGGCGACCTGATCCGCCAGTTGCACGGTGTACGGCGCGGACGGCGTGTTGTCCGACGTAATCGACGTCGACGCCAGCGTCTCGACCGTCGCGCTCGCGCCGTGCGGCAGATTTTGCGGCTGGACGGTCGCCGTCACCGGCGTTTCCGGATCCTGGTTCACGACGATCAGATAGCCGTTTCCGCTCGCGTCCACCGATGCGATCGGCACGAGCGCTTTCAGCGTCTGCCCGCTCGTGAGCGTGCGAACCGGGTTGTTCGTCGTCGAGCTCGACACGAGCGTCGTACCGCTGAAGTGCGTGAACATCTTCATCGCGAGCGCGGCGGGCGTCGCGATCGTCTGCGGACCGGGGCCGCCGAACAACACGTTGTCCGGGAGACTGACGCCCGTGTTGACCGGCGGCGTACCGAACGTGTAGTCCGTGAGCGCGTGGCGCTCGGCTGCCCGAATGTCGTGATTCATCCATGCCTGCAGCGTCAGGCCTTCGAATATCGCCGCGCCCATCGAGCGGAGAAAATTCGGCGCGTAACTCGGCTGCGGATCCTGGATGCCGTACTCGCTGATCAGGATGTCGACCTTCGGCCCCTGCGTGGTGCCCAGCACGCTGTTGATCGTCTGTCGCATCGACTGCACCTGGCCGCCGAGCGCCGACACTTGCAGCATGCGCTCGCCGAAGTATTCGTCGATGTCGGTGGGCGAGCTGAGCGTCGGCGCATATTGATGCATGACGACGCAGTCGAACGGGTTGGCCGTTCCCAATACGTTCGGCGCGGCGGTCGACGCACACACCTTGACGGACGGATTCACGGCCTTGATCGCCGCATAGTACGCCGTGAAGCCGTCGTGCGGGCCCGATTGATACGTCGCGGTAATCTTGCTTCCGCTCGGCGGAATCGCACCCTTCGCGCCGTCGCCGAACGTGATCTGCCCCGTCGCGGGATTGAACGTATAGACCTGATCGGTCGGCCCGGCCGACGATAGCGACGCAACCGGCGTCCACGCAGTGCTGCCGACGTAGATCGTCTGCGAGCCGGGCACAGCCGGCTTGTACGACACGTAGAAGCTCTGATTCGGCGCACCGGTACTCACCGACGCGGACGATTGCCAGTTGTCCGGCGCCACGACCGGCTGCTTGGTGAAGCTCGTCGTGCCGCCGAACGCGTACAGGCACGGCACCTTGTTCGACGAACACGCGGCATTGATCGTGACGGGCGTGCCGGTCATCCAGTAAGTCTGGTTGCCGAGGCTCATCTCGTTGCCCACTTCGACGTACGCGATGTTGTACGGCGCGACGTGACCGTTCGCGGCGCGCATCGCGGCCCAGTCCACGCCGTCCACCACGCCGGCACCTTGGGGCGCCGTCATGTACGCGACGAAGTGCGCGGCATCCGCGGCGGACTCGGTCGCGAAATTGACTATCAGATTGCCCGCCGCGCCGGTCCGATCCAGCAGATTGCCGAATTCGTCCGGACCGAACGTGCTGTCGAGCGGTACGGCGGCGTTCACGTTGCCGTTGACCTGCGTTTTACGCTGCGACTGCGGCCCGATTGCGTTGTACCAGTGATACGTGTTCGCCATCGTGCCGCCGGGAAAGCGCAGCATCGTGATGCCGGCATCCGCTATCTGCGACACCAGCGTCGGATACGTGATGCCCGTCGTCGGATCGGCGCTGCCGCTCCCATAGACGCCGTATCGATGGTTCGCACCGAACACGCCGCGATGAACCGTGCCGGTCTGCGCGGCCGCGTTGAATGTGACGACGGTCTGCGCCGACGCGCCGACGCAACCCAGCAGGCCGACCAGCGCGGCCAACGTTGTTCTTCTCGCGTGCATCGCCTTCTTCTCCTCGATGTTGTACTTGCCTCCGATCGAACCCACGACGGGCTCGCCCATGGATTTGATCATAAATTATTTGAAAACACGTACAACGGCGCGTTTACCACTAGCCAAAATGATTTTTTGATCATAAATGAAAGCTGAACGTCATCTCTCGCAGGGATGGCGTCGCGAGGAATCCGGCTGGTAGACGGCGCGCACGGCATCGGCGCGGCGGTTTCATGCCGGCAGACAGGCGTTGTGGGTCGGTCCGTGCGGAACGACGGCCGAGTACAGAAATGCCGATGCGGTGTGTCGCCGTGATCGCGCAAACGGCGAGCAAGCATGCGGACGCGGTGGCGCGATGAAATCGGCGTTCGTCGACGTCCCGCCGTGCCGCGCTAATTGTGTGCTCATGCGCGGTCGCTACGCTGGCATCGTTGCAGAGGCGATGAAGAGAATGTCGACGGGCAACCGCGATGCCGGCGAACCACAAGCGCATCGAATGCGCGGCGCTTCGCGCGAGCGATGCGCGAGCGTACACACAGATGCCGTGAAAGCTTGAAATCGACCGAACCCGCGAAACGTTCGCACCGCATTGCCATGCACGGCTCCATTCCCCGCGTAGCAGGAAATGCAGCACCAGTCGCCGGGAAGACACTTCGTTCCTCCATATCGAAGGACAACCCATGACCGAACGACTTCCCACGCATCGCGTCACCGGAATCAGCAAGGGTACCGGACACCGCATCGCACGCACCGGCCGCACGACGCCCACGCTCCGCGCTCGACGGTTCGTACACGCGCACGCCGGGCAACGGCAATCCCGCGAGTGGCCCGACACCTATCGGGACGCGCGTAACGAGCCGAATCGCGACGCGGCGATGCAACCGGCGCGTGCGCGTGCGCGTGCGCGCGCCGCGCTAACCGCGCGCGATCGCGACACGCCGGTCGATGTGGCGACGAACGGCCGTCAGCGTGCCGATGCACAGCTGAAAGAACTGGCCGACCGATACGGCGTTTTCTACAGCAGCCATACGTCGGCCCAGCGCCTGTTCCGCCGGATCTTGATGGCGCTGCGCGTTCACGGGCGAGAAGTCGAACTCTGTTCGTGGTTCGCGTATCGCGTCTACTGCACGCTGGCGCGACGCGGCGCGGGTACTACGGCGCTGCACGGCCCGTTTGCACCGGCGATACGGCAAGTCGGGGCAAAGCTCGCGAGCCGGCAGACGATCGTGGAGTCCATCCGCCGATGCAGCGACGATGCGGACTTCATTCGTTTCAGCGCCCGAACGGCATCGGATCGCCGCTCGCCGATTGCGGAAAGCGGACTCAATGCCGCCTACCGCAACGCGGCGGCGCTCCTTCGACCGGTGATCCGGGCAGAGCAGCGCGTCAAGCCGCCCGCGGCCGCGACCGGGTACGCGAGACACGACGCCGAACGTCACGCGCACTCCGAAACGTCGCGCGGCACGGGCCAGCGATCGAAGCTGACGACGATCGCGCTCGCATTGGCGGCCGGCATGTTCGTCGGCGCGCTCGTCGCGTTCATCGTGCTCCATGGCCGGGCCGGCTGGATGTATTGGCTCTACAACCGCGACAGCACCGCGTTCATCATCCGTTGACGAATGCGGAGAAGGAACGCCGGGCACTGCGTTTACCACGGATTGCAGCGCTTCCGCGTTGCGCGTTTCCGCTCGGCTGGTCCCGCTTCGTCGGAGCACGAAGCGGGAGTCGCAGCTCGACGCTCGCGTGCGTGTACCTCATTCAACGTCTACCGCGAACTACCCGATATCGCTGCGCTCACGATCTCTTCGCACATTCCGAAGCTGTGTGACGAGTCGTCATCGCGGGACCGGCCTGGCTGCTACGCGTCGCGTAAAACAGTGCCGGTTAAACGGCACGAAGAAACCGCGTACCTCCGCTCACATAGCGCTAATTCAAGGTCCTTAATATTTTCTCCAGAGACAAGTTCATTTTGCACGGAATGCCGTGCATTGCTCCCAGGAGAAAATCATGCTCGACAAGTTCTTCAGCAGACTGTTAGCAACGCTGATCGTGTCGGAAGATACGCGACGCGACGCCTATCTCAGCCGTTCCGCCGATCTGGCCGATCTCGAACGGCGCAGCCGCTATTTCGAAGCGAATCACTCGCCGTTCTCGATGTCGTACGACGATCGTCGACGCGACGGGCAAGACTGATCTCGCTTCCGCCGCGCTTTTCGGCCCGCTCTTCATTCGACAAGCGGCGCACCGGCTCCGTATCAGGTACGTGCAAGCGTGACGCGATCGGGCACAAGGCCCGTATGCGGGATTCGCTCGCCGTCGCACCGCATCGCGGAGTGTCGCTGCCGCCCGCGTGGACCGTCCACGCGATCGATCGAACTCATCTTGATCTCATTCGAGCGGTTCAAGATGAAGACGCGGCATCCGATCAGTTCGATGTTTCCGTGTCTCCCTTTTTCAGCCGAGCCAGAATATGTCCAAGACCGTCGTCGTTGCGATCAATCACAATTTCACCGATTCGTTTCTCGCGTCCGCGCTCGAAACCGCGCGGCATTGCGATGCGCGAATCGCTGCCGTCCATGTCGTGGACCTGACGCACTGCTATGCGGGATTGGGCGACTCCAATTACGGTCTGGTAGTCGGTGCGATGCTCGCGTACGGCCGCGCCGCGCTGGCCCGCGCGATGACCACGCTGAACGACAATCCGCGTGGCGCCGACGCACATCTGCTGACACTGCCCGTGCGCGGCTCGCACATCGGCCGCGAGATCGCGTCGGTCTGCGAGGCATCGAATGCGGAGCTGGTCCTGCTCGGCGCACGCAAGCGCGTATGGTGGCAGGTAATCGGCGAAGATGTCGCTGCGACGCTGCGCAAGGCCACGCGTACGCCGGTTCAGATCGTGCGCGCGGCACCGGGATGTCAGACGACGCCGCAAACGTCGAATGCGCACCCCGGCGTACGTAACGGGCAGCGCCGTTTGCAACGTTAGTCCGTCACCCGGTTTCAGCCGGTTCGACGCGTCGTTTTCGCCGTGCAATGCCGGCGCGTGCATCGAACTCGTGTCGCACGTGCCGATCGCCGTTCAGAACAACGCTGAAGCAATGACTCAGGAGGCAGGTGATGTCACACGACATTCGCGGCGCTCGCAGCGCACGCTCGTCCCGCAACGGAACGACGCCGTCACTTCGTCATGCGGCGCTCGCGCTGTTGATGGCCGGCATGCTGAACGCCCCCATTTCCGCGCGCACCGTCAGCTATTCCGCGACCGGCGATTGCGCGGCCATCGCGGGCGATCCGGTCTCGCGCGCTTCGCTTCACCAGCAGATTGCCCATACGGCAAACGGCGACATCGCGTATTACCGCTTCGGAAGCGGCAGCCCGATCGTGCTGCAAACCGGCTTTCGCGCGACGATCGCCGAATGGAATCGCGCCTTTCTTCGCAGCCTCGCGCAGCATCATGAAGTGATCGTGTTCGACAACCGCGGTGTCGGGCGCTCGATTCCCGATGCCGCGCGCTTCACCGTGCGCGACATGGCGTCCGATCTGAACGCGCTGATCGATACGCTCGGGCTGAAGGACGTCACGGTGGTCGGATGGTCGATGGGCGGTGCGGTCGCCGCGCAATTTGCGGTCGAGCATCCGCGCGCGGCGCAGCGGATCGTGCTGATGGCCGCGCCTGCGCCGGGGTCGAGCGCTGCGCGCATTGCGCCCGACGTCGACGCCACGCTGTCCGGCACGCCGGGTACGACGTTCGACGACGTGATGGCCGTGCTCTTCCCGAAGTCCGCGCTGCCCGTGGCCGAACGATGCTTTCGCGATGCGATGTTCGTGCCGCCCGACTACACGCTTCCCGACATTTCCGCGCCCGTGACCGCCGGCCAGTCCGCGCTGCTGCGCGACTGGGCGAACGATGCCGACGCCGCGCAGTCGCTGCGACGGCTGTCGCTGCCGACGCTGGTGCTCGCCGGCGACGACGATCAAGTACTGCCACGACGCAATGCGGAAACGCTCGCCGATACGATCGCCGGCTCGCAACTGCTGGTGGTGCGCGCAGCCGGCCACGCAATGATGTACCAGTATCCGCGCGAACTCGCCGCCGCCATCGACGCCTTTATCGCGCGAACGAATGCGGCCGCCGCGGGACGATGAAGCGTCGAAACGAGTGCGCCGGCTCGTCGCGGTAGGAATACCGGCGCGCATGCCGACCGACCGCGACCGCGCTGTCCGGCGCGTTGCAAAGCACGTTCATTGCTGCGACGAGCGGATGCGGCCAACCGTCTTCACCGTGACCGCGCAAAACGCGAACAACGACACGGCGACCAGCAACCACATGCAAGCCCGATAACCGTGCAAGAAATAACGCGTGACGAGCTCGCGAGCTGCATCGTGATCGATGCCCAGACGTGACAGCCGCGCGTCGGCCGACAATGGATCCGCGACGATCGATGCGGTTCGATCGGCATCGATCATGACTCGCGCGGCCAATGCGGCGGACAACCCGTGTCCGGCGAAAACCTGGTAAACGGTCGTGGCGACCGACAGCCCCGTCGCGCCGCCGAGGTTGTGCATCGTCCAGCTCGTGCCGACCGCCACGCCGCCGACGTCTTCGGGAACGGACGCGAGCGCGAGCACGGTCGACGGCCCGAGGACGCACGCCCAGCCGATGCCCATCACGGCGAACGCGGCGATCACATAGCCGATCGAAACGGAACGCGCAAACTGCACCTGCATCGCCGCGGACACCGCAAAGAACAGAAAGCCCGCGGCCAGGAACCGGACAGGCCCGATGCGGTCGGTCGCGCGTCCGACGAACGGCGACAGCAGCGCAATGAGCGCAGTGGTCGGCAGCAGCATGACGCCGATCATCACGTCGCTGAACCCGGCGACGATCTTCAGATAGAGCGGCATCAGGAAGAATGCCGCGCAGTAGAAGAACGCGAGCGACGAAGTCGCGATCGATGCGCGGACGAAATCGCGATTCGAGAACAGCTCCAAACGAATCAGCGGCGACCGAACGGTGCGTTCGACGCGGACCAGCGCCGCAAAAAGCGCGACCGCAACGGCAAAGGAAGCCGACGTCCTGAACGAAGTCCAGCCCCAGCGATTGCCCTGCGTGATGTCGAGCAGCAGCAGCGGCACGGCGACGGCGAGCAAAAGCACGCCGCACCAGTCGATCCGGCCGCGCTCTTTGACGTCCGGCAATTCGCTTGCACCGTAGAGGCACAGCGCGACGCTCGCCAGCACGAACGGCACGTTGACGAGAAACACCGAGCGCCAGCCGAGCGCACCGACCAGCACACCGCCGACGACCGGACCGATCGCGAGGCCGATGCCGTTCGCTCCGAACAGAATGCCGAGCGCCTTGCCGCGTTCGTCTTCCCCGAACGCGGCGGAGGCAATCGCCGTCGTCGCGGTATAGAGCACCGCACATGCGATGCCCTGCACGAAGCGACACGCGATCACGCCGGCGATCGCGGTCGCCAGCCCCGCGCCGAGCGACGACAGCCCGAATACCGTCAGCCCGATATACAGCACCGGACGCCTGCCATACAGGTCGGCCATCCGTCCCGCGGCGACCATGCTCGCGCAAAGCGCGATCAGGAACGCGGTGACGATCCATTGGCTCTGCGTGACACTCGCGTGCAGATCGGCCTGGATGTCGGGGATCGCGGTATTGACGATCGTGAAATCGATGCAGCCGAGAAAGCTGGCGATGCATACGCCGGCCAGCAACCACCATCGTCGGGCGCGCGCAGCAGCGGAACAGGAGTCGGCGAGTTCGCTCATGTCGGATCTGGAAAGCGGTAGTCGAGACGCAATGCACGTTCGTCCGAGTCTATCCGGCGCTCGTCTCGACGTCTGCCGTCTTTACAGACGACAAACGCGACACGCACGCATCGCGCCCCGCAAAAGGCGCGACGACACACATCTGCACGAACGGCACGCGTCGGGTGCCGGCGCGAAACACCCTCACTGGACGCTCATTCTCCGGTTCGACAATGAAGTCGTTGGCAGCGGCCCTTCATCGGAGAGGAGTTCGAAAATGACCAAGAGAATTCTCGTAGCAGTCAGCGCGCGCACCGCACCGTGTGTGCTCGCCAGTGCCCTTGCCGCGTCGCGCGAATGCGATGCGCCGATCACGCTGCTGCACGTGATCGATACGGCGAGCTGCTTCGTCGGCGCAGCCGATTTCGACTGCGGGCTCGTGATGGAAGCGATGCAGGAGCAAGGCCGGCAAATCCTGTCGCTCGCGGAACAATGGTTCGCGTCGCGAGGCTGTACCGTCACCACGCACATGCTTCAGTTGCCGACGTACGGGCTCACGGTCGGACACGCAATTGCCGTCTTCGCGAGCGGAATCGACGCCGATCCGGTCCTGCTCGGCAGCAGAAAGCACGATGGGTGGCAATGGTTGCGCGACGATATCGCCGCGGACATCGTGCGCAATACCGGCGTGGCGGTGCGCCGCGTTCCGGACGATGCGCCAACCGACGTGCCGCATCGCAGCGCGCCGCAACGCGCAGCCACCCCTGCCGCCGGACGTGCATAGCGTCCTTTCCACCGGCCGACGCCGGCTCGATCGCGAGCGTTCCGCGCAATGCTCGCCGATCGGCCGGCGCTTGACTGTCGCGCGTTTCCCGAACAGAATCTTTCCAATGGAATAATCTGCGCTCGATCTCGCGGACGAGCGCCTCGCTCGGGCCGCTCCCGCATAGATACGTCAACCGTCTTACGGATCGCTACATGACCATGTTCAGCTCGCTCGGGCAGCACGGCGCGGCTGCCGTCACCGCCTTGGGTCGAGAGCTCCGAGCGTGGAAAGGCACGCGCACGCGCGCGCTGTTCGGCGCGCAAGCGGTTCTGTCGGTCGCGCTCGCGGTGCTGCTCGCGCGAATGCTGCATCTCGAGCATACGTGGTGGGCGGCGATCAGCGGCTTTGCAATACTGCGCGACAACTTGCGCGGCTGCCTGGAGCGCGGCGCTCATCGCCTGCTCGGCACGCTCGTCGGGGCCGCGTTCGGTGTACTCGCGGGGCCGTGGATCGGCGATCGACCGTGGCTGCTCGTACCTGTGCTCGGCGTGGTCGCCGGCTGCACGGTGCTGCGCGCGAACGATTCGACATCGTCGTACGCGTGGGTGCTCGGCGGCGTCACGGCGATGATGGTGCTCGACGAAGCGCGTGTGCTCGGGTCCACGAGCGCTACGTTCGACTTTGCGCGTTCCCGGGTCATCGAAGTCGCAGTGGGCACGCTGGCATGCGTGCTGGTCGCTACCGTCGTGCAACGCATCCTCGTCCAGCAGCGCTGTGCAGGTACGGCGGCAGCGGGCGGCGCGCGCGCGTCGGCCGCCGACGTACCGCTGCAGCACGCGCCGACTGCGAGCCCGTCCACGTACGCCACGCGCGTGCGGCTCGGCATCTGCGCGGCATTGGCCACCGGCCTGATGGCCGCGCTCAGCTATTTCCTTCATTTGCCGGGGCTCGCGCAAGGCATGGTGACGTCGGTCGCCCTGCTGATCCTGCCCGCCGATGCGCTCGTCGAGCGCACGCCGGCCGCGATCCGCGAACGCATGACGCAGCGCCTGATCGGCTGTCTGCTTGCGGGTGCGCTCGGCGTGGGCCTGCTCCCGCTGATGGACGGCGCAGCGCTGGGCTGCATGCTGGTGCTGTCGCTCGGCGTGTGGGTCGGATGTCACGTGCAGACGGGTGCCGAAGGCGCAAGCTACGTCGGCAGACAGTTCACGGTCGCGTTCATCATGGTGTTCGTGCAGGACCACCACTGGTCGGCCGATCCGCATCCGGCGCTGATGCGCTTCTGCGGCATTCTGATGGGTGTCGTCGCGCTGTCAGCCGTGATGCTCGCGATGCAAGCGCTACGGCCTGCGCGCGATCGCGGTGCGGATCCGGAAAATGGCGATCCCGGCGCAAGCGCATCGCGATGACGAGCGACGAACATCTGCCGGCGCATGCGCGCCACGCGCTGCGGAACGAGCGCTTTCGCGTACGGTGCGTTTTTGACTGGGCTGACTCTTTTTGTTAGAGTCGGCCATCTTTATCGACTCCGGCAACTATGACTCAAGGGACAGGCGGCCAGCGCGCTTCGCGTTCGTCGAAGGCGCAGACCGGGAAGAGGTCCGCCCGCTCCTCTTCCGACAAGCCCTACCACCACGGCGCGCTACCTCAGGCGCTGCTCGATGCAGCGGAAGTCGTGTTACGCAGGGACGGCATGCGCGGGCTGACGCTCAGAGCGATTTCCCGCGAAGCAGGCGTGTCGCATACCGCGGCACAGCACCACTTCGGCGACATGTCCGGCGTGCTGAGCGAGCTGGCGGCCAGCGGCCATCGGCGGCTCGCTTCGGCGCTGTCGAGCGCGATGCAGAACGTGAAGGCAACGCAGGCAGGCCGTCAGGCCGTCGCCCACGCGTACGTGCGCTTCGCAGTCGATAATCCGGACCTGTTCCGTCTGATGTCGCGCAACGAACTGCTGGACGCCACGCGCCCGGCTCTGCTCGAGGCTCGCCGAATCAACGCACGTGCGCTCGCACGCCTGCATGGCGTGGACGACGCGGCCGCACGCGACAGCGATCAGTATGGCGGGCCCGACATCAAGCAGGCGATCGGCATGACGTCCGCGTGGGCGTACGTGCACGGCCTCGCGAGCCTGTTGATCGACGGCCGTCTGAATGCGCTGGCCACCGCGACCGAAGGCGTGCGCGACGCCGAGGATCTCGTCACCGCCGCGATCGAACAGGTACGTCTCGTGCAAAGCGCGCCGCCCGAGCGCACCAAGCGCGGCTGATCGCCACACGCCGTCGCATCGCCGTCCCGCTTTCACGATTCACGCTCGTCGACGGCAGGAAAGTGCCGATGCACGAACGCCGCGACCCGATCGGCAACGATACGGTGCGTGCGTGTCGTCGGATGCACGATGTCCCAGAACACGAACGCATCCGGATTCCTGCACGCCGCGCGCGGCCGATGACTTTCCATGAAGTTCGACAGCCCCGTCCGGTCGATCTCGAGACACGACTCGGTGCTGTTCGCAAAACCATATGCGCGCGGCTCGTCGAACAGACTGCTGAACAGCGCGTTCGTATCGAACAGCTGGATATTGACGCTGCCGGCGTGTTCGTCGCGAATCGATGCGACCATCGCGGCCAGGCCGAGATTGACCGCGTCGACCTGCGCAGCGGCGCGGTTCGCACCGGCTTTCAGCTGGAAAATCGGTGCGCGCGAAACATCCGGCAGATTCATCACGAGAATATTCTTCGCGCCGCCATCGATCAGAACGTCGATCGCTTCGCGCTCCTTCGCGAGAATCTCGTCGGACGGCGTATCGAAATAGATCAGATCGTTACCGCCCACCATCACGGTGAACAATGTCCGCGCCGGATCGTACGAACGATCGTCGCGCGTCGCACTGCGCCACGCTCGTACCTGCGACAGCAGCCCCGGCATGGCGACCCACGGCAACACGCGGCGATCGGCCACGCCGGTGCCGCCCACCGCCCAGTCGTAGAGCGGCACGTGCAGATCGCCGGCCAGATATTCGACCCAGTTGCGGCCGTTCGTGAAGCGGCCGTCGAACCACGACTTATTGTCCGGAATGCGGCCGTGCGACGCGTTGTACAGATTGTGCGTGTCCGACAAGCTGTCGCCGAACGCCACGACGCGATCGATACGCGTACCGCGGCGGCCCGCGCTCCACGGCGCGTAGTCGATTGCGGAAGCGCCGTCGCCTGCCGCCCAGCCGATGACGGCGCTGTCAATTCCGTCGCGTCGCAGGCTCCCTTCGCAAAGCGAACGAAGCTGGCTCGGCGACTCCGTCGTGTAGAAGATCGACTCCCAACGGTGCGTGTCGCCTCCGTGCCACTCGCCGCGCAGTCGATAGAACCAGTCGGTGGCCGGATCGATCGCCCATACGTAGCCGGTATCGAAACGAAACGAATCGCCGGACTTTCGGTAGTAGCAACGCAGATACGTCGATGTCTGCGGTTCGCTCGCCGATACATCGGGCAGCGTGCCGCCACGCACCGTATCGGGACCGGCCGACGGCCAATCCGCGGGGGATTCACGCGTGGTCGCATCGCACCCGGTCAGCATCGCAGCGACAAGCAACAGCGCACACGCGAATAGCCGTCGCAGAGAATAG
The DNA here is from genome assembly GCF_902499135.1 of Burkholderia dolosa. GTDB lineage: Bacteria > Pseudomonadota > Gammaproteobacteria > Burkholderiales > Burkholderiaceae > Burkholderia > Burkholderia dolosa. Next base: position 34,845 of record NZ_CABVPR010000025.1, read on the forward strand.
CTGCTCATGCGCGACACTCCGCTGCGAACGCAACGATCGTCGCGGCGCGTGGCGCACACGCGCCAACGGCATGCGAGCACGAAGCCAGCCGTCGAAGATCCGACGCTTCGTGCAGACGCACACGCGCACAACCGCCGCCGGTTCGCGTGTCGTTTACGACGATCAGCTGCATACCTGCTCGTACGAAAGAAAGTGCGACGCGCTTCGCATCAGCAGAAACGGCGGAAATGCCGGCAGCTTCATTTTTACGCAGTCGGCGCTGATCATGCCCATCGAGTGATAGAACCGGATAGCGCCGGTCGCGCTCGCGGACACCGCGAGCGACAGATTGTCCTGATAGCCGGCCGCGCATGCCATTGCTTCGGCGGCGCGAAACAACGTCTTGCCGATACCCTTGTGCTGCATGTCGGCGACGACCGCCAGCGCGTCGATGTAGAAACTGTCCGGAATCCGCAAGGTTTTGAACGGTTCGTGCAAGCCTTCGATGCTGTGCGGCGAACACCTGCTCCAGTCGGTCGGCGCAAAATCGTTCAGCGGCGCGCACACCAGCGCGCCGATGACCCTGTTGCCGCGCGCGGTATCGAGCAGCACGTACGAATTCGCCAGACGCGGCGCCACGAGAAATCGCGTCAGAAACGCGCGATAGTCGAGCCCGTCCGAATTGTTCGCTACCGCGGTTCGATACGGCCCGGTCGTACAGATCAGTTCGACGAGTTCGTCGATATGGTGCGGTTCGGCGCCGACGACGTCGCTCATGGCCGTTTCCTCATCGTGTTGCATGAGCGACCAATCTAGTGCGCGTTTATGAGCTGATCATGAGCAAGCGAGTGCGCCGCGCAGGCTGAGGCGACGCGCACCGCGACATCGACGACCGCTTACGCGCAAGCCGGGAAGCTGATCGACGCGACGAGTCCGGACGCGCCGTCGCTGCGATTGCGCAGGATCGCGTCGCCGCCGTATCGGGTCGCGACGGCCTTCACGATCGACAATCCGAGGCCCGTTCCCTCGATCTCCGTATTCGCGCGGAAGAAGCGGTCGAATACGCGCGACAGCAGGTGATCGGGAATGCCCGGCCCCGTGTCGACGACGTCGATCCACGCGACATCCCCGACCTCGCGCACGCACAGATCGATCTTCCCGCCGTCGGGCGTATACCGTATCGCGTTGCATACGAGATTCCGGATCGCGACACTGACGTCGGACGCGATAGCGTTCACGTAAACCGGCGGCAGATCGTCGGCGCCGATGTCGATATCGCGGCTGGCCGCGATAGGCAGCACTTCCGCAATCGCATTGACGATCACCGACGTCACATCGACACGCGTGAGCGCGTCCGCGCACACCGCGGTCTCGGCCCTCGCCAGACCGAGCAGCTGCTCGACCACGCGTGCACCTCGCGCAATGCCGCCTTGAAGTTCGCGAAATCGCTGCTGATTGCTCGGAAAGATGTCGTGCGCGAGATTGGTCGCCTGAATCTGAAGCGCGGTAAACGGCGTTCTCAGTTCGTGCGCGGCATCGGAGATGAACTTGCGCTCCGCCTCGATCGACTTTGCGAGTCGTTCGATCATCCGGTTGATCGAGTCGATGAACGGCCGGATTTCGACGGGGACGTGCTTGACCGACAGCGTCTGCAACCTGCTGACGTCGATACGCTGCACTTCGTCCCCGAGCCCGTCGAGCGGCCCGAGCGACCAGTTGATCACGACCAGCACGAGCACGCAGACAAGCGGAATCAGCACGATCATCGGCCACAGCGTCTTCATCGCGTTCTGCTCGGCCAGCTCCGCGAGCACCGAAGACCGTTGCGCAACCTGGATCACGCGATCCCGGTCGTGCAGCGTATAGACGCGCCAGCGCTCGTTGCCGATCGTCACCGTAGCGAATCCGTCCGATGCGTCGCGCGGCAACTGCAGCGTCGGTTCGGTGCTCCGATAAGGTGCGGACCGCGCGTCCTTCCAGATCGTGACGACGACGTCGCGTTCCGGCTGCGAATCGCGCGATGCGGTCTCGGGCAACAGATTGCCCATGTCGCCGCGCATCCGGTTCGCGACCTGTTCGAGCCGTAAATCGAGCAGCGCACTCATGCCGTCTTTCGACAGCTGATAGGAGCTCAGCCCCTGGACGACCGCGAATACCGCAACGAGCATGCACAGCGCAAACGCGAGCCGCCCTCGAAGCGAGTGGTTCATGTTGACTTTCGTATTGACGTTGAAGCGATGCCGGCTGACGCGACGAAGCGCCGATGCGACGAGCCCGCCTGCGTCGACATGCGCTCGATCGGCGCGCCACAACGTAGCGGTGACGCGAACGATATCACACAATCTTTCCAATGGAAATATTTCGTACGTGCGGCGGCCGATTTCGATCGAGCGTCGGCGAAGGCAGCCGGGCTTTGCATGGTCGTGTCGTACAGGCTGTCCTTCCGTGAGAGGACAGACACGTGCTCGAAGCCACCCTAGAATCGCCTCCGGGCTGGCTCGGTGCTCGCGCCCGTTTCGCCGCATCGTTGTGCGCGCATCGGCTTTCTTCTTTTCACGGAGATACTCAATTGGTCAGAAAAATCGTGACGGCAACGGCCGCAGCGGTACTTGCGATAGCCGCCACCGCGGCATACGCGGACGATCTCGCTCGGCATCCGAACATTGCCGCGGCAGACAGCTACGCGCAGAACGCAATCGCGCGGATGCACGAAGCACAGCGTGCGAACAACTACGACATGCACGGTCATGCGGCGCGCGCGATCAGCCTGCTCGAGGAAGCGCGCGGCGAAATGCGCGCGGCCGCGGCCGACGCCTCGCACTGACGCTGCCGAACGTGCGTACCGGACGCTGCGCACGTTCTCCGACTATCCCGCATCGACTCCCGAGCTGGCCTCCATCCGGCGCCTTCGCCTGCACGACGATACCGGCTGCGTCCCACGAAGCAGGGACTGAATCACTGTGATACCGAATCATGAGATTGCTACTGGTTGAAGACGATCTGTCGATCGGGCAGAGCCTGCTGCGCGCGCTGTCCGATGCAGGCTATGGTGTCGAATGGGTGCGCGACGGCGCCGCGGGGCACGCGTCGATCGACGCGTTCGAATACACCGCCGTTTTGCTGGATCTCGGCCTGCCCGGCATGAGCGGCCTCGACGTGCTCAGGGCTGTGCGCGCGAGCCACAAGGAAGTGCCGATACTGATATTGACCGCGCGAGACGACGTCGACACGCGCGTTCAGGGCCTGGATCTCGGTGCCGACGATTACATCGCGAAACCGTTCCAGGTTCGCGAGCTGCTCGCACGCGTGCGGGCGGTCATGCGGCGCAAGGCCGGCTATGCCGCATCGCGGCTCGGCGACGACTCGCTCTGCCTCGATCTCGACAAGCGCACGCTGAACTGCCGTGGCGTAGAGCTCCCGCTGACTTCCCGCGAATTCGCGCTCATGCTGGCTTTTCTCGAACGGCCGGGCACGATCCTGTCGCGCGAACAGCTCGAAGAAAAGCTGTATGGATGGGGCCGAGAAATCGAAAGCAACGCGATCGACGTCCTGATCTACTCGATTCGCAAGAAGTTCGGGCAGTCGGTGATTCGCAACGTCCGCGGCATCGGCTGGACCGTGATCCTCGATCAGGACAGCGCGCACTGACGTGCCGGACGCCGCGCGACGCGGCGAACGAGCGCTTTGCCGGCGAGCGCAGCAACGCTCGCCGGACTCGGCTGCGCGCTTCGGCCAAATAGCGCCGGACCCGGCCGGCCACCGCGAACCGGCCACCGCAAACCGACCGCAGCGGCGCCGCGTGCGCCGTTAACGCCGTCGTCTCGCCGATAAATATTTCCAATGGAAAGATATCTTGACCGGCGCAAGCGTTATCGCCACAATCTTGCCACTGGAAACATAGAGCGGTCCGTCGTTCGCGGCCGCTCCGCTCAATGGAACGCTGATGAACCTGTTACCGGCTGTTGCCCCGCTTCTGTCGTCGGCCGCGATCGGATCCGCGCTGTGCGCGTTGCATACCGCCGTCCGCAGTGCAGCCGCCGCTGCCGCGATGCCGCTTCGCGATATTTCGCTCACGCCGCAACCCGCGTACGCACGGACAAGCCCGAATCGGTTGTCGACTCCGGTTCGCATTCCGCCATGGACGAAGCCGTACACGGGCCGAGCCGCGATGTAACGCATATGAGCACCTTCACCTCCGCCCGATTCGCCGAATGCATACGCGCCGCCGGTTTCGACGATTTCGTCGCGACGCTCGTGCAGGCACTGAACCAAACCGTGTCGATCGATTGTGCGGTGCTCGTCGACGTCGGTCCTGACGGTACGCGGCTGTCGAGTTGTGCGTCGCACCGCGCAGGGCCGTGTTTCGATCCGTCCGCGGAAGCAATCGCATGCGCGAGCGTGTTCGGCGCGTGGCGGACCTGCGAACGGTCGGCGGGGAAGGCACGCGCGCTGCGGGATCCCGTGCTGCTGCACCGGTCGACGGACGAATGCGCGGATCGAAGCCTGTACGGCTCCGTGCCGATGGCCGATCGCTGCTTCGTCGTTCTGCCTCGCGGCGACAACACCGCGATACTCGGCCTGTACCGGCGTCCCGGCAACCGGTCGTTCTGCGATGCCGATCGGCACGCGATTTCCGCTGCGATCGACGTGGTCGCCGCGCTCGCGGACATTCATCTTCGCATCGGTGCGGTCCGCAACGTACCGCGCGACGTCGAGCAAGCGTGGAACGCCGGCCTGTCCGATCGCGAACGCGCGGTCGCACGGCTGCTCGCGCGCGGTGAAACGTCGCGCACGATCGCCGCGATGCTGGGCGTCGCACCGACCAGCGTGATCACTTACAAAAAGCGCGCATTCGTGAAGCTCGGCGTCACACGCCAGTGCGAGTTGACCGCGCTGGTCGGCGCGCTCGGCTGACGCGCGCGTCGCGCCGCCGCGGGCGACCGCCCACAGCGCAAAAGAGCCGTCGTTCACGACAGCTTTCGATATATCGGATTTGGAACGCTTCGTAGCGAGCCGGACGAATCCCGAGATTGCTTGCACGCACAACCATCGTCGACACGCGACGCGCAAGGACCGGCGGCTGCGATCGCGCCGATCATTCATCGCGTTGAATCCGACCACATTGCACGCGCGCCGCAGTCGATGCCCGTGCAGGAGCCGTAAACGACGCACGATACCGATGTGGTCATTGCCGGCGCCGGATCCGCGGCGCGTGTGCGCTATGAAGACCGCACCGGGCGGCCGCGCCGTCGGCCGTTGCGACCGGACGACGCCGCCCGTGCCCCGCGCGAAGCGGCGACGCGCTCGACCGTAGACGCGCGTCGTCCGCTGCCGCTTACGCTCATTGCCAAGTGCCGTTCGGCAGGCGTCCGTGATACGGCGTATCGCGGCAATGTCCCCACGGACCCAGCCAGTATCCCGGCGGGCACACGTTGCTCGGCGGGGGCGGCGGGTAAATCACCGGTTGCGGCGCCACGTAAACCGGCGCCGCATAGCGACAGTACCCCCAAGGACCGCGCCACCCGTTCGGGCCGCAACCCTGGGCGGCGACCGCGGTTCCGGTGGCAAGGACAGATGCCGCTAATACGGCTGCAATGATCGAATGACGAGGTTTGAACATGATGTTTTCCGCCGAGATGTGATGTCGGGACCCGAAGGAACGGTTTGCTTCCGGGTTCATGATCGCTCGGCAGAATGAGCGCACAGTGAGCACTCGAGCCAGCATCGCACGCTATCGATGCGTGCGACCGGCAGCGCCGCAACTGCGGCGATCGGCGGCCCGTTGCGCCGACGTCGGCCTGATCCGCGGCCGTGGTTTCGACGCACCGCTATCCGCGCTATCCGTGCGATCTTCGCGGTCGCTGGCCATCAGCCGACTTGCAACGACCTGATCAGTTCCGCAAGACCGAGCCAGAAAATCTGAACGCCGATACAGAACAGCACGAACGCGAACAGCCGCATCGCAGCCTGCGTTCCGGTCTTGCCGAGCAGGTCCTCGATCGCCGCGCAGAATCGGACGCACGCATAAATGCTCGCGCACAACACGGCCAGCGCGGCGACGACGCCGACGATGTGGACGGGAGCCAGTCCTTCCCGCGGAGAACCGGTGCCCAACGCGATCGCGACTGCAATCGAACCCGGCCCGACGGTAAATGGAAGGGTCAGCGGATAAAACGCCTTCGCGCGCAGCGACTCGCGCGGCGCACGTCTTTCGTGCTCGTCGATGGTGTCGCGGTCCTTGTTCAGCAGGTTCCACCCTGCGATGCCGATCACGATGCCGGCCGCCACGCGCAATACCGGCATCGATATGCCGAAGAACGACAGCACATACGCGCCGATCGACAGCGAAGCCGCGAGTATCGCGAGGCTGTTGAACGCGATACGCCGTGCCAGTTCTTCCCTGTCGGCGGGCGTCGCATCGGGGACCATGCTCAGTACCATCAGCCCGGCAGCCGGCGGATTGATGACGGGAAAGAGCGCGGCGACGATCAGCAGAATGGTTTTGGTGAATTCGTGCAGCATCATGTCGACGTTCGTGATTGACCGGAGTATCGGCGGCTTGCCGTCGCAAGTCTGTCCTCCAACCGGGCGACAGCGGCGGCCGCAGCGGCGATTCGCTCCGCATCGCTGCCGTTGCGCGCATCCATTTACCTGCGCCGGCGATGCACGGCGACGTGGCCGTCGACGATCAGCGATGACGCGGCCGCGCACTGCGCCGCCACGCGTCGACGCTCATACCGTTACCCACTTCGCCGCGCGCTCGATTGCAAGGCTGCCGGTTTTCGCGTGCAGCATCGCCGCGGTCGGCCGCGCTTCGCGATCGGCGCGCTTGCTCGCCGGTGCGCGCGTGCGGCGGTCCGACACACCGCTCGAATCGGGGCTCGCGCCGCCCGACATCCATCCGCCGCCTCTGACGTTGACGATCGCCGAGCGTCCGAACCGTTTGCGAATCTGGTGAATCAGCACGTCGAGCGCGTTGCTTTCCACTTCCTTGCCCCAGCCGTAGAGCCGGTCCTCGAGCTGCGCGCGCGACAGCAGCAATCCCGGCCTTTCGAGCAGTGCGTGCATCAGCGCGAACTCGCGCACCGACAACGGCGCTGCCGTCCCCATGAAGCACAGCGTGCGCGTATCGAGATCGAGGCTCAGCGCGTCGCTGCCGATTCGCGACGTTGCGTGCCCCGCCCTGCGCCGCAATACGGCGCGGATTCGCGCGAGGACTTCGACCATCTCGAGTGCGCTGTGCAGGCAATCGTCGGCGCCGTTGTCCAGGCTGCGGACGCATGCGTCGTCCGTGGGCTCGGCAAGCGTCATCACCGGAACCGTCTCGCCGCGGCTGCGAATCGTTTTTAAAACCTCGATCCCGCCGACTCCCGGCAAGCCGACCGCGATCAGCACCAGCGCGTAATAGGCGCCGTTGAACGCGAGCTGTCCTGCCTGCGCATCGCGAACCCAGTCCACGCTGAAACCGTCACCGGTCAGCGCACGCCGCAGGCTTTCGCCGCGGTCGATATCGTTGTCAATCAACAGTGTTCTCATAGCCTTTGCGACGCGAGCCGACCGTGTCGGTTCGCCACATGAAAAAAGATTGAAAGAGTCCGCGCCGTCGGGCACATGGCCCGGCCGAGCACCGCCCGGCAAGCCGGCGACCGCGACCAGCCGTGTGCGTTGGCCATCGCATTCGCGATGGCGTGCGATACGTCGCGCGCGCGACGCTGCGATCGTGTGTCGGCCGAGCGTCCGGCACGATGCGCACCGAGCATGCTCGGTCTCCCGGGTTTCGACATCACGCCGTTTTCTCCGAACGTTGCGCGTGCACCGGATCGCACGACTGAAACAGTTCGTCCATCCAGCCGCAGACTTCCTGCACGAGCCGCAGCCGCGCATTGACCTGGCAGTGCCCGTCGGCGCCGGTGGCCGCATCCAGCTCCACGAGGTCCTTCTTCGCCGATGCGATCCGTTCGTGCCATTCGCGTGCTTGTGCGATGAAAATCGGCGAATCGCCGAGCCCGACGATCGACAGAAACGGCAGCGCCACGCGCGCAGGATCGGCACGCGCGCCGCGCCAGCGTTCGATGAACGCCTGCGGCGAAGCCGCACCGGCCTTCCACAGCATCATCTGCCTGCTTCGCAACGCGGCCGAACTCGCGTCCCCGCTCGCGTTGTCGTCCCGCGCCGCTTGCACGCTGGCGCCGAATAGCGCGCCCGGCTCGGGAAACGGCGTACTCGCGATCACTGCTGCAAGCCGCTTCTCGTAGCCGGCCGCCCGCGTCACGAAATAGCCGCCGAGACTCAGCCCGAGCAGCACGATGCGCGCCGGCCGCGCATCGAAGTGCTGCAGAAGATGATCGACGACCGCACCAATCGCATGTTCCGGCTCGATCTGCCAATGCAGCCCGTTCGCCGCGGTATTGCCCTGCCCGGGCAGATCGACCATCGCGACCGCATATCCGCGCTCGCGGATGCCGCGACCGACCGACAGGAACAAGTCCTCGAAGCTCGTGTCCGCACCGCCGATGACGAGCACCACCGGCGCGTCCGGCGTCGCCGCGGAAACGAACGCCCCCGGCAGTTCGCCCTCGCCGAACGGCACGTTGAAGAACGTGCACGGAATCGCAAGCTCGGCCATTGCGTGCGCAAACGCCGTTTGATGCTGACGATACAGCCGCGAGAACATGTCGCCGCCCGCAGCTGCAAACTGCCAGGCCGAGCGATAGCTGGCAAACGCCTTCAACCTCGCTTCGCCGGCAGCGCGACGCCAGCCGCGCTGCGCCCACGTATCGGCCTGCGCGTTCTGCAGATCGCCGTACGCGGCAAACGCGCCGACCCAGCTGTCCGCGTCGCCGTCGGCGATCGTCGACGCGACGTGAAACGCCTGACCGATATCGAGCCCGCCTGTCGGCCCCCAGCTCAGCGCGGACATGAAAAACAGATCCATGTCGGCATCGTCGAAGCGATACCGGCGCGACAGCCGCTGATCGGGGCGCGCGTCCGCTCCGTCGTGCCGCGCGTTGTCGTTGCCCGCCTGAATCGATTGTGTCGTTCCCACATTAGCTCCCGTGTCCCGGTCGATGCGCGTACGCTGCGTATCGGGCCGGTGCGTTCATGATGAAGAGATAATATGAGCGATGCTCAGGTTTGGAAACTCGCGTTCCGGCACACCCGCAAGGCGGAGGAAATCTTTGGAAAATCAAAGTGTTACGCGTCGAAACCCGCGGCAGGCGCGCTCGCTGCACAAGGTCGAACTCATATTGGAGGCAGCGATGCAGCTGCTCGAGAGCGCCGGCCTGGAAAAGCTGACGACGAACGCGGTGGCCGCGAAGGCCGGCGTGAGCATCGGCACGCTGTATCAGTACTTCGGCAGCAAACAGGCGTTGCTCGATGCACTGGTGACGCGCGAACTGAGCGCGATGTCGGCGAAGGTCGTCGCGTCGTTACGGATGGACGCGCCTGCGTCGCCCGGCGACCGGATACGGCGTATCGTGCGGGCCGTGAACGCGACGTATGGCGGACGCAATCGCGTTCACCGCCTGCTGATCGAACATGCGTCGGCAACGCAGCCCGCCGGCCGGCTCATGCCGCTGTTCGCCGAGCTGATCGACCTGTGGACGAACGAAGGCATCGCGGCGCCGGGCGACGGCCGCCGCCGGCTGTCGCGCGCCGACGCGTTCGTGATGGTTCACTCGATCGCCGGCGTGCTGCGTACGTTGGCTGCCAGCAAAGACGCACCGCCGGCAGCGGAGGTCGAAGACGCGCTCGTCCGCATGATCGTCGGCTTCGTTTCGGGCAGCGAAGGCCGCCGGCGCCCGCCGACCGCGTGATCGGTCGATCGCACCGATACTCGGATGTGTGAACGCGCGAATCGTTGCGTCCTCAACGAGCGCAAAAGCGCTCCGGCCTGCTCGGCGACCGTTTAGCAGCGCGCTGCATCCGGCAAAGCGCGCGCCGGCTCGTCGGCGACGAACGCATAGTTGCTGCGCAAGATCGCTTCCAGATGCCGGCCATATGTCGATGTCGAATCCGACATGGGCGCCGCATCGAGATCGAGCGGCGTCTCGAGTCCGCAGTCGTAAAAGAAGGCGATCGAATAGCGGTCGGCCGCTTCCGGCGTCAACACGCGATGCGGGGTCGGCTTGATCCGGCCTCCGCTCCATCGCGCGATCACCTGACCGGTGTTCAGCACCAGCGAATTCTTCACCACCGGCACGTCGAACCATTCCCCGCGATCGGACTGCACCTGCAGCCCGCCGACGTCGTCCTGCGCGACGAACGTCAGGCATCCGTAATCGGTGTGCGGAGCCGAGCCGAAAACGTCCGGCCCACGATGCGGCACCGCCGGATAGTGAAGCAGACGCAGAATCGGGTTCGGCACGCGGAAGTAGTCGCGCAGTCCGTCGCGCGGCAGCCCGAGCATGACCGCAAAGCAAGGCAGGATCGCGTCGCCCAGCTCGATCATCGCGCGCCGATACCGTCGCGCAGCATGCTCGAACCCGGCAATTTCCGGCCACGGTTGCGTGCCGCCCATCGCCGAATTTTTCCAGTCGGGCAGCAACGATTCGGGCAAGTCGCCGAGAACGACGAACGAATCGCTGTGATTCGGCCGCTTCGCGGCGCCGAGCGTCGACGCCTTGAGCACCGACGTGTTGAGCGGCAGATAGCCGCGCAGCGTCGTGCGATAACGCATCGCCATCTTGCGCTCGAGCGGCCACGCATGAAAGCTTCGCGACGCGTCGAACAGTGCATCGACGATGTCGGCCCCGACGCCGTGATTGACGAGAATCGAGAAGCCGACGCGTGTGTGCGCGTCCAGCAGCTGCTGCATGACGTGCCGCCAGCCGGCCGCCTCGTTGCTTCGCAACGGGCTCACATCGATGATCGGTACGTTCATGTTTCACTCTCCGCGTCGTTCAGCGCGGCGAAGCGACGGCGCCGCGATACGGCGGCTGCATCGCTGAAATGCCGCGTGAGCATCAATCTATCGTCGAAAACTTAGCGATGAATTAACGCGCTTGCGGCAGCGGCGCCGAAGCGTTCACAGGCTGCGACGGCGTTGCAAAGCGCAAACGCCGCGCCGTTACCGCATGACCTTCGCGCTCGCATCGGCCAACGGCAACGACTGTATGCCGCGATCGATCGGCGCTCGATCCGCGGCGGCCGGACCGCCGGCATTGCGGAGAGCAGTTGCGCGCTGGCGTTCGCTCATGAGCGGCGCGCGTTCGACGCCGGCGGTCGATGCGTCGATCGCGCCGGCAGCGCCGTGCGCCTCCGTCGCACCGCGTCTCGCGCGCGCCGCGCCGGCTGCCGGATGAACCGGCGCGTCCGTCTCGCGCCATGCGTAGCGCTTCAGCAGCTCCCAGTAGCCGCCGCGGATCACATATCCGCCGTTTTTGTCCGCGTAGGCTCGAGCACGCCCGAGATAGACGCGCCGCAGCAGATACCACGGCAGCCCCGGAAGGTCGTGGTGAACGACGTGGTAGTTGTTGTTCAGATAGAGCAGCCGCATCGGCAGCCCGGCTTCGTTGATCGCGATGCGATGCTTCGGATCGTCGGCCGCGCGATGTTCGTACAGCGATCGGATCATCGCGACGGACAGCGCCGGCCACGTGACCGCGAGCAGGTAGTACCACCATGCGATCCCTTCTGCGCACTGCAGCCATGCGAGCAGCAGGCACGCGGCGATCGCATGCGCGAACCACGTGCGCGCATAGCGGCGATCGCCGCGACGCCACTCGCCGATCGCTTCGGCGAGCATCGTCGACACGCTCAGCGGAGGACCGACGATCAATCGGCCGACGAAGCGCTTGCGTGTCCGCCATAGGTATCGCTGCACGGCGTTCGCATCGTTCCATTGCTCGCGCAGCACGTACGTGCTTTCCGGATCGATGCCGGGCACCGTCAGCGTCGCGTCGCGATGGTGAGCGAGATGCGTGTCGCGATAGATCGTGTACGGATACCAGATCGCGAGCGGAACGCTGCCCAGCAGCCGGTTGACGAGCGCGGAGCGCGTCGGATGCCCGTGCAGCAACTCGTGCTGCAGCGACATGTGCCACGCGGACAGGATGACGAGAAGCGGCGTCGCGGCAAACCGGGGCAGCCGCCCGGCATGCATCGACATGACGACGGCAAGCCACCCGCCATGAATGACGACGACGAGAAGCCACGTCGGCCATTCGGTGCGCGCGGCGAACGTCGATCGCAAAGCGGCAACTTCGCGTGCGTGCGCGCTATCGAGGTATTCGTCCAATTCCGTTGTGCTCGAATCCGTTGCTGATCGCGCACAATCTAGGCGGGAAAAATGAGGGGAAATTGACGAACGTCCGCGCGCCGTCGGATTCGTGCCGGCGCGGGCGGCGATGGCAGCCGCCGGCCGGATGGCGACGCACGCGATACGGCCGGCGTGTCGGTGCGTTGCGCTACGCGTTCGCGGACGCGGACGCGGACACTTCGGTCGTAACCGACGTTGCGAGTGTCGCGACGATCCACTCGATCACGACGCGGACTCTCGGCGAAAGCTGCTTGTTCTGCGGATATAACAGGAACGCCGGCAACGGCGGCACCGGAGAATCGGGCAGTACCCGCGCCAGTTGCCCCATCCGACGCCGGCAGCCCCCGCTTTACGCCCGCGTCGGCCGCGCGCCCTCACCGGCTCGCACGACCGCATTACCCGCAGACGCCGGCTGAAACGCGAAGTCCTGACCGCGCGACTCGCGCGATGCGATCACCGCGACGAACGCAGGCAGCGCCATCAGCATCGCGTAACCGGCGACGAAGATCGCCGAGCCGGTATAGCTGACGAGCAGCGTGCCGACGATCGGTGCGATCGAGCCGCCGAGCACCGATGCGAGCTGATAGCTGGTCGACAGTGCGGTAAAGCGCACGCGCGTCGGAAACAGTTCGGCCATGTACGCGGCCATCGGCCCGAGAATGATGCCGTGGCAGGTCAGGCACGCGATCAATGCCAGTTGCAGATGCGCATAGTCGCTGCCCGGCGACAGCGTGAACAGCGAACAACCGGCAACCGCCGCGCCGAGCAAGCCGGCGATCAGCACCGGGCGCCGCCCGATCCGGTCCGACACGTGCGCGGCGATCAGGATCACGACGACCTCGATCGCCGATGCCCACATCAGCGCAGACAGCGCCTGCGGCCGGCTGAAGTGCAGATAGCCGGTCGCGAGGCCGAGCGCGAACGTCGAGAACAGATACAGGAACGTGTTTTCCGCGGCCTTCACGAAGAACGCCCGCGTCATCTGCCGCCAGTTGCCCGCGCACGCTTCGCGCAGCGACGCACGCTCGACCGTCTGGTGCGCGGCGGCCAGCTCGGCGAACGCCGCCGATTCCTCGACGCGCCGGCGCGTCCAGAAGCCGACGATCACGAGCAGCGCGGAGATGAAGAACGGAATCCGCCACGCCCAGTCAACGAACGCGGCATCGCCGTAGAAGCGCTGCACCATCCCGATCACGAACGCGGTCAGCACGTTCGCGAGCGGCCCGGCGAACATCGTGAAGCTGGTCCAGAAGCCGCGCTGCGTGCCGGGCATCGACTCGGCGATCATCAGGATCGCGCCGGTCGCTTCGCCGCCGACCGCGATTCCCTGCACGATGCGCAGCAGCACGAGCAGCAGCGGCGCCGCGATGCCGATCGACGCATAGGTCGGCAGCAGGCCGACGCAGAACGTGCTGATGCCCATCATCAGCAGGCTGACGACGAGCGTCTTGCGGCGGCCGATGCGGTCGCCGATCATCCCGAACACGATGCCGCCGAGCGGCCGTGCGACGAAGCCGACGGCGAACGTCGCAAGCGCGAGCAGCGTGGCCGCGAGCGGATTGCCGACGACGAAGAACTGCTTGTCGAACACGAGCACCGCGCACGCGGCGAACGCGAAAAAGTCGTACCACTCGAGCGTGGTGCCGACGGTACAGGCGAACATCAGGTTGGCACGCTTTTTCATCGCGGATGTCTCCGGTCTTTTATGGTTTGTGAGGCGCGGCGCCGCGGCGCCGCCGTGCGTTCAGAGTTCGAGAACGAGCCGCTCGCCGCCGCACGCGCGCGAACAGCAGGCCATCATGCGATCGTGCGCGTCGCGTTCGGCGCGCGTCAGCACGCTGTCGCGATGATCGACGCGACCGGCGAGCACGCGCACTTCGCACGATCCGCACAGTCCTTCGCGGCAGTCGCTCTGCACGTCGATGTTCGCGTGCTGCAACGCGTCGAGCACGGTCTGGTTCGCCGCGACCGTCAGCGTGATGCCCGAATCCTTCAGCTCGACTTCGAACGGCTGCTCTTTCGACGGATCGAGCGCCGCCTTCGTCGATACGAAGTGTTCGACCCGCAGCGCATCGCGCGGCCAGTGCGCGCAGCTCGCTTCGAGCGCGTCGAGCATTCGCGCGGGTCCGCATGCGTAGATGTGCGTGTCGTCGGCGGGCGTTGCGAACAGCGCGCGGAAGTCGTTGCGCGTCCCCTCTTCCGACACGTACACGTGTAAACGCTCGCCGTGCAGCGCGGCGAGCGTGTCGAGCATCGCCATCGACGCGCGTCGTGCACCGCTGTAGTGGATTTCGTAGTCGATGCCGCGCGCCTTCGCTTCGCGCGCCATCGCGCCGATCGGCGTGATGCCGATGCCGCCCGCAACGAAGATCGCCTTGCCGGCGTCGGCCGCGAATCGGAAGTGATTGCGCGGGCCGCGGATCTTCAGCACGTCGCCGACGCGCAGATTCGCATGCACCCACGCCGATCCGCCGCGGCTCTGCGCTTCGCGCAGCACCGCGATCTCGTACGCGTCGCGCTCGTCCGGGTCGCCGCACAGCGAATACTGGCGCGTGATGCCGGTATCGCCGCAGATCACGTCGATATGCGAGCCGGGCGTCCAGCGCGGCAGCGGGCGGCCGTCGGCGGACACGATCCGGATATGCGCGACGCGATCCGCGCACATCGAGACGCGCTCGACTTTCACCGCGCGGCTCACCGCGTGCGACGACGGCTCGCCGATGCGCACCGCCGCACGCGGCCGCAGCACCGACGGGTCGCGGCGCTCGGGGTTCAGCGCCGGGTCCCATTCGACGTACAGATGCTCGGGGCCGCGAAACGACGTGTTCGGCACGTACGTGAAGCGCTGCTCGGCAAGCTTCATGTGCGGCAGACGGCGCGTGAACTCGTCGAGGAAGATCTGCATCTCCATGCGCGCGAGATTCTTGCCCATGCACTGATGCGATCCGTAGCCGAACGTCAGTTGATCGCTCGCGTTCTCGCGGCGAATGTCGAACAGATCCGCATCCGCGAAGCGCGCTTCGTCATGATTCGCGGACGACGTGACGATCAGCAGCTTCGAGCCGGCCGGAATGTCGACGCCGCCGATCGTCACGTCCTTCGTCGCGAGCCGTCGCCATGCGGCGACCGAACCGTTGTGCCGCAGGCACTCCTCGACCGCATTCGGGATCAGCGACGGATCCTCGCAGATGTCGCGCCACGCATCGGGATGCTGGAGCAGCAGCTTCATCGCGTTGGCCGTCGCGTTCGCGGTCGTCTCGTGCGCGGCGACGATGCCCGCCATCATCATCGAATGCAGGTACGAGTCGGTGATCACATCGGGCAGCTCCTTCTGCTTGCGGATCCCGTACTGCATCCAGCCCGGCCCGGACGGATCCTCGCGCATCTTGTCGAGCACCTTGCCCGCGAACTGCCAGAACTTGCCCACCGCATGCGCGACCGCGACCTGCTCGTCCGGTTTCGGACGGCCCCACGTGTTGATCGTGTGCGCGATCGAGTATTCCCGCAGCGTATCCATGTCCTCTTCGGGCACCCCGAGAAAATGCAGCGCGACGGTGAGCGGCACTTCCCACAGCATCTGGTCGACCAGATCCGCGCGGCCGTCGTCGATGAAGCGATCGACGTATTCGCGCGCGAGCCGGCGCACCATCGGTTCGTGATGCTTCAGCGCGTCGGGCGTGAACGGGTCCAGCAGCGCGCGGCGGCGCGGCATGTGCGCGGGCTCGTCCTCGTTGACGAGCGTGCGGTTCAGCGCGAAGCCGTACGACGCGAGCACCGCGTTCGCTTCGGGGCCGGTCGGCGTGATCTTCTCGAGCGCGATCGACGGGCTGAACGTGATGTTGTCGCGAAAGATCGCCTTGATGTCGTCGTAGCGCGTGACGACCCAATAGCCGAGCTTCGGGCTGTAGAACACCGGCTCCTGCTCGCGCGCCCAGCGGACGTACTCGGGCGGATCCTGCTGATAGCCGTCGTCGAACGGGTCGAACGCGGCCGCAGCCGCGCTGACCGGACAGCCGTTCGGCGCGGTCGCACCTGTCGGCGCGGGATGAAACGGACATTTCGACGCTGATGCGTGGCGCTCCGTGGCGGACATGATTGGCTCCCGTGCTATGCTTTTGCGTAAATCTAATACGCATTGCGTAATCACACGACTGGGGTAAACCTTGGCGACCGATCGCCGCCGGTCGTCGAGCTAGAATCCGCGCTATGGAAAAAATCGCGAAAACGAAGAGGACGGCTTCCGCCGAGCGAGACCGCAGGCAGCGCGTTCAATCCGCGTCGACCGGGCTGCTCGTGCTGAAGGAACTGGCCGCGTGCGGCGGCCGCGCGACGCTGACCGCGCTCGCGGGACGGCTCGACGAGAATCCCGCGAAGGTGCACCGCTATCTGGCGAGCCTGATGGAGGAATCGTTCGTCACGCAGGACCGCGACACGCAGCAATACATGCTCGGCCCGCAATGCATCTCGATCGGGCTCGCCGCGATGCGGATGGCCGACCCGATACGGCTTGCCGAACCGTCGCTCGTGCGGCTGCGCGAGCGTCTGGAAGTGACGTGCTTCGTCGCGATCATGGGCAATCGCGGGCCGACGATCATGCGCTTCGAGGAGCCCGGCTTGCCGGTGACGGTCAACGTTCGCGCCGGCTCGGTGATGTCGTTGCTGTGGTCCGCGACCGGCCGGCTGTTCCTCGCGCTGCTCGACGAGCCGCGCGTGCGGCAGCTCGCGGAAGACGAGCTCGCATCGGCGTCGACCGAATTGCGCGCACTGCTCGATCGACGCGATCCGGTCGGCAAATTGCAGCGTGAAATCCGCACGGCCGGCGTCGCGACCGTCTGCGACACGAATCTGAAGGGGATCAGCGCGGTATCGGCACCGCTATTCGATGCGAACGGGCATATGTGCGCGGCGCTCACCGCATTGGGCGCAACGGGCGGCTTCGACGCGTCGATCGACGGGCCGATCGCGACGGCGCTGCGTCACGAGGCCGAACGGATCAGCGCCGAACTCGGGTATACGGGCTGATCGCGGACGCCGGCTTGCCGTTCACGATACCGGCGCGGCGAATTGCACGGCGACGTGACGAACCGGCTCGAGCGCTCACACCGGTTGCGCGGACAACGCGGCCAGCCGCTCGAGCAACGCCGCCCGCGGTACGCCGTCGCCCGCTGCCTGCCGGCTGCGCGGACGCGGCACATCGACGCGCAGCTCGTGCACGATGCCGCCGCCCGCGTCGTTTTGCCCAGCCTGCATCACGAGCACGCGGTCCGACAGCAGCAGCGCTTCGTCCACGTCGTGCGTCACGACGAGCGCGCCCATCCGGTGCGACGACGTGACCTGCAACAGAAGATCCTGCAGACGCATTCGCGTGATCGCATCGACCGCGCTGAACGGTTCGTCGAGCAGCAGCACGCTCGGACGCGAAAACAGGCCGCGCGCTATTGCGACGCGTTGCGCCATGCCGCCGGACAGTTCCTTCGGCCAGCGCGCGTCGATGCCGGGCAGGCCGACCTCGGCCAGCAGTGCCGCGACACGGTCGGCCGCTTCGCCGCGAGCGCGCAGCGGAAAGCACACGTTGTTCGCCACATCGAGCCACGGCAGAAGCCGCGGCTCCTGAAAGATCACGCCAAGCTCGGGCGACGGACCGTCGAGCGGTACGCCATGCAGCTTGACCGAGCCGTCGAAATCGCGATCGAGGCCGGCGACGATCCGCAGCAGCGTGCTCTTGCCGCAGCCGCTCGGACCGAGCAGGCTCACGATCTCGCCCGCGCGCACCGCAAGCCGCGTGTCGTTCAGCACCGTGCGGCCGCCGTAGCGCTTCCGCCGTACGCGTATCTCGAGCAGGGGTGCGCTCATCGTCGCCTCTCGCCGGTATCGGTATCGCGCCATACCAGCACGCGCGCTTCGAGGGCCTTCATCGCGCCGTCGGTCAGCTTGCCCATCAGCGCGAGCAGAATGATCGCGCCGAACACGATGTCGGGGCGTCCGGTTTCGCGTCCGTCGCTCAGCAGATAGCCGAGGCCGCGCGTGGCGGCGATCAGTTCCGCGGCAACGACGAACATCCATGCGAGGCTCAGACCCGTGCGCAGGCCCGTGAACAGTTGCGGAAGCGCCGCCGGCAGCAGGATGCGCGCGAGCATGCGCGCCGGGCTCAGACGATAAACGGAACCGAGCTCCACGAACTTGCGATCGACGTTGCGAATGCCGGCCACGACCGCAAGGTGGACCGGAAAGAATGCGCCGACCGCGACGAGCGCGATCTTCGGTGCTTCGTCGATACCCATCCACAGCAGCAGCACCGGCACCCACGCGAGCGACGGAATCGCGCGCAGCGCCTGGAACGACGGATCGAACAGCGCATCGAGCTTGCGGCTCAGCCCCATCGCCGCGCCGATCGACACGCCGAGCGCCGCACCGAGACCGAAGCCCGCGAGCACGCGCAGCGTACTGGCGCCGACATGGCGCAGCAGCCGCTCGCCGCCCATGTGCATCAGCGTGCCGGCGATCGTCGACGGCGCGGGCACCAGGTTGGCGGGCAGCATCTGCATCCGAACCAGCAATTCGATGGCGGCGAGAAACGCCATCGGCAATGCGAGCCCCGCCCAATGCCAGCGACGCAAGCGTTTTTCCGCGGCTTCGACGGGTGCGCCATCCGATGCGCGATTGCGCATCGCGGCGCTCGTATCCGACGCAACAGCAGCCTGTGCGGCGCTCCGCGATTGCACGTCGTGCGCGGGCACCGTGCCCGATGCGTGGCTGTCGCGCAGCGCGAGCGAGTCGTCCATCGGCATCGCGCGGTCCTTTACGGTGTGCGCGTCGACGCGACGACTGCCTGGGCGGGCCGCACGTCGATCAGCGCGTCGACGACCTGCTCCACCTTCGTGCCGGGCTTCACCAGCTGCTCCTGCGTGAGGATGGGCGCCGCGGCCTTGAGCGCCGCGATCTGCTTCGGCCCCGGCTGCGGCTGACTGAAATCGTTGCGGCTCAACTGCAGCTTCGCCACCGCGAGCGACACCTTCGATTCGCTCGCAATGATCCGTGCGGTCTCGTCCGGATGCGCGGCGATCCATAGCCGCGCCTTCTCGTAGACTTTCAGCACGCGCGCGAGCGCATCGGGGTACTGCTGGATGAAGTCTTCGCGCGCGTTCAGAAAGCCCCACGTGTTGAAGTCCACGTTGCGGTACAGGAGCCGTGCGCCGTTGTCCACTTCGGCCGCGGCCATGTGCGGATCGAGCCCGGCCCACGCATCGACCTGCCCGTTGACGAGCGCCGTGCGTCCATCGGGATGCTGGAGATTGACGATCTCGACGTCGTCCGCGGACAAGCCGGCCGTGTGCAGCGCGCGCAGCGTGAACAGATACGGGTCGGTGCCCTTCGTCGCGGCAATCTTCCTGCCCTTGAGCTGCGCAAGCGACCGGATGTCCGAGTCCTTGCGCACGACGAGCGCCGTCCACTCGGGACGCGAGAAGATGTAAACGGTGCGGATGGGGTTGCCGTTCGCCTTGGCCAGCACCGCGGCCAGTCCCGCGCTGGAGCCGATCTGGATCGCGCCGCTGTTCAGGTATTCGAGCGCACGATTGCTGCCGAGACTCAGCACCCACGTGATCTTCGTGTGGTCCGGCGCAAACGCCTCTTCGAGCCACCCGTGATGGCGGATCACGAGGCTTTCGGGCGAGTAGTACGCGTAGTCGAGCTTCAGTTCCGCCGGTACGGCGTCGGCAGCGCAGGCCGCGCGCGGCAGGACGGCCGCGCTCAGCAGCGTGAACGCGACGGCGATCAATGCGGCGCCAGCCGCCCGTGCGCGCGCGAAGGCGACGCGGCTCGATTGCTTCATGGTCAATTCCCCGGTTTTGGTCAGTCGTATCGGCGTGCCGGCGTGTGCCGTCGCGATCGGCGCGGCAACGCCTGCGCTCGACGGCATGCGATCGAGTTCACGCAGCGAGACCGACGATGCTAACGGCCGCGCGCACATCGGCGAACTGATGTTTCGAGCGAAGCAAATGACGGCGTGCGAATTGCGTTCCCCGCATGCTTCGCGCCGCTCCGGGCGCCGTTACCGGCGCGGCACCGGATGCGTTATCGCGTATGAGCATAAGCATCGAACGATCGAATCTTTGGCAGGATGGATCGCACGCGGTTAATCTGCCGCTTTCTCTTTTCCTGCTTCATGCCGTTGCGCCGCGCGCACGCCGCGTCGCCGGCAATACGTCGACGCCCTTTCCGTTCATGTCCAGCACCGTCGAAAAAGCCGCCGACTGGCTGCTGTCGGGTCTCGCGCTGAAAAGCACGCTGTTTCACGTCGGGCAGTATTGCGGCGCGTTCCGGGCGTCGACCGCCGGCTACCGGCGCGCGAGCTTTCATCTCGTTCTGCACGGCGAGTGCTGGCTGCATCTTCAGGAGCGGGACGGCCGTCCGGCCACGAGCACGCGCCTCGCCGCCGGCGACGCGGTGTTTCTGCTGCACGACATCGGCCACTGCCTGTCGCCGCACGACGCGGCGCCGACCGCGCACGATTTCCGCACGCGCGCCGGAACGATGACGCCGCTCGACGAAGTGGCCGACGCAGCACCGGGCAGCGTCGGACTGGCGTGCGGTTTCTTCGAATTCGGCTCGGACCTGGGCGACGCCATCGCGGGCCTGCTACCCGATCATGTCGTCGCACGGCACGACGATCCGCAACTCGCCGGCGCCCGCGTCGTGTTCGATCTGATCCGCGCGGAGGCGCTGCGCACGCACGAACTTCCGTCGCCGCTGCTCGAACGGCTCACCGACGTGCTGTTCTTCTACGCGCTGCGCGCCGCCGCCTGCGCCGACGAACTGGCGCCCGGGCTATGGTCGGCGATGCGCCGCCCGGAATTCGCGCCGCTGGTGAACGCGATCATCGCGCGCCCCGGCGAAGAGTGGAACACGAGCTCGATGGCCGCGTTCTGCCATATGTCGCGCGCGCGTTTCTGCAAGCAGTTCGCCGACGCATGCGGTCAGCCTCCCGCGCAGTTCGTCGCGCTGATCCGCATGAAGGCGGCTGCCGCGCTGCTTCGAAGCGGAACGAGCACGTCGCGCGCGGCCGAGTACGTCGGCTATCAGTCCGAGTCCGCGTTCGCGCATGCGTTCAAGCGCATCACCGGCATGCAGCCCGGCATGTGGCGCAGGGAAAGCGCGGGCATGGCGGCAACGGGCCGCAATACGAGCTACGCATGCGCGCACTGAGCGCACCGAGCGCGCGAGACGAATCCGCATAAAGCGTGGACGGGCGCGCATTGCTGCTTCGACGCGCGCTCGCAACAATGGGGCTTTACCGAACGAGGAAGCCATGAGCCGCCTACCGCTGCAGACCGTCGATACCGCGCCGCCCGCGAGCCGTCCGTTTCTCGAGAAATCGCTCGCGAACAACGGCTTTCTGCCGAACCTCGTTGCGTCGCTCGCGAATGCACCGGTTGCGCTCGAAGCCTATCTGACGGTGGGCGAGATCAATGCGCGCGGCGGTCTCACGCTCGCGGAGCGCGAAGTGGTGCAGATCACCGCTGCGGCGATCCACGGCTGCGGGTTCTGCGTCGCCGGGCATACCGCGGTCGCGGTGAACAAGGCGCGGCTGCCGCGCGAGCGGGTCGACGAGATCCGTAATCAGCAGACCCTGTCCGACGCACGCCTGAACGCGATCGCCGAGTTCACGCGCGCGGTGATCGCCACGCGCGGCGCCGTGTCCGACGCGGCGCTCGACGCGTTTCGCGCGGCCGGCCTGACGGACGCCAACGCGCTCGAAGTCATTCTCGGCGTGAGCCTCGCGACGCTGTGCAACTTCGCGAACAACCTCGCACGCAACGAACTGAACCCGGAACTCGCCGCGTGGAGCTGGGAACCCGCGGCGCAGATCGTATGAGCAGCGTCGTATCCGCGATCGCGCATGGCGAGCCGGCATCGGCCAAGCTCGGCGCGTGGCTCGACACCCATGCCGACGCGCTGGACACCGACGCGTCGCGCGCAGCCGACGTGCTGCCGCAACTGGCGAAGGCCGGCATCACGCGCGTCGGCGTACCCGGCTCGATGGGCGGCAGCGGCGGCACGATCGCCGATGCGATCGTCGCCGTTGCCGACGTAGCGCAGCATTCGCTCACGGCAGCGTTCGTGCTGTGGGGGCACCGGACCTTCATCGAATACCTGGTGCAGAGCGACAACGTCGCGTTGCGAAGCCGCTGGCTACCCGCGCTGCTCGCCGGGCACGTCGCCGGTGCGACGGGTCTGTCCAATGCGATGAAGTATCTGTCCAGCATCGAACCGTTGCAGATGCACGCGTCGCGCAGCGGCACCGGATGGTCGCTCGCCGGCGCGCTGCCGTGGATCACCAATCTGCGGCCGCAGGGCTTCGTCGCGGCTGCCGCATTCGAACACGACGACGGCACGCCGCCGTCGATCTTCGCGATCGCGCACGACGCGCCGGGTGTCGAGCGCAGCGCGGACCTCGACCTCGTCGCGATGCGCGCGAGCAACACCGCCGCGCTGAAAGTGAACGGCACCATACTCGACGATGCGTCGCGCATCGCCAACGACGCACGCGCGTTTCTCGTGCGCGTACGCCCCGCGTTCCTCGGGCTGCAATGCGGGATGTCGGTGGGCCTCGCGCGGCGCGCGCTTGCCGAAGTCTCCGCGGCGAACGCCGGCTCGCGCGCGGCGCTCGCGGACGAAGCCGCAGACGTCGACGCGCGACTCACGGCGCAGACGAAGCAGCTGCTCGACGGCGTGCTGAACGGTACGTTCCGCGACGAGCCGGCGGCGCTGTTCGAACTGCGGATCGCACTCGCGAAGACGGTCGAACACGCCGTCGCGCTCGAAGTGCAGGCAAGCGGCGGGCGCGGCTACCTTCGCGCGACGGGCGGCACCGCGCGCCGGGTGCGCGAGGCGTCGTTCGTCCCGATCGTCACGCCCAGCCTGGTGCAGCTGAAAGCGCAGCTTGCCGCCTATTACCGGACGGCCGCACGATGAGCGGCGCCCGCATCGCCGTCAATGGCGTGTCGCTCGCGTATGCCGCGCACCGCGTGCTGCACGGCGTCGAGCTGACAGTCGAGCGCGGCGAACTCGTTGCCGTACTGGGCCCGAGCGGCTGCGGCAAGTCTTCGCTGCTGCGTGTGCTCGCCGGCCTCGTGCGGCCGACGGCAGGCGCCGTCCGCATCGACGACGTGCCCGTGACCGGCCCGCGGCCCGACGTTGCACTTGCGTTTCAGCAGTCGTCGCTGCTGCCGTGGCTGAGCGTCGAGCGCAACGTCGCGTTCGGGCTCGCGTTCAAGCGGCAGCCGCGCCTGTCTCGCGCGAGCCGCCGCGCGCGCGTGCTCGACGCACTACGCGAAGTCGGCCTCGAGCACGTGCGCTCATGGCACCCGTCGCAGCTTTCCGGCGGCATGGCGCAGCGCGCGGCGCTCGCGCGCAGCCTCGCACGCGAGCCGCGCGTACTGCTGCTCGACGAACCGTTCGGCGCGCTCGACGAAGTAACGCGGGCCGACATGCAGCGCCTGCTGCTTGCCGTCGTGCGCCGCACCGGCGCATCGACCGTGCTGGTCACGCACGACATCGACGAAGCGCTGCTCGTTGCCGACCGTATCGTGCTGCTCGGCGAGCGCGGCACGCCGGCAGCGCAATGGGCAGTTGACGTGCCGCAGCCTCGAGAAGTGCAGCTCGACAGACTCGACCCGCTGCGCATTCAGATACGCACGGCGTTGCAGCGGGTCATCGCGCGCGCTGCATGAAGCCGTCCACCATCGGGGAATCTCATGTGTCAGTTATCGATATCGCGCCGCGAATGGTTGAAGCTCGCGGCCATGTTCACCGTGGCCGGCGCCGCACCGCTGCTGCGCGCGCTGGACGCACGCGCGGCCGCCGAACCCGATGCGCCGGTACGCATCGGCTATCTGCCGATCACGGACGCCGCGCCGCTGCTGGTCGCGCACAACAACGGCTATTTCGACGCGGCCGGCCTGCGCGCCGAACGGCCCACGCTGTTACGCAGCTGGGCGCAGCTCGTCGAAGCGTTTCTGTCGGGCCAGGTCAACGTCGTGCACCTGCTGTCGCCGATGACGATCTGGGCGCGCTACGGCAGCCACGCACCGGCGAAGGTCGTGGCGTGGAATCACGTCAACGGCTCCGCGCTTACCGTCGGTCCCGACATATCGACGCTCGCGGACCTGCGCGGCAAGACGGTTGCGGTGCCCTTCTGGTACTCGATCCATAACGTGGTGCTGCAGGACTTGTTGCGTGCGCAAGGGCTTCAGCCGGTCTTGAAGAAGGCGACGTCGATCGGACCGAACGAAGTCAACCTGGTCGTGATGGCGCCGTCGGACATGCCGCCCGCGCTGGCGGCGCGCCGGATAGCCGGCTACATCGTCGCCGAGCCGTTCAATGCCGCGGCGGAGCAGCTGGGCGTCGGCAAGATTCTGCGCTTCACCGGCGACGTCTGGAAAAGCCACGCGTGCTGCGTCGTGTTCATGCACGAGCAGGATCTGACGCAGCGGCCCGAATGGTCGCAGAAGGTGGTAAACGCACTCGTCAATGCGCAGCTGTGGACGCGCGCGCATCCGCAGGAGGCCGCCGCGCTGCTGTCGAAGGAAGGCGCGAATCGCTACACGCCCCATTCGCCGCAACTGCTGGCGCGCGTGCTGAGCCCGGCGCCCGACGACGGCGCGCGCTACCTCGGCGACCGCGCCGTGCTCCACGCGGACTGGCACCAGAAGCGCATCGACTTTCAGCCGTACCCGTACCCGAGCTACACCGAGGAACTGGTACGCCGGCTCAAGTCGACGCAGACCGAAGGTGCCGGGCAGTTCATTGCAGGCCTCGATCCGGCTTTCGTCGCACGCGATCTCGTCGACGACCGCTTCGTGAAGAAGAGCATCGAGGCCGCCGGCGGCATGAAGGCGTTCGGGCTGCCGAACGGCTTCTCGCGCAAGGAGACGATCGTTGTCTAGCGTCGTCGCTCAACGCGCGGCCCACGGGCGTCGGAGCGCGGCGTCCGCGCGCGGCGGATCGCGCGCGCGCGCCGTCGTGCTCGGCACGAGCGGGCTGCTTGCCGTGATCGCGCTCTGGTGGCTCGCGGTCACGCTCGCCGGCACCCGCAATCCGATGGTCGCGCAGTTCGCACCGCAACGCACATTGGCGGCGCTGCCTGCGCTGGTCGCACAGGACCAGCTCGTTATGCACGTCGCGACGAGCGTCAAGCGCGTCGCCGTCGGCCTCGCGTGGGCGCTCGTCGTCGGCGTCCCGGCCGGGTTTGCGATCGGGCGGCTGCGCTGGCTCGAGCAGATGCTGTCGCCCGCGATTCAGTTTCTGCGCATGGTATCGCCGCTGTCGTGGATGCCGATCGCCGTCATGTCGCTCGGCGTCGGCGACCGCGCGGTGTACTTCCTGCTCGCGTTCTCGGCCGTGTGGCCGCTGCTGATGAACACGGCTGCCGGCGTCGCGCAACTGGATCGGCGCTGGATCGAACTCGGCGACAGCCTCGCTGCGACACGCATCGAAATGATCTGGCACATCTACGTGCCGGGCATCGCCGCACACGTGCTGACGGGCGTGAGGCTCGCGATCGGCGTGCTGTGGATCGTGCTCGTGCCCGCCGAAATGCTGGGCGTGAGCGCGGGGCTCGGCTATCTGATTCTCGATACACGCGACCGTCTCGCCTATTCCGAACTGACCGCGGTGATTCTCGTGATCGGCGCGCTCGGCTTCGCGCTCGATCTTGCGGCGCGCGCGCTCGCGGCGCGGTTTCATCGCGGCGCGTCGCAGAGAAACTGAAACGGCCGGCGCTTCAGTCATACAATTGCACGTCGACGCTGGAGCGACGCCGCGCGATTGCCGTCGACGGTCGCGTGCAGATGGAACGACGACGCACGTGCCGGCTTGCTGCAGTTTCCCGGCCGGCAGGATCGGCGTGCATCGCGCGACGTATGCCGCCGCGTCCACCGCGTCGGCGATTTTTTTGCTTGCCGTCGCACTGCGCCGGCATCCGGCGGACGACCCGACAGGATGAACGCAATGGCAAAATCCGACTACCCGACCGTCGCCCTCGTAGGCCCGGGCGCAATCGGCACGACCGTAGCCGCGGCCCTGCACGAAGCCGGCCGCACGCCGGCGATCTGCGGCCGCTCGGCGCACGAGCAACTGACGTTGCGCTTCGACGGCGGCGAGATCGTCGTACCGGGGCCCGTACTGACCGATCCTCGACCGGTGAAGACGAGGTTCGATCTCGTGTTCGTTGCAGTCAAATCGACGCAGACCGCGAGCGCGGCACCGTGGGTCTCCGCGCTGTGCGATGCGAACACCGTTGTCTGCGTACTGCAAAACGGCGTCGAGCAGCAAACCACGTTCGCGCCGTATGCGGCCGGCGCGACGGTCGTGCCGTCGGTGGTCTGGTTTCCCGCGCAACGCGAATCGGGTTCGTCGGTATGGCTGCGCGGCGAACCGCGGCTCACGCTGCCCGCTACGCCGGCGACCGACGTGGTGGTCGCGGCTTTGCGCGGCACGCGATGTTCGGTCGAGGTCGCGCAAGACTTCGTCTCGCTCGCGTGGCGAAAGCTTCTGCAGAATGCCGTGGCCGGGCTCATGGTGCTGACCGGCCGCCGCGCGGGGATGTTCTCGCGAAGCGACATTACCGAGCTGTCGCTCGCCTATCTGCGCGAATGTCTCGAGGTCGCGCGTGCGGAGGGCGCGAAGCTGGGCGACGAAGTGCCGCAGCAGATCGTCGACGCGTTCCATCGCTATCCGCCCGATCTCGGTACGTCGATTCTTGCCGACCGGCAAAGCAACCACGCGCTCGAATGGGACTGCCGCAACGGCGTCGTGCAGCGATACGGACGATCTCACGGCATTCCGACACCAATCAGCGATCTGGTCGTGCCGCTTCTGGCCGCCGCCAGCGACGGTCCGGGCTGACGGCGACGAACCGGCATTCGGTCCGACCGGGCGGACGCTCACCGCAGGCCGCTCCGATCAGCTATACCGACAGCGCGATCCATACGGCGACGTCCGTCATCGCGTGCCGCTGCCCGCGCCGACGAGCCGCATCAACGTTCCGGCGTTGCGCACTCCGACGTCGCAGTAGCAGTTGTTGAACACGACGTGCGTATGCGCGGTGCGCGCCGCCACGTCGACGATCGGTCCGGCAAGGTCTCGCAGTTCGTCGTCGCTGTATTCGTAGTTGAACCGTTCGGCCACCGACGCGGACCCGTTCCAGGTCGACGCATTGCGGCCGTGCAACCGCACGATCACGAGCTTCGGCGACGTCACTTCCCAGATCGAATGCACGCGGTTCGTCACGCCTTCCGGCGCATCGACGATCACGTGCACGATTCCGCGCTCCCGCTCCATCGCAAGCGTCGACTCACAGTGCTTTTCATCGAACCAGCTTTCGTGCCGGAATTCGAACGCGGTGAGCAGCGGATACATCCGCTCGGCGCAGTGCCCGACGTGCGCGAGCGACTTCGGTGCCGCGGTGATCCAGTGCGGAAACTGAAACAGCACCGCGCCGAGCTTGCCGGCCTCGTGGAGCGGGCGCAGCGCCTCGAAGAAGCGCGACCACAATTCCTCGACGATCGGCGCCGGCACGTCCTTGTAGTACAGGTTCTTCTTGCCGTTGTCCGGCAACTCCGCCTGCAGATCCTTCGGAAAGAACTTGCGCTCGGTCTGGTGGCCGGTGAACAGGCGAAACGCCTTCATGTCGAACACGAAGCCCGGCGGCGTCCGCTCGACCCATAGCGCACTATTCGCGGCGCTCGGCATCGCATAGTACGAGGAATCGACCTCGACCAGCGGAAAGACGCTCGCGTAATGCCGCAGGCGCGCGTCCGCGCTGTTGCAGCCCGGCGGATAGAACGCGCCGGATTCGATCAGCGTCTTGTCGGTCCACGAAGCCGTTCCCACCAGAATCGACATGGCAGCCTCCAGTTGGCCGGGCCCGCCGGCAGCCGTGCTGCGCGGCGGCCCGATCTTTTGCAGCGACCTGCATATCTTCGGTTTCCGATCCATCGTTTCGCGCCGGTCGAAAAGCGGAGCGATCGGCGTCTCGTCGAGACTTCGAGCGTACGTACGACGTCCTTTTGTATCGCGTCGCGCGCACCGTCGGCGCACGACGCGCGTGTCGCTGCAAAATGCGTTCCCGCCTCCCGTCCTTGTCGCGTCGCTGCTCGCCATGCGTTACAACGTCGGCCTCGATGCAGGCAAAGGCGTCGCGGTATCGGCACGTGACAAAAAACCTGACGATCGGCTTCGAGGTCGACCGCTTTCGGCGCTCCTCCCGTGCGTTTGCGGCGTTCGCCGCCGTCTCCGTGGCTGTGCGTCATCTTCGCGCCCGGCTACGCCCGAAGCGGCCGGCAATCGAACCGCATTGCCACACCCGCCGTCCGGCACACGCCTTGCGCAAGCATCCCGCGATCACAGGCGGGGATGCACATGACGGTGAAGATGCAGCTGCGCGACATGCGCAAGACCATGCGCGAGCGATTCGGGATTGCGCGCCTGCGCGGCGGACAAGAGGACATCATCCGCAGCGTCGCGGCACGGCGCGACACGCTGGCCACGATGCCGTCCGGTGCGGGCAAGTCGTTGTGCTACCAGTTGCCGGCACTGCATCTGCACGGCGTGACCCTCGTCGTGTCGCCGCTGATCTCGCTGATGAAGGACCAGGCCGACAAGCTTCGGGCGCTCGGCATCGACTGCCTGCTGCTGAACAGCACGCTGAAGCGCAATGATGAGCAATCGGCGTTGCAGGCGTTGCGCGAGGGCCGCACGCGCATCGTCTTCGTGACGCCGGAACGCCTCGCGCAGCCCGCGTTCGTCGACGTCCTCGCCGGTCGCATGCAGCTGCCGGTGGAACTCGTCGTCGTCGACGAAGCGCACTGCGTGTCCAAGTGGGGCCATGATTTCCGGCCGGCATTTCTCGACATCGCGCATGCGGTGGAGACGATCGGTGGGCCGCCGGTCCTCGCGCTCACCGCCACCGCGACGCCGGAAGTCGTCGAAGACATCGTGCACGCGTTGCGGCTGCGCGAGCCCACGATCGTTCGCACGGGCACGTACCGGCCCAACCTGCATTACCGCGTGATTCATACGGGAGCCGGTCACGGGCGCCGCGAAGCTGCGCGCGCGCTCGAACTGAAGCAGCAGCGGCTGCTCGATCTGGCCCGCGAACTGCAAGGCTCCGGCATCGTCTACGTCGCCACCGTGCGCGACGTGCAGCGCGTATGGGCGTGGCTCGCGGCGAGCGGGGAAAGCGTGGCGCGCTACCACGGGCGGCTGACGGCCAACGAACGCCGCGAACAGCAGGACCGCTTCATGAATGGGGACGCACGCCTGATCGTCGCGACGAACGCGTTCGGCATGGGCATCGACAAGCCGGACGTGCGCTTCGTCATTCACTACCAGATCCCCGGCAGTCTGGACGCGTATTACCAGGAAACGGGGCGCGCCGGGCGCGACGGCGACAACGCCGATTGCGTGCTGCTGTTCGACCTCAACGACCGGCGCATTCAGCAGTTCTTCCTCGCGGGCAAATATCCGGACGCCGAGCTGGTAGTGCAGGTGTTCGACGCAATCGCGGGGACGGCAAGCGGCGAGCGGCATGAAGCCGCGTCGCCGGCCGCCGCGCCCGTGTCCGGGAAAGCGCTCGCGGAAAAGCTGACGGACGTTCCGTCCGGCAAGCTCGACGTGGCGCTCGCGATGCTGATCGATGCACGCATCGTTCAGCGCGATCGTCAGCATCGCTACCGGCTGCGCCACGGCGCCGAACCCGCGCAATTGCGCGACGCGATTCCGGCTGCCGCGCAGCAATTCCAGCAGATGCGCGAGCGCGATCGCGACGCATTGCAGCGGATGATCGACTACGCGCAAAGCGCGCGCTGCCGCTGGCGGCTTATGCTCGAGTACTACGAGGAACACACGAAGATCGAACGCTGCGGCACGTGCGACAACTGCGTGCATCCACCGCACGCCGAGCCGCTCCCGGAAGTGCATTCGCCGGCGGCGATCGCGCGCCGCCGTACCGCGCGCATGGCCGAGCAAAAGCGTGGGTGGGCTCGCGGAGAAAAGGCGCGGGTCGCGCGTTTCGGTGTCGGCGAAGTGGTCATGTCGACCGACGAGCAGGTCGCGATCCTGTTTCCCGACGGAAACGTGCGTACGTTCGTCGCGAATCGCGTGCGGCACGTGCGAGAGGCCGAGCAGCGCGACGGCGATGCACGGGACGCGGCAGCGAGCGTCGATGCGTAGGCATGCCTTCTTGGCAACGGCGGACGTCGCCGGCTGTCGGGCCGATTCGGCCTGCGCTCTGTCGCTTGCGACTTACGATTTGCGACTTACTGCTTACGGCTTGCTGCATACGCTTGCGGCTTACTGCTTACGGCTTACGGCATACGCTTGCGACTTGCGGCTTACGAGAGAAAGTGACCCTCGCCTGCCGCCCTCGCTTCCAACCTCGCAACTCGTGGCCGAGGCCGCGATACGGTCGATGTGGCCGCAATGCATCGTTCCCGGTCGGCACGATGCCGCACGGCGAGCGCGCCGACAGCGACACACCGACGTAGCCCTCCAGTCCCCCGATCGACGGCCCCGGCGACGGCTGCACTATGAACGGCTTTCCGGCTGCATTGCCGATGCAGCAAGCGATCCGTCGTCGTCACCCGTCGGCGCCGCGATCAGCACATCGGCCAGTTTCAGAACCGGACAATGCGCGCCGGCATCGGCGACGGCACCGCGGTACGTATCGGTGACGGCCGCCGCGATCGCATGCGCGGCGTCGACGCCTTTTGCCATCGCCGAGTAGTAGGACAGATCCTTGAACGCGTTCGCCATATGGAACGGCAGCGCGGACGTGTCGCCCGTCTCGAGGAACGGACGCAGCCGGTTCAGCGCCGCCCCGCCGCCACCGCCGTTCGCGAGCACGTCGGCGAGCACCGCGACGTCGACGCCCGAGCGCTTCGCACACGCGACGGCTTCCGACAGCAGCGCGATGGTCCCGAGCGACACATAGTTGTGCAGCAGCTTCATGCTGTGACCGGCGCCGACGTCGCCCACGCGCGTGATGTTTTCCGCGAAGCATGCGAGCACCGGCCTGATCTCGGCGAACAGCTCCGGCGTCGCGCCGACCAGCAAATTGAGCCGGCCCTCGTGCGCCTCCCTCGCGCCGCGTGTCATCGGCGCGTCGACGAAGCGGCCGCCTGCCGCTTCGACGAGCCGCGCCATTCTGGCCGTCGACTCCGGAACGGCGGTCGAGCAATCGACGACGATCGCGTTGCCTTTCAAGCCGGACAGCACGCCCTCTTCACCGGTGAGCACCGCTTCCACTTCCGGAGAGCCGGTCACGCACAGAATGACGACGTCCGATTCGACTGCCAGTTCGCGCGCGGTGCGCACGGCCCGCGCGCCGCCGCGCAGCAGTTCGTCGAGCGGCTGGTTGCCCGGATGCTCGACGACCGTGAGCGGATAGCCGTGCTTCAGCACGTTGCGTGCAATGCCATGTCCCATCAAACCCACACCGATCAGGCCAATCTGCTGTTTCATGTCGTTTCCGTCAAAAGAATGGGGCCGCGGCACGGCGTCCGCGGCGAAGTGAATTGCCGTCAGCGATCGACGAGCCGCGCCGGCAACAGCATCGTGAGCACCAGCCCCAGCAACAGGCACGCGACCATCACGAACAGCGGCGCGGCGAGGCTGCCGGAAATCTGCTTCAGATAGCCGACCGCATACGGCCCGAAGAAGCCGCCCAGGTTGCCGAACGAGCTGATCACCGCGATGCCCATCGACATCGACGCGGTGCCGAGCGCCGCGGTGGGCATGCTCCAGAACAGCGGCGGGAACGAGATGAGCCCGGCGTTCGCGATGCAAAGTGCCAACATACCGAGCCACAGCCGATCGTGCCACACGACCGACAATCCAAGCCCGGCCGCCCCCATCAGCAGCAGCGCGGCGACGTGCAGACGCCGGGCGCCGCGGCGGTCCGCACTGCGTCCGAACAGCACCATCACGACGACGGCCACCGCATTCGGCAGCGCGGCGAGCAAACCGATGACGAAGTCGCTTCCGATGCCCATCTGCTTGATCATCGTCGGCGCCCAGAACGTATAGCCGTAAATCGCGAACACGTCGAGAAAGTAGATCACGCAGAACGCCCACACGAGCCAGCTCGAGAACAGCCCGCGATGGCCGGCCGACTCGGTCGTCGCACGATCGTCGGCGAGCACGCGTGCGAGGATCGCCAAGTCGGCTGGCGAGAAGCGCTCGCTGCGCGTGACGTCGTCGTCGAGTCCCTTCCATACGTACAGCGCAGCCAGAAACGCGGGCAGCGCCTCGACGATGAAGATCCATTTCCAGCCCGGTATCTGCATCGCACCGTCGAAATACTGAAGAATGAAGCCGGTCAGCGGCGAGCCGATCAGCCCGGCCAGTGCGAGCGCCGCATAGAACATCGACAGGATCCGCGCGCGCCGCGTGCGCGGGAACGAACGCGCCATGTAAAGCACGATCGCCGGGATGAAGCCGGCCTCGGCGACGCCGAGCAGAAAGCGCATCACGTAGAACTGCATCGGCGTCGACACGAATGCGGTCAATCCCGAAACGAGTCCCCAGGACACGACGATGCGGGTGATCCAGCGCCGCGGCCCGACGCGCACCAGCAGCATGTTGCCGGGTACCTCGAAGATCACGTAGCCGAGAAAGAATATTCCGGCGCCGAAGCCGAACACCGCGTCGGAAAAGCCCAGTTGCTCGCTCATCTGCAGCTTCGCGAAGCTGACGTTGACCCGATCGATGTACGACGTCACGTACGCGAACATCAGGATCGGCAGAATCTGCACGGCAAGCCGGCGAAAGATCCGGTCCTCGTGCGCACGGTCGTGCGCCGATGCCGGAGCGGCAAGGTCGCGCGGATTGCAGGTCGCGTCGATTTCCACGTTTGTCTCCGAAAGTTCATGG
Source organism: Burkholderia dolosa (assembly GCF_902499135.1). Taxonomy (GTDB): domain Bacteria; phylum Pseudomonadota; class Gammaproteobacteria; order Burkholderiales; family Burkholderiaceae; genus Burkholderia; species Burkholderia dolosa. Next base: position 68,020 of record NZ_CABVPR010000025.1, read on the forward strand.
GCAGCCGCGCGTGCATGCTCGCGTCGCTGCGTGCAGCCGCTGCCGGGGCAGGTGTCTGCGACAGCGGACGATTCGAATCTACCGGCTGCCCCGCCCGCCCGATATGCGAAATCCTTCAAGCGGCACTTCGAATATCTCGAACGCACGCGCCGGCCGGCCGCCTGCGATGCAATGCACCAATGACCGGAACACGGATACTAGCCGACGATCGCTTGCGCGGCACGCGCCGATGCGGCGCGACGGCGGCAGCGCGGTGTGCGGCGCAGCATCCGCCGCCGGTCAGGGTTAGCACCACGTCGCGCGGCGCGACCGCGCGCGCGGGATGGATGACATACTTCCCGCAGTTTCAATCGGAGCCCGCGCTTGTTCGATCTCACGTCACTCGCCCTGTTCGTCCGCGCAGCCGAGCTCGGCAGCCTGTCGCGCGCCGCGCAGCAGTCCCACATGTCGCTTTCCACCGCGAGCCGCCGGATCGCGCTGCTCGAGCATCACTTCCACGTGGTGCTCTTGAACCGTACGGTCGCGGGCGTCGAGCTCACGCCTGCCGGCGAAGCGCTGCTGCGCCACGCGACCGATCTGCTGCTGCGCACGGACGCGATCTACAGCGAGCTTTCCGACTATACGAAAGGCTCGATCGGGCGCGTTCGCGTGTTCGCGAACATCTCGGCGATCAGCCAGGATCTTCCCGATCAGCTGCGCGCGTTCTCGCAACGCTATCGCGACATCAAGCTGCAGATCAGCGAGCTGAGAAGCGCCGACATCCTGCAGGCGCTGCGCGAAGGCCGCGCGGACGTCGGAATCGTCACGTCGCGCACCGCGACCGAAGGCATTCATCTCGCGCCGTACTGCATGGACCGGGCAAGCGTGGTCGTCCCCGAAGACTACCCGCTGACCGGCGAGTCGATCGACTTCAGCGCGTTGCTCGAGCACGATCTGGTCGCACTCGACGATCGATCGGAACTCACCCGTTCGCTCGTGAAGGAGGCCGCGCTGCTCGGCAAGTCGGTGCGTTTTCGCGTGCAGGTGCAGAGCTTCGAGGCGATGTGCCGGCTGATCGCCGCCGGACAGGGAATCGGCATCCTGCCGGAGCGCGCCGTCGCGCTGTTTCGCGAGCCGATGCGGCTGCGCTTCATCCGCCTCAACGATCCGTGGGCGAACCGCGTCATGTCGGTCGGCATCCGCACCGGCGCCGTGCCGCAGCCGACGCGCAAGCTGTTCGAGTTCCTCGCGTCGTTCGCGCCGGCTTCGCTCGCCGCCGGCGACACCGGACCGTCGAACGACTGACGCGGCCCGCCTCCGCTGCACGCGTGCGGGTTCGCGTGCGCGTTGCAGATTTTCGAAGGTCCCGTTCAGCAATCCGCACTTCCTTCCCGCGTCGGCGACACGATAGATTCGACGGACGGATTCGACTGTCCGTCCGCTACCGCAACGGAAAGAGACGCAGCAGGCACGTTGGCGCGATTCGATGCGGCCGGCGACGGCATCGCGTACGAAGCGTCGCACCGCGCGAGCAGTCGATCAGTCGATCAGCCGGTCGGCGATCCGCGGCGCGGCGCGGCGCGGCGCGCCGCGGCGCCCGCGCGCCTGCCGCATGCCCGCGCCCCGCGTCATGCCGTCTTCATCCTGGAGGTTTCCCGCAACATGAAGAACCCACATCGCATCGCGGTCATCGCCGGAGACGGCATCGGCAAGGAAGTGATGCCCGAAGGACTGCGCGTGCTGCGCGCGGCCGCCGACCGCTTCGACATTCCGCTGGCGTTCGACGAGTTCGGCGACTGGTGCACCGATCACTATGTTCGCCACGGCACGATGATGCCGGCCGACTGGGCACGTCAGATCGGCGGCCACGATGCGATCTTCTTCGGCGCGGTCGGCTCGCCCGATGTCGTGCCGGACCACGTCGCCGTGTGGGAATCGCTGATCAGGATCCGGCGCGAGTTCGATCAGTACGTGAACCTGCGCCCGGTCCGGCTGATGCCGGGCGTGCCCGCGCCGCTCGCCGGACGCCGTCCCGGCGACATCGACTTCGTCGTCGTGCGCGAAAACACGGAAGGAGAATATTCGTCGGTGGGCGGCCGGATGTTCGCCGGCACCGACCGCGAGATCGCGATACAGGAGTCGATTTTCTCGCGCGTCGGCGTCGATCGCGTACTCAGGTTCGCGTTCGAGCTCGCGCGCTCGCGCCCGCGCAAGCAGCTGACCGCGGCGACGAAATCGAACGGCATCTCGATCACGATGCCGTTCTGGGACGAGCGGCTCGCGGAAATGGCGAGGTCGTTCCCGGACATCGAAACGCGCAAGTATCACATCGACATCCTGTGCGCGCACTTCGTCCAGCATCCGGACCGCTTCGACGTCGTCGTCGCGTCCAACCTGTTCGGCGACATCCTGTCGGACCTCGGCCCCGCGTGTACCGGCACGATCGGCATCGCGCCGTCCGCGAACCTGAATCCGGAGCGCCGCTTTCCGTCGCTGTTCGAGCCGGTGCACGGGTCGGCGCCCGACATAGCCGGCCGCGGCATCGCGAATCCGATCGGCCAGATCTGGTCGGCCGCGTTGCTGCTTCAGCACGTCGGCCGCGGCGAATCGCGCTACGAAGCCGCAGCCGCCGAAATCGTCGCCGCGATCGAGTCCGTGCTCCTTGCCGGCCCGCGCACGCGCGACATGGGCGGCACGGCCACCACCGAGGAACTGGGCGCCGCGATAGCGCACGCCGTCGCGAATCCCGCATCGATCGAGGAATGACCCATGCAATTCGATCACTACATCGACAACGCCCGCGTCGCGCCGAATACCGGCGCTCGAATCGACGTCGTCGATCCGAGCACCGGCGAACCGTTCGCGACGATCGCGCGCGGCGACGCGCACGACGTGCAGCACGCCGTTTCGGCGGCACGGCGCGCGATGGGCGACACGCTGAACGGCCCATGGGCGAAGCTGTCGCCGGTCGAGCGCAGCAACCTGCTGTTCGCGTACGCGGCGGCCGTATCGCGGCATGCGGACGAGCTCGCGCAGCTCGAGGCGCGCGACACCGGCAAGGCGCTGAATACCGCGCGCACCGATGCCGCGGTGCTGGCGCGCTACCTGCAGTACTACGCCGGATGCGTGGACAAGCTGCACGGCGACACGCTGCCGTATACCGCCGGGTTCACGGTATTGACGGTGCGCGAACCGATCGGCGTGACGGGCCACATCATTCCGTGGAATTACCCGATGCAGATCTACGGCCGGTCGGTCGGCGCGTCGCTCGCGGCCGGCAACGCGTGCGTCGTCAAACCGGCCGAGGACGCGAGCCTGTCGATTCTCCGCTTGGCCGAGCTCGCGGCGGACGTCGGCTTTCCGGCGGGCACCGTCAATGTCGTCACCGGACTGGGCAGCGAAGCGGGCGCGGCGCTGTCGGCCAATCCCGGCATCGGTCACATCTCGTTTACCGGGTCGACCGGCACGGGCGCGCTCGTCGCGCGCGCGGCGGCCGACCGTCACTGCCCGACGGTGCTCGAGCTGGGCGGCAAGTCGCCGCAACTGCTGTTCGACGATGCCGACCTCGAACAGGCGCTGCCCGCGATCGTCAACGCGATCGTGCAGAACGCGGGCCAGACGTGCTCGGCCGGCAGCCGTCTGCTCGTCCAGCGCAACGTCTACGAGCGCGTGCTCGATCGGCTTGCGCAGCAATTTGCGCGTCTGCGCTCGGGGCCGCCGTCGATGAACCTGGAGATGGGGCCGCTCGTCAACGCCGCGCAGCATGCGCGGGTTCGGGCCATCGTCGAGCGCGCACAGGCGGACGGCATTCGCGTGGCGGCCCGCGGCACGATCGCGCCCGGCGCATCGGGTTCGGGCTACTACCAGGAAGCGGTGCTGTTCCGCGACGTGCCGCCCGACAGCGAACTCGCGCAGGAAGAGGTATTCGGTCCCGTGCTCGCAGCGATGCCGTTCGACGACGAAGACGCGGCGATCGCGCTCGCGAACAGCACGCGGTACGGCCTCGTCGCCGGCGTGTGGACCCGCGACGGCGCACGCGCGTTGCGGCTCGCGCGCAAGCTGCAGGCCGGACAGGTCTTCATCAACAACTACGGCGCCGGCGGCGGCGTGGAGCTGCCGTTCGGCGGCGTGAAGGCCAGCGGCTATGGTCGCGAGAAAGGCTTCGAAGCGCTGCTCGGCTTTACCGCGCTCAAGACGATTGCGATTCGGCACGATTGAGCGCTGCAACGCGGCGGCCGCCGTTCGGGCGGCCGCAGCGGAATCGTCGCCTCTTCATCGATCGCCGTGCGTGCTGCCGCTTCGGCAAAACGCTCGGGCATCCGATCGTCGCGGATCCATGCGCCGTCCCGTCATCGCGAAAAATGCCGGTACGCAGACTCTCGGCGACGACCGCAACGAGTCACGCGTGCCGGCGACTCCGTTGCCGACGCTCGCGCTGCGACTGGAGCGGACCGATCGCGGTCGACCGAAGTCTTCATCGACATGACGAACGCAGCCGACGGCGCCGGCGAAGCAACGGCACCGCGATCCAATTCACCGATCCCACATCGGCGAACGACATCGGCGCCGGCCTATGTCGGCCGCGCGAGTTCGTCCGATCGCGCATCGGACGCGCACCCGCGGTAGCGCCATCGCCATCGCCACCGTCCATAGTTTGCGTCCCGCCGTCACACAACCTATCGATTCTTATAGACGTCAAGCCGGCTTCAACGGTCTAGCATCGGCTACAGCCCGCTATCGGATCTTCGACAAGCGCCGGCGAGCCGCTTCGTCAGCCCCATATCGGTGCAAGCGGCGCCAGGCGCGACGGGTGTGCGCCTCTAACGCACGCCGCCATCAAAGAGCCGCCCGAGCACCGCGACTGCAGCCGGCGCTCACCGCACCGTCTTCATCAGGCGTCGCTGGCAACGAGCCGGATGCACACGCAGCGCAATGCATTGCGTTGCGTGCACTCACTGTGCGCCGACGTCGACCGCAGCGCGGTCAACCGGCCATTCGGAGCGCCGGTTGCCACGCGCGACGAAGCCGCCTTTCACGCGACCGGATCGGCGACGCGTCCATCGGCCGCCTCGGATGCGAATCTCTCGAAGGATTCCGCTGCCGGAGCGACGACGTTCAGGATTACCGGCCAGCCGATGTACGCGGTCATATGCATGATCAGTTCGGCAAGTTCGTCGCGCGTCCACGCGGCCTCCATGCACTGCCGAATCTGATCGCGCAGCACGGACGGATCGCGCCGCGCCGTTATCACGACCGCCAATGCCGCCAGTTGCCGACTCTTCTCCGGCAGCCCCGGACCGTCGAACGCGCCGGCCGCGATCTTGTCGAGATGGCTCGCGAGAGCGGCTTGCGCACAAGCGAAAGTGTGACCGCTATCGCTTGCCGCGCCGACGAACATTTCCGGCAGCAGACCGTCCGCAGCCGAGCGCGACGAATGCCCCTTCGACGCCGGATATCGTTCGATCAGTACTTCGCATGCGATATCGATCGCACTTGTCGCGGCTCGCTCCGACTGATTCGCGATCCCGCTCAGCACGGTCTCGATCAGCGCGCGGGGCTGCCAGCCCGTATTCAACATTCCCGCGCAGTGGAACTTCAGCGCGATCGGCACGTCGCCGCACGCGGCCAGCGTGGCGACCGTCGCGACTTCACGCTGCGGCAGCGACAATGCGGGGCGGCTGATCAAATCGCCGTACGCTGTCTCCACCAGCACCTGCGGCAGTTCCGGCGAAAGTCTTCTCAGGCGCTGCAGCAGCGGAGCGGCGTAGCTTCCGCCCACAGCGGCCAGCGTTAGCGTACCTACGTGATAGCGATCACTCCAAGCGGTGGTTTCCATCAGATCTCCAGACGAAAGAAAGGGTTGTCGCCGATCGTTCACGCAGGCTCGCGTTTGACGAGATCCGCAATTGCGCGACCATTGAGCAAGGCCCAGGGAATCAGCAATCCCGTGCGTGCCTTGTAGTCGGCCCAGCCGGGGTATCGAGCGATGGAAGCATCCTTCGCGAGCATGCGAGGGAAGAAGACCGTGACCGACGCATAGGCGAGAATCGCCCACGCGAGCCAGTGACCGGCCAGCAGGCAATAGGCGCTGTAGATCATGATCTCGCCGAAGTAGTTCGGATTGCGTGTGTACCGAAAGACACCGTCGGTCACGAGCCCGGCGCGGTAGCGCATCAGCAGGTTCTTCTGCACGTCGGCCGTCGCCATCAGAACGACGCCTAACGTGTGAAGCGCGATCGCGACGAAGATCGTCCAGCCGTCGGGCCGCACATGACCGGCGATCAGCAGCCACGGCATCAGCCAGTACCAGCCGATCAGCGCGACGTAAAGGTAGATCACGCCGCCGACGGTCAGCGGCATATCGAGTGCGCGATTCGGATACGCGATGTCCTTGATGAGCCACGTATAGCCGTAGATGCCGTGCAGCGCGAGATAAACCCACGCGGCGGTACTGAACTCGTGATAGCCGACCATCATCCCGTATATGACGAAGAGGGTGACGACCTTATGGAAATTCACGGCCCACCGGATCGTCGCGACCCGCGGCCCGCCGCCGAGCGTGCAGCCCCGCTCGAAACATTTCATGAAGAAGCGAACCCACAACGGCGCGAGCCGACGGTCGCCTGCCGTTACGAGATCCGATGCCGAAGCATCCATGCCGTTCCCCTTCGTCGATGTCGCCGCGCCGCGATTCTTCCGAGGCCCCGCCTACGATTGCCATGATCGTCGGTGCACGCGGGCAGGAAAAGCTCGACGTTCTTATAGGTTCTTCGCGTGAACGTTCATGCAATGACGGGCGTTGGGCGGTCGACATAACAGGTCGATGGTGCCGGACGGATCGTGGGCGCACTGTCGACACATAACGGGAATCGCAGATGCGGGCTGACTATCCGGCGAGATGATCGAACGCTTGCCCGACAAGCGTCGGCGGTCCGCCGGCCCGAACGCCGACACCGACGAAGGCGGTCGTCCGCCGCCGGGCAAGCGATAGCGGCCATTTCTCGCGGCGGCTCCGGTCGCGACCACGCACGTGCAAAGTGCGGACAGCATGTCGGATCGAATGGCTTGCGCGCGCAACACCACGTTGGACGCCGATTTGGCGGTCGCGAGTCGCCGGGCCGGCATCAAACAAAAAAGCCTGGCTATTGCCAGGCTTTTGAACTTGCGGTCACCGTCCCGTTACGGTCGGTACGCGATTCGTGTCACGCGGTTGCGGTCGCCGTGCCGCCGGCCGCCTGATACGCGGTAAGCAGAACGGCAACGCTGTTCTGCCGTTGTCCGTAGTCGTTGCCCGGCAACGAAGCCCAGATGTTCGAGCACGCGCGAACGGCCTCGTCGAACATGCCCTCGTCGATATATTGAAGCGCACCGCGTTCGCGAATTTGCTGCAAGGCGACCAGATCCTGGGATACCGGGCTGAAGTCCGGCAGCTTGAGGATGGTCTTGTACGGTTGCCAGAACCGGTGCAGAAGCTGATACCGTCCCGCTGCGGTCGATTTCAGACCGTTGTGATTGATCGTCACGAGAACGTTCGGATGATCCGCATAGCTGCTGAAACGCTGCGGACCGTTCACGCCGGTTACCAGAACGTCGTAGCCGTCGTCTTTCGTCGCGGGATCATGCACCGTGCCTTCCGAATGGGCAATCATATCGAGGAAGGCGATGCGATTTTTACCGCCGGCCTGTTCGGCCGAAATCCTTGCCATAGTTGGCTCCTGGTCACTGAAACTCTACGCGATGAATCGGCCGGAACGGCCTTGTTCCCATACCTTCGCAATGCAACGCATGCAGGCTGAACGGTATAGGCTTTCGTCGCGGCCGCACACCTATAGACATCTACAGGGAAGGCGGCCGCGCGGCGTCGTTGCGGCTTCGTTCATCGCGCCGACGGGCGACGGGCGACATGAGAATCGGCCCTGCCTCGCTGTGGAGCCGGCGGCGAGTCAGAACGTCGTTTGCTGCACGTAACCCTGTCTCGTCATGCAGTTGCCGACTTGCGCATCGCGCGCATCGCCGTTGACGTCGACATTCGCGAATTCCGGCGGCACGTAGTAGCCGGGCATGTACCGGCAGTGCTCGTGGTGATGGTGCTCCCTGCACCAGGTCTCGGGCGGAGTGATATAGCCCGGACTGACCATTTCCGTGCGGACATCGGGCGGCACGCGGTTATATGCGGACGCCTCGCAGGCCGCGAGATCCCTGTCACGTACTTCGGGCGGCGTGCCCGGCCTCACCCACGCGACGCAACCGGCAAGCGGTAACGCAATCAGGATCGCAGCCCAACGTGCCAGTTCTTTTTGCGCCGTCATATCTCCTCCGATCAAGTGTCTCGCCGCAATACTAAATAAATGATCGGCCGACCTCAATCGCGCTTGTCGAACATGCGCGTGGTATCGCTGAGCAACGACGCGCCGTGCGTGCTTCCGCTGGCGGACGCGTGGCGATCGATATCGACAACGCGGTTAGCGACTAGCGGCTTCCGACTTGCACCATCGACCGAACGACGTCGCGAAACCGATCGGCGACGAACCGGCGGCCGGCGTGGGTTGCAACGCACGCGTCGAGCTTGTCGCGTTCGGCTTGCTGCGTGTCCGATCGCAGGAATCACCGCAATGGTGCACTCCGATCGAGCGCAGCTCGTCGAACACCTATGCGTTCTTATAGTTTTGCGCGCCGCACGAGCCTCTCAGAATCGACGCCTGGAGATTCATCCCGCGTTGCCGATACAACAGGGGCGCGGCCTCCTTGATTGTCGATCCGATGGTTCAAATCTCGAAGGAGCAAACATGAGCAATCGACTGGCCGCGGAAGCATTCGGCACCTTCTGGCTCGTACTCGGCGGTTGCGGCAGCGCGGTGCTTGCCGCCGCACCGACGCCGCAGTCGGGCATCGGCATGGCCGGCGTCGCGCTGGCATTCGGTTTGACGGTTCTTACGATGGCCTATGCAGTCGGGCACATCTCGGGCGCGCACTTCAATCCTGCAGTCACCGTGGGACTCTGGGCCGGCGGCCGGTTCAACAGCAAAGACGTCGTGCCGTATATCGTCGCGCAAGTAATCGGCGGCATCGCGGCCGCGGCCGTCCTGTACGGCATTGCGAGCGGTAAGGCCGGCTTTAGCGCGACCGATACCGGATTCGCGGCAAACGGCTTCGGCGAGCACTCTCCGGCGGGATACGGGCTTTCCGCAGCCATTCTCTCCGAGTTCGTGCTGACGGCATTCTTCGTCATCGTGATTCACGGCGCCACCGACGAACGCGCGCCCAAAGGGTTCGCGCCCATCGCGATCGGCCTCGCGCTGACGCTGATTCACCTGATCAGCATTCCCGTCACGAACACGTCGGTCAATCCGGCTCGCAGCACGGCAGTCGCCATCTTTCAGGGCACCTGGGCGCTGCATCAGCTGTGGCTGTTCTGGGTGGTGCCGATCGCCGGCGGGGTGATCGGAGGCTTCGTTTACCGGTTTCTGTTCGGGCAGAAAAGCGACGCGCCGGCAGTTGCTGCCGCTGCTGCGGATGCAAGCGCCGCACAATAGACTCATCGCTCCATCCACGAACGACGCTCGCCCGGTAGCGGGATTTCGCTGTATCAGCTACGGAACAGAGCGCTCAATGGCGGCCTGCTGAAGAGCCAACGGCAACAGCAGGCCGCATACGCAATTCCCACGTCATCCAGCGGTAACAACCGTGCGCGCAATTGTCGGACGGGCGAGCCGCGCGCGCGGGCAGTCGGGATTTCCCTCTTCCCCACGCTTCTCAAACGCGCAACGCGCGTCAGCCAGGAGATTCAAAATGAGCACCAGCGTCAACTACGGTGACGTCTTCGCACTAAGGAGTTCGTCGAACGGCCAGGTCATCTTCCTTGCAGTTCCCGAGCAACCCGGCGAGAACAACTACTACTATCTCGGGCCCGCGGCTGCTGGGCTGTACGACACCGAGTCGTATCTGTTCCGCGCGATGCCCGCCGGACAAAACACGAAGATGTTCGGCGATCCGATCGAACCGGGCGACGAGTTCATCATCGTGACGGCAATCAGCCAGGGCCCGCGCGCGTCGATGGCGTGCATGGTCGTGCCAGGCGGCGTGTGCGCACTGAGACTCGGCAATGAAAGTTCGGTCTTCAACGTTCGCACGCAGTCGGCAATCGTCGACCTGGGTAACGGAACGGTTCAGCAGGCCGGCGTGCCCGTTAGTCCGGTGCAGTACGGCGACGGGTGCTATGCCACTTTCAGCTCGTTCGACGGGACGCAGCCGATCTACCTTTTCTGGTTCCCGTCGCTGCCCGAAGTCGGATTCACGTCTCAATACAACGATCAGCCCGGCTACTGGTGGCAATTCGAGCCGTCGTCGATCCTGGCCAATCCAACGCCCGGCCCGACGCCTAGCCCGACGCCGACGCCCAGCCCATCGCCGACGCCGACGCCGACGCCGACGCCTACGCCCAGCCCGTCGCCCACGCCCACGCCCACGCCGACGCCCACGCCCACGCCCACGCCGACTCCAACGTCGACCCCGTCATCGACGCCGACGCCGTCGCCCGGTCCGGAGCCGCATCCGCTTCGTATGCCGGCGGGCACGCGCTTCGCGGTCACCGTGTTGTTCAACTCTTCCGTCGAGCAAACGGTAGAGGTCTACCTGGATCAGGACACGCAGCCGAGCTATACGACGACGGGAAGCGGCAGCCCGGACGACAACCGCGGCACCACGATTCTCACCGCGAAAACCGGCGGGATCGTTCGAGTGAAGGTGATCGCCGACGGGCGCGAACTGCCGCTCATTTCCCGTCAGGTCGATCTTCCGCACTCGCAAACCACGTACGTCGCCGTGATCGCGGCGTACAACGGCAGCGACAAGGACGACCGCTACAACGACGCTTACGTGCTCTGCAACTGGACCGTAGCTAGCCACTGAGCGGCTTCACTTATTCAAGGAGGTACGACTATGTCGACCGCAGCTGCAGGCAACTCCGACACTCAAGAGACGATCCAGCTGGAGACCGGGAAAAAGTACGGCGTGACCGTACTCGTCAATTCCACTTCGCTGCAGACCGTCAATCTGTATCTGGACGGCGGCGCGACGCCTGCCCACACGTTCACCGGGCAAGCGACCGGACCCGAAACCAGCAACATGGGGACCTACGTGTTCACGGCCGGGTCCACCGGCAAAGCAAGCATCACCGTGACGTCCGGCACGCAGGCGTCTGCGCTCACGCTGCGCGATGTCGTCGACGACTCGGTCGACTTCTCGATGGTGGTCATCGGCGCCGGCGCTCCCAATAGTTCGCCGCAGCTCTTCAACGACGTGATCATCGCCGTGAACGGGCCGCTCTGAGCGGCAGGCGCGCAGACATCTTCCGCAACGGCGCGGCTTCGGCTTTCCGCAGGTCGATCGCCGCGCCAAATTTGCGTCCGACAGCCTAAGCATGTCGAGCGTGCCGGCAAGCTATGCGTTTTCGTCGCGGTGCTGTCCGTCGAAGTTCTGCCTCGCTTCCCGGAAGCGGTCCGCATTTTCGACGATCCATGTCGACTGCGGAACCATGCGAACAAGCAGTTCCATGCCCGTGTCGGGCAGCTAGTATTCGACTCCGGGAGGTATCTCTTCGAAATCGTGACGGAGAACCAAGCCGCTACGCTCGAGCGGTCGCAACGTGCACGTCAACATGTTGCGTCGGACTGCAGCGAGTCATCGTGAATGCGACCGTCAAAGGATCTGTTGAGGGAAGGCACCGCGACGGTGTGATATATGCGGCGGGCGGAACCGGAATCGCAATCCGTATCGCGTTCTACTCCGGGGTGCGCATGCGAAGCGCTCCATCGGCAACGCTGATGCGCGTTGCGATTTCACTGTTGCGGGCAACGGGTCTGGAATGTCGAGCGTGAAACGATCGATGCGGAAGCATGGCGTTTCGGTCGGAAGCTCCGGATAGCGTGCACTCGCTGCGACACCTGAAGCAACTGCAGGCGCGAAAACGATTCGTTCACGCTCGCGAGCCTCTTCCTGCTGACGGGTTGTCGATCGTGCAAGCGGCTGTGCTTACCGTGGCCTCGCGCAGATCGACGTGATCAGCAACGATCCCGCGACAAGGCTACCTCGTCGGATCTTCTTATTCGTGCCTTTCAATCTCGTGATTACGCGCAGTGCGTAACCCTCCAGATCACGGCAAGGATTTAATCAACTCAAGCGCCTTAGCCAACTTCTCGCGAACATCGCGCAAATTCCGCTTACGCTGATAAGCGGCAATTTCGACCATGCGCAATTGCGGAGGACGAGATTTCACGTCCTCATGAGCGCTTCCAACTTGCCTTGCTACTTGTCGAACAGCAGATCGAGCAGCGACTCCCGCCATCGACTAAAACTGGCCGGTCAGCTGGAAGCCCAGTGTGACACGGGCCGTTGGAAACCCGGACGGCTTGTACACCGGCGCGCCGGCAAACAGGTCATACCCGTACGCCGCAAAGCGCGTGCCGATGCTTCCCTTGATGCCGATTACCGCGCCGGCCAACTGCGTGCCGACGAGTGCGACCGGCTGAGGTCCCCACACGCGGCCGTAGTCCAATCCAGCATAGACAGCCTGCCCTGTCTGGCCGATCGGCATTTGCAGCTCGTTGCGCCAGTAAAAGCCGCGCGCTGCGGCCAACATCGTTTCGCCGTCGAAGCCGCGCACCGTGTAGCGGCTGCCGATCGTCAAGTCGTCGATGTAATACAACGAGTTGCCGGTGTATTGGCCGTGAACCGAGCCGACGTAGCGGAACGGCTGATTCGCGATTGCGAAAGGCACCGAGAGGTTCGCATCCACGACGGCCATTTTGTACCGGTAAGTCGGACCGCCGTCGATCGCCAGCACGTCGTCTTGCGCGCCAAATGCGCCGATGCCCTGGCGATAGGCAAGCGTGCCGTCGAACTGCGCGCCGCCGAAATAGTGACGATCAGTCATGCCAAGTTCGAGGAATGTGTTGTTGCGGCGCTGCTGCGGAATTTCCGTGTCTTCGATGAAGCTCTGCCCGAAGCGGCGCGACAGGCGGACGTAGCTGCCGAACACGTCGTTCTGACTACGTGCAAGCACTCGGGCAAGCTTGAAATCGATCGTCTTTGAATTGCCGCTTGCAACGAATGTTTGATTCACGCCAGCGATTTGCTGGTAGTACGTGTTCGTGTAGGCCGATAACGTCGCGGTCCAATAGCCCCACGGGATCGAATAGAAACCGTTCCAGCCGTGCGAACCAAGGCGCTTGTCGCCAAGTTCGAGGTCCTGGCTCGCGCCGACGTTGAAAATGTCGTTCAGGCCGAGCGGGTTATCGATGCCGATCGACAAGTTGCCTTGCAGTTTCCCGGTCGCGCGCGTGCCCGAGTTGTCGATCGATGCAACGACTGTCCAAGGCTTGCCACGCTTCACATCAAGCACGACATCGCTCTCGCCCGGCACATCGGCCGGAACGATCTGCATCGACACGTCTTGGCTCTGTACGCGCTTCATCTGCTCCAGACCTTGCTCAAGGTCGCGCAAGTTCAACAGTTCGCCGTCGCGTGTTGGAAACGCGGTTTTCCGTGTGCCACGCAGTTTTTCATCGGCGAAGCGCACGTGTCGGATCACGCCGGGAATCAGCGAGACTCTCAATGTGCCCGTCGACAAATCCTGTTCGGGCAGCAGTACGCGCGTCGTGATATACCCGCGCGAAAGAATATCCTGCGACAGCGCTTTGACAAGCACATCAAGCCCTTGCTTACCAACGCACTGTCCGGTGTAGTGTTCAAGCCATTCAAGCGCGAACGCGAAGCGATCGAGCGGCAGCGTGGACGCACCCTGTGATTTCACTGCTGCAGGCAGCGAGTCCGGAACATCTAGCGTGAAGCGGTCGATGCGAAAGCATGGCGTTTCGGACGGAAGCGCTGGATATCCTCCGCTCGCGGCAACACTCGAACGAACTCCCGGCGCGGAAACGCTTCGTTCATGCTCGCGCGCTTCTTCCCGCTGACGGGCCTGTTGGTCGTTACCAAGCGGCTGAACCGACTGCGCCATCGTGCAGGTCGATGCGATAAGCAGCGCACCAGCGACAAAGCTACCCCCTCGGATTTTCTTCTTCATGTAATTTGATTCTCTAGATTACGCGTACCGCCTGACCATCCAAATCACGGCAAGGACTTAATCAACTCTAGCGCCATAGCTAGCTTCTCCCGCACCTCCCGTGAGTGCCGCTATTCTGATATGCGACAATTTCGACCATTTGCATTTTGGTGGACAAAACTTCGCATCCTCGCCCCTCACACTCTCAACCTGCACGATACTCGTCGGGCCAACCAATACCCAATAAATATCTTCAGCTTGATCCGGTATCCAATTAATCACAAATGCGTGTTTCAAACCCGGAAAAATCCACGCAGAGCTACGCCCAATGCATCTGAATTATTGCTCGAAATTAGATTGGTGGATCGCTCAATCAACTGATTCCGCATCACTCCCGCACCTTCCTGCCTGCTCGAATTCATTTCAATTTCCGCCGGAAATGCACTTACCAGATTTCCAAACTTGTCCGCCAAGACAGCATTTCCCTAAAGGCTCCCGGCATTGAAATCCTTAGGAGACTTGGCTAGCACATCGCGCACCACTGATTGAAATTCGCCGCGCACCAACACAACCTCACCGGCCTCTCTTGAATTTTCCTTAAATCCGTAGATCAACTTCGCCGACTCGTCGTACTCGACCAAAAAAATATAATACCCCTCATCCGAAAGACTTTCCGCCGACACGAGATGAGTAAAATCATTGCTTTCCGCGCCAGAGTCCATTGACGGAAATGCGCGATTACATAGCTCACGGTAAGCGTCTTCCGGTGAAATATGGAAAAGTTCTGCATCCTCGACGGTATTTCTCATGCAGTGCAACCGCGAAAGCATGCTCAAATCGACTCCCAATGTTGAGTTACTGGACCAAACCAGCTTCCCCCCCATGAAATAGCCAAGGCATCCGTTTGCGAATGCGGGCGTTGACCACGACTCAACTGCGTCGCACCAAATTGCAAATGTATGAGGGTTTCCTGATAGCATTTATCTTCCTTTAAATCCGAGGGTCCGCTTCACGTCAATTGGAATCTTTGACACATTTAAAGGCGAAGAGGAATCCCCTGTAGCACCTGACCAATGGTAAACGCCGTTGCCATCTGAGAAAAATCGATTGATGTTGCCCTTTGAGTCAATGGCATATCGAACACCATCCCCACCCGGTATAGAAGAATTAAACAAATCAAGCGAGTTACGCGGCTCCGTTCCAGCGTTCGACCGGTTGCCATCCAATCCGGGAGTATGCTTTGGATTCGATTTCACCTCCAAGCCGTTGTCAGCCGTAACTTGCTCAGGAATTGGAAGGCGATTATCTCTGCCGCTGTCCGCGAGCGTAGCATTATCCGGCGCATAGCCTGCAACACCCGGCTTCGCAACTTGCCCGGCCGCCCCTGCCTCTCCTGCCAACACCAGCCCCGGACTTGCCGCAGGCGGCTTACTGCCTCCAAACCCACTAATCGCATT
The DNA here is from genome assembly GCF_902499135.1 of Burkholderia dolosa. Lineage (GTDB taxonomy): Bacteria > Pseudomonadota > Gammaproteobacteria > Burkholderiales > Burkholderiaceae > Burkholderia > Burkholderia dolosa. The sequence goes on from NZ_CABVPR010000025.1 coordinate 83,515, forward strand.
CAGCCCGTTGGCTATACCCTGCAATACAAGATCAAGCGCCGTCGTTTTCTTACGGAACGTACCTTGCCCACTGGCCGCTTCAAGCGTGTCCGTATCCGTGTGGTTCCACTGGTTGTACAGGTTCACGTTCGAAGCCGTCGCTGCGCCCGCTGTTCCACCGACCAGCCCGCCCAATGCACCGATGAGCAAGTTTCCTGACACCTTCCCGGCAAGGGTCGAATCCGTCGCACTGGCCACCGCATTTGCGGCCTGCTTCGTCTGATCGGCCAGCAACGCTGCCAGTCCTGCTCCAGCCGCACCCTGCGCCGCGCTCCCGACTCCGCCGCCGCCCAAGCCACCGATGAGCGCGCCTCCTGCTATGTGCAGATAAAGTCGGTTCGTTCCGCCTTCGTCCCACGAATCGGCTTCGGCTTGATAGGCAGCTTGCGCCGTCGTATCGCCCGCCAGCTTGGCCGCATCGGCCGCGTGTTGGGCTTCCTTCTGCTTCATATCTGCGTAAGCGCCGATGCCTTG
>NZ_CABVPR010000026.1 GCF_902499135.1 Burkholderia dolosa
AGCACCGGCTCCTGCTCCGGCTGCTTCGGCGCCCGCGAAGGCTGCGCCGGCTGCGGCTGCGCCGGCCGCCGCGCCGTCGCGCGAGTACCGCGCGAGCCATGCGTCGCCGTCGGTGCGCAAGTTCGCGCGCGAGCTCGGCGTCGACGTGTCGCGCGTGCAGGGCTCGGGGCCGAAGGGCCGCATCACGAAGGACGACGTGACGAGCTTCGTGAAGGGCGTGATGACCGGCCAGCGTGCGGCGCCGGCCGCAGCAGCCGCGCCGGCAGGCGGCGGCGAGCTGAACCTGCTGCCGTGGCCGAAGGTCGACTTCTCGAAGTTCGGCCCGTTCGAGGCGAAGCCGCTGTCGCGCATCAAGAAGATCTCCGGCGCGAACCTGCATCGCAACTGGGTGATGATTCCGCACGTGACGAACAACGACGAAGCGGACATCACCGATCTCGAAGCGCTGCGTGTGCAGTTGAACAAGGAGCACGAGAAGGCGGGCGTGAAGTTCACGATGCTCGCGTTCGTGATCAAGGCAGTCGTCGCCGCGCTGAAGAAGTTCCCGACCTTCAACGCGAGCCTCGACGGCGACAACCTCGTGTTCAAGCAGTACTACCACATCGGTTTCGCTGCCGACACGCCGAACGGCCTCGTCGTGCCGGTGATCCGCGATGCGGACAAGAAGGGCCTCGTCGAGATCGCGAAGGAAATGGCCGAGCTGTCGAAGGCCGCGCGCGAGGGCAAGCTGAAGCCGGACCAGATGCAGGGCGGCTGCTTCTCGATCTCGTCGCTCGGCGGGATCGGCGGCACGCATTTCACGCCGATCATCAACGCGCCGGAAGTGGCGATCCTCGGGTTGTCGCGCGGCCAGATGAAGCCGGTGTGGGACGGCAAGCAGTTCGTGCCGCGCCTGACGCTGCCGCTGTCGCTGTCGTACGACCATCGCGTGATCGATGGCGCGGAAGCCGCGCGGTTCAATGCGTATCTCGGCGCATTGCTGGCCGATTTCCGTCGCATCATTCTTTGATGAGCGGGGAGAGTGCTCGCGGGGGCGTGGGTTTTGTTCTGTCGGTTATCCGCGCTCTGCCTTTGAACCTGTATTGCCAACGGTCTGCTAGCGTCGCCCCTGCGCGGGGCGGCGGTCACTTTTCTTTGTCTTCCAAAGAAAAGTAACCAAAAGAAAGGCGCGTCCTTGGGCGGACGGCAAAGGTGGTGCTGCCCAGGTTCGCGTTCTTTGGTCAGGCCGTAAGCGCGGTTCTCTGCGGGGTTCTCCCTCTCTGTCTGCAGCTAATCAAGAAGGGGACAGTCATGAGTCTCATCGAAGTCAAGGTTCCGGATATCGGCGATTTCAGCGGCGTCGATGTCATCGAAGTCAACGTGAAGCCGGGCGACGTGATCGAAAAAGAGCAGACGCTCATCACGCTCGAATCCGATAAAGCCTCCATGGAAGTGCCGAGCGACGTCGCCGGCACCGTCAAGGAAATCAAGATCAAGGCCGGCGACAAGGTCTCGCAAGGCACGGTCATCGCGCTCGTCGAAGCAGCAGAAGGCGCAGCCGCACCCGCGAAAGCGCCGGAGCCGGCCAAGCCCGCCGCAGCCGCGCCGGCGCCCGCCCCTGCAGCGGCACCGGCACCCGCGCCGCAAGCGGGCAGCTATGCGGGCGCCGCCGACATCGAGTGCGACATGCTCGTGCTCGGCGCCGGCCCCGGCGGCTACTCGGCCGCGTTCCGCGCGGCCGATCTCGGCATGAAGACGGTGCTCGTCGAGCGCTATTCGACGCTCGGCGGCGTGTGTCTGAACGTCGGCTGCATTCCGTCGAAGGCGCTGCTGCATACGGCGCTCGTCGTCGAGGAAGCCGAAGCGCTTGCCGCGCACGGCATCTCGTTCGGCAAGCCGCAGGTCGACCTCGACAAGCTGCGCGACTTCAAGGGCGGCGTCGTCAAGAAGCTGACCACGGGCCTCGCCGGCATGGCGAAGGCGCGCAAGGTCGAAGTGGTCACCGGTGTCGGTGCGTTCGTCGATCCGTTCCACATGGAAGTGCAGGGCGAGAACGGCAAGAAGGTCGTGAAGTTCAAGCAGGCGATCATCGCCGCGGGCTCGCAGGCGGTGAAGCTGCCGTTCATGCCGGACGATCCGCGTGTCGTCGATTCGACCGGCGCGCTCGAACTGCGTCAGCTGCCCAAGCGCATGCTGGTGATCGGCGGCGGCATCATCGGTCTCGAAATGGCGACGGTGTATTCGACGCTCGGCGCCGAGATCGACGTCGTCGAGATGATGGACGGCCTGATGATGGGCGCGGACCGCGATCTCGTGAAGGTCTGGGAAAAGTACAACGCGAAGCGCTTCGGCAACGTGATGCTGAAGACCAAGACGGTCGGCGCGGAAGCGAAGGAAGACGGGATCTACGTGAAGTTCGAAGGCGAGAAGGCGCCGGCGGAAGCGCAGCGCTACGACCTCGTGCTGGTCGCGGTGGGCCGCAGCCCGAACGGCAAGAAGATCGGCGCCGACAAGGCGGGCGTCGCGGTGACGGATCGCGGCTTCATCGAAGTCGACAAGCAGATGCGCACGAACGTGCCGCACATCTTCGCGATCGGCGACATCGTCGGCCAGCCGATGCTCGCGCACAAGGCCGTGCACGAAGGCCACGTCGCAGCGGAAGCCGCGCACGGCGAGAAAGCGTACTTCGACGCGCTGCAGATTCCGTCGGTCGCGTACACGGACCCCGAAGTCGCGTGGGCCGGCAAGACGGAAGACCAGTGCAAGGCCGAAGGGATCAAGTACGGCAAGGCCGTGTTCCCGTGGGCGGCTTCGGGCCGCGCGATCGCGAACGGCCGTGACGAAGGCTTCACGAAGCTGATCTTCGACGAGGAAACGCACCGCGTGATCGGCGGCGGCATCGTCGGCCTGAACGCGGGCGATCTGATCAGCGAAGTGTGTCTCGCGGTCGAGATGGGCGCGGACGCGGAAGATATCGGCAAGACGATTCATCCGCACCCGACGCTCGGCGAATCCGTCGGCATGGCCGCCGAACTGTACGAAGGCGTCTGTACCGACCTCCCGCCGCAGCGCAAGAAGTAACGCCACACCGTCGGCACAGCGATGTGCCGACGATGAAAGAAGAACGCCGCCGCCCGGACTGCCGGACGGCGGCGTTTTTGTTTGCCGGCGCACATGTCGGCCGCCGCGCGCGAGGGCCGGCGGTCTGCCGGCTTCGTGCGTTTTCCGTCGCTCCAAACGGAAAAGCCGCGCGTTGCGCGGCTTTTTCAGGAGCGAAGGACGCTTATGCGGCCGGCTTGCTCGAACGACGCGACGCAGCGGCGGTCGCAGCCTTCGTGGCGACAGCGGCAGCGGCGTTGAAGTTCGTTTCGGCGATTTCGACGGCTTGCTTCGTCGCCTTCTGAACCGTTTCGTACGTCGTGTTCGCGGCGTTCAGTGCCGACTTCAGCGCGGCGACGGCCGTTTCCGAGCCGGCCGGCGCGTTCTTCGCGACGTTGTCGACGAGCGCCTGGACCTTGCGGTTCTGCTCTTCGAATTGCGCTTCGGCGACCTTCGCGAACTCGGCTTGCGTCGACGACGCGATTTCATACAGGTGACGGCCGTACGACAGCACCTTTTCGGCGACCGGCTGCGTCAGGCTTGCCTGCAGCGCGAGCAGTTCCTGCGCATCCTTCGCGGACAGCAGACGCTGCGCGTTTTCCTGGCTCTCGACGAGCGTCGACTTTACGACTTGAAGGTTCAGTTCGATCAGCTTCTCGACGCCTTCGAACGCCTTGGTCGTCAGACCGAACAGGCTTTCGAGGTTGGCTTTCTGGGCAGCGGCGATTTGCTCCGGGGTCAGCAAGGACATGGTCTAGCTCCTGAAAAGCGATCACGTCGATCGCAGGGTAAGGGCACTACGCTGGGGAATGTCGGTGCCGCGACGCTTTGTGCAACGCAGCAATGAGGGCTATTTTAGGGCACAGAAAACTGTTGTCAAGCATTTTTGTGCGTTGCACAATCCTGACAAATTATCGACAAAACAACGAGTTATCGTGGTTCTTCGGAATCGGTTTCAGCCGCGTTCCCAGATGGTGCGCGCGTGCCCTTCATCGGCGCGCCGCACAATGGTTTTACGCCGGTAAACCTGACAGCCGCTTGGAACGTTATGCTTGTGTTCCTGTCGAAGAGCGCGCCGTTCCGACGGGCTTGCCGTGGCGACGTGCCGCCGCTACGGCCGGGATCGGCGCCGTTGGCGTGCCGAACGCCGATACGTAGTTCCCCCGCTTTAAATTGTTTCCAAAGTGACGTTATCTCAATTAACCGTGCGGTAATCGGGAGGCGGGCGCTGTCGGGCAGCGCGTCCCATGATTTTTTTCGATGGGAGCGGGCGGGACGATCGGCCAAATGCCGGTCGACCTTACATTCCGGTTTAACGACGATCGGTAAGTGCCTAATATTGCTCTTTTTTTAAGCTTTAACTACACTTGCGGGAACCTCCCGCCCGCTTTGTCCAGACCCCAATGAAAGCCGAATCGTTTTCACCACGCAGACTGTTGCAGAGCATGACGCTCGGCACGGCTGTGTCGGTCGCCGTTGCGCTGCTCGCGACCGCTGCGCCCGTCGACGCCTTCGCCGCGACCGCGAACGCGCATCACAGCGCCAAGAAGGCCGCTTCCGCTTCGTCCGCGAAGAAGAAGCCGGCCGCTGCTGCCGCCAAATCCGTCAAATCCGCGAAGGTCGCGTCGGCCGACGAGCCGCGCGCGAGAGTGTCGCGCAAGCGCGTGACGCTCGCCGCGAACGCGCACGGCCACCGTGCTGCGGTCCGCAAGGTCGCGTTCCAGCCGCGTCCGCCGAGCGTCGGCCAGGCGTTCGGCCTGCATGACACGCCCGATGCGCTCGCGCTGCGCTCGAGCGTCGCGTACGTCGTCGACCAGAACACCGGCGAGCCGCTGTTCGACAAGAATTCGCATGCCGTCGTGCCGATCGCGTCGATCTCGAAGCTGATGACCGCGATGGTCGTGCTCGATTCGAAGCTGCCGATGACTGACCAGCTCGAAGTCACCGACGAAGACCGCGATTACGAGAAGGGCACCGGCTCGCGCCTGTCGGTCGGTTCGGTGCTGTCGCGCGAGGACATGCTGCACATCGCGCTGATGGCGTCGGAAAACCGCGCGGCCGCCGCGCTGTCGCGCTACTACCCGGGCGGTCGTCCGGCGTTCATCGCCGCGATGAACGCGAAGGCGAAGGCACTCGGCATGGCCGACACGCATTTCGAGAATTCGACCGGATTGTCGAGCTCGAACGTGTCGAGCGCGCGCGACCTCGTGAAGCTGGTCAACGCGGCGTACCAATACCCGCTGATCCGCAAGTTCTCGACCGACCGTACGTACGAGGTGTACACGGGCAAGCGCAATCTGGTCTACAACAGCACGAACGCGCTGATTCGCGGCAACGGCTCGTGGGACATCGGGCTGCAGAAGACCGGCTTCATCAACGAGGCGGGCGAATGCCTCGTGATGCAGGCGACGATCCACGGCCGGCCGGTCGTGATGGTGCTGCTGGATTCGTTCGGCAAGTATTCGCGTTTCGCCGACGCGGCTCGCCTGCGCAACTGGCTCGACGCCGGCGGCGGCGAGCGGCTGACCGCAGCCAACACGGCGGCCGGCGGCACCTGATCCGGTGTGCGGCGGGTTTTCGCCGCGCCGATGCCGACAAAAAAGCCCCGCGGTCGCGGGGCTTTTTTTGCTTCACGCCGGCAGCGTTGCGGCGGCGCGCGTCATGCCTGCCGCTGCAATCCTTCCGTATCTTTTTCCGGAGCCGGCCGGTAGCCGAGCGCTTCCGAAATCGTGAGCGCGGTGCGGCTCAGCTGGCCGAGCCACGCGTCCTGCAAGCGGTCGGCCGGCGCCGACAGCGACAGACCCGCGACGAGCTTGCCCGAATCGTCGTAGATGCCGGCCGCGATGCAGCGCACGCCCAGTTCGAGCTCTTCGTTGTCGCGCGCGCACGATTGCTGGCGCACCAGCGCCAGTTCGCGTTCGAGTTTCGCGATGTCGGTAATGCTGTTCTGCGTATGCCCGGAAAGCCCGGTGCGCGTCGCGTAGGCGCGCACGCGCGACGTTTCGTCGGCCGCGAGGAACAGCTTGCCGACCGACGTCAGGTGCAGCGGCGCGCGGCCGCCGATCGCGCGCACGACCTGCATCCCGGAGCGCTCCGAATATGCGCGTTCGATATAGACGATCTCGTCGCCCTGACGTACCGACAGGTTCACGGTCTGCCCGGTCAGCCGATGCAGCTCCCGCATCGGCATCAGCGCCGCGTCGCGCACCGACAGGCGCGCTTTCACGAGGTTGCCGAGCTCGAGCAGCCGCATGCCGAGGCGATACGTACCGGGATCGGAGCGATCGACGAGGCGGCACGTGACCATGTCGTTGAGAATGCGGTGCGCGGTGGACGGATGCAGTTCGGTACGCTGGGCGAGGTCCTTCAGGCTGACGGGGTCGCTGTGCGCGGCGAGCGCGTCCAGCAACCGCATCATGCGTTCGATCACCTGGATCGACGTTTTGGAATCCGGAGTGGGTTGGCTCATGTCGGGGGAAAATCGGTTGACGCGTCAAGCGGTATTCGTCGATTGTATCTCGTATTGTGAAAAAAGCGAACGCCGTTCGAGGAAGTCCTCGTTTCCGGCAGGGCCGCTCGTACGCAAGCCGGCGTTGGTCTTGCCGGTCAAACGGCGGATAATGAGAGCCGTTTTCTCCAAGGAGCGCGTATGCGAGTCGGTTTGTTCGTGACCTGCCTGGTCGACCTGATGCGTCCGGAAATCGGCTTTTCCGCGCTCAAGCTGATTCGCGAAGCCGGCTACGAGGTCGTCGTGCCGTCCGCGCAGACCTGCTGCGGCCAGCCGGCCTACAACTCGGGCGAGCGTGCGCTCGCACGCGATCTCGCCGAGAAGGCGCTGCGCGAGTTCGAGCAGTTCGACTACGTGGTCGCGCCGTCCGGCTCGTGCGGCGGGATGATCCGCGCGCACTACGGCCACCTGTTCCGCGACGATCCCGAACTCATGGCGCGCTATGCGCGGTTCCAGCAGAAGGTGTACGAATTGACCGATTTCCTCGCGAACGTGGCAAAGGTCACGCTGCCGCGCGGCGAATTCGCGGGGCCCGTCACGTATCACGACTCGTGCTCGGGCCTGCGCGAGCTCGGCGTGAAGGCGCAGCCGCGCGCGTTGCTCGCGCAGCGCGGCGTCGCCGTCACCGAGATGAAGGACTGCGAGCACTGCTGCGGCTTCGGCGGTACGTTCGCGGTCAAGTACGGCGACGTTTCGGCCGCGATCGCCGACGAGAAGTGCGCGAACGTACGCGCGTCGGGCGCCGGCGCAGTCGTGCTCGGCGATCTCGGCTGCATGCTGAACATCGAAGGGCGGTTGCGCCGCACCGGCGACCGCGACACGCGCGTGCTGCACGTTGCGCAAGTGCTGGCGGGCGACGTCTGACGCCCGGTTCCGCTCACTTTCCCCGATACCGCGATGCAAGTCCAATCGATGCATTTCAAGGCACGCGCCGGCCAGAAGCTCGCCGATCAGCGCCTGCAGCAGAACCTGAAGAAGCTGTCGACGAAGTTCGTGTCCGCACGCGCCGACGCGATGACCGCGATCGACTTCCCGGCGACCCGTGCCGCGCTGAAGGCGCGCCGCAACCGCGCGCTGGAGAACCTCGACGTGTGGCTCGACGCGTTCGAGCGCGAGGCGACGCGGCGCGGTACGACGGTGCTGTTCGCGGAAACGACCGCGGACGCCGCGCGGCTCGTCGCGGACATCGCGCGCCGTCACGACGTGAAGAAGGTGATCAAGACGAAATCGATGGTGTCCGAGGAGATGCAGCTCAACGCCGTGCTCGCGGAGATGGGCGTGCAGTCGATCGAGACGGATCTCGGCGAATACATCCTGCAGATCAACGGCAACGAGCCGCCGAGCCACATCATTGCGCCCGTCGTGCACAAGGACAAGAACGAGATCGCCGACCTGTTCGCGCGTACGCACGGCCGCGCGCGGCTCACCGAGATTCCCGACATGACGCGCGAGGCGCGCGAAGTGCTGCGTCCGCATTTCATGTCGGCCGACATGGGCGTGACCGGCGGCAACTTCGTGATTGCCGAGACGGGCTCGGTCGCGATCGTGACGAACGAAGGGAACGAAGGGATGTGCACGGTGATGCCGCGCGTGCACGTCGCGGTGACCGGGATCGAGAAGGTGCTGCCGACGCTCGAGGATCTCGCGACCGCGATGCGCCTGCTGCCGCGCTCGGCGACCGGGCAGAAGACGTCGAACTATTTTTCGCTGCTGACCGGGCCGCGCGGCCCGGGCGACGAGGACGGACCCGAGCACAACTACGTGGTGCTCGTCGACGGCGGTCGCACCGGGCTGCTCGGCGGCGAGTTTCAGGAGATGCTGCGCTGCATCCGGTGCGGCGCATGCATGAATCATTGTCCGGTGTACCAGAAGGTCGGCGGCCATACGTACGGCTGGGTCTACCCGGGACCGATGGGGTCCGTGCTGACGCCCAGCTACGTCGGCCTCGATCGCGCGCTCGACCTGCCGCAGGCCGCGACGCTCTGCGGCGAGTGCGATAGCGTGTGCCCGGTCGGGATTCCGTTGTCGCAACTGTTGCGCACGCTGCGCGAAAAGCAGGTCGAGCGGCACCTGCGTCCGTGGCGCGAGCGGGCGGCGCTGGCCGCGTGGGGCTTCGTCGCCAGGCGGCCGCTGCTCTATGCGTTGACGACGAAGCTCGCGGTGCGCGTCCTCGAACGGCTCGGCGGCAGCGGCGGCACGCTGCGGCGGCTGCCGATGATGGCCGGATGGATGGATACGCGCGATCTGCCGACACCGACCGGCCGCACGTTCCGCGAACTGTACGCCGCGTCGCAAAGTCACCTCGGCTGACGACTGTTCGCACAACGGCAACAGTGCATTCGCTATTTACATATTTATCTTGATAGGTGCGGTCTATAGAATCCTGCCTGTACTCCCCGGAATCGGGTTCCGGGGAAGAGTCAAGGAGGTCCGCATCATGAGAAAGACAATATCGATGTACTGGCCGCTCGCGATCGTCGTACCGCTTGCTGCGGCCGCGTATCTGCACGCGATGTCCGACGCGCCGTCGCGCGGCCCGCTCGCGGTTCATCAGGCATCGGCCGAACTGGCACGCGCGGTATCGTTCGGGCTCGTCGGCGATTCCGCCAAGTCGCTCCCCGCTGCCGCGGGCGACGTCGCGCTTGCCGCGCCGAAGACGCTGTAATGCATCACGCCGTCGCTTTGCGCGACGGCGTGATGTCGGGCGCCTTTGTATAATGGCGCGTTCTTGTCCCACGCGGCCCGCCGCGGCTTTCCGATAGTGCGATGACCCGCGTAGCAATCTGTTTCGTCTGTCTGGGCAACATCTGCCGTTCGCCCACCGCCGAAGGCGTGATGCGTCATCAAATCGAGGTCGCCGGCCTCGCAGACCGCATCGACGTCGATTCGGCCGGCACCGGCGACTGGCATGTCGGCGAGCCGCCCGACTCGCGCGCACAAGCTGCCGCGCGCACCCGCGGCTACGATCTGTCGGCGCTGCGCGCCCGGCAGGTGAGCGCCGCCGATTTCGAGCGTTTCGATCTGCTGCTCGCAATGGACGAGGCCAATCTCGCGGAGCTGCGCCGCCGCTGCCCGCCGCAACATCGCGACAAGGTGCGGCTGCTGATGGAGTTCGCGCCGGATGCGAGCGAAACGGAAGTGGCCGATCCCTATTTCGGCGGTGCGCAAGGTTTCGAGCAGGTGCTCGATCAGGTCGAGCGCGCGTGCGCGGGCTTGCTGACGGCACTGCAAGCGCGAAGCGGGTACTGACGGCGGCTCGTTATTCAGCGACCTGCGAATACCCTTTCCAAGACATGGATACTTGACTAAAAACGTCAAATATTTATACTTGACCAAAATCGTCAAGATTGCAGTCCCCTAGACACCATGAGACTCACCACCAAAGGCCGTTTCGCCGTCACGGCGATGATTGACTTGGCACTGCGCCAGGAGCAGGGCCCGGTGACGCTTGCAGGCATCAGCCAGCGCCAGCGGATTTCGCTCTCGTATCTCGAACAACTGTTCGGCAAGCTGCGCAGGCATGAAATCGTCGAATCCGTGCGCGGGCCGGGCGGCGGCTACAACCTCGCGCGCCGTGCGCAGGACGTAACCGTTGCCGACATCATCATCGCGGTCGACGAGCCGCTCGACGCCACGCAGTGCGGCGGCAAAGGCACGTGCGACGGCTCGAAGCAGCCGGACGGCCATTGCATGACGCACGAACTCTGGTCGACGCTGAACCAGAAGATGGTCGAATATCTCGACTCCGTGTCGCTGCAGGATCTCGTCGATCAGCAGCGCGCACGCGAGGGCGCTCCGGCGGTGCTGCGCGACCGGCGTACGCCGGAACCCGTCGCGGCGGCACCCGAACCGGTGCGCACGATGCCGCTCGGTCCCAATTCCGTGTTCAACATCGCGAGTTCGTGAGCGCGAACGCGCGCGACCTCATAACGCACATAGTCCCTGCACAGAGTATCCGGAGCGACAGATGACCCAACAGACCCTCCACCTGCCCATCTATATGGATTACAGCGCGACGACGCCGGTCGATCCGCGCGTGGTCGACAAGATGGTGCCGTATCTGCGCGAGCAGTTCGGCAACCCCGCGTCGCGCAGCCACGCATACGGCTGGGACGCGGAGCGCGCGGTCGAGGAAGCGCGCGAGCAGGTGGCCGCGCTCGTGAACGCCGATCCGCGCGAGATCATCTGGACGTCGGGCGCCACGGAGTCGGACAACCTGGCGATCAAGGGCGCGGCGAACTTCTACAAGGGCAAGGGCAAGCACATCGTCACGGTGAAGACCGAGCACAAGGCCGTGCTCGATACGTGCCGTGAACTCGAGCGCGACGGCTTCGAGGTCACCTACCTCGACGTGAAGGAAAACGGCCTGATCGATCTCGACGTATTCAAGGCCGCGCTGCGCGCCGACACGATTCTCGTATCCGTGATGCACGTGAACAACGAGATCGGCGTGATCCAGGACATCGAGACGATCGGCGAGATCTGCCGCGAGAAGGGCATCGTGTTCCACGTCGATGCCGCGCAGGCGACCGGCAAGGTCGAGATCGACCTCGCGAAGCTGAAGGTCGACCTGATGTCGTTCTCCGCGCACAAGACGTACGGTCCGAAGGGCATCGGCGCGCTGTACGTGCGCCGCAAGCCGCGCGTGCGCATCGAAGCGCAGATGCACGGCGGCGGTCACGAGCGCGGCATGCGGTCGGGCACGTTGCCGACGCACCAGATCGTCGGCATGGGCGAAGCGTTCCGCATCGCGCGCGAGGAAATGGCGACCGAGAACGAGCGTATCCGCATGCTGCGCGACAAGCTGCTGCGCGGCCTGTCGCAAATCGAGGAAACGTACGTGAACGGCGACATGGAGCACCGTGTCCCGCACAACCTGAACATCAGCTTCAACTTCATCGAAGGCGAGTCGCTGATCATGGCGATCAAGGATGTCGCGGTGTCGTCGGGCTCCGCGTGCACGTCGGCGTCGCTCGAGCCGTCGTACGTGCTGCGTGCGCTCGGCCGCAACGACGAGCTCGCGCACAGCTCGATCCGCTTCACGGTCGGCCGCTTCACGACGGAGCAGGAAGTCGACTATGTGATCGACCTGCTGAACAGCAAGATCGCGAAGCTGCGCGAGCTGTCGCCGCTTTGGGAAATGCACCAGGAAGGCATCGATCTGTCGACGATCGAATGGGCCGCACACTGAACGCCGCATCGGAATACACCCGCGGGCGGATTGCGCACGCAGACGTAACGAGTCAAGGAGTCTGAGTCATGTCTTACAGCAACAAGGTTCTGGATCACTACGAAAACCCGCGTAACGTCGGTTCGTTCGCGAAGGACGACGACGCGGTCGGCACGGGCATGGTCGGCGCGCCGGCATGCGGCGACGTGATGAAGCTGCAGATTCGTGTCGGCGCCGACGGCGTGATCGAAGACGCGAAGTTCAAGACGTACGGCTGCGGTTCCGCGATCGCGTCGAGCTCGCTCGTCACCGAATGGGTGAAGGGCAAGACGCTCGACGAAGCGCTCGCGATCAAGAACACGCAGATCGCCGAAGAACTCGCGCTGCCGCCGGTGAAGATCCACTGCTCGATCCTCGCGGAAGACGCGATCAAGGCAGCCGTGGCCGACTACAAGAAGCGCCACGACACGAAGGAAAGCGATCAGGCAGCGGCCTGAGCGCGAGAGCGGCTTGTGAAGGGAACGCGGCGCGCCTTACGTGACGCGCCGCGGCAAGGACATCATGGCAATTACACTGACCGAAAAAGCAGCACAGCACGTCCAGAAGTACCTCGTCCGCCGCGGCAAGGGTGTGGGCCTGCGGCTTGGCGTTCGCACGACCGGGTGCTCGGGGCTCGCGTACAAGCTCGAGTATGTCGACGAGCTCGCCCCTGAGGATCAGGTGTTCGAGAGCCATGGCGTGAAGGTCGTCGTCGACCCGAAGAGCCTCGCCTACATCGACGGCACCGAGCTCGACTTCGCGCGCGAAGGCCTGAATGAAGGGTTCAAGTTCAACAACCCGAACGTCAAGGACGAGTGCGGCTGCGGCGAATCGTTCCGCGTGTGACGCGGGCGTTTCCGCACGATGCGGGCAAGAGGCGGCACGAGCCGCCTTTTTAATGTGCGGCGTTTGCCGCACCACGAACCGGAATTGAACGCGACGATGGTTTCGCTGAAAGACAGCCACTTCGATCTGTTTCATCTGCCGGCGCAATTCGCGCTCGACGAAGCGGCGCTTGATGCCGCGTATCGCACGGTGCAGACGCAGGTGCATCCGGACCGTTTCGCCGCGGCCGGCGATGCGCAGAAACGCATCGCGATGCAATGGGCGACGCGCGCGAACGAAGCGTATCGCACGCTGCGCGATCCGCTGAAGCGCGCGACCTATCTGCTGTCGCTGCGCGGCGTCGACGTCGGCGCGGAAAACAACACCGCGATGGAGCCGGCATTCCTGATGCAGCAGATGGAGTGGCGCGAAGGCATCGAGGATGCCGCGGCCGCTCGCAACGTCGACGCGCTCGATGCGCTGCTTGCCGAATTGCGCGACGAAAAGCGCGTGCGCCTGGAGCGCCTCGGCACGCTGCTGGACAACGGCGCCGATCAGGCTGCCGCCGAAGCCGTGCGTCAGCTGATGTTCATTGAACGCGTCGCGTCGGAAGTGACCGCGCAGATCGAGCGTCTCGAAACTTAACCGCGTGCCTCGCGGCACGCGCAGCAAACGGGCCGAGCGCCCGAACGAACCAAGATGGCTTTACTGCAAATTTCCGAACCGGGCATGGCGCCGGCGCCGCATCAGCGGCGACTCGCCGTCGGGATCGACCTCGGCACGACGAACTCGCTCGTCGCGGCCGTGCGCAACAGCGTGCCCGAAGTGCTGCCGGACGAGGCGGGCCGCGTGCTGCTGCCGTCGGTGGTCCGATATCTGGAGAAGGGCGGCCGCCGTATCGGTCATGACGCGAAAGCGCAAGCCGCGACCGATCCGCGCAACACGATCGTGTCGGTCAAGCGCTTCATGGGGCGCGGCAAGGCCGAGGTCGAAGGTGCGGCGAATGCGCCGTACGAATTCGTCGACGCGCCGGGCATGGTGCAGATCCGCACCGTCGACGGCGTAAAGAGTCCGGTCGAAGTGTCGGCCGAGATTCTGGCGACGCTGCGCCAGCGCGCCGAAGACACGCTCGGCGACGAGCTGGTCGGCGCGGTGATCACGGTCCCCGCATATTTCGACGATGCGCAGCGCCAGGCGACGAAAGACGCCGCGCGACTGGCCGGCATCAACGTGCTGCGGCTGCTGAACGAGCCGACTGCTGCCGCGATCGCATACGGTCTCGACAACGCTGCGGAAGGCCTCTACGCGGTGTACGACCTCGGCGGCGGCACGTTCGATCTGTCGATCCTGAAACTGACGAAAGGCGTGTTCGAGGTGCTGGCTGCGGGCGGCGACTCCGCGCTCGGCGGCGACGATTTCGATCACGCGCTGTTCGACCACGTGCTCGCGCAGGCCGGCATCGACGCGCAGACGCTCGCGCCCGAGGACGTCCGGCTGCTGCTCGATCGCGTGCGCGTGTTGAAGGAGGCGCTGTCGTCCGCGCCGCAGGCGTCGCTCGACGTGACGCTGTCGAGCGGCGTGCGGCTCGTGCAGACGATCGCGCACGACACGTTCGCGTCGCTCGTCGAGCCGCTCGTGCAGCGCACGCTGACGCCGACGCGCAAGGCGCTGCGCGACGCGCAGGTGACGACAGCCGACATCAAGGGCGTCGTGCTGGTCGGCGGCGCGACGCGCATGCCGGTGATTCGCGCGGCCGTCGAGCGGTTTTTCGGCCAGCCGCCGCTCGTCAATCTCGATCCGGATCAGGTCGTCGCGCTCGGCGCGGCGATCCAGGCCGATCTGCTCGCGGGCAACCGCGGCAATGGCGACGACTGGCTGCTGCTCGACGTGATTCCGCTGTCGCTCGGCGTCGAGACGATGGGCGGGCTCGTCGAGAAGATCATTCCGCGCAATTCGACGATTCCGATCGCGCGTGCGCAGGAATTCACGACGTTCAAGGACGGGCAGACCGCGATGGCGATCCACGTCGTGCAGGGCGAGCGCGAGCTCGTCGCCGACTGCCGGTCGCTCGCGCGCTTCGAGCTGCGCGGCATCCCGCCGATGACGGCCGGCGCCGCGCGGATCCGCGTCACGTACCAGGTCGATGCGGACGGGCTGCTGTCGGTGTTTGCGCGCGAACAGCAGTCGGGCGTCGAGGCGTCGGTCGTCGTGAAGCCGTCGTACGGCCTCGCCGACGACGACATCGCGAAGATGCTCGAGGACAGCTTCAAGACCGCCGAAGTCGACATGCGCGCGCGCGCGCTGCGCGAGGCGCAAGTGGAGGCGCAGCGGATGATCGAGGCGACGCAGGCCGCGCTCGCCGCGGACGGCGAACTGCTCGATGCGGCCGAACGCGCGCGGATCGACGCGCTCGTCGCCGCGCTGGCTTCGATCGCGCCGGGCGACGACGCGGACGCGATCGAAGCGGCGACGAAGGCGCTTGCCGACGGCACCGACGAATTCGCGGCGCGCCGGATGGACAAGAGCATCCGCCGCGCGCTGTCGGGCCGCCGCCTCGACGACATCTGACCGAATCGCTGCGCGTCGGCCGGCGACGGCCCGCGCGATATTGAACCGTGCGGCGCTCGACGCCGCACCCTGACTGACGGAACGGACATGCCTCAACTGGTGGTGCTGCCTCACGTCGAACTGTGCCCGGACGGCGCAGTGATCGACGCGACGCCCGGCAAGAGTATTTGCGACAACCTGCTCGACAACGGAATCGAGATCGAACACGCATGCGAGAAGTCTTGCGCGTGCACGACGTGCCACGTCGTGATCCGCGAAGGCTTCAACGAGCTCGATCCGTCCGAAGAGGACGAGGACGACCTGCTCGACAAGGCGTGGGGCCTCGAGCCGACGTCGCGGCTGTCGTGCCAGGCGATCGTGAAGGAGGACTCTGATCTCGTCGTCGAGATTCCGAAGTACTCGATCAATCACGCGAAGGAAAATCACTGACGGGTCGGCACTGCCGGCGGGGCGGTTCCCGTTCGGCGGCCCGGCCGCGCACGCGGGAGAGCAGGCAATGAAATGGACCGATTCGCGCGAAATCGCCATCGCGCTTGCAGACAAGCATCCGGACGTCGATCCGCAGCGCATCAACTTCGTCGATCTGCGCGAATGGGTGATCGCGCTCGACGGCTTCGACGACGATCCGAATCGCTCGGGCGAGAAGATCCTCGAAGCGATCCAGGCGCACTGGATCGACGAATCGGACTTCGACGACGAAGACTGAGCGGCGCGGCGGCGTGATGCGCCGCGCCTCTTTTTCCCGATGAAGAGAAACGGCTCGCGATGCGGATGCATCGCGAGCCGTTTTCGTTGTCGCGTCGCGCAGGGCGCCGAATTGCCGGCCGGCGGCCCGCGCGTCGTCAGCCTTACGCGCCGACGAGCGTCCCGTTCTCGATACGGACGCGCTGTCCCTGACCGAACGGCGGCGGGTTGTGGTACGTGAACGTCCGCGTCGCGCCGTTTTCCATCTGAACCTGCACGCGATAGTCGGTTTCCGCGCGTACCTGCTTCTCGACCTGGTTGCCGGCGAGACCGCCGCCCAGCGCACCGAGGATCGTCATCGCGGTGCGGCCGTTACCGTGCCCGAACTGGTTGCCGAGCAGGCCGCCGGCCGCCGCGCCGCCGACCGCGCCGATCCCGGAAGCTTGACCCGGCGTGCGCGTCTGCGTGATCGCGACCACCGTGCCGCAGGTCTGGCAGTAGGCCGGTTGAGCCGGCGCGGACGGTTGCTGCGCGTATTGCGGCGGCTGCGGCGCCGGCGTACGGCGATGAGCCGTCGAAGTATGACGAGGCGCGGGCTTCGGCTCCGCCTGCGCGGCCGCCTTTTGCTCGGCCGCCTGTTGTGCTGCCTGCTGTTGCGCTTGCGCGGCCTGTGCGGCGCTTGCCGCGGCGGCCGTATCGACGGCCGGCTGCGACGCGATCAGCGCGGCCTGGGTCTGGCCGTTCTGCGCATCGGCGCTGCCGGCTTTCGGGAACACGCCGGTGATCGCCGCAGTGGCCGCGAGGCTCGCGACGATGACGGCGCCCGCCGCGGTGGCGATCAGCGGGTGCAGGCGTTGCTTTTGCGGCGTGGTCTGAATCTGGTTGTCCATTTTCTGTTCTCCTGTATCGACCCGCTCGCGCGTGCGCGGCTGAGACGGGTCCCACGCGCGAGGTCGATCGAAGACGGCGTACCTGCCGCGCTCCGGCCTCGTGGTCATGCGTGGTGATGCATCAGGAGTGTCGTCCACGCGGAAGGCGGCCGGCGTATCAAGGTGTAACGAATTGCAGTGACGCGCGCGCCGTCATGACAGGGAAAACCCGGACGACGCCGATACGACAACGGAATAAAACGGGGGAGGATCGGTAGCCGGCGAACGCCGGCAGGCAGGATTTACGCGCCGTTACAAAGCGCGTGCGCGCCGAGCGCGGCGCATACGCGCGCGGCGGTCAGTCTTCGCGGCGCAGATGCGGGAACAGCAGCACGTCGCGGATCGTCGGGCTGTCGGTCAGCAGCATCACGAGCCGATCGATGCCGATCCCGCAGCCGCCGGTCGGCGGCATCCCGTATTCGAGCGCGCGAATGTAGTCGGCGTCGAAGAACATCGCTTCCTCGTCGCCGGCATCTTTCTGCTCGACCTGCTTCTTGAAACGGGCGGCCTGGTCTTCCGGATCGTTCAGCTCGGAGAAGCCGTTCGCGATTTCGCGGCCGGTGATGAACAGCTCGAAACGCTCGGTGATGCCCGGCACCGTATCGGACGCGCGTGCGAGCGGCGACACCTCGACCGGATAGTCGATGATGAACGTCGGCTCCCACAGCTGCGCTTCGGCCGTTTCCTCGAACAGCGCGAGCTGCAACGCACCGATGCCCGCGTTCAGGAACGCCGGCTGCGTGACGTCGACGCCGAGCCGCTTCAGCTCGTTGCGCAGATACGCGTCGTCCGACAGCTGGCGGTCGGTGTACTGCGGTGCGTACTTCTGGATCGCCTGCGTGATCGTCAGCCGATGGAACGGCTGCGCGAGGTCGAGTTCGCGACCCTGATACTGGATCGTCGCGGTGCCCAGCGCATCGATCGCCGCCTGGCGGATCAGTTGCTCGGTGAAGTCCATCAGCCAGCGGTAGTCGGTGTACGCGGCGTAGAACTCCATCATCGTGAATTCCGGGTTGTGGCGCGGCGACACGCCTTCGTTCCGGAAGTTGCGGTTGATCTCGAACACGCGTTCGAAGCCGCCGACGATCAGGCGCTTCAGGTACAGCTCCGGCGCGATGCGCAGGAACATCTGCATGTCGAGCGCGTTGTGATGCGTGACGAACGGCTTCGCGGCTGCGCCGCCCGGAATCGGGTGCAGCATCGGCGTCTCGACTTCCATGAAGTCGGCGTCGCTCATGAACTTGCGGATCGACGCGATCGTCTTCGTGCGCGCACGGAACGTGTCGCGCGTTTCCGGCGTGACGATCAGGTCGACGTAGCGCTGGCGGTAGCGCATTTCCTGGTCGGCGAGCCCGTGGAACTTGTCCGGCAGCGGGCGCAGCGACTTCGACAGCAGGCGCAGCTCCTTGCACTGGACCGACAGCTCGCCCTTGTTCGTGCGGAACAGCACGCCGCGCGCGGCAACGATATCGCCGAGATCCCACTTCTTGAACGCGTCGTAGGTGTCGGCGCCGACGTCGTTCGGCGTCACGAAGAACTGGATCTGGCCCGAACCGTCCTGCACCGTCGCGAAGCTCGCCTTGCCCATCACGCGCTTGAGCATCATGCGGCCGGCCACCGCGACCTCGACCGGATCCGCTTCGAGCGCCGCCTTGTCCGACTCGGCGAACTTCGCCTGCAGGTCGGCCGCGTGATGCGTCGGCCGGAAATCGTTCGGATAGGCGACGCCTTGCTCGCGCAACGCGCGCAGCTTCTCGCGGCGCTCGGCGATGATCTGGTTCTCGTCCGCCGCGACGGCGGGCTGCGTTTGGGTCGGTTCGGTCATGATGGTCGGAATTCGGAATGGGTGCGGCGACGCAAGCGGGAAGGGCGGCGCGGACCTGCCGCGCCGCGGCGCTTACACGCCCTGTTTGAGGCTCGCGCTGATGAAGTCGTCGAGATCGCCGTCGAGCACCGCCTTCGTGTTGCTCATTTCGACGTTCGTGCGCAGATCCTTCACGCGGCTCTGGTCGAGCACGTACGAGCGGATCTGGTGACCCCAGCCCACGTCGGTCTTGCTCGACTCGAGCTTGTCCTGCTCGGCCTGACGCTTGCGCATCTCGGCTTCGTACAGCCGCGACTTCAGCATCGCCATCGCTTCGGCGCGGTTGCGGTGCTGCGAGCGGTCGTTCTGGCACTGCACGACGATGCCGGTCGGCATGTGCGTGATCCGTACCGCCGAGTCGGTCTTGTTGATGTGCTGACCGCCCGCGCCCGACGCGCGGTACGTGTCGATGCGCAGGTCGGCCGGGTTGATCTCGACTTCGATCGAGTCGTCGATCTCCGGATACACGAACACCGACGAGAACGACGTATGGCGGCCGCCGGACGAATCGAACGGCGACTTGCGCACGAGGCGGTGAATGCCGGTTTCGGTGCGCAGATAGCCGTATGCGTATTCGCCGGTTACCTTGATCGTCGCGTTCTTGATGCCCGCGACGTCGCCGTCGGACTCTTCGAGCACTTCGGCCTTGAAGCCCTTGCGCTCGCAGTAGCGCAGGTATTGGCGCAGCAGCATCGACGCCCAGTCGCAGGCCTCGGTGCCGCCGGCGCCGGCCTGGATGTCGATGAAGCAGTTGTTCGGGTCGGCCGGGTTCGAGAACATCCGGCGGAATTCGATGTCGGCAACGCGGGCTTCGAGCTTCGCGGCGTCTTCTTCGGATGCGACGAGCGTGTCTTCGTCGCCTTCGTCGCGTGCGAGCTCGAACAGGTCGAGCGCATCGCGCAGATCGCTATCGAGCTGCGTGAGCGTCGTGACGACGCCTTCGAGCAGCTTCTTTTCGCGGCCGAGCGCCTGGGCGTTCTTCGAATCGTTCCAGACGTTCGGGTCTTCCAGTTCCTTGTTGACTTCGGTCAGACGCGCAGCTTTGGCGTCGTAGTCAAAGATACCCCCGGAGCTCGCCCGCGCGGTTGCGCAGGTCGAGCAGGAGGCTTTCGATCGCGTTGAGACGTTCCGCTTCCATGATCGTTCGCTGTTCTTGCTTCGTAAAAAAGCGGAATTATAGCCGATCGGCCAGCTTTCCCGGCGACGGGAACGGTGTTCGGCCGCGTGCGGCGGGCCGCTTCGGCACGGCGCGCGGGCCGAAGCGGGCGCGGTGCCGCGCCGCGCGCGCGTGCGTCAACCGGCCGCGTGCTCGACGACCAGCTGCACGCGCGTGACGCCGTTCCA
This sequence comes from Burkholderia dolosa, assembly GCF_902499135.1. Classification (GTDB taxonomy): domain Bacteria; phylum Pseudomonadota; class Gammaproteobacteria; order Burkholderiales; family Burkholderiaceae; genus Burkholderia; species Burkholderia dolosa. Next base: position 20,010 of record NZ_CABVPR010000026.1, read on the forward strand.
CGTATCGGCGACGAGCCGGTACGCGATCAGCGCGCTCGCCGGCAGCGGCTCCGTGCGGTTGAACCAGATCGCGTTGAAGCGCTGCCGGCCGCGCGCGAGCTGCAGCTTCAGATGCTTGTCCTTCACGAGCGCCTGCGACACGACGTCGAATTCGCCGGAGAAAAGCGGGGCCGGAAAGCCTTGTCCCCACACGGCCTCGTCGAGCAGCCCGACGAACTGCGGCGTGAAGTACGCGTCCTCGAGTTCGCCGTCGGTCTCGATCACGCGCGACAGCACGTCGTCGGACAGCCATTCGCGCGCGACCCCTTCGAACGCGGCCGCGAAGCGCGGCACGTTCGCGGTGTCGAGCGTCACGCCGGCGGCCATCGCGTGGCCGCCGAACGCGACGATCAGGTCCGGCTCGCGCTTGGACACGAGGTCGAGCGCGTCGCGCAGATGAAAGCCGGCGATCGAGCGGCCCGATCCCTTGACGCGCATCCCGTGCTCGTCCGCATGCGCGAACGTGAACGACGGGCGGTGGAATTTTTCCTTGAGCCGGCCGGCGACGATGCCGATCACGCCCTGGTGCCACGCGGGGTTGAACAGCGTGATCGTGCACGCGTCGGCCGGATCGACGTCGGCGAGATCGGCGAGCGCCTGCTGCTGCATGCCGGCTTCGATCTCGCGGCGTTCGCGGTTCATCGCATCGAGCTGCTGCGCGAGTTCCCACGCGCGGCCGATATCGTCGGTGATCAGGCATTCGATGCCGAGCGACATGTCGGACAGCCGGCCGGCCGCGTTCAGCCGCGGCCCGACGCCGAAACCGAGATCGAACGCCGACGCGGTGCGCGCGTCGCGGCCGGCCGCGCGGAACAATGCGGCGACGCCCGGCTGCATGCGGCCGTTGCGGATGCGCTGCAGCCCTTGCGCGACGAGCACGCGGTTGTTGCCGTCCAGCCGCACGACGTCGGCGACGGTGCCGAGCGCGACGAGGTCGAGCAAGCCGTCGAGGCGCGGCTCGGCTTCCTTGCTCGGGAACGCGCCGCGGCGGCGCAGCTCCGCACGCAGCGCGAGCAGCACGTAGAACATCACGCCGACGCCCGCGATGTGCTTGCTCGGAAACGCGCAGCCGGGCTGGTTCGGATTGACGATCGCGCGCGCGGCCGGCAGTGCGTCGCCGGGCAGGTGATGGTCGGTCACGAGCACGTCGATGCCGCGCGCGTTCGCGGCTTCGACGCCCGCGACGCTCGCGATCCCGTTGTCGACGGTGATCAGCAGGTCGGGCCGGCGCGCGGCCGCGAGCTCGACGATCTCCGGCGTGAGGCCGTAGCCGTACTCGAAGCGGTTCGGCACCAGATAGTCGATCTGCGCGCCGAACATCCGCAGCCCGCGCACCGCGACCGCGCACGCGGTCGCGCCGTCGCAGTCGTAGTCGGCAACGACGAGCAGCCGGCGACGCGCGGCGATTGCATCGGCGAGCAGCGACGCGGCGTCCGCGCAGCCCTTGAGTTCGGTGGGCGGAACGAGCCGCGCGAGCGCCGTCTCGATATCGGCCGGCGACTGCACGCCGCGCGACGCGTACAGGCGCGCGAGTACGGGATGCAGACCGTGGCGCGCGAGCGCTTCGGCGTCGGCGGGCGCGACGGGGCGGGTAACGATGCGGGTCATTCGGAGTCGGGTTATTCGAACAGGGACGCCAGCGCGCGGCGGCGCCAGAATTTGCGCAGGTCGCCGCGCGTCGCACGCAGCGTCACGGAGCTCGTGTCGCCGCACAGCGTGAAATCGACGCCGGTCAGCTCGCCGTTTCGCAGCGCGCCGAGCGCGGGTGCGAACCAGTCGCGCTCGAGCGCGGCGAGTGCGTCGTGCCAGCGCGGCCAGTCCTGTTCGATGAAAGGGGTGGTCAGGGTCGGCAGCTCGATGAGCGTCGCGCCGTCGGCAGCGGGCAGCGCATCGAACGATGCCGGCGGCGTGTCGGCGTCGGCGCGCGACGCGAGCGCGAGGCCGAGCGCGGCCGGCGACGCGGACAGCACGCGCGCGAACGGCTTGCCGACCGGCTTCAGCGTGCCCTGCGCATGGAACCAGATCGAGTTGACGGCGGGCAGGCCGCGCGCTTCGCGCGCTTCGTTGACCGGATGCTGGAACCACGCCATCTGCACTTCGTTCTGCAGCTTCATCCACACGCGCGAGCGCTCGCCGGTGTGCGCGTCGTGCGGCAGCCAGATCTCGATGTTGCGCCCGCTCGCACGCAGCGGCGCCGCGCCGGCAAGCCGCGCAAGCTGTTCGCTCGACAAGTACCAGCGCGCGGGATTCGGCGCCTCGAGCCGCACGCCGAGCTCTTCGATCAGCGGGCGCGCGACCGCGAGCAGCGCGGCGGCGTCGCCGTCGTCGAGCGCGAGCGTCGCCGGATCGACGAGCACGAGGTGATCGTGCGCGATTTCGACGTGAACGGGCTCGACGCACGCCCATGCATGCGTGCCGGGATCGCCGCCGTCCGCGAGCAGCATGTACGGTGCGAGCGGCGCTTCGTCGGCCGCATTCCCGTGAGTCGCGCCGAACTGGCGGGCCAGCCAGCGCTCGTGCGGCAGCGTGCGCTGGAAGTCCTCGCCGGCGACGCGCTCGACCATGCTTGCGCGGGCGAGCAACTTTTCGAGTGCGGGACGGTCCAGCGTGTGCAGGGACGAAGCCGCATCGGCCGCCGACGGCAGCGCGAACGGAACGAGAAAATGGAGGCGTCGGTCGTGCATGATGGTGCGCATTGTATGGCAAACTGCGCGCGTGATCGGGCCGGCTGCCGGCCCGTTCGCGTCCGGCGGCCGTTTTTCGACCGCGCCCCGGCCTCGACCGCCGCCGGGCGGCGCGCCGGCCGCGGGCCGCCATCCCGCCGCAACCAGCAGAAAGGATTCGCTTGAAACTTCCGTACGAATGGCAGATCGGCTGGCGCTACACGCGCGCCGGCAAACGCACGACCGGCAACGGCTTCATTTCCTTCATCGCGCTCGTTTCGATGCTCGGGATCGCGCTCGGCGTCGCGGCGCTGATCGTCGTGCTGTCGGTGATGAACGGTTTCCAGAAAGAAGTGCGCGACCGCATGCTGTCGGTCCTCGCGCACGTCGAGGTGTTCTCGCCGACGGGCTCGATGCCCGATTGGCAGCTCACCGCGCAGGAAGCGCGCCGCAATCCGTCGGTGATCGGTGCGGCGCCGTACGTCGAAGCGCAGGCGCTGCTCACGCGCCAGGATGCGGTGAGCGGCGTGATGCTGCGCGGGATCGAGCCGTCGCTCGAACCGCAGGTGTCGGACATCGGCAAGGACATGAAGGCCGGCAAGCTCGCCGCGCTGGTGCCGGGGCAGTTCGGCATCGTGCTCGGCGATGCGCTCGCCGGCAACCTCGGCGTGACGGTCGGCGACAAGATCATGCTCGTCGCGCCCGAAGGCACGATCACGCCGGCCGGCATGATGCCGCGGCTCAAGCAGTTCACGGTGGTCGGCGTGTTCGAATCCGGCCACTACGAATACGACAGCACGCTCGCGATGATCAACATCCGCGACGCCGAGGCGCTGTTCCGGCTGCCGGCGCCGACCGGCGTGCGGCTGCGGCTGACCGACATGCAGAAGGCGCCGCAGGTTGCGCTCGAGCTGTCGCATACGCTGTCCGGCAGCCTGTACATCCGCGACTGGACGCAGCAGAACAAGACGTGGTTCTCGGCCGTGCAGATCGAGAAGCGGATGATGTTCATCATCCTCACGCTGATCATCGCGGTCGCCGCGTTCAACCTCGTGTCGTCGCTCGTGATGACCGTGACCAACAAGCAGGCCGACATCGCGATCCTGCGCACGCTCGGCGCGCAGCCGGGCTCGATCATGAAGATCTTCGTCGTGCAGGGTGTGACGATCGGCTTCGTCGGCACCGCGTCGGGCGTGGCGCTCGGCTGCCTGATCGCATGGAGCATTCCGTGGCTGATCCCGATGATCGAGCATCTGTTCGGCGTGCAGTTCCTGCCGCCGTCCGTGTACTTCATCAGCGAGCTGCCGTCCGAGCTCGTCGCGAGCGACGTGATCAAGATCGGGCTGATCGCGTTCGCGCTGTCGGCCGTCGCGACGCTGTACCCGAGCTGGCGCGGCGCGAAGGTGAAGCCGGCGGAGGCGCTGCGCTATGAATGACCGCGCGACCGCATTCGCGGCATCACGACAACCCATCAGACAGGATTCGGCAGGTATGCAGGAATACGTGCTTCAGGCGCGCGGGATCACGAAGGCGTTCGTGCAGGGCGGCTTCAACGTGCAGGTGCTCAACAACACCGAGCTCGCGGTGCGGCGCGGCGAGAAGCTGGCGGTCGTCGGCGCGTCGGGTTCCGGCAAGAGCACGCTGCTGCACGTGCTGGGCGGCCTCGACGAGCCGAGCGCGGGCGAGGTATCGCTGCTCGGCAAGCCGTTCACGCAGCTCGCCGAGCGCGAGCGCAACGAGCTGCGCAATCGCGCGCTCGGCTTCGTGTATCAGTTTCATCATCTGCTGCCGGAGTTCAGCGCGCTCGACAACGTCGCAATGCCGCTGCGCATCCGCCGGATGACGACCGAGGACGCACGCGAGCAGGCACAGGCGATGCTCGCCCGTGTCGGACTCGGGCCGCGGGCGAAGCACCGGCCGGGCGAACTGTCGGGCGGCGAGCGGCAGCGCGTCGCGATCGCGCGTGCGCTGGTTACCAAACCCGCGTGCGTGCTCGCCGACGAGCCGACCGGCAACCTCGACGGTTCGACGGCCGATACGGTGTTCAACCTGATGCTCGAGTTGTCCGAGACGCTCGATACGAGCTTCGTGATCGTCACGCACGATCCGGATCTCGCCGCGCGCTGCGACCGCATCATGCGGCTGCGCGACGGCGTACTGCACGAGGAGCCGGTGCTCCCGGTTTGAAAGAACGTCCGCAGCGGGCTGCACGGAGCAGCGGCGCGCGGCGCCAACCTCGCGGAACCCCGACATGTGGATCGACACGCACTGCCATCTCGATGCCGCCGAATTCGACGCCGACCGCGACGCGGTCGCGCAGTCCGCATGTGCGGCCGGCGTGTCGCGCATCGTGATCCCGAGCGTCGGGCGCGACAACTTCGCGACGGTGCGCGAGCTCGCGCAGCGCACGCCCGGCGCCGTCTACGCACTCGGCATTCATCCGTTGTTCACGCCGCACGCGCGCGACGACGATCTGGATCGGCTGCGCATGGAGATCGAAGCGAGCGTCGACGATCCGCGTTTCGTCGCGATCGGCGAGATCGGCCTCGACTATTTCGTGCCGGGGCTCGACGAAGCGCGGCAGCAGTTTTTCTATCAAGGGCAGCTGAAACTCGCGCGCGAATTCGATCTGCCCGTGCTGTGCCATGTACGCAAGTCGCAGGATCGCGTGCTCGCCGGGCTGCGCCGTTTCGGCGTGCGGCGCGGTATCGCGCATGCGTTCAACGGCAGCTTCCAGCAGGCGAACGCGTATCTCGCGCAAGGACTGCATCTCGGCTTCGGCGGCAACGTGACGTTCGAGCGCGCGCGGCAGATCCGGCGGCTCGCGACGCAATTGCCGCTCGATGCGATCGTCGTCGAGACCGACGCGCCCGACATCGCGCCCGAATGGGCATACAAGTCCCGCAACACGCCCGATCAGGTGCCGCGCATCGGCGACGTGCTCGCCGAATTGCGCGGCATCGACGCGCACGCGCTGTCCCTATCCACTTCGGCTAACGCGCTCGCCGCGCTGCCGCGACTCGCCCTTTCGTCCGCATAATCGTCGTCGGAACGTGCCGCGCGTGGCGTCGCGGCGCGACGTGGGCGAGGAGGTGCGATGCGCGTGTGGTGGATCGCGTTCGCGCTCGGCGTAGTCGTGCTGCAGCGGCAGGCGGCGTTGCCGGGTGCGATCGTCTGGGCGACGGGCGCGGCCGTGCTCGCGGGCTGCGCGCTGCTCCGTGCATGGTGCGTGCGCCGTTGCCGCGCACGCGCGGGCATCGCGCTCGGCTGGACGCTGTGCGCGCTCGCCGCTTGCGCGACCGGGTTCGGCTATGCGGCCGCGCGTGCCGAATGGCGATTGCGCGACAGTCTGCCGGTCGAGTGGGAAGGACGCGACATCGTCGTCACGGGCGTGATCCGCGGATTGCCGACGATCGACGAGACCGGCGCGCGGCTGCTGCTCGCGGTCGAATCGAACGATGCGGCACTCGCGCGATTTCCGCCGTTGATCCGGTTGTCGTGGCGCGCCTATGGCGCGACGGACGCGCGCGATGCGATTCCCGAACTGCGTGCCGCGCAGCGCTGGCGCGTCGTCGTGCGGCTGAAGCGTCCGCATGCGGAGGCGAACGACGGCGTGCGCGACAGCGAGGCGGCGTGGCTTGCCGCGGGGATTCGCGCGATCGGCTATGTCGTCGCGCCGCAGCGCGCGGTGTTGCTCGATGCGCGCGCGTCGGGATGGCGCGCATCGATCGATCGGCTTCGGGACGTGCTGCGTGCGCGCATCGGCGCGACGCTCGGCGTCGACGCGCGGCATCGCGGCATCGTCGCCGCACTCGCGATCGGCGACCAGTCCGGCATCGGCGACGAAGACTGGCGCGTACTGCGCAATACCGGCACGAGCCACCTCGTCGCGATCTCCGGCTTGCACGTCGGGCTGGTCGGCGCGATCGCCGGCGGGCTCGTGTCGATCGCATGGCGCCGCGTGCGCTGGCGCGCGCGGGCCGCGACGCTGATCGTGCCCGCGCCGTACGCGGCGTCGGTCGCGGCGCTGCTGGCGGCGGCCGGCTACGCGGCACTTGCCGGTTTCAACGTGCCGGCCCAGCGCTCGTGGTGGATGATCGCGGCCGGCGGCGTCGCCTATCTGGCCGGGCGCAGCGTGCCGACGTCCGCGGTGCTGTGCGCGGCGCTCGGCGGCGTGCTGCTCGCCGATCCGTGGGCTGTGCTGTCGGCCGGGTTCTGGCTGTCGTTCGGTGCGGTCGCCGTGATTCTGCTCGCCGTCGCCGGCTGGCGCGCCGCGCGCGCGTTCGACGGGACGGACGAAGCGGAAGACGACGATGCGGCGAGCCGCGGGCGGCGGCTGCGAGCGTGGGGCAAACGCGCGGCGCGTCGCATCGCGGAGGCCGCGCGCGTGCAGTACGCGGTGACGATCGGTCTCGCGCCGCTGACGGCCGCGTGGTTCGCGCAGATCTCGATATCGGGGCCGTTCGGCAATGCGTTCGCGATTCCGTGGGTCAGCTCGGTGGTCACGCCGATCGTGCTGGCCGGCATCGCGCTGCCCGCGCCGCTCGACGCGTACGCGTTTCGTGTCGCGCACGCGGCGCTCGAACCGATGATGGTGCTGCTCGGGCGGCTGGCCGACTGGCCGGCCGGCGTATGGTGGCTGCGCATGCCCGACTGGCCGGTGCTGGTGCTCGCGTGCGTCGGTGTCGCGTGGGCGCTGATGCCGCGCGTCTGGCCGCTGCGCTGGGCGGCGCCGCTCACGTGGCTGCCGCTCGTCGCGCCGGCATCCGATGCGCCGCCACCCGGCGGCTTCCGGCTGACCGTGCTCGACGTCGGGCAGGGCGCGGCGGTGCTCGTTCAGACCGCGCGCCGCACGTTGCTGTTCGATGCGGGACCGGGCGCGGAGTCCACGCATGCGGGCGCGCGGATCGTCGCGCCGGCGCTGCGCGCCCGCGGGATCGGCACGCTCGATGCGCTGGTGATCAGTCATGGGGACGCCGATCATGCGGGCGGCGCGCCGGCCGTCTATGCGGCCGTCGACGTACGTCAGCTGCTCGCCGGCGTTGCGCCGACGAGCCCGCTGTGGCGCGATGCGCGCGCTGCCGGCGTGACGGACCGGTTGCCGTGCGCGGCCGGGCAGCGCTGGACCTGGGACGGCGTCGCGTTCACGATGCTGTGGCCGGCGGGCGGTCCCGGCGCCGGTTCGTCGAACGGGCAGTCGTGCGTGCTGCGCATCGATGCGGGCGGCACGTCCGCGTTGCTGACCGGCGACATCGACGCGCGCGCGGAGCGCCGGCTCGTCGACGATGCGGCGGACGCGCTCGCCGCGCAGATCCTCATCGTTCCGCACCACGGCAGCCGCACGTCGTCGATCGAGCCTTTCCTCGACTCGGTCCGGCCGCGCGTCGCGGTATTTCCTGTAGGCTATCGCAACCGTTTCGGGCATCCGCACCGCACCGTTCTGGCGCGCTATGGACTGCGCGGGATTCCGTTGCCGCGCACCGATCTCGACGGCGCGGTGCGGTTCGAGGTGGCGCCGGCAGGCGGCGGTTTCGCATTCGAGCGGTATCGCGACACGCAGCGGCGCTACTGGATGGATCGGTGAGCGTGTTTCGACGCGGGCAGCCGGCAACGACCGCATGCACCGCTGCGCTGCCGCAGCGTGCAAAGCAGCGCGCAACGGCAGAAGCCGCGATCCGAATCGAATCGCGAATCGACCGCGAAGCGCGGAATCGCAGCCGGGGCGCCGCACGGGTTCCGATCGACACAGGAGACATCGGCGTTTGAAGGACATCCTCCATTTCTCGCATGCGAACGGCTTTCCGGCGTCGACGTACCGGACGATCTTCGCCGAACTGGCCGACGACTACGAGGTGCGCTATATCGAACGGATCGGCCACGACCGGCGCTATCCGGTCACGCGCGACTGGCCGCACCTCGTCGAGCAGCTGCTCGACGACGTCGGCAGCCGTTACGAGCGTCCCGTGTGGCTCGTCGGTCATTCGCTCGGCGGCTACCTGTCGTTGATGGCCGCGCTGAAGAAACCGCAGTGGGTGCGCGGCGTGGTGATGATCGATTCGCCGATCATCGCGGGCTGGCGCGCCCGCGCATTGCGTGCGAGCCAGTGGGCGGGGCTCGACGAGCGGCTGTCGCCGGCCGCCGCGACGCGCAAGCGGCGCACGCGCTGGCCGAGCCGCGACGAGGTCTGGCGGCATTTTCGCGAGAAGCCGGCATTCGCGCGCTGGGACGAACGAATGCTCGCCGACTACATCGACTACGCGATTCCGCAGGCCGGCGCCGGCGGCGAACGCGCGCTCGCGTTCGACCGGCAGATCGAATATCTGATCTACCGGACGCTGCCGCATACGCTCGGCCCGCGGCTTGCGCACGGCGCGCCGGTGCCGCTCGGCTTTCTCGCCGGCACGCGCTCGCGCGAGGTGCGGCAGGTCGGGCTCGACGCGACGCGGCGCGCGGCGCGCGGGCGCATCGAGTGGGTCGAAGGCAGTCATCTGTTTCCGATGGAGCGGCCGATCGAAACGGCGCGCGCATTGCAGCGGATGCTGAATTCGCTGAAGGCGGAAGAGGGCGGCGCGCCGCCGCACGACTTGCCGCTTGCGAAGCGCGCCTGAGCAGCGGCTTCGTCGTGCGGGCGCCGAGCGATCGGGCGGCCGCCGCACCGGCGTTGCCAAGGCTTCCCGGCGATGCGGCAACCGCATCGACGCGGCCGCCGACGGCACCGCGCGGACGGCCGGCAACGCCGTCCCGCACGGGCGTCGCGCGGCGTCGCGACGGGGTGCGATCATCGCGCCATTTGCTGAGAGAAGCGCGAGCTTTACGGTATAATCCGTTTTTCCCGCGAGCATCCAGCGATGACCAAATATGTTTTCGTCACCGGCGGCGTAGTTTCTTCCCTCGGCAAGGGTATTGCCGCCGCCTCTCTCGCCGCGATCCTCGAATCGCGCGGTCTGAAAGTCACCCTCCTCAAACTCGATCCCTACATCAACGTCGACCCCGGCACGATGAGCCCGTTTCAGCACGGCGAAGTGTTCGTGACGGAAGACGGCGCGGAGACGGATCTCGACCTCGGCCACTATGAGCGCTTCATCAGCACGAAGATGCGCAAGGCCAACAACTTCACGACCGGTCAGATCTACGAATCGGTGATCCGCAAGGAGCGCCGCGGCGACTATCTCGGCAAGACCGTGCAGGTCATCCCGCACATCACGAACGAGATCCAGGCGTTCATCGAGCGCGGCGCCGCGTCGGCGACCTGCGGCGAGCCGGACGTCGCGATCGTCGAGATCGGCGGCACGGTCGGCGACATCGAATCGCTGCCGTTCCTCGAAGCCGCTCGCCAGATGAGCCTGCGCCTCGGCCGCAACAGCGCATGCTTCGTGCACCTGACGCTCGTGCCGTACATCGCGACGGCCGGCGAGCTGAAGACGAAGCCGACCCAGCACAGCGTGCAGAAGCTGCGCGAGATCGGCATCTCGCCGCACGTGCTGCTGTGCCGTGCGGACCGCCGCATTCCGGACGACGAATCGAAGAAGATCTCGCTGTTCTCGAACGTGCCGGAAGACGCGGTCATTTCGGTGTGGGACGTCGACAGCATCTACAAGATTCCGCAGATGCTGCACGACCAGGGGCTCGACCGGATCATCTGCGAAGAGCTGAAGCTGTCGCCGAAGGATGCCGACCTGCGCATGTGGTCGGAGCTCGTCGAGAAGCTGGAGAATCCGAAGCACGAAGTGACGATCGGCATGGTCGGCAAGTACGTCGACCTGACCGAATCGTACAAGTCGCTGATCGAGGCATTGCGCCACGCGTCGCTGCACACGTCGACGAAGGTCAACATCGAGTACATCGACTCGGAAGAGATCGAGACGAATGGCGTCGACAGCCTCAGGCATCTCGACGCGGTGCTGGTGCCGGGCGGGTTCGGGCGGCGCGGCACCGAAGGCAAGATCGCGGCGATCCGCTATGCGCGCGAAGCGAAGGTGCCGTACCTCGGCATCTGCCTCGGCATGCAGCTCGCGGTGATCGAATTCGCGCGCGACGTCGTCGGCCTCAAGCACGCGAACAGCACGGAGTTCGATCCGGACACGCCGGAACGCGTGGTCGCGCTGATCACCGAATGGTACGACCGCGAAGGCAAGGTCGAGACGCGCACCGAGGATTCCGATCTCGGCGGCACGATGCGGCTCGGCTCGCAGCGCTGCCCGATCAAGCCCGGCACGCTCGCGGAAGAGATCTACGGCAAGGACGTGAACGAGCGTCATCGCCATCGTTATGAAGTCAATAACCGCTTCGTGCCCCAGCTCGAAAGCGGCGGCCTTATCATCAGCGCCCGTACCCCGAGCGAGGATCTGCCGGAAATGATGGAACTGCCACGTTCGATGCACCCGTGGTTCGTCGGCGTTCAGTTCCACCCGGAATTCACGTCCACGCCGCGTGACGGTCATCCGCTCTTCAAGTCGTTCGTCGAAGCCGCACTCGCGAACAAGGAAGCGCGCGTCGGAGCGAAAGCATGAAACTGTGCGATTTCGAGGTCGGTCTCGACAAGCCTTTCTTCCTGATCGCCGGTACCTGCGTCGTCGAGTCGGAGCAAATGACGATCGACACGGCCGGCCGGCTGAAGGAGATCTGCGCAAAGCTGAACGTCCCGTTCATCTACAAATCGTCGTACGACAAGGCGAACCGCAGCTCGGGCAAGTCGTTTCGCGGCCTCGGAATGGACGAGGGGCTGCGCATCCTCGGCGAGGTCAAGCGTCAGCTCGGCCTGCCGGTGCTGACCGACGTGCATTCGGTCGACGAGATCGAGCAGGTCGCGTCGGTCGTCGACGTGCTGCAGACGCCCGCGTTCCTGTGCCGTCAGACCGACTTCATCCACGCGTGCGCGCGCTCGGGCAAGCCGGTCAACATCAAGAAAGGCCAGTTCCTCGCGCCGCACGACATGAAGAACGTGATCGACAAGGCGCGCGATGCGGCACGCGAAGCGGGTCTCTCCGAAGACCGCTTCATGGCATGCGAGCGCGGCGTCTCGTTCGGCTACAACAATCTCGTGTCCGACATGCGCTCGCTCGCGATCATGCGCGAAACCGACGCGCCGGTCGTGTTCGATGCGACGCACTCGGTGCAGTTGCCGGGCGGGCAGGGCACGAGCTCGGGCGGCCAGCGCGAGTTCGTGCCGGTGCTCGCGCGTGCGGCGGTCGCGACAGGCGTCGCCGGGCTGTTCATGGAGACGCACCCGAATCCGGCTGAAGCGAAGTCGGACGGTCCGAACGCGGTGCCGCTGAACCGGATGAGCGCGCTGCTCGAGACGCTCGTCACGCTCGATCAGGCGGTGAAGCGCAGCCCGTTCCTGGAAAACGATTTCAATTAAAGACCGAATGAACCTTGCGGCGGCTTCGCGCGTCAGTAGCGAAAGCAGTCCCGGCGCGCATGTCGTCGCAGCTTGAAGAATCCATCGTCATTCTCAGAGGAAACCCATGAGTGCAATCGTAGATATCATCGGCCGCGAGATTCTGGATTCGCGCGGCAACCCCACCGTCGAATGCGACGTGCTGCTCGAATCGGGCACGATGGGCCGCGCGGCAGTGCCGTCGGGCGCGTCCACGGGCTCGCGTGAAGCGATCGAGCTGCGCGACGGCGAAGCCGGTCGCTACAACGGCAAGGGCGTGCTGAAGGCGGTCGAGCACATCAACACCGAGATCTCCGAAGCGATCATGGGCCTCGACGCGTCGGAGCAGGCGTTCCTCGACAAGACGCTGCTCGAGCTCGACGGCACCGACAACAAGTCGCGCCTCGGCGCGAACGCGATGCTGGCCGTGTCGATGGCCGTCGCGAAGGCCGCGGCCGAAGAAGCCGGCCTGCCGCTGTACCGCTACTTCGGCGGCTCCGGCGCGATGCAGCTGCCGGTGCCGATGATGAATATCGTGAACGGCGGCGCGCACGCGAACAACAGCCTGGACATCCAGGAATTCATGATCGTGCCGGTCAGCCAGCCGACGTTCCGCGAAGCGCTGCGTTGCGGCGCCGAAGTGTTCCACGCGCTGAAGAAAATCCTGAGCGACCGCGGCATGAGCACCGCAGTCGGCGACGAAGGCGGCTTCGCGCCGAACTTCGGCAGCAACGACGAGTGCCTGTCGACGATCCTGCAGGCGATCGAGAAGGCCGGCTACCGCGCGGGCGAAGACGTGCTGCTCGCGCTCGACTGCGCGGCATCCGAGTTCTACCACGACGGCAAGTACCAGCTCGCGGGCGAAGGCCTGCAACTGTCGTCGGCCGAATTCACCGACTACCTCGCGACGCTCGCCGACAAGTTCCCGATCGTGTCGATCGAGGACGGCATGCACGAAAGCGACTGGGACGGCTGGAAGCTGCTGACCGATCGTCTCGGCAAGAAGGTGCAGCTCGTCGGCGACGATCTCTTCGTCACGAACACGCGCATCCTGAAGGAAGGCATCGAGAAGGGCATCGCGAACTCGATCCTGATCAAGATCAACCAGATCGGTACGCTGACCGAAACGTTCGCGGCAATCGAGATGGCGAAGCGCGCGGGCTACACGGCCGTGATCTCGCACCGCTCGGGCGAAACGGAAGATTCGACGATCGCGGACATCGCGGTCGGCCTGAATGCCGGCCAGATCAAGACCGGTTCGCTGTCGCGCAGCGATCGCATCTCGAAGTACAACCAGCTGCTGCGCATCGAGGAAGACCTCGGCGACATCGCGAGCTACCCGGGCAAGTCGGCTTTCTACAACCTGCGCTAACGCGCTACTATCGGGTTAGTCCTGTCGACGCCGCTCTGTGCAGATGCGCGGAGCGGCGCTTCTTATATCTGCGTCTTCTACATGCGGCTTGTCACTGTCGTCCTGATTGCGTTGCTGGCGCTCATTCAGTACCCGCTATGGTGGGGACACGGCGGCTGGCTGCGGGTGCATGAACTGCGTCAGCAGCTCGATGACCAGCTCCGGAAGAACGCAGACGAGAAGCTGCGCAACGAACGCATTGCCGGCGAAGTGCAGGATCTGCAAAGCGGCACGGCGGCGATCGAGGAGCGCGCGCGCTACGAGATGGGCATGGTGAAGGACGGCGAAGTGTTCGTGCAGTTCGTATCGCCGAATGCGCCGTCGGCGCCGGTGAGCAACACGCCGTCGAGCACGTCGACGCGCGGCGCGGTGTCGTCGGCGCCGGTGCGTGTCGTACCGAATCCGCAATCGATCGCGAAACCGTCGCGGCATCACGGCGGCAAGGACAAGGCCGCGCATCACTGACGCGGCGATCCATCGATCGATTGAAAAAGCGCGGGAAATGCCGCGCTTTTTTATTTCCGACGATTCGTCAATCGCGTCGATCGGGCCGACGACGCATCACCACCACCAGCCCGGATAGCCGTAGCCGATGCCGGTTCCCCAGCGATTTCCCCATCCGCCGCTGTAATAGCCGCCGTAGACGGTGACGGGCGGCGGCGCGTAGTACGCCCATGCGCGCGCTGCAGCCTCGGCCGCCATCGCGTCGTTCTGTTCGCGCAACACCTGCTTGTCGATCTCGTCGTAGCGTTTGCGCTCGGCGGCCGACAGTGTCGGCGGCTGGCCTGCCGACGCGCCCGATTCGGGCAGGCGGCTCAGGATCGTGGACGATGGCGGCACCGCGCAGCCGGCCACGGCAAGTGTGCCGACGGCGACGCCGATGACGACGATGGTGCGGAACGGGCGATTCATCTGTTTCTCCTGCGGCGCGCCGGCGGCGGAAGGCGGCTTGCGCCGAAGGCCGGGCCTGCGGCGCGCGAGCCCTGCGTGCGATGCTCGTGCGTCATTATGCGCCCGCGCGGTCGCGTGCGCGTGCGCCGCTCACTCAGTGACGCTGGCTCGTCGCGGGCGTCACGCCGGCCGCGACTTCCGGTGCGGCGAACAACTGCGCAACGTCGACCGGATCGAATTCGTAGCGCTGGTTGCAGAACTCGCAGTGGATCTCGACGTGGCCGCGCTCGGCGATCACGCTGTCGACTTCCTCGCGGCCGAGCATGCGCAGCATCGCGCCGACCTTCTCGCGCGAGCACGAGCACTGAAAGCGCGTGCCGGCCGGTTCGAAGTGCTGCACGTTCTCCTGCCAGAAGAGCCGGCGAAACACCACTTCGGGCTCGACTTCGAGCAGTTCCTTTGCGGACAGCGTGCCGCCGAGCGTGCACACGCGCTCCCACGTGTCGATGTCGGTCTCGGCATTGCGCGGCACGATTCCGCCGTCGCCCGGCAGCTTCTGCAGCAGCATTCCGACCGCGCGGTCGCGGTCGGCCGCGAGCCACAGCCGCGTGTCGAGCTGCTCCGAGTGGTGCATGTAATGCTCGAGCACCTGCGAAATCGATTCGAGCGGACCGTCGACGCCGTTCAGCGGCACGATGCCCTGGTACGGCTGCTGGCCCGGCTGCTTGTCGGCCGGATCGAGCGTGATCACGCAGCGGCCGTGGCCGCTCGCGTTCACGAGCGTGGCGAAGCTCGCGTCGTCGCCGATCGTCTGCGCCGCATCGCCGGAGAACTTCGCGGTCGCCCGCATCGACAGATCCGAGCTGCACTGGACGACCAGCATCTTCACCGGCCCGTCGCCGAAGATCTGCATGATCAGGGTGCCGTGAAATTTCAGGTTCGCGGACAGCAGCGCGCACGCGGCCATCATCTCGCCGAGCACCGTGCGCACCGGGGCAGGGTAGTCGCGCCGCGCGAGCACTTCCTGCCACGTATTGCGCAGCGAAACGATTTCGCCGCGCACGGGCGCCGCATTGAACATGAATTTCTGTAACTGGTCGCTCACTCTTGTTCCTTGAAATCCGCGCGGATCATCCGATCCGCACAAGTTGCTCCTTGAAATGCGCACGCCGCTCGACGTACGTCGTCGCGTTCCTGCGCAGCCGCGCGACGTCCTCGTCCGACAGCTCGCGCACGACCTTCGCCGGGGCGCCGAGAATCAGCGAGTTGTCCGGGAACGTCTTGCCTTCCGTCACGACGGCGCCGGCGCCGACCAGACAGTTGCGGCCGATGACCGCACCATTCAAGACCACCGCCTGGATGCCGATCAGCGAACCTTCTCCGATTGTGCAGCCGTGCAGCATCGCCTGGTGCCCGATCGTCACGTTCTCGGCGATCGTCAGCGGGAAGCCGGGGTCGGTGTGGAGCACCGCGCCTTCCTGGACGTTGCTGCCCGCACCGACGGTGATCGTCTCGTTGTCGCCGCGAATCGTCGCGCCGAACCACACGCTCGCGTTTTCCTCGAGCACGACCTTGCCGATGATGGCCGCCGTGTCGGCGACGAACACGCTTTCGTGGATCGTCGGGGCCGTATCGCCCAGCTTGTAGATCGTCACGGAGTCTCCTTGTCTCTTCGATGGTGGGCGCCGGTAGAATGGCGCGTCGGTCGGCCGAGCGCGTCGCGTCGCGGCACAGACGCGTATTCTAAACCGTCGCGTGCGCACGCTCGTGCGTACGCACGCGACGTGTCCCCGTTTATGAGCATGGAGTCTTCTTCTTTCACCGATGCGGCCGTTTGCGTGCGCCGCGCCGCACTCGACGCACTGCGCGTGCGCGAGCCGCTCGCGAAGGCGGCGCAGGTGCGCGCGCTGTACGATGCATGGCTGGCCGGACAGGCGGCGATTTCGCCGTCGCTTCAGCTGTCCGAGCCCGACGATCTGCCGGGCCGCCCCGCGCGTCCGGCGCTCGTCGAGCCGCGTCAGCTGGAGCGGCGCAGCATGCGCTCGCCGGAGGGTCGCGCGGTGCTGCTGCACGCGCTCGCGCATATCGAATTCAACGCGATCAACCTCGCGCTGGACGCGGTATGGCGCTTCGCCGGGCTGCCCGAAGCGTTCTATGCGGACTGGCTGAAGGTCGCGGCCGAGGAGGCTTATCACTTCACGCTGCTGTCCGATAGGCTGGCAGCGTTCGGCCATACGTACGGCGACTTCCCGGCGCACAACGGGCTGTGGGAAATGTGCGAACGCACGCGCGCCGACGTGCTCGCGCGCATGGCGCTGGTGCCGCGCACGCTCGAGGCGCGCGGGCTAGACGCGTCGCCGCCGATTCGCGCGCGCCTCGCGCAGGCCGGCGACGACGCATCCGCGGCGATTCTCGACGTGATCTTGCGCGACGAAATCGGCCACGTCGCGATCGGCAATCGCTGGTTTCGGCATCTGTGCGTCGAGAGCGGCCGCGATCCGGTGCCGACCTATCGACAGCTCGCCGACCAATATCGCGCGCCGCGGCTGCGCGGGCCGTTCAATTTCGATGCGCGGCGCGACGCCGGCTTCGAGCAGGCGGAACTCGACGAACTGGCCGCGCAGGACGGCGCCGACGGCAGCGCGAACGGCTAGCGGCGCACAGCGTCGTCGTTGCAGCGTTTTTTGCCGCATCGATGTGCGTCTTTAACCGGCCCGTATAGCCGGCGGCGCTGGGCTGCAGCCACCGTCGATCGCATCGCCTGAACATTGATCCATCCCGCTGCTAGAGCCCAGCCTCCACGTCAGCACGCCGACGCCGAGGCGTCGCCGTTATAATCGAACGACCATTCTTTTTTTGGCGGTCGCAATGAATGCCTCGAGTTCTGTCTCCGATTTCGTCACAGTGCGCGGCGTCCGGCTGCATGTGCGGCGCTGGGGACGGCCCGATGCGCCGACGCTGTTCATGCTGCACGGCTGGATGGATGTCGCCGCATCGTTCCAGTTCGTCGTCGACGCGCTCGCCGGCGACTGGCAGGTGATCGCGCCCGACGCGCGCGGCTTCGGGCTGTCCGACTGGCCGGTCGCGCGGCAGGGCGGCGGGCACTACTGGTTCCACGACTATCTCGGCGATCTCGATGCGCTCGTCGACCACTACGCGCCGAACGGTGACGTCAATCTGGTCGGGCACAGCATGGGCGCGAACGTCGTGTGCCTGTACGCCGGCGCACGGCCGGAGCGCGTGCGGCGCGTCGTCGATCTCGAAGGGTTCGGGCTCGCGCCCGCGCGGGCCGAGCAGGCGCCGCGCCGGTTGCGCGGCTGGCTCGACGAACTGCGCGAGCCGCCGGCGTTGCGGTCGTATGCGTCGCTCGACGAAGTCGCGGCGCGCCTGACCAAGACGAATCCACGGCTGGATCCGCGCCGCGCCGCATTTCTCGCTGCGCACTGGTCGAGGCGCGGCGACGACGGTCGCTACCATCTGCTCGCGGACCCCGCGCACAAGATGCCGGGCCCGCTGCTGTACCGGCTCGACGAGGTGATGGCCGTATGGGCGCAGGTACGCGCGAAGGTGCTGCACGTCGAGGCCGTCAATTCGCCGACGCTCGCGCACCTCGCCGGCGACATCCCGCTGCCGGAGTTCAAGGCACGCTTCAACGCGTTTCCGGACTGGCGCGAGAAGCTCGTCGAGGACGCGGGCCACATGGTGCATCACGACCAGCCGGAGCAGATCGCCGCGCTGATCGAGGCGTTCTGCGCGTGACGGTTCGGCCGGCGCGGCACGCACGCCGGCGGCGAATTGCGGCGTTGCAGTAGAATGAAGCTTCACCTGCCATGCCGACAATGAACGCCGATCTCCACTGCCATTCCAATGTTTCCGACGGGCTGCTGTCGCCCGTCGACGTCGCGCGCCGCGCGCACGCAGGCGGCGTGACGCTGTGGGCGCTCACCGATCACGACGAGATCGGCGGCCAGGCGGCGGCGCGCAGCGAGGCGGAAGCGCTCGGGATGCGCTATCTGTGCGGCGTCGAGATTTCGGTCACGTGGGCGTCGCGCACCGTGCATATCGTCGGTTTGAACGTCGACCCGGCGAATCCCGCGCTCGTCGACGGCCTGCACCGCACGCGCCACGGCCGCGCGGCTCGCGCGCAGGCGATCGGCGCTCAGCTCGCGACGCTCGGCATTCCCGGCGCCTATGAAGGCGCGCTGAAGTTCGTATCGAATCCCGACCTCATCTCGCGCACGCACTTCGCGCGTTTTCTCGTCGAGAACGGCCATGCCGAGTCGACTGCCGACGTGTTCGACCGTCTGCTCGGCGACGGCAAGCCGGGCTTCGTTCCGCATCGTTGGGCGACGCTGTCCGACGCGGTTCGGTGGATTCGCGGCGCGGGCGGCGAGGCCGTCGTCGCGCACCCGGGCCGCTACCGCTATACACCGGTCGAATTCGACGCGTTCTTCGGCGAGTTCATCGATCTCGGCGGCCGCGCGATCGAAGTCGTCACCGGCAGTCATACGCCGGACCAGTACCGCGAATATGCGGACGTCGCGCGTCGTTTCGGCTTCGAAGCGTCGCGCGGCTCGGATTTCCATGCGCCGGGCGAGGGGCGTGTCGAGCTCGGCAGCCTGCCGCCGCTGCCGTCCGACCTGAAACCGGTGTGGGAGCGCTGGCTCTGACGCGACGCGGCAGCCTGCCGCTGCGTTTCGCGTCATTGCGCACCCGACCAATCCCTCTTTACGTTCCCCCATGTCCCAGTTCTTCAGGATCCATCCGGACAATCCGCAGCCGCGCCTGATCAAGCAGGCGGCCGAGATCGTCAGCAAGGGCGGCGTGATCGCGATGCCGACCGATTCGAGCTACGCGCTCGCGTGCCACCTCGACGACAAGGACGCGGTCGAGCGCGTGCGCCGTATCCGCGGGCTCGACGAGAAGCAGCACCTGTCGCTGCTCGTGCGCGACCTGTCGGAGCTTGCCAATTTCGCGATGGTGGACAACCGGCAGTACCGGTTGATCAAGTCGGTGACGCCGGGCCCGTACGTGTTCATCCTGCAGGCGACGAAGGAAGTGCCGCGCCGGCTGTCGCATCCGTCGCGCAAGACGATCGGCCTGCGTGTGCCCGACCACGCGATCACGCTGGCGCTGCTCGAGTCGCTCGGTCAGCCGCTGCTCGGCACGACGCTGATCCTGCCGCCCGACGACGATCCGCTCAACGATCCGGAAGACATCCGCGCGCGGCTCGAGAAGCAGGTCGACCTCGTGATCGATGGCGGCGCGTGCCCGCGCGAACCATCGACGGTGATCGACCTGACCGGCGACGAGCCGCAACTCGTGCGTGCCGGACGCGGCGCGCTCGAACCGTTCGGCCTCGCAGCCGCCTGAGCGCGCGCCGCTCCAATTTTGGCGCGAGTGCGCTTGTTACAATACCGCGATATGGATGCTTCCCTGATACAGACCATTGCCGTCTACGCGCTGCCCGTGATCTTCGCGATCACGCTGCACGAGGCCGCACACGGCTATGCCGCACGCCTGCTCGGCGACAACACCGCTTACATGATGGGGCGCGTGTCGTTCAATCCGATGCGCCACATCGATCCGCTCGGCACGATCGCGATTCCGCTCGCGATGTATTTCCTGACCGGCGGCGCTTTCCTGTTCGGCTATGCGAAGCCGGTGCCCGTCGCGTTCCGCAATCTGCGCGATCCGCGCTGGGGCAGCCTGTGGGTGTCGCTCGCGGGGCCCGGCTGCAACTTCGTGCAGGCGCTGCTGTGGGGCGTGCTGACGATCGTATTCGCGGCCGTCGGCGTCGACGAGCCGTTCTTCACGCGGATGGCGGTCGCCGGCGTCAGCGTGAACCTCGTGCTCGGCGTGCTGAACCTGTTTCCGCTGCCGCCGCTCGACGGCGGCCGCATCCTGGCGGCGCTGCTGCCGCCGAAGCAATCGATCGCGCTGTCGCGCATCGAGCCGTACGGCTTCATCATCGTCCTCGTGCTCGTCACGACCGGCGTGCTGACGAAATTCTGGCTGCGCCCGCTCGTCAATGTCGGCTACGACGTCGTGAGCGCGATCCTGACTCCTTTCGCTTCGCTTTTCTAACGACAATCATGTTCCCAGATCGTATTTTCTCCGGCATGCGGCCCACCGGGTCGCTGCACCTCGGCCATTACCACGGCGTGCTGAAAAACTGGGTGAAGCTGCAGTCCGAGTACCCGTGCTTCTTCTGCGTGGTCGACTGGCATGCGTTGACGACGCACTACGAGACGCCCGAGGTCATCGAGAAGAACGTTTGGGACGTGCTGATCGACTGGCTCGCGGCGGGCATCGACCCGGCGCAGGCGACGCTGTTCATCCAGAGCAAGGTGCCCGAGCATGCGGAGCTCGCGTTGCTGCTCGGCATGAGCACGCCGCTCGGCTGGCTCGAGCGCGTGCCGACCTACAAGGAACAGATCGAGAAGCTGAAGGACAAGGACCTGTCGACCTACGGGTTCCTCGGCTATCCGGTGCTGATGGCAGCCGACATCCTGCTGTATCGCGGCTCGCTCGTGCCGGTCGGCGAGGACCAGGTGCCACACGTCGAGATGACGCGCGAGATCGCGCGCCGCTTCAACTATCTGTACGGCCGCGAGCCGGGCTTCGAGGAGAAGGCGCTCGAGGCCGCGAAAAAGCTGGGCGGCAAGCGTGCGAAGCTCTATCACGAGCTGCGCAATGCGTACCAGCAGGAAGGCGACGACGAGGCGCTCGAACAGGCGCGCGCGATGCTGCAGGAATCGCAGAGCCTGTCGATGAGCGACCGCGAGCGCCTGTTCGGCTACCTCGAGGGCGCGCGCAAGATCATCCTCGTCGAGCCGCAGGCGCTGCTGACCGAAGCGTCGCGGATGCCGGGGCTCGACGGACAGAAGATGTCGAAGTCGTACGGCAATACGATCGGCCTGCGCGAAGACGCCGAGACGATCACGAAGAAGGTTCGCACGATGCCGACCGATCCGGCGCGCGTGCGCCGCACGGATCCGGGCGATCCCGACAAGTGCCCGGTGTGGCAGCTTCACCAGGTCTACACGGACGAAGCGACGCACGAATGGGTGCAGAAGGGCTGCCGTTCGGCGGGCATCGGTTGTCTCGACTGCAAGCAGCCGGTCGTCGAAGGGATCCTGCGCGAACAGCAGCCGATGCTCGAGCGCGCGCAGAAGTATATGGACGACCCGTCGCTGCTGCGCGCGATCGTCGCCGACGGCTGCGACAAGGCGCGCAAGCACGCGACGGAGACGATGCGCGACGTGCGCGAGGCGATGGGCCTGTCGTACACCTGACCGGCGGCATGCGCGAGCCCGTCATCGCCGCCGGCGGCGGCCACGTTGCGCAGACCGAGCCGTCGCGCTGGGTCGTCCGATGGTCGCAGCTCGTGCCGGCCGGCGGGGCGGTGCTCGACGTCGCCGCCGGCGGCGGTCGTCACGCCCGCTGGTTCGCATCGCGCGGGCATCCGGTCGTCGCGCTCGATCGCGATCCGGCTGCGCTCGCCGCGTTGCGCGCGATCGCCGGCGTCGATGCCCGCGACGCCGATCTCGAAGGCGCGCCGTGGCCGCTGCCGGCCGGCGAGCCGTTCGCGGCGGTCGTCGTCACGCATTATCTGCATCGACCGCTCTGGCCCCATCTGCTCGATGCGGTGATGCCGGGCGGTGTGCTGATCTACGAAACGTTCGCGCGCGGAAACGAAACGGTCGGCAAACCGTCCAATCCTGCGTTTCTGCTCGCGCCGGGCGAGTTGCTGGACGCCGTGCACGGCCGGTTGCGGGTGGTCGCGTACGAGGACGGCTTCGTCGCCGCGCCGCGCGAAGCGTTCGTTCAACGCATCTGCGCGGTGCGCGAGGGCGCGACCCCGCACGCGGGGGCGGGAATTCCACGTTACGAACTGCCTGGCTAATCCGCTACAATCTCAACGTTTACCGGTACACAATCAATCGCGTTTCATGGCTAACGGCACCCAAGACGGCATTCAAATCCGCGGCAGCATCCCCGCGATCGTCACTCCGATGCTCGAAGACGGCAGTCTCGACCTGCCGGCGTTTCGCAAACTGATCGACTGGCATATCGAGGAAGGCACCGACGCGCTCGTCGTCGTGGGCACCAGCGGCGAGTCGGCGACGTTGAGCGTCGAAGAGCACATCCTGATGATCCGCACGGCCGTCGAGCACGCGGCGAAGCGCATTCCGATCATCGCGGGCGCGGGCGGCAACTCGACCGCCGAGGCGATCGAGCTGACGAAGCACGCGAAGGCGGTCGGCGCGGATGCGACGCTGCAGGTCGTGCCGTACTACAACAAGCCGACGCAGGAAGGCATGTACCGGCACTTCAGGACGATCGCCGAGGCGGTCGACCTGCCGGTGATTCTGTACAACGTGCCGGGCCGCACGGTCGCCGACATGGCGAACGACACGATGCTGCGCCTCGCGCAGGTGCCGGGCA
This sequence comes from Burkholderia dolosa, assembly GCF_902499135.1. Classification (GTDB taxonomy): domain Bacteria; phylum Pseudomonadota; class Gammaproteobacteria; order Burkholderiales; family Burkholderiaceae; genus Burkholderia; species Burkholderia dolosa. Next base: position 42,844 of record NZ_CABVPR010000026.1, read on the forward strand.
TCGTCGGCGTGAAGGAAGCGACCGGCAACATCGATCGCGCCGCGCAGCTGATCAAGGCCGCGCCGAAGCATTTCGCAATCTACAGCGGCGACGATCCGACCGCGATCGCGCTGATGCTGCTCGGCGGCCACGGCAACATCTCGGTGACGGCGAACGTCGCGCCGCGTGCGATGAGCGAGTTGTGCCGCGCGGCGCTGGCCGGCGACGTGAAGACGGCGCGCGAGCTGCACATGAAGCTGCTGTCGTTGCACAAGAACCTGTTCATCGAGGCGAACCCGATCCCGGTGAAATGGGCGCTGCAGGCGATGGGCAAGATGCAGGGCGGCATCCGCCTGCCGCTCACCGCGCTCGACGAGCGCTGCCACGATGCCGTGCGTTCGGCGCTCGTCGAGGCCGGCGTTCTCGCCTGAAGCAAAGGCGGCCGCGTCCTGCGGCCGTCGGCTCGACTCATCATCAACCCGCACCGGCCGGCTCCGTCCGGCGCCGCTCCTGACGAGCGTTCTAGCAAGACGAAGGATTTCATGAAACGTTTCGCCTTTTCTTCTCGCGCCATCCAGATCTCGGTGGTGGCGCTGGCGCTGGGCGCGCTCGCCGGCTGCGATACGCTGAACGACTATCTGGCTCCCGACCGGGTCAACTACAAGAACACCGGCTCGGCGCCGCCGCTCGCGGTGCCGAGCGATCTGAAGCCCGTGCCGACCACGCAGCAGTTCGTCGCGCCGCCGACGAACGCGGGGCTCGGCACACTGCCTCCGCGCGCGACGACGGCCGCCGGCAACGCGACGGACGGCATTCCGAACGCGCAGGATCCGCTCGGCATGCACATCGAGCGCGACGGCGACCGCCGCTGGCTCGTCGTCGACGGCCGCACGCCGGAGCAGCTGTGGCCGATCCTGAAGGAGTTCTGGCAGGAGAACGGTTTTTCGCTGAAGACCGATGCGCCGTCGACCGGCATCATGGTCACCGACTGGGCCGAGAACCGCGCGAACATTCCCGACGACTGGTTCCGCCGCACGATCGGCAAGGTGATCGACTTTGCCTACTCGTCGGGTACGCGCGACCGTTTCCGGACGCTCGTGAACCGCACGGCGGCCGGCAATACCGACATCTCGATCACGCATAGCGCGATGGAAGAAATGATGGTCGGCCCGCAGGGCGGCACGTCGTCGCGCTGGGAAGAGCGTCCGCGCAATCCGGTGCTCGAGGCCGTGTTCCTGACCAAGCTGATGCAGAAGTTCGGGCTGACCGAAGCGCAGGCAAAGCAGCTGCTGACCGACGCGCGTCCGGCGACCGTGCCGGCTCGGGTGCTCGACACGAGCAGCGGGGCGGCGACGCTGCAACTGGCCGAATCGTTCGACCGCGCATGGCTGCGCGTCGGTCTCGCGCTCGATCGCACGAACTTCGCGGTCGACAATCGCGACCGCGAGAAGGGCCTGTACACGGTGCGCTACGCGAATACGATGGAAGAGCTCAAGCGCGACGGCCTGTTCGGCAAGCTGTTCTACGGCGGCCCGTCGGCCGCGAAGCCCGGCAAGGAGTTTCTGGTCAACGTGCGTGCGCAGGGGAATGGCGGCACGCAGGTCGCGGTAGTCGACGCGAACGGCCAGGTCGACAACTCGGCGGACGCGCAGCGAATCATTACGCTGCTGCACGCGCAGTTGAATTGAGCGTGCGATTCGCCAGCCTCGGGAGCGGCAGCGAAGGCAACGCGCTGGTCGTCGAGGCCTCGAGTGGCACGACGACCACGCGCGTGCTGCTCGACTGCGGTTTTTCGGCGAAGGAGGTCGATCGCCGGCTCGGCCGCCTGAATCTCGGCATCGACGATCTCGATGCGATCCTCGTCACACACGAACACAGCGACCATGTCGGCAGCGCGTTGACGCTCGCCCGCCGTGCGTCGCTGCCGCTCTATATGAGCTGGGGCACCGCACGCGCGGTCGGCGCGGACGACGCCGATATCGATCTCCACGTCCTGTGGGGCGACGAAACGGTCGCGATACGCGATCTCGCCGTAATGCCTTATACGGTGCCGCACGACGCGCGCGAACCGCTGCAGTTCGTCTTCATGGATGGCTGCCGACGTCTCGGTGTGCTGACGGACGTCGGCATGGCGACGCCGCACATTACGAGCGTGCTGAGCGGCTGCGACGCGCTGGTGCTCGAGTCGAATCACGACACCGCGATGCTGGCGACGAGCCGCTATCCGCAGTCGCTGAAGGCGCGTATCGGCGGAAGCCACGGGCATCTGAGCAACGACGCGGCGGCCGGCATCCTCGCGTCGCTGGAACGCAGCCGTCTGCAGCATCTCGTCGCGGCCCATCTGAGTCAGCAGAACAATCTGCCGGAACTGGCGCGCCAAGCGTTTGCAGGCGTGCTGGGGACGAGCGGCGACGATGTGGTGGTCGCCACGCAGGACACCGGTTTCGACTGGCTGGCGCTCGCATAGCTGCCGAAACGCCGTCGCGGGAGCGCATCGGCTTGCGCGTCCGCACGCCGCGATCATCTACGTCGGTTGCGGAGGATGCGGAAAACGACAGGCGAAAAAAAACCGGCCCTCGGGCCGGTTTTTTTCAGCTGATGCTGAGGCTTACTGGCTTGCGCCCGAAGCCGGAGCAGCCGACGCTGCCGGAGCAGCCGACGCAGCAGCTGCATCGCTTGCAGCAGCAGCTGCCGACGAAGCAGCAGCCGACGCGTCGCTCGCAGCACCAGCAACTGCCGAAGCAGCCGACGAAGCGGCGGCCGAAGCGTCGCTTGCAGCCGACGAAGCAGATTGGTCAGCGCTCTTGTTGCAAGCAGCCAGTGCAACAGCGGCCAACAGGGAAGCTACGAGGAGGGATTTCTTCATGATCACGTCCTTTTATGGTTAAAGGTAAGCAACAGCGCGAAACAATACCGGTAATGTGCTCCAACACCGACCTGGGCCGCTGGTGGAGACGCACTTCTAGAGCGTGAATCTTCCCTACGGCTTGGGCGGAAATTATATGCACTTTCCTATCGACCGTCGACAAATGCGGGGTCAATACGTTGTCTTTCCCATACAGAATTTGATCCGTACGGGCATACGGGCAACTTCCACTAAATCCGGTTTCCGACCCGTATCCAGCCCGCACGATACCACTCGTGAAGCAAGGCTGTCATAGCCGGCACCCGGGATAGTGTTACAAACCGTTTCGCCTCCATTTGGCGCCGATCGGCCAGTTCAGGCAGCCATTCGCTGGCCTGCTCGAGCGGCCCTTCTTCGCCATTGATGAAGTACGAGCGCGCGTTATACATCAATGCGGCCCTTCTGTCGAGACACACGCCGCGACGTGACGCCTGCGCGACGAAGGCCGCCTCGGACAGCGGGCGCGCCGGCGGCTCGAATACCACATTCGGCTTCGGCTCGCTCAGATAGCACCCGAGGAAATCGGCGATATCGCGCTTGCGCCAGCGGATCGCGTCGACGATCTCGGCCACGCGATCGATCATCGCCGGCGGCAGTTGCGCGGGCGTGTCGACTGCCGGCTGCTTCGGGTCGCGATAGAGCTCGTCGCCACGCCCGTCGCGCAGGCCGCCGCGTTCGGCGAGGTAATACAGGAATTGGGCGCCGAGTTCACCGGCCGATGGCGCACGAAAGCCGATCGAGCAGGTCATGCATTCGCCGTCGGCCACGCCGTCGTGCGCGATGTGAGGCGGCAGGTACAGCATGTCGCCCGGTTCCAGCACCCATTCGTCGCTGGGCTCGAAATGCCGGAGGATCTTGAGCGGCACGTCCGGCTGCAGCGACAGGTCGGTCTGTGCGCCGATTCGCCAGCGCCGCCGACCTTCGACTTGCAGCAGGAATACATCATACGAATCGAAGTGCGGGCCGACGCCGCCGCCGTCCGTCGCGTACGAGATCATCAGGTCGTCCAGACGCGCGTCCGGGATGAAGCGGAAGCGGTCGAGCAGCGCGCGCGCCGCGTCGACGTGCAGGTCGAGCCCCTGCACGAGCAGCGTCCACGCACGCCGTGTGACGGCAGGCAGCGAGCCGGGTTCGAACGGACCGTGCGTCAGTTGCCACTTGTTACGAAAATGGGTAATCAGTCGCGATTCGGCGTCATAGTCGGCCGCTAGCTCGAACAATGCGTCGCGCGTGACCGGCGAGGCCACTCCGGGGATCGCCTGGCGGATCAGCAGCGGTTTTTTCTGCCAGTAGCGGCGCATGAATTGCGCCGGCGTAAGGCCGCCGAGCAGTGGAGTGGGAAGATCGGAAGGCGGCGCGCCGAGCGGGGCGGCCGCATCCCGCGGTTCGGCTTGAGACCGGTTGCGCATCGTATAATGAGACTTGTATTTGGGAGAATTGGATGAAAATCGCAAAAAACACCGTCGTGTCAGTCGCTTACAAGCTGTCGGATGCGCAAGGCAATCTGATCGAGGAAAGCGACGAGCCGATGGTCTATCTGCACGGCGGCTATGATGGCACGTTCCCCAAGATCGAGGAACAGCTCGACGGCCAGGAGCCCGGTTACCAGACGCAGATTCAGCTCGAGCCCGAGGACGCATTCGGCGACTACGATCCCGAACTCGTGAAGATCGAGCCGCGCGATCGTTTTCCCGAGCCGCTCGAAGTGGGCATGCAGTTCGAAGGCACGCCGGAAGACGGCGACGAAGATGTCGATTCGCTGATCTATACGGTCACCGACATCGCCGAAGACAAGGTCGTGCTGGACGGCAATCACCCGCTCGCCGGAATGGCGCTGCGTTTCGCGCTCACCGTGAAGGACGTGCGCGAGGCGACCGAAGACGAGATCGAGCACGAACATGCGCACGGCGCGGACGGGATCGAGGTCGTCGACGAGGATGACGACGAGAACGGCGAGTCCCCGTCAGGGCGTACTCTGCACTGAGCTGGCAGGCTGCGCGGGCACCGGCGCGACGCCTGACGGCGCATCGCCTGGCGCCGCGCCATTGCCTTGCAGCGACGGCGCGAGCGACGACGAGTCGGGCAGCGCTGGCAACGCCGGAATCTCCGGCATCTGAGGCAGCGGGACGTCGTCCCGGGGCACGAGCGGCAGTGCCGGCGGCACCGGGACGTTCTTCGGCACGTCCTGCAGACTCACGCTGAAGATCGTCTGCCGCGCCGGCGAGACGCCGATCTTTACCCACTGAGTCGTCGGGTGGCGCGGGCCGATCGCGACGCGCGTCACGTTTCCGACCAGTTCACCGTCGTCCGCATGCAGCGGTCGATCGATCAGAAAACCGTTCGCGAGCGGTTCGCCGCTCGCGTGCACGACCAGGATCGGGCCGCGGAACGTCGCTGCCGCCTTCACCAAGGTTCGTTTCAGCTCACGAAAGCCGTCGCGGACGCGCGGCCGATTGAAACGCAGCCACGCAAAGCGCTCTGCGCGCTCGTAGCGATCGAATTGCGGATCGCCTTCGAAAATCACCACCATCGCGTGCGCGTCGCGCCGTTTCGCATATTCGGCCGCGTGATCGATCCAGAAGCCGTTCGCGATAATGCGATCTTCGAACTCGCCGTTGCGGCCGCCCGCCGTCAGGAAGTGATTATTCGGCGCCGGCACGTTGAGCGCGACGTAGACGATGCCGTCATGCATCCAGCGCGCGTTTTCGCGATACAGGCGAAACCGCGCGACTTCGCTTTCGCGTGTGATCTGCAGCGCGTCGGTGTTGGGCAGCGCCGCGTCGGCGAGCAGCGTCTGCCGCAGGAAATCGAGTCGCTCGACCGGATCGTAGCCGCCGCCGGCCGCCGCGTTGCAGGCCACCCAGTCGTCGTGGCCGGGAACGAACACCAGCGGCACGCGCGACGCGTCGAGGATTGCGCCACGCTGTACGTACAGCGCGTCGCGGCACGGCTCCTTCGCCCCTTTCAGATCGCCCGCGTAGACGATGAACGCGAGATTGCGCTCCCGCGCAATCGATTCGAGCAGCCGCTGAGCGGCCGGTTCGTCCGCGGGTACGTTGATGACGCCGGATACGACTGCGAACGACGACGGGGTCGCGGCGGTGCGTTTGGCCGGCGCCGCTAGCGCGGCGGACTGGACGAGCACGAACGCGGCCGCAGCGCACGCGGCAGCCCGGACTGCGTGCCGCGGTTTGCGCATTGCGCGCTTATGCGTGCCCGTCGGCATCGTGTGACCGGACGAGCGCGCGCAGCTCATATAGCAGGTCGAGCGCGTCGCGCGGCTTCAGATCGTCGGGATCGATGTCGCGAAGCTTCTCGAGCGCCGGATGCGGCGTGTCAGCCGGTGCCGGGGCGTCCGCGCATTCGAGATCGTCCGGCATGGCCGGCGGCGCGCTGAACAGGTCGAGTTGCGGCGTATGCTGCGACGCCGATTGCTGTTCGAGATACGCGAGATGCTTGCGGGCGGCGCGGATCACCGGTGCCGGCACGCCGGCCAGCTGCGCGACCTGCAGCCCGTAACTCTGATTCGCAGGACCTTCGTTGACCGCGTGGAGGAACACGATGCCATGGCCGTGCTCGACGGCGGACAGATGCACGTTCGCTGCTTGCGGGAACTCCGCCGGCAGTTGCGTGAGCTCGAAGTAGTGCGTTGCGAACAGCGTGTAGCAGCCGTTGTGCGCGAGCAGATGGCGTGCGATCGCCCACGCGAGTGCGAGACCGTCGAACGTCGACGTGCCGCGGCCGATCTCGTCCATCAGCACGAGGCTTTGCGGTGTCGCGTCGTTGAGGATCGCTGCGGCCTCCGTCATCTCGACCATGAATGTCGAGCGGCCGCCGGCCAGATCGTCGGCTGCGCCGATGCGCGTAAAGATGCGGTCGATCGGGCCGAAGCGCGCCGACTTCGCCGGCACGTAACTGCCGACATAGGCCATCAACGCGATCAATGCGGTTTGCCGCATGAAGGTCGACTTACCGCCCATGTTCGGGCCGGTGATCAGCAGTAGCTTGCGCTCCGGGCCGAACCGGCAATCGTTCGCGATGAACTGCTCGACCTGCGCTTCGACGACCGGATGACGACCCTGTTCGATTTCGATGCCGACGTCGTCCGTGAAAGTCGGTGCGACCCAGTCGAGCGCACGCGCACGTTCCGCGAACGCAGCGAGCACGTCGAGTTCCGCAAGCGCGGACGCAACGCGCTGGCACTCCGGAATGAACGGCAACAGCGCCTGCAGCACGCCGTCATAGAGCGAGCGCTCGCGCGACAGTGCGCGTTCCTGCGCGGACAGCGCCTTGTCCTCGAACGTTTTCAGTTCGGGCGTAATGTAGCGTTCGGCGTTCTTCAGCGTCTGGCGGCGACGATAGTCGTCGGGCACCTTGTCGGTCTGGCCGCGCGTGACCTCGATATAGAAACCGTGCACCTTGTTGTACTCCACGCGCAGGTTCGCGATGCCTGTGCGCGCACGTTCGCGCGCTTCGAGATCGATCAGGAACTGGCCGCAGTTCTCCGAGATGTCGCGCAGCTCGTCGAGCTCAGCATCGTAGCCGCGTGCGATCACGCCGCCGTCGCGCACCATCGCGGCAGGCTCCGGCGCGATCGCGCTCGTCAGCAGATCCAGACACTCGGCGGGCGGCACGAGCGCCGTATGAATGCGCTTCAGCGCATCGGCGTTCGCGGCGATGGCCTCGATACGTTCGCGCAGCGCGGGCAGGGCGGCGAACGTATCGCGCAGGCTCGACAAGTCGCGTGGCCGAGCGGACAGCAGCGCGAGGCGGCCGGTGATCCGTTCGACGTCGGCGATCTGGCGCAGCGCGCTGCGCAGTGCGTCGAGGCTTGCGTCCGCGGGCGCGTCGAGCAGCGCGCCGATTGCTTGCTGGCGCGACTGTGCGGCAACCGATGCGCGCGGCGGATGATGCAGCCAGTGGCGCAACAGGCGGCTGCCCATCGTCGTGCAGCAGGTGTCGAGCAGCGAATACAGCGTCGGCGACTCGGTGCCGCGCAGCGTCTCGGTCAGTTCCAGATTGCGGCGCGTGGCCGGATCGAGCCCGATGTATTCGGTCTCGTTCTCCACCTTGAGGCTGCGCACGTGCCGCAGCTGCTGTCCTTGCGTAGCGGCTGCATACAGCAGCAGCGCGCCCGCGGCACCGCACGCACTCGTCAGCGAATGCGCGCCGAAGCCGTCGAGGCTCGCGACGTCGAGCTGGTCGCACAGGCGCTGCGTACCGGACGCGATGTCGAAGTGCCACGCCGGCACGCGCTTGATGGTTCCTGCGCCGGCAGGCACGGTATCGGTTGTGCCATCGGCGGTCAGAATTTCGGCCGGCCGGATGCGTTCGAGCGCGGCGCCGAGCTGTTCGGGCTCGATTTCGGCGAGCCGCAATGCGCCGCTCGCGAGGTTCAGCCATGCGAGCCCGATATTGACCACGACGCCGCGCTTGTTGTGACCGGTGCACATCGCGAGCAGGTAGACGTCGTTCTTGTCGGACAGCAGTGCAGCGTCGGTGAGCGTGCCGGGCGTGACGACGCGCACGACCTTGCGCTCGACGGGGCCTTTGGACGTGGCCGGATCGCCGATCTGCTCGCAGATCGCAACCGACTCGCCCATCTTCACGAGCTTCGCCAGATACTGCTCGACCGCGTGATGCGGAACGCCCGCCATCTTGATCGGGTTGCCGGCCGACGCGCCACGCTGCGTGAGGGTCAGGTCCAGCAGGCGCGCCGCTCTTTCCGCATCTTCGAAGAATAGCTCGTAGAAGTCGCCCATCCGGTAGAAGACGAGCGTGTCGGGGTGGTCGGCCTTGATGCGCAAGTACTGTTGCATCATTGGAGTATGGGCTGCGAAGGCCTCGGGCGACAGCGTGGTCATAGATCCGGCGTAAAGTTGCTTGGGTTGCCCGAGTTTACCAGCGGCGCCGACGATTACAGCGGACGTTGGCCGATCGGCCGGCTTACGTGACGCGCTGCCGCTGCGCGTTCTGCGCATGCGCGCAGCGAAACGATTCTTGTCCGGCCGCGATGGCGTGTGTTTTGGGCGGCGCCGACGGCCGGTACAGCGGGGGCGGGTGCTCGCCGATCTCGCCGGCTTCGAACACGTCAATATAAAAGGGCTGTGTACGCCGAACGTCGGCGACTCTGCCGAGCCTCGCTCGCGTTTCACGATCCAAATGCCGACGGCCCGTGCCGCACGAAGCGGACACGGGCCGTCGGCGTATGCGACCCCGGCTCGGCGCGCTTACGCGGCCGAATGCAGGCGGCTGTAGCGGTTCAGGATCGGGATCATCTGCGCATAGATCTTCGGGTTCGCGGCGACGATCTCATGCCGATGCAGGAAATCCGCGTCGCCCATGTAGTTGCCGACGAGGCCGCCGGCCTCCGTGATCAGCAAGCTGCCCGCGGCCATGTCCCATACGTTGATGCCCTGCTCGAAGAACGCGTCGAGGCGGCCGGCCGCGACGTTTGCAAGATCGAGCGCCGCCGCGCCTGGCCGGCGCAGGCCCGTGCACGCCTGCGTCATTTCTGTGAACAGGCGCGCATACGCGTCGAGGCCGTCCTTCTCGCGGAAAGGGAAGCCCGTGCCGACGAGCGCGTCCGCGAGGCGATCGCGGCGGCCGACGCGGATGCGGCGGTCGTTCAGATAGGCGCCGCGGCCGCGCGTGGCGGTGAAGAGGTCGTTGCGGTTCGGATCGTAGACGACGGCCTGCGTGACGACGCCCTTGTGTGCGAGTGCGATCGACACGCAGTAGTACGGAAAGCCGTGGATGAAGTTCGTCGTGCCGTCGAGCGGATCGATGATCCACTGGAACTCGGACTCGTTGTCGGACTCGCCCGATTCCTCCGCGAGGATCGCGTGATCTGGGTAGGCGGTTTTCAGCGTCTCGATGATCGCATCTTCGGCGGCCTTGTCGACTTCGGTGACGAAGTCGTTCTGTTGCTTCTTGCGGATCTCGATCAGATCGAGATCGAGCGACGCGCGATTGATGATCTGTCCGGCGCGGCGCGCAGCCTTGACAGCAATGTTGAGCATGGGATGCATGAGTCTGGATCCTGTAGCCGGCGGCACGGGCCGCCAAGAAGTGGAACAACCCGCCCGGGACAGCGCGAGCGTGTCGGGCGAGGTGAGACGCGAATTGACAAAGAGCAGGGCACGACCCGCGTCGCCCGGACGGCGGCGCGTAAGGGCATGATTTTACCCGATTATCGGCGGTCTTACGCGGCGGGAATGCGGGGAAACCCGTGCTGGCCGTTCGGACGAGTGGGCGCGTCGCGGCGATGGGCGATACCATACGGCCATTCTGATGAACCGGGTCGTACCGTAGTGGAAACCTTGCAGAACAACGCCGTGCCGTCCGCGCTCGGCGCGTCGTCGTCCCGGCCGCCGTCCGGCGGCTTCACATCGACCCGCTTCGTGCTGGTCGAGCCCAGTCATCCCGGCAACGTCGGCGCGGCCGCGCGCGCACTGAAAACGATGGGGTTTTCGCGGCTCGTGCTGGTCGCGCCGCGCGTGCCGCACGTGCAAAGCGATCCGGATGCGATCGCGATGGCGAGCGGCGCCGACGACGTGCTCGCATCGGCACACGTGGTGCCGACGCTCGGCGATGCGCTGTCCGGCGTGCATTGGTCGGTCGCGCTGACTGCACGCACGCGCGAATACGGGCCGCCGCGCCTCGCCCCGCGGGCGGCCGCCGCGCACGCGCGCGTGCAGGTCGGCACCGGCGACGTTGCGCTCGTGTTCGGCAACGAGCGCACGGGGCTCGCGAACGAGCACGTCGAGCAATGCAGCGCGCTCGCGCACATTCCGGCGAATCCGGCGTACAGCTCGCTGAATCTCGCGCAGGCCGTGCAGGTGCTCGCTTATGAGCTGCGTGTCGCGTTTCTCGAATGCGAGGGCGGGCGCGAACCGCCGCCGCAAGCGCAGGCCGGCGGCGGCACGCTCGCGCAGAGCGAAGAGATCGAGCGGATGTACGCGCATCTCGAGAGCGCGCTGATCGCGCTGGAGTTCCTCGATCCGCGCAATCCGAAGAAACTGATGCCGCGGCTGCGACGCCTTTTCTCGCGCACGGCGCTCGAGCGCGAAGAGGTGAACATTCTGCGCGGCATCGCGAAGCACATCCTGTTGAAGTCGGGCACGCCGGACGGCGACGCGTAAGCGGCACACGCGGCACACATGTGGAACCGGCGCTCGCGCGTACGCGGAATCCGGGTCGCATGATCGCCGCGGTTCCGCTTGTTCCAATACGCGGGATGCAGGACACGCGCCGGAACGCGCGGCACGGCATCCTGCCCGAATACCCGCGCGACCGGCGGGGTGAACGCGACGCGTCGTGCGGTCGCGCGCGACTGGCCCTACAATCCCCGGACGTCATAAACAAATTACCCGGTGCGATAACGGCCGGGCAGCGCCGGCGATGCGCGCCGGCCTTTTCCCCGATCGGATCATGTTCACGAGACTGCGCGAAGACGTTGCGACGATTCGCGAGCGCGACCCCGCCGCTCGCAGTGCCTGGGAAGTGCTGACCTGTTATCCGGGGCTGCATGCGCTCATGCTGCACCGCTTCGCGCATGCGTGCTGGCGCGCGAAGCGCTACTGGCTTGCGCGCTTCGCGTCGCAGGTGGGCAGGTTCCTGACCGGTATCGAGATTCACCCCGGTGCGACGATCGGCCGACGCGTGTTCATCGATCACGGGATGGGCGTCGTGATCGGCGAAACGGCGATCGTCGGCGACGACTGCACGATCTATCAGGGCGTGACGCTCGGCGGCACGTCGCTCACGCGCGGCGCGAAGCGCCATCCGACGCTCGAAGCCGGCGTGATCGTCGGCGCGGGCGCGAAGGTGCTCGGCGGCTTCACGGTCGGCGCCGGCGCGAAGATCGGGTCGAACGCGGTAGTGGTGAAGCCGGTGCCTGCAGGCGGCACGGCGGTCGGCAATCCGGCGCGCATCGTGATGCCGGCGCAACCGAAACCGCAGCCCGAGCGCGCGGCGTTCTGCGCATACGGGATCACGCCGAACGCCGACGATCCGATGTCGCTCGCGATTCACGGGCTGATCGATCACGCGGCGAAGGAAAGCCGGCGTGTCGACGAGATCGTCGCGGCGCTGGAGCGGCTCGGCACACATCTGGAAACGCTGCAGGGCGCCGATGCGGCGCGCCTCGACCTGCGCAGGCTGTCGGCGGTTCTGGAAGGAAAGGCGCTCGAGCGTCAGTCGTAGCGCGGCATCAGTCGAGCGGCATCGGATGAATGCCGTCGGCATCGACGCGCAGATAGCCGCCGCGCGGCATGCCGTGATCGAGGTCCCAGTCGGGCAGCACCCACCGTATGCCGCCCGGCTCCATATGGCGTGCCGGACGATGCGTATGACCGTGAATCATCACGCTCGCGCGACTCTTCCGGAACAACGCGGCCACACCTTCATGCGTGACGTCGTAGATCGACGAAGCAGGCCGCATCCGGTCCGCTTCACTGTTCGCGCGCATCCGTCGCGCGAGCGCGCGACGCCAGCGGAACGGCCACGCGAGAAACAGCGCTTGCGCGACGCGGTTGCGCGCGAAACGGCGGAACCATTGATAGCCGCGATCGGCCGTGCATTGCGCGTCGCCGTGTGCGAGCACGATGCGCTGTCCGAACGCCATGATCAGCGCGGGATCGGGTAGCAGCATCGCGCCGGCCGCTTTCATGAAGCGTCGGCCGAGCAGGAAGTCGCGGTTGCCGTGCATCACGTAGAGCGCGATGCCGCGCTCCGAGAACGTATGCATCAGCGCGGCCATTCGCGCGACGAACGGATCGTCGTCGAGCACGTCGTCGCCGATCCAGTATTCGAACAGATCGCCGAGGATGAACACCGAGTCGGCGCTGTCGGCCGTGTATTTGACGAAATGCTCAAACGCGGCGACCGTCTTCGGGATCGCCTCGCTCAGATGCAGATCGGCGAGAAACAGGAACGGGCGTGCGGCTTGCGCGTATTCGCGCTCGCCCGGCACGCCCGCGGAGACGCTTCGCGGCGGACTCTCCTGCAACATCGAAGTGCCTCCGTCACCGCGTCAGACGACGACGGCCTTCTCGATCACGACGTCGTCGGTCGGCACGTCCTGATGGAAGCCCGCGTTGCCCGTCTTGACGGCCTTGATCTTGTCGACCACGTCCTGGCCCTCGACGACCTTGCCGAACACCGCGTAGCCCCAGCCCTGCGGCGTCGGCGACGAGTGGTTCAGGAAGTCGTTGTCGTTCACGTTGATGAAGAACTGGGCGGTCGCCGAATGCGGGTCGTTGGTGCGCGCCATCGCGATCGTGTACTTGTCGTTCTTCAGCCCGTTGTTCGCCTCGTTGTCGATCGGCGCATCGGTCGGCTTCTGCTTGAGGCCCGGCTCGAAGCCGCCGCCCTGGATCATGAAGCCGTTGATCACGCGATGGAACACGGTGCCGTCGTAGTGCCCCTTCTTCACGTAGTTGAGGAAGTTCTCGACCGTCTTCGGTGCCTTCGCGGCGTCGAGCTCGAGCTTGATCACGCCGTGGTTCGTATGCAGTTCAACCATGATGAATTCCTTCGATGAGGCGGTTTAAATGGCACGCGGCCGGTCGTGCGACGCGGCCGCGTGTGGCGCCGGACGTGCCGGCAGGTTCTTACTTCGAGACGACGCTCGCCGATTCGATCACGACCGGCTGCACGGGCACGTCCTGCATCGGGCCGCGCGACGTCGTCGGCACGCTTTCGATTTTCTTCACGACGTCGAGGCCCGACACGACCTTGCCGAACACCGCGTAGCCATTGCCGTCCGGGTTCGGGTAGTCGAGACCGCTATTGTCGACCGTGTTGATGAAGAACTGCGCGGTGGCCGAATTCGGATCGCTCGTGCGCGCCATCGCGATCGTGCCGGTCAGGTTCTTCAGACCATTGCGGCTTTCCAGCGGGATCGGCGCGCGCGTGGGCTTCTCGTCGAAGTTCGTCTTGTAGCCGCCGCCCTGGATCATGAAGCCCTTGATCACGCGATGGAAGATCGTGCCGTTGTACTGGCCGGACTTCACGTAATCGAGGAAGTTGGCGACCGTCTTCGGCGCTTTTTCCGGATAGAGCTCGACGCGGATGTCGCCCTGCGAGGTCTTCAGCTGCACGACGGGGTGCGCGGTGGACGTTTGCGCGAATGCGGGCGCGGTCGCGAGAAGGGCGGCGCCGCCAAGCGCCAGCAACAGACGTTTCATTGCGATCCTCAGGTTGGGAAAAAAGAAGGCGACGCCGCTCACTGCGACGGCGCGACGTACGGCGCCGTGAGTGCGCCCGACGGACCGTTGAACTGGAACGTCGGCGACATCGGCAGCGTCGTGGTGCTGACGTTCGCCGCCGCACGGTCGGTGTACTCGCGCGTGGCCGGCGTGATCGCGCGCGCGCTCGACGCGGACTTCGGCGGCGACACGATCTTCTGCAGATCGGCGAGACGCTGCGCGGTCGCGCCGCTCGTGCGCCCGAGCGATTGCGCGCGCTTGTACGATTCGGCCGCGAGGCGCAGGTACAGATCGCCGAGGTTTTCGTACGCGAGCGAATAGCTCGGGTTCGATTGCGTCGCGGTCACGAGCGCGGCGCGCGCTTCGTCGTAGCGGCCGTGCTTCGCATAGAGTGCGGCGAGGTTGTTGTACGGTTCGGGGAGTTCCGGGTACGCCTGCGTGATCGCGACGAACTGCTGGATCGCGTCGTCGTCGCGGTTCAGGCGCGCGAGCACGGTGCCGCGCTTGAACTGCGCCTGCACGTCGTGCGGGTTCGACGCGATGCGCGCGTCGAGCTGCGCGAGCGCCTGCTTCCATTGTTTGCCGGCGATCGACGCGTCGATTTCGGGCGTGCCGTCGGCGACGGCCGGAGCCTTTTGCGCGTGCGCCGCAGGGACCGCGAAAAGCGTCAGCGCGACGCCCATGACGGCGGTCGCAACGAGGGTCGCAGCGCTCTGCGCGCGGCCGCGATGAGATTTCATAGGCGTAATTCGGAATGTTATACTTCGACCCATTCTAACAAAACGTCTGCGCGTTCCGGCGAGCGGCGGACAGTCTTTCTTTGCCTCTCGTGGCCGTCACCGCTGTGCTTGCAGCCTGACCGCCCCATGTGATATCGAGGACGCTCGGCATGGCGCCGCAGCAGGTGGTTCGTCCGGTTCGCATGCAGGGCGAGTTTCGCCAGGGCGGTTTCCTTCGGCTCACGGTTCATCTCTATGGAATCACTGCGCATCTACAACACGCTCGCGCGTGACAAGCAAGTTTTCGTGCCGCGCCGTTCCGGCGAAGTACGGATGTACGTATGCGGGATCACCGTCTACGACTATTGTCACGTGGGCCATGCGCGCATGCTGGTCGTGTTCGACCTCGTCCAGCGCTGGCTGCGTGCGATCGGCTATCGCGTCACGTACGTGCGCAACATCACCGACATCGACGACAAGATCATCCGTCGCGCGGTCGAGAACGGCGAGACGATCAAGTCGCTGACCGATCGGTTCATCGGCGCGATGCACGAAGACGAGGACGCGCTCGGCATTCAGCGGCCCGACATCGAGCCGCGCGCGACGCAGTTCATTCCGCAGATGCTCGGGATGATCGAGCAGCTCGAGTCGAACGGATACGCATATCAGGCGACCGACGGCGACGTCAATTATTCGGTGCGCAAGTTCGCGAATTACGGGAAGTTGTCGGGCAAGTCGCTCGACGACCTGCGCGCCGGCGAGCGCGTCGCCGCGAACGACGCGAAGGAAGATCCGCTCGATTTCGTGCTGTGGAAGCGGGCGAAGCCTGAAGATCCCGAAGGCGCGTCGTGGGAATCGAAGTACGGGATGGGCCGGCCGGGCTGGCACATCGAGTGCTCGGCGATGGGCTGCACGCTGCTCGGCGAGCATTTCGACATCCACGGCGGCGGGCAGGATCTGCAGTTCCCGCATCACGAGAACGAGATCGCGCAGAGCGAGGGCGCGACCGGCCAGACGTTCGTCAATTACTGGATGCACAACGGCTTCGTGCAGGTCGACAACGAGAAGATGTCGAAATCGCTCGGCAACTTCTTCACGATTCGCGAAGTGCTCGAGCGGTACGATGCCGAAGTCGTGCGCTTTTTCATCGTGCGCACGCACTACCGGTCGCCGCTCAACTACAGCGACGTGCATCTGGACGATGCGCGCGCGTCGCTCACGCGCCTGTACACCGCGCTGAAGGACGTCGAGCCGGACGCGCTCGCGCTCGACTGGAGCGAGCCGCACGCACAGCGCTTTGCCGCCGCGATGAACGACGACTTCAACACGCCGGTCGCGATCGCGACGCTGTTCGAGCTGGCCGGCGAAGTGAACCGCACGCGCGATGCATCGCTCGCGCGGCAACTGAAACAACTGGCGGGCCTGCTGGGCCTGCTCGGGCGCGAACCGCGCGCGTTCCTGCAGCAGGCGTCCGGCGCCGCGCGGGACGGCGGGCTCGCGGCCGACGAGATCGAAGCGAAGATCGCCGCGCGCGTCGCGGCGAAGCAAGCGAAGGACTATGCCGAAGCGGACCGGATTCGGGCGGAACTGCTCGACGCCGGTATCGCACTTGAAGACAAACCGGGCGGATCGACCGAATGGCGTCGCGTATGACCGCGATGCGTTCCACTGACCGATCCGTCGGGTAGGAGGCAAGATGGCAACGGCCAGAAAAGCGCCGGTCAGGCGTGCGACCGCGGTCGCCGTGCGTCCGGCAGCCAGGCGCGCGCCGGCCGAGAAGGCGGACGTCGCGCGCGGCGTGCCGAACGGCGCGCTCAACGGTCATGCGAAGCCCGCGCGCGCAAAGAGTGCGGACGCCGTGCAGACGGATGCGGCGATGCCGGCCGCGGACGCAGTGCGCAAGGCGCGCGAGTCCGATGCGACGGCCGACGGCGCGGACGCCGTCGTGCGCCCCGCATACTGGGACAAGGCGTGCGCCGATCTGATGAAGCGCGATCGCATCCTGAAGAAGCTGATCCCGAAGTTCGGTCCTGCGCATCTCGTGAAGCGCGGCGATCCGTTCGTCACGCTCGCACGCTCGGTCGTCGGTCAGCAGATCTCGGCGCCGTCCGCGCAGTCGCTGTGGGCGCGCATCGAGGACGCGTGTCCGAAGCTCGCGCCGCAGCCGGTCATTCGGCTCGGCGCGGACAAGCTGATCGCATGCGGGCTGTCGAAGCGCAAGACCGAATACATTCTCGACCTCGCGCAGCATTTCGTATCGGGCGCGCTGCACGTCGACAAATGGATGTCGATGGACGACGAGGACGTGATCGCGGAACTCACGCAGATTCGCGGCATCAGCCGCTGGACGGCCGAGATGTTCCTGATCTTCAACCTGTCGCGACCGGACGTGATGCCGCTCGACGATCCGGGCCTGATCCGCGCGATCAGCGTCAATTACTTCAGCGGGGAACCCGTCACGCGCAGCGAGGCGCGCGAGGTGGCCGCCAACTGGGAACCGTGGCGCACCGTCGCGACCTGGTACATGTGGCGCAGCCTCGACGCGTCCGACGCCGGCGCGTGAGAGCAGCCGATCGACGGCTATCGGGTTTTAAACATCAATAGTTGAGAGCCGGTTTTGCGCGTCGTTCGCGCGGGTAGAATACGCGCTGCCGCAAGACCCAAGGATTCGAACACATGAAGACCACGTTTCTGGATTTCGAACAGCCGATCGCCGAACTCGAGGCCAAGATCGAGGAGTTGCGATTCGTGCAGGACGACTCGGCTGTCGATATTTCGGAAGAAATCGAGCGTCTGTCGAAGAAAAGCCAGCAACTGACGAAGGACCTCTACGCGAATCTCACGCCGTGGCAGGTTTCGCAGATCGCGCGGCATCCGCAGCGTCCGTACACGCTCGATTACGTTGCGGAACTGTTTACCGATTTTCACGAACTGCATGGCGACCGCGCATTTGCGGACGATCTGTCGATCGTCGGCGGTCTCGCGCGCTTCGGCGGCCATCCGTGCATGGTGATCGGCCATCAGAAGGGCCGCGACACGAAGGAGCGCGCGGCGCGCAACTTCGGGATGCCGCGCCCGGAAGGCTATCGCAAGGCCGAACGTCTGATGCGCCTTGCCGAGAAGTTCGGCTTGCCGATCTTCACGTTCGTCGACACGCCGGGCGCGTATCCGGGCATCGGCGCGGAAGAGCGCGGCCAGTCGGAGGCGATCGGCCGCAACCTGTACGTGATGGCCGAGCTGAAGACGCCGATCATCACGACCGTGATCGGCGAGGGCGGCTCGGGCGGCGCGCTCGCGATCGCGGTCGCCGATACCGTGATGATGCTGCAGTTCTCGACCTACTCGGTGATCTCGCCGGAAGGCTGCGCGTCGATCCTGTGGAAGAGCGCCGCGAAGGCGCCCGAAGCTGCGGAGGCGCTCGGCCTGACCGCGCATCGACTGAAGGCGCTGGGGCTGATCGACAAGATCGTCAACGAGCCGCTCGGCGGCGCGCACCGCGATCCGAAGGGCATGGCTGCGCTGCTGCGCCGCGCGCTTGCCGATTCGCTGCGCCAGTTCCAGGGCATGAGCATCGATGCGCTGCGCGAGCGCCGCTTCGAGCGCCTGATGGCCTACGGCAAGTTCAAGGAAACCACGCCGGGCGCATGACCCGCGTATCGATGATGCGCGCCGCCCGGCGCGCGCTTGCGTCGTGATCCCGCCGACCGAATTCTCCGCCGACCGCGTCGTACTCGATGCGGTCGGCGTTGCGCTTGCGGACATGCCGTCCGATGCGCGCATCGCGATCGCGTACAGCGGCGGGCTCGATTCGACGGTGCTGCTCGATGCGGCCGTGCGTGTCGCCGGCGCGTCACGCTGCATTGCGCTGCACGTGCATCACGGTCTGAGCGCGAATGCGAATGCGTGGGCCGCGCACGCGCAGGCCACCGCGACGCGGCTCGGCGTCGCGTTCGAATCGATGCGCGTCGACGTGCCGCGCGACAGCGGCCTCGGCATCGAGGCGAGCGCGCGGGAGAGCCGCTACGCGGCGCTCGACGCGATGTGCGAGGCGCACGGCGCGGCCGCGCTATGGATCGCGCAACATGCGGACGATCAGGCGGAGACGGTCCTGCTGCAGTTGCTGCGCGGCGCCGGAATCGCAGGGCTGGCCGCGATGGCGCCGCGCTATCGTCCCGGCGGCGCGAGCGTCGAGCGCGTACGGCCGCTGCTGCGGCTGTTGCGCGCGCAACTGGAGCGCTATGCGGCGCAGCGCGATCTCGCATGGATCGACGACGAATCGAACGGCGATACGCGCTACGCGCGCAATGCGCTGCGCATCGACGTGCTGCCGACGCTCGCCGTTCACTTTCCCGGTTTTCGCGATGCGCTCGGTCGCGCCGCGCAGCATGCGGCTGCCGCGCAGCGGCTGCTCGACGATCTGGCCGAACTCGATTTCGCGGGCGCGGCGCGCGACGATGGACGTGCACTGTCGCGCGATGCGCTGATCGCGTTCGACGACGTGCGCGGCGCGAACCTGCTGCGCTTCTGGATGCGGCGGCTCGGCCTGCCGGGTGCATCGGCCGCACGGCTCGCGAACATGATGCGGCAGCTGCGCGACGCGCACGATGCGCACGCGCTGCGTGTCGATCATGCGGGACAGTGCCTGCGGCTCTATCGCGACGCGATCTATTGGGAGGCCGGCGACAGTACCGAGCCGGCGGATGACGATACCGGGATGGCGCGCCCCGACGCCGTGCTGGCATGGGACGGCCAGCAGGTCTGGCATCTGCCGGCATGGCGCGGCACGTTCGTGTTCGCACCGGCGGACGCCGGCAGCGACGGTGCGGTGCCGGAAGCGCTGCTGCGCAGTGCGAGACTCGTCGCGCGCGCCCGTGCCGGCGGCGAGCGGATGCGCACGTCGCCGGGCGGCCCCCGTCGCACGCTGAAGAACCTGTTCCAGGAGCGCGGCGTGCCGGCATGGCAGCGCGACGTGCCGCTGCTGTTCGTCGGCGAGCGGCTCATCTACGTGCCGCGGCTCGGCGTCGATCGGGATGCCGAGCCGGCCGACGACCGTCCGTGGCGCCGGATCGACTGGCGTCCCGATGTGCTGATCGCATAGCGCGGGCGCCGCGTTCCGGACGCGCGGCGGCGCGCGATTTTCACCATCTGGTAAACGGCGCCGGAATACCTGCCGGCAAGGGCGGCGGCTTGTCAAGCGTGCGTCTATCGGGTACGCTCGGACGTTTGCTCGGCTCGATTTTCGAGCGATCTGTGCAGGTTTTCCGCGTGACGTACCCGGTTTGCGCGGCCCGATCGGCCTTGCGGGCAAAATCCGTCACGCTCGCGTGTTGCGTCCCAGCCGTCTTCCCCGTCGTCCGTCCACAGCCACAAGCCGCGTGACCGAACGGCAACGCGGCTTGCCCTGCGCGCCCGTGCGGTCTCTCCTTCAGTTCAGAACGACAATGGCACTCATCGTACACAAATACGGCGGCACTTCGATGGGCTCGGTCGAGCGCATCAAGAACGTCGCGAAACGCGTCGCAAAATGGCATCAGGCCGGGCACCAGATGGTGGTCGTGCCGTCTGCGATGTCCGGCGAAACCAACCGTCTGCTCGGTCTCGCGAAAGAGATTTCGAGCCAGCCGAGCCCGCGCGAGCTCGACATGATCGCGTCGACCGGCGAGCAGGTCAGCGTCGGCCTGCTGTCGATCGCGCTGCAGGAAATCGGCGTCGAGGCCGTCAGCTATGCGGGCTGGCAAGTGCCGATCAAGACGGACAGCGCGTTCACGAAGGCGCGCATTCACTCGATCGACGACGAACGCGTGAAAGCCGATCTGAACGCAGGCAAGGTCGTGATCATTACGGGCTTTCAGGGCGTCGATCCTGACGGCCACATCACGACGCTGGGGCGCGGCGGTTCCGACACGTCGGCGGTCGCGGTCGCGGCCGCGCTGGGCGCCGAAGAGTGCCTGATCTATACGGACGTCGACGGCGTCTATACGACCGATCCGCGCGTCGTCGAAGAGGCGCGCCGCCTCGATCGCGTGACGTTCGAGGAGATGCTGGAAATGGCGAGCCTCGGCTCGAAGGTTCTGCAGATCCGCTCGGTCGAATTCGCCGGCAAATACCAGGTGAAGACGCGTGTGCTGTCGAGCCTGACCGATCCGCTGATTGCGCTCGACGAAGAAATGCGCTCGGGCACCCTGATTACTTTTGAAGAAGACGAGACCATGGAAAAGGCAGTCATTTCCGGCATCGCGTTTCAGCGCGACGAAGCACGCATCGCTGTGATGGGCGTGCCCGACAAGCCCGGTATCGCGTATCAGATCCTCGGCCCGGTCGCCGACGCGAACGTCGACGTCGACATGATCATCCAGAACCAGAGCGTCGAGGGCAAGACGGACTTCACGTTCACGGTCGGCCGCGGCGACTACCAGAAGGCGATGGACATCCTCACCAATCAGGTGAAGGGCCATGTGAACGCGGAGCAGGTGCAGGGCGATCCGAAGGTGTCGAAGGTGTCGGTCGTCGGCGTCGGCATGCGTTCGCACGTGGGCGTCGCGAGCAAGATGTTCCGCACGCTGTCGGAAGAGGGCATCAACATCCAGATGATCTCGACGTCCGAAATCAAGATTTCGGTGCTGATCGACGAGAAATACATGGAGTTGGCGGTCCGCGCGCTGCACAAGGCATTCGAACTCGATCAGGCTGCGTGAATTTTTGGTGATGCATTGAAGAAAATGCATCGCAGAAATTGACCAACGGCTCCAAACCCTATATGATCTTGGTTTCGTCGCACTGCCTCCCTGGTGCGAGCGAAGGTTTGGGAGACGTGGCCGAGAGGTCGAAGGCACTCCCCTGCTAAGGGAGCATCTGGGCCAAAACCTGGATCGAGGGTTCGAATCCCTCCGTCTCCGCCAGAAATGGCGGAACAAGCCCCGCAAGTTCTCGGACTTGCGGGGCTTTTCTTTTCCGGCATCGGTTTGTCGTTCAATGCACGTCGTGAGCTGCTGGGTCAGCGCAGGATTGGATCGAGAGTCGCGGCTAACGGTCGATCGAATCGGTATCAAAGAATCGATGTCGACAAGTAGGTCCTTCCATTCCTTCAGTAGCACGATCAGTTGATTCGCGTGAGCGCAGCATGCGCGCTCCGAGTGCGCCGTATCAGCACGACGCTCAACGTACGTTTACATGCGCATGCTTCGACTCGCCGCACAACGTTCGTTCGTGGCGACGCTCAGCATAAGAGGCCTCGGACCAAGGACTTGCTGTCGTCGAAAGAAATAAAAACGTAAGAAAAGTTGTAAGCATTCGCGCGTGCCTTCGATCGCCAGCTATCGCCGTGTGGCTGATCTTCGCAACATCCCGCGTTTGAAAAAAATGCCGCGCCGCATCGATGTACATGATCCGACTGCACCGGTTCGCAAAAAAATTAGCTAGAAAAATCAGCGAACTATATCCGCGCAGCCAAACGCCTCGCTGCTGCAATGCAAAAATTAAGCAACCGCTTTATGCTGGTTAACCCGATTGCGCTTGAGCGGCGTCAAGCTTCGCACTGATACCGCTTTACAGTTTCCCAACACTGGCGATTCACGAAATCTACCTGTCGATTCGATTTCGTTTCTTTCGTCGCGCCTGTCCCCGTGGCAGTGCACGACCCTCTGAAGGCCTGTTGACATGCATGATTTTCCCTTGCTGAGCCTGGCAATCTGGGCTCCGATCCTGTTCGGCACGTGTCTGTTGCGCGCTGGTTCCGACCGCCATGCGCGTCGCACGAGAGTCGTCGCGCTCGTCGGTGCGCTCGTGGGCCTGGCGACCGTCGTTCCGCTCGTTGCCGGCTTCGATCCGCATTCGGCCGCAATGCAGTTCGTCGAACGGCGCGACTGGCTTGCGGCGTTCGACGCCGGATGGCGCGTCGGCATCGACGGCGCTTCGATTTGGCTCGTCGCGCTCACCGCGTTCACGACGGTCGTGGTCGTGCTTGCGTCGTGGACGTCGATCACGGTGCGCGTCGCGCAGTACTACGCGTCGTTCCTGATCCTGTCCGGCCTGATGGTCGGCGTGTTCGTCGCGCAGGACGGGCTGCTGTTCTTCGTCTTCTTCGAAGCGACGCTGATTCCGCTGTACCTGCTGATCGGCACGTGGGGGCGCGAGCATCGCGTGCACGCGGCCGTGAAGTTCTTCTTCGTCTCGTTCGCCGGATCGCTGCTGCTGCTCGCGGCGATGCTGTACCTGTACGCGAAGTCGCATACGTTCGACATGAGCGCGTGGCGCACGCTGCAGTTCGGCTTCGCGCCGCAGCTGCTGGTGTTCGTCGGCTTCTTCGCCGCGTTCGCGGTCAAGGTGCCGATGTGGCCGGTGCATACGTGGCTGCGCGACGTCTATACCGACGGCCCGACCGGCGCCGCGCTGATGCTCGCGATGCTGAAGCTCGGCGGCTACGGTTTCCTGCGCTTCGCGTTGCCGATCACGCCCGACGCCAGCCATTTCTTCGCACCGGCTGTCATCGCGCTGTCGCTGTTCGCGATCGTCTACGCGAGCCTGATCGCACTCGCGCAAACCGACCTCGGCAAGCTGCTCGCGTATTCGACGGTCGCGCACATGGGGATCGTCACGCTCGGATTGTTCCTGTTCAACCGGATCGGCGTCGAAGGCGCGATCGTTCAGCTGGTGTCTTACGGATTCGTCGCGGGCGCGATGCTGTTGTGCGTGAGCGTGCTCGTCGAGCGCACGAAGGAGCGCGAAATCGCCGCGTACGGCGGCGTGGCCGGCGTGATGCCGCGTTTCGCGACGTTCGCGCTGCTGTTCGCGATGGCGAACGTCGGCTTGCCGGGCACGTCGGGCTTCGTCGGCGAGTTCATGGTGATCATGGGCGCGATTCGCTTCAATTTCTGGATCGGCGCGATCGCCGCGCTGACGCTGATCCTCAGCGCGGCGTACACGTTGTGGATGCTCAAGCGCGTCGTGTTCGGCAAGGTCGCGAACGCGCGCATCGCGAAGCTCGTCGACCTGAATCGCCGCGAGATCGCGATGTTCGCGTCGCTTGCGCTGATCGTGCTGGCGGTCGGCATCGATCCGAAGCCGTTTACCGACGCGATCGATCCGACCGTCGGCCGGCTGATCGACGACGCGAGTCATTCGAAGCTGCCGCCAGCCGATTCCGTCTCGCCGACGCAGGTCGCGTCCGCGCACGGCTGATCGCCGCCGCAGCATGCATCCGGCTCGCATCGCGCTGCGATGCGGCCGTTGCGCACGCATCGATCGTGGTCCGCCGCGCAATGCGGCCCACGCGCGCGGCCGCGCGAAATCGCCCCGCGACAATCTGTCTCACGGCGGATTTTGCAATGATGATTTGCCGTGCCCGCCGGTTTTTCATCGCAGTCGCGCGACGTATGATGCGGCCACTTTCGTGAATCGGATGCGCATCGGGATACGCAACGGATTCAATGACCCTCGGGCTGTGTAATGAATAGAAGAGCTTCAAGAGGCGGGGCGGCGCTGATGTCGATCGGCGCGGCGCTGACCCTGTCAGGCTGTAATTTAGACGTTCTAAATCCGAAAGGAAGCGTGGGCGCCGCGGAAAAGGCGCTGATCGCGACGTCGACGTGGGCGATGCTGATCGTCGTCGTGCCCGTGATCGTACTCACGCTGTGGTTCGCATGGCGCTATCGCGCGTCGAACCGCAACGCGGCGTACGCGCCGAACTGGTCGCACTCGACCGCGATCGAGGTCGTGATCTGGACGGTGCCGACGCTGATCATCCTGTTCCTCGGCGTGCTCACGTGGAAGACCACGCACGAGCTCGATCCGTACAAGCCGCTCGAATCGTCGGTGAAGCCGATCGACGTCGAGGTCGTCGCGCTCGACTGGAAGTGGCTGTTCATCTATCCGGAGCTCGGGATCGCGTCGGTCAACCAGCTCGCGATTCCGGTCGGCACGCCGGTGAATTTCCGCATCACGTCCGATTCGGTGATGAACTCGTTCTTCATTCCGCAGCTCGGCGGCCAGGTCTATGCGATGGCCGGCATGCAGACGCGTCTGCATCTGATCGCCGACGAACCGGGCAACTACGCGGGCACGTCCGCGAACTTCAGCGGCCGCGGCTTCTCGGACATGAAGTTCCGCACGCTTGCCGAGCCGCGCGAACAGTTCGACGCATGGGTGCGGAAGGTGAAGGCGTCTCCGGACCGGCTCGACGCGACGATGTACGGCACGGTCGCGCAGCCGAGCGAGAAGGCGCCGGTGCGCTACTTCTCGTCGGTCGATCCGCGGCTCTTCCACAACATCATCGCGAAATACAACGACGGCCACGTCCTCGATCTGAAGGACGCCGCCTGCGGCACGAAGGGGTAACGCATGTTCGGCAAACTCACACTCTCGGCGATTCCGTTCGATCAGCCGATCATCATGGGGGCCGGCGCGTTCATGGCGCTGGTCGTCGTGGGCATCCTCGCCGCGCTGACGATCACCGGCCGCTGGAAGTGGCTGTGGACGGAATGGCTGACGACGGTCGATCACAAGAAGCTCGGCGTGATGTACATCATCGTCGCGCTGATCATGCTGCTGCGCGGCTTCGCGGACGCGATCATGATGCGCATGCAGCTCGCGCTCGCGTACAACGCGCCCGGCTATCTGCCGCCGCATCACTATGACCAGATCTTCACCGCGCACGGCGTGATCATGATCTTCTTCATGGCGATGGTGTTCATGGTCGGCCTGATGAACCTGATCGTGCCGCTGCAAATCGGCGCGCGCGACGTCGCGTTTCCGTTCATCAACTCGCTGTCGTTCTGGATGACGGCGGTCAGCGCGATCCTGATCAACATCTCGCTCGTGATCGGCGAGTTCGCGCAGACGGGCTGGCTCGCCTATCCGCCGTTGTCGGAGCTGCAGTTCAGCCCGGGAGTCGGCGTCGACTACTACCTGTGGGCATTGCAGATATCGGGCGTCGGCACGCTGCTGACGGGCGTGAACTTCTTCGTGACGATCATCAAGATGCGCGCGCCCGGCATGACGCTGATGAAGATGCCGGTGTTTACGTGGACGGCGCTCTGCACGAACGTGCTGATCATGGCGTCGTTTCCGATCCTGACCGCGACGCTCGCGCTGCTCGGCCTCGATCGTTACCTCGGCATGCACTTCTTCACGAACGAAGCCGGCGGCAACGCGATGCTGTACCTGAACCTGATCTGGGCGTGGGGCCATCCGGAGGTGTACATCCTGATCCTGCCCGCGTTCGGGATCTTCTCGGAAGTCATCGCGACGTTCGCGAAGAAGCCGCTGTTCGGCTATAAGACGATGGTGTACGCGACGTGCGCGATCATGGTGCT
Source organism: Burkholderia dolosa (assembly GCF_902499135.1). Classification (GTDB taxonomy): domain Bacteria; phylum Pseudomonadota; class Gammaproteobacteria; order Burkholderiales; family Burkholderiaceae; genus Burkholderia; species Burkholderia dolosa. Next base: position 68,969 of record NZ_CABVPR010000026.1, read on the forward strand.
GTCGTTCCTCGTGTGGCTGCATCACTTCTTCACGATGGGCTCCGGTGCGAACGTGAACGCGTTCTTCGGGATCATGACGATGATCATCGCGATTCCGACCGGCGTGAAGGTGTTCAACTGGCTGTTTACGATGTATCGCGGCCGGATCCGGTTCACGACGCCCGTGCTGTGGACGATCGGTTTCATGGTCACGTTCACGCTCGGCGGGATGACCGGCGTGATGATGGCGATCCCCGGCGCGGATTTCGTGCTGCACAACAGCCTGTTCCTGATCGCGCATTTCCATAACGTGATCATCGGCGGCGTGCTGTTCGGCTATCTCGCGGGCTTCAACTACTGGTTCCCGAAAGCGTTCGGCTTCAAGCTGAACGAGAAGCTCGGCAAGGCCGCGTTCTGGTTCTGGCAGGTGGGCTTCTACGTCGCGTTCGTGCCGCTGTACGTACTGGGCTTCATGGGCATGACGCGCCGCCTGAACCACTACGACAATCCGGCCTGGCATCCGTGGCTGCTCGTCGCCGCGTTCGGCGCCGTGCTGATCGCGATCGGCATCGCGTGCCAGCTGCTGCAGCTCGTCGTCAGCATCCGCAACCGCAACCTGCCCGCGTATCGCGACACGTCCGGCGATCCGTGGGGCGGCCGCACGCTCGAGTGGGCGACCACGTCGCCGCCGGCCGCGTACAACTTCGCGGTGATCCCGCAGGTGCGCACGCTCGACGCGTACGCGGACATGAAGGCGCGCGGCGACGGCCGGCCCGATCCGGCGGCGATCCGCGACATACACATGCCGTCGAATACGTGCGCGGGTCTCGTGATCGGCATCTTCAGCCTCGTGCTCGGTTTCGCGCTGGTGTGGCACATCTGGTGGCTCGCGATCGCGGGGCTCGTCGGCATCGTCGCGACGCTCGTGATCTACAGCTCGCGCGATAACGACGGCTATTACATTCCGGCGTCGACGGTGCGCAAGATCGAAGAGAAGCAGTCGACGAAGCGCGTGACCGCGCGTGTCGACGACGTGGAACTGGAGGCCAACTGATGTTGCAGAAAACCTTGAGCGCAACCCTGCTCGAGCACGACGACCATCCGCCGTCGCATTCGGTGTTCGGTTTCTGGCTGTACCTGATGACCGACTGCGTGATCTTCGCCGCGCTGTTCGCGACGTTCGCGGTGCTCGGCAACCAGTACGCAGGCGGTCCGACCGCGAAGGACCTGTTCGACATCCCGGGCGTCGCGGTCGAAACCGCCGCGCTGCTGCTGTCGAGCATCACGTACGGATTCGCGATGCTGGCCGCGTACAGGCAACGGCGCGGCGCGCTGCTCGCGTGGCTCGCGGTCACGTTCGTGCTCGGCGCGGCGTTTCTCGCGATGGAGTTGCGCGAGTTCGCGCATCTGATCGCGGAAGGCGCCGGCCCGCAGCGCAGCGCGTTCCTGTCGGCGTTCTTCACGCTGGTCGGCACGCACGGGCTGCACGTGACGGTCGGCCTGCTGTGGATGATCGTGCTGGCCGCGCAGATCGTGCTGCGCAGCGGCGATCTGACCGATCGCGACCTGCGCCGCCTGACATGCCTGAGCCTTTTCTGGCACTTCCTCGACATCGTGTGGATCTGCGTGTTTTCCTTTGTCTATCTTGCGAGCGTGATCTAAATGGCCCATTCGCATTCGTCTCAACTCGAAGAAGGGCACGGCAGCGTCGGCGGCTACGTCGCCGGTTTCATCCTGTCGGTGCTGCTGACGGCCGCGTCGTTCGGTCTCGTGATGGGCGGCGTGCTGTCGCCGCACGCGTCGCTGATCGCGCTCGCGGCGCTCGCGTTCGTGCAGATCGTCGTGCACCTCGTGTACTTCCTGCACATGAACGGCTCGTCGGGCCAGCGCTGGAACGTGATGGCGTTCAGCTACACGGTGCTGACCGCCGCGATTCTGATCGTCGGCACGCTGTGGGTGATGCACAACGTGAGCATGAACATGATGTCGCGCTGAGCGGCGTCGCGGTGCATCGCGCCGGCCATGAAGAAGCGGCACGCGTGTGCCGCTTTTTTTTGCCCGCGGCGCGCGTCGCGGACGTTGCGCCCGCATCGTCCCGGGGCGGGCGGCGGGCCGGCGCGAAGTCGCCGGAACGCAGTATGATTCGGGCGGCCCGGCGTCCGGCCCGCGGGATCGCGCCGCCGATTGTTACAAGACGTTAGCGCCCGGTTCCGGTTGCGATGCCGTGCATCAGTTCTTACAAACGTGAAATATGCAGCGGCGGCGCTTGTCGCTATAGTCGAATCACACATGAAACAACTCGAAGAGGAATCCATGAAGACCTTGCGTGTTGCGTCGCTCTTGACCGCGCTGTCGACCGGGACGGCGGCCTTGCTCGTGTCGGGCGCAGCAATGGCGGGAGTCAATGTCGGGATCAACGTCGGCGTGCCGGCGCCGGTCTACGTCGCGCCCGCGCCCGTCTATGCGCCGCCGCCACCGCCGGTCGTGTATCAGCCCGCGCCGGTCTATGCGCCGGCGCCGGTTTACGGGCCCGCGCCGGCGATCGTGATCGGCTGGCATGGCGACCGCTACTGGGACGGCCACCGCTACTGGGCGCGCGAAGAGTGGTATCGCCATCACGGTCGCGGCTGGGGCGACCGCGGCCACTGGGATCACGGCCGTCACAACGGCTGGCGCTGATGTTCCGCGACGCACGCGCGACGCGTGCGTGCGAGCCGAAAACCGCCCGCGGGGCGGTTTCTTTTTGCCGGGCGTTTGCCGGGCGCGCCTGCGCGCGAATGCGGCATCCTGCAGCCGCGTCGCGCGCGAAAACCGCATCGCTGGCTCGAAGTCGAATTGAATGGGTAGAATCGTTCCCGCGTGACTTCCCTCAATCGACCGACCAGCCTCTATGACGAAGGGTTCGCCCCGTGTCGCCGCCGCGCGGATCCGCTTCAGCGCGGCGTGCATGATTCGCAGCGCCGTGCGCGCGACCGCCGTGTTTGCGATGCACGCCGCGTTGGCCGCGACGGCCGCACATGCGGCGTATGCGATCGCGCAGTACGGCGAGCCGAAATATCCGCCGGGCTTCAAGCATTTCGACTACGTGAACCCCGACGCGCCGAAGGGCGGCACGCTCGTGCTCGCGAACCCGAACCGGCTCACGTCGTTCGACAAGTTCAATCCGTACACGATGCGCGGCAATCCGGCGCCCGGCATCGACATGCTGTTCGAGAGCCTGACGACCGGCAGCTCCGACGAACCGGCTTCCGCATACGGGCTGCTCGCCGACGACATCGACGTCGCGCCCGACCGCCGCTCGGTCACGTTCCATCTGAACCCGCGCGCACGCTTCTCGAACGGCGACCCGGTCACGGCCGACGACGTCAAGTACTCGTTCGACACGCTGAAGAGCAAGCTCGCCGCGCCGCAGTTCGGCGCGTATTTCGCGGAGATCGCGAAGGCCGTCGTCGTCGACCGCTCGACGGTCCGCTTCGAATTCCGCAGCGCGAATCGCGAGCTGCCGCTGATCGCGGGCGGCGTGCCGGTGTTTTCCCGCAAGTGGGGACTGCGCGCGGACGGCTCGCGCATCCCGTTCGACCAGCTCGCGTTCGAGCAGCCGATCGGCAGCGGCCCGTACCTGATCGAGCATTACGACAACGGCCGCACGATCACGTACCGGCGCAACCCCGCGTACTGGGGCGCGGATCTGCCGGTGCGGGTCGGCACCAACAACTTCGAGCGGATCGTCTACAAGCTGTACGGCGACGGCGTCGCAAGGCTCGAGGCGTTCAAGGCCGGCGAATACGATGTGCTGGTCGAGTACATCGCGCGCAACTGGGCGCGGCGCGACGTCGGCAAGCGCTTCGACAGCGGCGAGCTCGTCAAGCGCGAATTCCGCCAGCACAACGGCGCCGGCATGCAGGGCTTCTTCATGAACCTGCGCCGGCCGCTGTTTCGCGACGTGCGCGTGCGCGAGGCGCTCGATCTCGCGTTCGACTTCGAATGGCTGAACCGTCAGCTGTTCTATGGCGCGTATACGCGCCTCGACAGCTATTTCGCCGACACCGATCTGCAGGCACGCGGCACGCCGAGCGCAGGCGAGCTGAAGCTGCTCGAGCCGCTGCGCGCGCAGCTCGACCCGGCCGTGTTCGGCCCGATGGTCGCGCAGCCGGACACGAATCCGCCGGGCTCGCTGCGCGCGAATCTGCTGAAGGCGCGCGCGCTGCTCGCGCAGGCGGGCTGGACTTACCGCGACGGCGCGCTGCGCAATGCGAACGGCGAGCCGTTCACGTTCGAGATCCTCGACGACTCCGGATCGGCGATGCAGCCGGTCGTGACCGCGTACCAGCGCAATCTCGCGAAGCTCGGCATCGACGCGCGCTTTCGTACCGCGGATTTCGCGCTGCTGCAAAAGCGCCTCGACGCGTTCGACTACGACATGACGACGGTCCGCTATCCGGGCGTGCAGGTGCCTGGCTCCGAGCAGCTCGCGCGTTTCGGCAGCCGCTTCGCGGACGAGCAGGGCTCGGACAACATCATCGGCCTGAAGTCGCCGGCCGTCGATGCGTTGCTGAAGGCGCTCGCCGCCGCGCAGACGCGCGACGAGCTGCTCGACGCGACGCACGCGCTCGACCGCGTGCTGATGCACGGCTATTACGCGATCCCGCAGTGGTACAGCACGACGCACCGGATCGCATACAAGCGCACGCTCGCCTATCCGCAGACGCTGCCGCTGTACTATTCGGCCGAGGGCTGGGTCGTGTCGACCTGGTGGGCGAAGCCCGATCACTGATGTCCGCCGTCCGTTCGTTCAATCCCGCCTACCGATCGCGAGTCGACACCCTATGTGGAGCTATATCCTCAAACGCGTGCTGCTGATGATTCCGACGCTCGTCGGCGTGCTGACCCTGACGTTCGCGGTGATCCAGTTCGTACCCGGCGGCCCGGTCGAGCAGGCCGTGCAGGAGCTGCGCAAGGGCGCGACGGAGCAGGGCGCGGTGCCGTTCGGGATGCGCGCGCATACGGGCGTCGATCCGCAGCAGCTCGCGCAGCTGAAAGCGCTGTACGGCTTCGACAAGCCGCCGCTCGAGCGCTACTGGCTGATGCTCGAGCGCTTTGCGCGCTTCGACCTCGGCGACAGCTACTTTCGTCATCAGAGCGTGTGGTCGCTGATCGTGCAGAAGCTCCCGGTGTCGATCAGCATCGGGCTCTGGACGTTCTTCCTGACCTATCTGGTCTCCGTGCCGCTCGGCATCGCGAAGGCCGTGCGCAACGGCTCGCCGTTCGACGTCGCGACGAGCCTCGTCGTGCTGGTCGGCTATGCGATTCCGGGCTTCGTGCTCGGCGTGCTGCTGCTCGTGCTGTTCGGCGGCGGCTCGTTCTGGCAGCTCTTTCCGCTGCGCGGGCTCACGTCGGACAACTTCGCCGAGCTGTCGCTCGTCGGCAAGGTGCTCGATTATCTGTGGCACATCGCGCTGCCGATCACCGCGTCGGTCGTCGGCAGCTTCGCGGTCGTCACGATGCTGACGAAAAACGCGTTCCTCGACGAGATCCGCCGCCAGTACGTGCTGACCGCGCGCGCGAAAGGGCTGTCCGAGCGCACCGTGCTGTGGAAGCACGTGTTCCGCAACGCGATGCTGCCGCTGATCGTCGGCTTTCCGGCCGCGTTCATCGGCGCGTTCTTCACCGGCAGCCTGCTGATCGAGACGCTGTTCTCGCTCGACGGCCTCGGGCTGCTGTCGTACGAGTCGGTCGTGCGCCGCGACTATCCGGTCGTGCTCGGCACGCTGTATCTGTTCACGCTGATCGGGCTCGCGACCAAGCTGATCTCCGACCTCTGCTACGTGTGGGTCGACCCCCGCATTCAATTCGACAACCTGGAGCGCTGACATGAAACCGTTCGTCCGCACGCCGCCGTCCGGCGCGTCCGTCCGCATGCCCGGCGTCGCCGGGCGAGGTGCGCGATGAGCCGGGCCGCCGTTTCGTCCCGTATCGACGCGGCGCGCGCACGCGTGTCGCCGTCGCCCGCGCGTCGCGTATGGCAGCGCTTTCGACAGCAGCGCGTCGGTTACTGGAGCTTTGTGATCTTCGTCGTCGCGTTCGCGGCGAGCGTTGCCGCGCCGCTGTGGTCGAACGACAAGCCGCTCGTCGTGCGCTACGACGGCCACTACTATTTCCCGCTGTTCCGCTCGTATCCGGAGACGACCTTCGGCGGCGATTTCCCGACGCAGGCCGACTACCTCGATCCGTACATCCGCAAGCGGCTCGAGGCGCCCGGCAACTTCGTCGTCTATCCGCCGAACCGCTATTACTACGACACGCTGAACTACTTCTCGAACGTGCCGAACCCCGCGCCGCCGTCGCGCGAGAACTGGCTCGGCACCGACGCGCAAGGGCGCGATCTGCTCGCGCGGCTCGTGTACGGGTTTCGCGTGTCGGTCGTGTTCGGGCTGATCCTGACCGCGATCGGCACGCTGCTCGGCATCGCCGCCGGCGCCGTGCAGGGCTTCTTCGGCGGACGCATCGACATCGTCGGGCAGCGGCTGATCGAGATCTGGAGCTCGCTGCCCGAGCTGTACCTGCTGATCATCTTCGCGTCGATCTTCGAGCCGAGCTTTCTGCTGCTGATCGTGCTGCTGTCGCTGTTCGGCTGGATCGGTCTCGCCGACTACGTGCGCGCCGAGTTCCTGCGCAACCGCACGCAGGACTACGTGCGCGCGGCGCGCGCGATGGGGCTCACGAACTGGCAGATCATCTGGCGCCACGTGCTGCCGAACAGCCTGACGCCGGTCATCACGTTCCTGCCGTTCCGGATGAGCGGCGCGATCCTCGCGCTGACGAGCCTCGACTTTCTCGGGCTCGGCGTGCCGCCGCCGACGCCGAGCCTCGGCGAGCTGCTCGCGCAGGGCAAGGGCAATCTCGACGCGTGGTGGATCTCGCTGTCGACGTTCGGCGTGCTGGTCGCGACGCTGCTGCTGCTGACGTTCATGGGCGACGCGCTGCGCAACGCGCTCGACACGCGGATCGCCGATTCGGTGCGCGCGGCAGGAGGTCAGCGATGAGCGACGCGATCGTATCGATGTCCGCCGATCCGCTGCTGTCGATCGAGCGGCTGCACGTGCGCTTCGGCGATACGGTGGCCGTCGAAGACGTGACGCTCGCGATCGGCCGCGGCGAGCGCGTCGCGCTCGTCGGCGAGTCCGGCTCGGGCAAGAGCGTGACGGCGCTCGCGATCCTGCGCCTGCTGCGCGATGCCGAAGTGAGCGGCACGATCCGCTTCGCGGGGCAGGACCTGGCCGCCAGGAGCGAGCGCGAGATGCGCGGGCTGCGCGGCTCCGACATCGCGATGATCTTCCAGGAGCCGATGACGGCGCTGAACCCGCTGTATACGATCGGCGCGCAGATCGGCGAGACGATCATGCTGCACGACGGCGTGACGGCCGCCGAAGCGAAGAAGCGCGCGATCGCGCTGCTCGCGCGTACCGGCATCGCGGAGCCGGAGCGGCGCGTCGACAGCTATCCGCATCAGCTGTCGGGCGGTCAGCGCCAGCGCGCGATGATCGCGATGGCGCTCGCGTGCCGGCCGCGGCTGCTGCTCGCCGACGAGCCGACCACCGCGCTCGACGTGACGATCCGCGCGCAGATCGTCGATCTGCTGCTGGAGCTGCAGCGCGAGGAAGCGGAAAAGCGCGGAATGGCGGTGCTGCTGATCACGCACGACCTGAATCTCGTGCGGCACTTCGCCGAGCGCGTCGCGGTGATGGAGCGCGGCCGGCTCGTCGAAAGCGGCCCCGTCGAGACGATCTTCGCGCGGCCCGAGCATCCGTATACGCAGCGGCTGCTGAACAGCCGGCCGCAGCGCGCGGTCGCGCCGGTACTGCCGATCGCGCCGGTCGTGCTCGACGCACGCGGCGTCAGCGTGCAGTTCGCGCGCAAGCGCCCGGGCATCGCCGGCTGGTTCGGCTCGGTGCCGGTGACGGCGGTCGCCGACGTGTCGGTGTCGGTGCGGCAGGGCGAGACGCTCGGCATCGTCGGCGAATCGGGTTCCGGCAAATCGACGCTCGCGATGGCGCTGCTCGGGCTGCAGAAGACGACGCGCGGCGACATCGAATTCCAGGGGCGTCCGCTGTCGAGCTATCGCGGCCGCGAGCAGACGACGCTGCGCTCGAACATGCAGGTCGTCTTTCAGGATCCATTCAGTTCGCTGTCGCCGCGTCACACGATCGAGCGGATCGTCGGCGAGGGGCTCGAGCTGCATCGCCCGGACCTGACGGCCGACGCGCGTCGCGCGAAGTCGCTCGCGGTGCTGCGCGAAGTCGGTCTCGACCGTACGGTGCTGCATCGTTATCCGCACGAGTTCTCGGGCGGCCAGCGTCAGCGGATCGCGATTGCGCGCGCGCTGGTGCTGGAGCCGCGCATCCTGATTCTCGACGAGCCGACGTCCGCGCTCGACGTGTCGATCCAGCAGCAGGTGCTGAAGCTGCTCGCGAATTTGCAACAGAAATACAACCTCGGCTACGTGTTCATCAGCCACGATCTGGAAGTGATCGGCGCGATGGCGCACCGCGTCGCGGTGATGCAGGGCGGTGCGATCGTCGAGTCGGGCGACGTCGCCGACATCTTCGAAAAGCCGTCACATCCTTACACACAAAAACTGTTGAAAGCGGTCTGGAAAGCGTGATAGCGCTCCAATGGTCTGATCATCTCGATTGTATTTTTTAATTTGTTTTGACAAACGATTACGCGCTGGCTAGTATCGACCGAAATTTTCCGCCAATCAGCTGATTTTTAAGCAAAATCCACCGACCAATGCAGCATCGATCCCTGACCCAGGCTTGCACGCGCGCCGTCGCCGGGATGTTCATCGGCGTCCTGATCGCGGCAGCTCCCGCCGCGTTCGCCGACGAAGTCAGCAGTTTCAATCAGAATGTCGCCAGTTCGAATCAGAACGGGTCGGCTTCCTCCCTCCAGCAAACTTCCACCCAGTCGACGAGCAGCGGCGCGAAGTCGTTCCTGTCCGGCATGGCGGGCAAGGCAGGCGACGTCGTCGTCAGTGCGCTCAACATGATCGGCGTGCGCTATCGCTGGGGCGGCAATTCGCCGGATTCGGGCCTCGACTGCAGCGGCTTCGTCCGCTACGTGTTCCAGGACACGCTCGGCATGTCGCTGCCGCGCCGCGCCGAAGAAATGAGCCGCGTCGGCGAGAAGGTGCGGATGAGCGAACTGAAGCCAGGCGATCTGGTGTTCTTCAACACGATGCGCCGCACGTTCTCGCACGTCGGCATTTACATCGGCGACAACAAGTTCGTGCATTCGCCGTCCACCGGCAGCACCGTGCGCGTCGACGATCTCGACAGCACGTACTGGGAGAAGCGTTTCACCGGTGCGCGCCGGATCGAATCGCAGTTTCCGATGAAGGCCGACGATCTGCGCCAGCGCGTGCGCGCGACGATCGGCGACGATTCGGCGAACGGCAGCAACTGACGCTAGCCGGCATCGGCCGGAACGGTTGGAACGAAAAACCCTGTCACCGTCGGGCGACAGGGTTTTTTGTTTTCGGTCGCCGGAAACGGGGGGTTGCGACAGTCGTTCCGGCGCGCGGCGCGATAGGCAGGCTCACGCAGCCGCGACGCCGCGGGCTGCGGCGAGCTTGCGCTGCAGTTCCGGCATGATTCGCGCGACGGCTTCCTCGCCTGCGAGGATCGCCGCGTTGCGTTGATTGAAGTCGCTGCCGCCCATCGCCGCGAGGTTCGGGCGGATCACGACGTCCGCGTACTTGTCGAGCTCGTACGTCTTGATCGTCTGGCCCATGATCGTGAAGGTCTGCAGCAGCATCTCGATCGGGTTGTTGGTCGCCGCGCCGTCCGGTCGCGCGGAGATGTCGACCGCGATCACGAAGGTCGCGCCCATCCTGCGCGCGAACGATGCCGGCACCGGGCTGACGAGGCCGCCGTCCACGTATTCGCGGTTGCCGATCTTCACCGGTTCGAACACCGACGGCACGCTGCACGACGCGCGCACCGCGAGCCCCGTATTGCCCTGCTGGAACAGGATCGGCTGGCCGCTCTGCAGATCCGTCGCGACGATGCCGAGCGGCTTCGCCATCTTCTCGATCGGCCGGTTGTTGAGCGCCTTGTTCAAGAAGTTCTGCAGCGCGACGCCCTGCAGCAGCCCGCGCGAGCGAAACGGCAGCGCCCAGTCGCTGATCGATGCCTGATCCATGTCGAGCGCGATCTTGTTGATCTGCAGCCCGTTCATCCCGGACGCGTAGAGCGCGCCGACGACCGAGCCCGCGCTCGTGCCCGCGACGAGGTCGACCGGAATGCCGCGCGCGTCGAGCGCCTTCAGCACGCCGATGTGCGAAAAGCCGCGGGCCGCGCCGCCGCCGAGCGCGATGCCGATCCTGACCGGTTTTTCGTGCGGCGGGATTGCGTTCGACGCATTGTCGGGACGCGATTTGCCGCCGAACGACGTGCAGGCGGCGAGACTGGCGGACGCGCACGCGATCGTGAACTGGCGGCGCGACAGGCGAGGGGACGACATCGAGTGGTTCTCCGGCGGCTTCGCGGCGGGCCGCATGGCTCGCCGCTGCGATCGATTCCGAGCGGCCGCGCGGACGGTTCCGGACGGCCGCCGCGGCGCCGGCTGGCAGCCGCGGCGCGCACATCATAAAGCAAGCGGCGCGCTTGGCGCGATGGCGGGCGCGAGTATAATTCCGGCTTCTTTCCCGTTCCGGGCGTCGCCGGCCCCGCTGTCGTCGGGTTGCCGCCGTCGATCCCGCGTCGAATCATTCACGCGCCCCAGGCGTTCGAGTTACCGTTTATGACCCGTCCTGTCCGTACCCGCTTCGCGCCGAGTCCCACCGGCTTCATCCATCTCGGCAACATCCGCTCCGCGCTCTATCCATGGGCGTTCGCGCGCAAGATGAAAGGCACGTTCGTGCTGCGTATCGAGGACACCGACGTCGAGCGCTCGTCGAAGGAAGCCGTCGATGCGATCCTCGAGGGCATGCAATGGCTCGGACTCGACTTCGACGAAGGCCCGATCTACCAGATGCAGCGGATGGACCGCTATCGCGAAGTGCTCGCGCAGATGCTGGAGAAGGGGCTCGCGTATCCGTGCTACATGTCGGCCGAGGAACTCGACGCGCTGCGCGAACGCCAGCGCGCGGCCGGCCTGAAGCCGCGCTACGACGGCACGTGGCGTCCGGAGCCCGGCAAGGTGCTGCCCGAGCCGCCGCCGGGCGTGAAGCCCGTGCTGCGTTTTCGCAATCCGCTGACCGGCACGGTCGCGTGGGACGACGCGGTGAAGGGGCGCGTCGAGATCTCGAACGAGGAACTCGACGACCTCGTGATCGCGCGTCCGGACGGCACGCCGATCTACAACTTCTGCGTGGTGGTGGACGACATGGACATGGGCATTACGCACGTGATCCGCGGCGACGACCACGTGAACAACACGCCGCGCCAGATCAACATCCTGCGCGCGCTCGGCGGCGAGCCGCCCGTCTATGCGCACCTGCCGACCGTGCTGAACGAGCAGGGCGAGAAGATGAGCAAGCGGCATGGCGCGATGAGCGTGATGGCGTATCGCGACGCGGGCTTCCTGCCCGAGGCGGTCGTCAACTATCTCGCGCGTCTCGGCTGGTCGCACGGCGATGCGGAGATCTTCTCGCGCGAACAGTTCGTCGAGTGGTTCGATCTCGAGCATCTCGGCAAGTCGCCCGCGCAGTACGACCACAACAAGCTGAGCTGGCTGAACGCCCATTACATCAAGGAGGCCGACAACGCGCGCCTCGCCGAACTCGCGAAGCCGTTCCTCGCGGCGCTGGCGATCGACGACGCGGCAGTCGCGGCCGGGCCGGCGCTCGAGGCGGTGATTGCGCTGATGAAGGACCGCGCGACGACGGTCAAGGAGCTCGCCGAAGGCACCGCGATGTTCTACCGCGTGCCGGCGCCGGACGCCGATGCGCTCGCGCAGCATGTGACCGATGCGGTGCGGCCCGCGCTCGCCGATCTGGTTGCCGCGCTGAAGGCGGCCGACTGGACGAAGGAGGCGATTTCGGCGGCGCTGAAGACGACGCTCGGCGCGCACAAGCTGAAGATGCCGCAGCTCGCGATGCCGGTGCGGCTGCTCGTGGCGGGCACGACGCACACGCCGTCGATCGACGCAGTGCTCGCGCTGTTCGGCCGCGACGTGGTCGTGTCGCGTCTTGAGGCTGCGCTGAACTGAATTCGTGGGCGATGAAGCTGCGCGATGCACGCCATCGACGCGGCTTCGCAAAAATTTCGCTCGAAGCGCAAAAAGGGTATTTACAAGTTTAAAGTAGGTCCATATAATCTCATTTCTGTTCTGCAAGGGGGTATAGCTCAGCTGGGAGAGCGCTTGCATGGCATGCAAGAGGTCAGCGGTTCGATCCCGCTTACCTCCACCATCAGAACGAGTTGAATTGAATGCGAAGCAGCGTAGTAATAAATGCTTCACAGTGCGATTCAAAGCAGTTAGAATTCCGGCCTTCGCTGTTGACGAGAAGTGAATAGCGAAAGTCAGACAAATCTGAAAAGATTTTGTCCCCTTCGTCTAGAGGCCTAGGACATCACCCTTTCACGGTGAGTACAGGGGTTCGAATCCCCTAGGGGACGCC